>NZ_BJDN01000004.1 GCF_005405165.1 Loigolactobacillus binensis
CACCCGTAGTCTATTTGGTTTTCAATTAAAGATTGAATTGACGATATTGGTATACAATTTAGGCTTTTTTGATTTTATGACGAACTAGCACCACGCGTACATACAAATAAAGGGTGAGAAATGAAACCAAAAAAGCAAATTAATCAAAAAAAGATTAATTTGCCTTCTGACTTGCCTACAAATATCGTTCTAAATTGAATTTGTAGACTGTGCGAATGAATTGTTCGGTTAGTATCTGGTAACGATCCTCGTCAAAATTTGAATGCCCTCGACAAGTGATGCTAATAATTAATGGCTGAAATTCCTTTATCAGCTGTGTCATGGCAGATGGATCACCATGCTGAGCTGCGTAAATCGTTTCGGTATAATTCATTGCAATTCGCTCTCCTAGAGTTAGATTTGGGTCGTCTAATTCTGGGAGAGATGGAGGAGATCGAATCCTGATGGTTAAACTAGTCGAAGAACGTAGAACCGATTTTGCTTAACACCTTGCGATGCTGTTTAGAAATCGCTTGACTGCTGACATGGAGGATCTGGCCGATTGTTTTATCTGAAAGTTGTTCGATGTATTTATAATAAAGCAATTTCTTTTGAGCATCGGTTAATCTGGCTATTGCAATGATCAAGCGTTCGTTAATGAGGTATTCCTCAAAGTGAACAGCTTGGTCTGCTGTAAGTAGTTTAATAATTGGTGGTCCTTCATCGATCGGGTACTCAACTGTTTCCTCGTTTAGTGGTACTTTAGGGACCTGATGTTGCTCCTGAGAATAGAGTGAACGGGTCCTATTCACGAGTGACAGCTTGGCATAATGTGAAAATGCTTGTTTGACATCTTGATCAGACACAACAATTCCTCCTTTTACCAAACAAATACAAGAAAATAGATAATAATGAAACCGTATTTTGTCAATAAAATAAAATATTTTGAGCATTGGCATTAGATGGGGTTAATAGGCTTTCAATTTTTGCCTACAAATAAAAAATAATAATAGTATTAAAATGATCTAATTTAACAATGTCTGAGGTAAATAAATGTAAAATGTTAAAAAAGATACCGAAAAAAGTTTTTGTTAAAGTAAGCTATTTTTGACTAAATCTGTCAGGTATAATAAATTTAATTAAAATGGATATACTAACAGGAGTAATTTACTTATGAAAAATTCTTGGTGGGGCACGCCCCGAATGATCACTGATATGATTCAGAATCGCAAAATATCTTGGCTAGAGCTTTTTTCTGACTTAGTTTATGTGGTCATCATTCACGGCTTTGTGGAAAATTTGAGTACGCATTTTAGTCTGGATGGGTTCATTTCGTTTTGGATTCTGTTTCTCTTTATTTTTAATACTTGGACTAATATGGTGCTATTTTTTGATCTGCATGGTGAAAATAACCTACGTAACACTTTTTTTGCGTTGTTACAAATTGTTGCGATCAGTTTTACGGCGGCTTTCACACCGGCTTATTTTGCGGGGCACTATACTGGTTTTATTATTGCTTATACGTTTAATCAGTTGATCTACATGTATTTATTTTTTTCGACGATGGTTGCTGATCCAGCGCATGGTATCACGACCAAACCGTTTTTGATTGCCTATACCGTTGGAGAGCTGATTTTTGTTGGTAGTATTTTTATACCTAGTTTAACGGTGCAGCGGTTGCTGATTTTTATCGCTTTAGTGATTTTTATTAGTACGGTGATGGGCGAGCGCAATAATTTCACCACAGAATTTAAACAGCGCGGAATTCCGTTTACGATCACGCCAGCGATCATGGAGCGGTACGGGTTATTCACGATGATCGTACTTGGTGAATCGTTAGCTGGTTTGATTGAACATGGTGAGCATATTCATCAATTGGCAGACTATGGGTTGTTTTTGTTATTGTTGCTCAGTGTGATCGGCATGTGGTCGGTTTATTATACCTTCATGGAACAGCTACGGATCGAGGCGCAGTCGTATGGACCATTGTCGTTTTTTCGTGGGCTGCACCGTTTCTTCATTGCCTGTTTGACCTTGCAATCATTTTTTATTGCCCAGTTGTTTGAAGAACCTGAGCGCGTTTTCTATAGTGGTTATTTGATCGTGACGATTTTGTTGTTGTGCATCTTGTTCGTGATGTTAAGGATGCGGGTGTTTAATCCAGCACCGTTGCGGTGGCAGACGGCGCTATTATTTCCATTGGGTGCACTTGTACTGTTGGTGTTGCTAGCATTGCCGTTAATGGTAGGCTTGGTCGTTGCCGACTTGGTGCTATTCACGATCGGTGTATCCGGTTGGTTGCTGAATATGGCGTAAGTGACGCTTAAATGGGTTGTTTGGCACAGAATGCAAAAGGTTTGGCACCTAAAGCTATTACATTTGCTCGCTTGGTTAGGTATAATGAACTTAAACTGATCAAGAAAGCAGGGAGCTTATGACAGAAAAAACAGTGATCATTACTGGTGGTAGTGATGGGATCGGTAAAGCAGCCGCGCGGTTATTGAAGGAACAGGGCGCACAAGTGGTGATCGTTGGTCGCTCACCGCAAAAAACGAAAGCAGTAGGGACGGCATTAAAGGTGCCTTACTACATTGCGGATTTCACCAAGCTTGCTGAAGTGCGGGCGTTGGGTAATCAGTTGCACGCAAAATATCCGCAGATCGATGTGCTATTCAATAACGCTGGGGGCGTTTATGGCAAGCGTGAAGTCACCGTTGATGGTTTTGAAAAGACGTTTCAGATCAATTATTTGGCCCACTTTTTATTGACGGATATTTTGCTGGATACCTTGATTGCTAGCCAGGCAACGATCATTAATACGTCCAGCATCGGTAATAGTGGCTTGAGTAAACTTGACATTAATGATCTGAATTTGGAAACTAAATATAGTCGGACGCGGGCGTACGGCAACGCTAAATTGGAAGTTATTTTATTTGCCAAAGAGTTTAATCGTCGTTATGGCCAAAAAGGGGTTTCGATGGTGGCCTTTCATCCCGGCAACGTGGTAACTAATTTTGGTGCTGAATCACCTGGGATGATGCACGTGATGTACCACACCTTTGTTCAAAAATTAATGGGGATGATCCCGCCAGAAAAGGGCGCCGATACAGCAATCTGGTTGGCCACGACCACCCCGGGCAAGGATTGGCAACCTGGTGAGTATTATTACAAACGTAAAATTGCCAAGGCACATAAACTGGCTTACGACAAAGATATTGCGCGTTCATTATGGACGCAAAGTGAAGAAATGATTGGTGAACGCTATCCGACTTTTAAGTAAGGGTGTTTAAAGAAGGAATGATCAAGTGAAAATCGCAATTAGCAAGCAATTTCAGGATTTTGTTAAGGGTATCGGCTTGTCGCTAGATGATATTTTGCAAAAAGCGGCGATTCCCAACGTTTTATGGCGGGAAGAACTACAATTATCACCAGCGGACTACAATAAATTTTTGTTCGAATTGGACAGCGAGATCACCGATGATCAATTATTAGCGTTCAGTCAAGTCGAAAACTATAAAGCGTTTATGCCACCTTTTTTTGTGGCTTTGTGTGCGCAAAATGCCTTAACTTGTTTTCAGCGCTTTGCGGTGTATAAAAAATTGATCTGTCCGTTGGTGATCACGATCACAGAACAAGCGACGACGCTTTCGTTGCATTTAAGTTTTGATCTGCCCGGTTCACAAATGGCGCGGTTTACGCTATTGAACGAGCAAATGGCGTTGATCAGTTTGATCCGCACCGGCACCGGTGAACCAATCAAGCCTGTGGCGGTTACGGCGCCGTATGCATATAGTCCTAAATTAGTCGATTTTGTGGGTGTACAACCACAGCTGGCGGCCACCAATGTGGTCACCTTTAACAAAGCCGACGTGTTGCGGCCGTTTGTGACTCAGAATAATGTGATGTGGGACTACTTGGAGCCGGAATTAAAGAAGCGTTTAGCGCAACTTAACGCGGAAAATTCCTTCATCAATCATGTGGAAAAGGCCCTATTTTCAGCGATTCCCAGTGATCATTTTTCTCGTGAGTCGGTGGCACATTCACTAGGGGTCAGCGTGCGCACGATGCAACGCAAATTGAGTGAGCAAAATACGACGTACGCGCAATTGGTGCAAAAAGTACAGCGCTTGTTGGCAGTCAATTACCTTAACGCTAACGAATTAGCTACTGAAGAGATTTCGTGTTTAGTTGGTTATAAGGATCAAGCATCATTTTCACGGGCGTTTAAAAATTGGACCGGGCAAACGATCACTGAGTATCGGGCGGCAATCAGTTGAGCTCAGGGCACTAAAAAAGGCCAGCATCTGCTGGTCTTTTTTAGTACCTATAAAAACATACCGCCGGAAGCTTCGATCCGTTGGGCGTCGACCCATTTAAGCTCGTCGGTACAAAGTGCGGCGATCACACCACTGACGTCTTCAGCTTCACCGATTCGGCCTAGGGTAGTTGCGCTACCGATAAAGCCACGGAGTTGATCGTTGTCTTTAGCGGCGCCACCGCCAAAGTCAGTTGCCATTAACCCTGGGGCTACGGTGTTGACCCGAATACCCCGTGGGCCGAGTTCTTTAGCCAAATAGCGGCTGAGAACTTCGATTGCGCCTTTCATTGCGGCGTAAGCACTGCCACCGGGGGTGGTGAAACGAGTCAAGCCGGAGGATACGTTGACGATACCGCCTTGATCGGCCAGTAGTGGTAATAAAGTTTGCGTTAGGAAGTAAACACCTTTGAAATGAACGTTCATTAAGCTATCAAATTGGGCTTCGGTGGTTTCAGCAAAGCCTGCTTCTAAACCAAAACCGGCGTTGTTGACGAGAAAATCAAAGTTTTGACGCTGCCATTTTTCAGTTAAAACGGCAGTTAGTTGTTCGGCAAAAGCGGCGAACGAGGCGGTGACGCCGGTATCCAGTTGTAAGGCAGCGGCTTGACCACCATTTTGCTCGATTTGGGCCACAACTGCGGCAGCTTGTTCTTGTTGAGAATGATAAGTGATCACGACGGCTAAACCTTTTTGGGCGAGAGCGAATGCAGTGCTGCGGCCAAGGCCACGACTACCACCGGTAACCAGAGCAATTTTGTTTGTCATTTAACAGACCTTCTTTTTTGGTTTTTGACTGAATGGGTACTTCAGGTTAAAATGAGTTTATCACTTAGAGTTAACTCTAAGTCAAGCAATTGAAAGGACTTTTTTAAATGACTTATACGATCACTGAAGTTGCCGCCAAATTTGGTTTGTCGGCTTACACGATCCGTTACTATGATAAAGCAGGTATTTTGCCGTTTGTCCGCCGTAATCAAGCGGGTAACCGCCAATTTGATGAGGTCGATGTGGATTGGCTGCGCCTAGTTTGTTGCTTGAAAAATACTGGGATGGCGTTGAAAGACATCAAAGCTTACAGTGACTTAGCGCGCCAAGGTAGCGACACCGGAGCGGCGCGGCAAGCCATGTTGCGCCAACACAAGCAAGCTGTATTACAGCAGATCGCCGACTTACAGGCCAACTTGGAATTAATTGAGACTAAGATCGATTTTTACGCTGATCCGCAGAATAAGGCGCTGATGGATCATTTGAAGGAATTAGAGCAGCAACATCGGGCATAAATTTAGCGATCACGCTAACCGGTGGTCGCTTCTTTAGTAATTTTTGGCATAAATTGTCAATAAACTGGCACGCTAAGCTATGCCTTTTTGCAATCATACTTCATATAATGGAGTTATTCAAAGAGGTGGCGATACGCAATGAAAGTTATTCTGATCACGGGTGCCAGCAGTGGCATCGGCTATACCACGGCTAAATTATTGGCTCAACAAGGCAATCAAGTTTACGGTGCTGCCCGGCGCGCCGAAAAGTTAGCGGCGATCAAGAAATTCGGCGCCATACCGGTATCGATGGACGTCACCGATGAAGCGTCAGTCCAAGCTGCAGTCAAGCAGGTGATCGACCAAGCTGGCCGTATCGATGTGTTGATCAATAATGCCGGTTATGGTTCCTATGGGCCGGTAGAAGTGGTCCCACTGAATGAAGCTAAATACCAATTTGACGTCAATGTTTTTGGTGTGGCCAGTGTGACCAAAGCGGTATTACCAACGATGCGGCAACAGCATTCCGGCTTGATCATCAACATTTCTTCCGTTGGCGGCCGCGTCACTAGCCATTTTGGTGATTGGTATCATGCCAGTAAATACGCCGTCGAAGCGCTAAGCGATGCCTTACGTTTGGAATTAAAGGATTTCGGCATCAATGTATCGATCATTGAACCAGGTGGTATCAAGTCTGAATGGGGCGGCATCGCGGCGGACCATTTGGAAAAAGCTGGCCAGGGCACGGCTTACGCGGCGCAAACTAAAAAATCAGTGACTGCTTTACGCAAGCAGTTTAACAATCCAATGATGGTCGCAGATCCTAGTACGATCGCCAAGACTGTTGCCAAAGCAGTCAACAGTCCACGGCCGAAAACGCGCTACTTACCGGGGATGGTGGCTAAATCAATGGTCTGCTTGCATACGATATTACCGACACGGTGGTTCGATCGCATTATGTTAATGGCAAATTAATAAGAGAATCGAGCAGCGCCGTAAAACGGTATTGCCCGATTTTTTGCGTTTTACTGAATTGATCAATGCATAATAGTTATAGCTGATCATAAAGCATAAGTATTGGTTATTTATTGCTTTTGATTTTAAACTAAGTTTATTGAAATTAAAAAATTGAACAAAGGGCTTGACTTGTAGTTCACTCAAACCAATATACTGATGGAGAAATGTGAGGAGGTCAGCAATTGAGTCGTTTAACGATCACACAAGTGAGTGAAAAATATGGTATTAATGCCAATACGGTACGTTACTATGAGCGCATCGGCTTACTGCCGCCAGTACCACGCCAAAAAAATGGCAATCGATACTATGATGACGGTATTCAAGGTTGGATCGAAATGATCGTCTGTTTACGGCATTCCGGCGTGCCGGTCGAGGCACTGTATGATTACGCGGAAATGGTCCGTACTGGTGATAGTACCCTAGCGGCACGGCAAGCGCTGTTGGAAGAGCAAGAACAGGAATTAGTGGCGCAACAAGCCAGTTTGCAACGGTCGATCGATCGTTTGCGGCATAAAATTTCCTTGTATAAAAGTGGGGCGATCAAAGCCAATAAAAGTTATTTTGAAGAATATCAAATCGCAGCCGAAATTGCGGCGGACAATAAGAAGAAACAAGAACTACAGGATAAAGATGAATCATTTTAGGAGGTATCAGGGATGTATTTAATCAATGTGACGATCAAAGAAGCCGTAACGGCACCAGAAGCAGCAGCCCATTTGGCGCAACACCAAGCATGGTTCCAGCGCTATTTTGACCAAGGTAATTTCTTATTGCTAGGGCCATCGCAAACGTATCAACGGGCAGGTGTGATCGTGGCGCAAGCAGCGGATCGGGCTGAATTGGATCGTATTTTGGCTGAAGATGCCTACTATCCAGATTTGGCCAATTATGCGGTCAATGAATTTACCGCGCTGAAAATTGCGGCGAATATCACTGATTATCAAGCTAAATAGGCTTTGGAAAATTTGCTAGATTAGTTTTTACCGCTAATTTAGCCTAAACGTGTTTGAAAAAGCAGCTTTTTCCACTTTTTCAAACATACTCTAAAATAAGGAGCAATCAAAATGACAACAATGCAAACTGAATTAAAAATGCCAAAAATCGCTATGGGCGCATGGGCCTGGGGCGACGCCACTGACGGTAATGGTTATTTTGGCAATGATTATACGGAAGCCGATTTTAAGCCGGTTTTTGAAAAAGCCTTGCAGGAAGGGCTAAATTTATGGGATACCGCAGCGGTTTACGGCATGGGTGCTTCGGAAAAGATCTTAGGTGATCTCGCTCGCGGCACTGAGCGGCGTGAGCTATTATTATCAACGAAATTTACCCCACAGATCGCTGATGGCACCGCTGAAGCCGCAACCCATATGTTTACGGCTAGTATGGAACGGTTGGGCACTGATTATGCGGATATTTATTGGATCCATAACCCTGCCGATGTGCAGCGTTGGACGCCACAGTTAGTACCGTTAGCTAAAAGTGGTCAAGTCAAATATATTGGCGTTTCCAATCATAATTTAGCTGAGATCAAACAGGCGCAAAGCATTCTAGAAGCGGCGGGCTTAAAATTAGCCGCGGTCCAGAACCATTTAAGTTTGTTAAATCGTTCTTCGGAAAATGCTGGGATCATCGATTATTGCCGTGAAAACGATATCACGTTCTTCTCATACATGGTGTTAGAACAAGGCGCGCTTTCCGGTAAATATGATGCCGCACATCCATTTCCAGCTGGTAGTGCCCGTGCACAGTCGTATAATGGTCAATTAGCTGAATTAGGTGATTTGATCGCTGAAATGCGGACTGTAGCGACAGCACATGGCGCAACAGTCGCCCAAATTGCTACGGCTTGGGCAATTAGTAAAGGCACCGTACCGATCGTGGGTGTGACTAAAGTTAAGCACGTTGAAGATGCGGCTAATGCAGCTAACATCGAGTTAACGGCAGCCGAAGTGACGGCGCTGGAAGCATTAGCCGCCAAAACTGGCGTTGCGACGATTCGTGAATGGGAAAAAGATATGCAGTAGGGAGGTCATTTGATGACAGGATGGACAGCGCAGCAATTAGCCGCTTTTAAAACGGCCGATGATTTTCACGTTTCACCATATTATGCGGATGGTAAAACCTATGGCACACCGACTTGGATCTGGTCAGTGGTGGTCGCCGATCAACTCTATATTCGTGCTTGGAATGGGCAACGCTCACGGTGGTATCAGGCCGCGATCAGGCAACAAGCCGGCAAAATTTCACTAGCCGGTCAGGATTACCAAGTTCAATTTGCCGCAGCCGCTGCTGATGCAGCCTTGAATCAGCAGATCGATGCTGCGTATCAAGCTAAATACCAGGGCAGTCCGTATTTACCGCCGATGTTAGCTACTGGGCCAATCAGCGCGACGGTGCGCGTGACCCCAGTCCAGGACAAATAAGTTGCGTTAATGCGATAGTCAGTTTTATGCTTTAGTAAAACGTTTTCTAGGAGGCAATTATGGAAATTAGTGATTTTAAAGACGATACCCGTATTTTTGAGATTTATCCGGAAATCGAAGTTAAAAAAGCGACCTTTAAAAATCGTTTTGGCATCGATATTGTTGGTGATCTCTATTTGCCCGTCGGTTACGCGACTAAAAAATCAGCGGCAATCGTGGTCAGCGGTCCTTTTGGTGCGGTCAAGGAACAGTCATCAGGTCTTTATGCGCAAGAATTTGCGCGCTGGGGCTTTGTTGCGATCGCGTTTGATCCATCTTACACCGGTGAAAGTGGCGGGGCAGTCAGAAATGTTGCTTCACCGGAAATGTTCACCGAAGACTATAGTGCCGCCGTCGATTTCCTTGGTTTATTGCCGTATGTTGACCGCGAGCGCATCGGAGCCCAGGCAATTTGCGGCTTAAGCGGCATGGCGCTAACGGCAGCGGCGACCGACACGCGAATCAAAGCGGTAGCGACAGCTTCAATGTACGATATGTCGCGCAGTATTAGTCAAGGCTATCGCGATAGTTATACGGATGCAGAAAAACTAAAGATTCGTAATTATCTTGGCGAACGGCGTTGGCAAGATGCGGCGGCTGGGCAGTATGAAACTGGCCCCCACGAAATCTTATTTGATGAAAATGATGAACCGCTGACTGATTCCCATGGTTTACCGGATGAATTACCGGAAAATCCTAATCCAATCTTGAAGGTTTTCTATGACTATTATAAAACCAAACGTGGCTACCATCCGCGCTCGATCAATTCAACTTCAGCGTGGACGGCAACGACACCGCAATCGTTCTTTAGTTTTCCGCTGATGACGAATATTAAAGCAATTTCACCGCGGC
This sequence comes from Loigolactobacillus binensis, assembly GCF_005405165.1. GTDB lineage: Bacteria > Bacillota > Bacilli > Lactobacillales > Lactobacillaceae > Loigolactobacillus > Loigolactobacillus binensis. The sequence goes on from NZ_BJDN01000004.1 coordinate 9,888, forward strand.
CAGTGCTTTTGATCGCCGGCGAAAAAGCGCACTCATTGTATTGGTCCGAAGATGTCTATCAAGCGGCGGCGGAACCTAAAGAGTTGATCGTAGTGCCTGGTGCGAATCACGTTGACTTGTATGATCGCAAAGACATGATTCCTTTTGATCGACTACGAGAATTCTTCAGTCAGAATTTAGCTTAAATTATAGGAGGCAATCAATTGACTAAAATTATGATCGTTGGTGCTTATGGCGCCATGGCCCAATTAGTGACCGAAAAATTGTTAAAAGAAACGGATAATGAATTAATCCTTTTTTTGCGTAAGGCGGAACGCTTGAAGCAATACCAGGATAATCCACGAGTGCAACTAGTTGATGGGGATGTTCTAGCAACGGATCAATTGATCGTATCTATGGCACCGGCTGATGTAGTTTATTCCAACTTAGGGGGTGTTAACCTGGCTGAACAAATTGAAAGTGTGATCAAAGCTATGCACCAGACAGGAAAGCAGCGGTTGGTCTATATTAGTTCATTGGGTGCTCATCACGAAGTTCCTGGTAAATATGGCGAATGGAATGAACAAGCAATTTACGATTATTTACCTGGGTTCCGTGCTGCTGCTAAATTAGTGGCGGATTCAGGATTGACCTACACAGAAGTTCGCCCAGCTTGGTTGACTAATAATGATGAAGTAGATTATGAAACCACTCAAGTTGATGAACTATTTAAGGGCACCGAAGTTTCCCGTAAAAGTGTCGCTGACTTTGTTTTCAACGTTTTGACACAGCCAGATACGCACCGCAACGAAAGTGTTGGTTTGAACAAGCCCAATACTGACGGCGACAAGCCGAGCTGGATGTAGGTATGCACAATAAAGTTCGTTTGTATTCAGTTGATGAGATATAAAATCATGAATAGATACGTTATTGACAAATTTTGTGTTAAATTAGGTATTAGGTTAATCTATCAAATTTGAAAGGAATTGAACGCCGTATAATTGGGATTAATGTTTATTCGACGTTCTGGGTATGGAAATTATGAAATCTGCAATTTTTGAAAAGGCTGGTTTAGTTACTGTTCAAGATATTGACAAACCAAGTCTACAAGCTGATGATGATGTGATTATCAAAGTTGTACGCGCCTGTGTTTGTGGCTCTGATCTGTGGGCTTATGCGCATGGTGATAATAAGCAACCCCATTCTACAAACGATGGGCATGAAGCCATCGGGATCGTTGAAGAAATCGGTTCGGCTATTACAACAGTAAAGCCCGGTGACTTTGTAATTGCACCATTTACTCACGGTTGTGGTGAATGCGATGCCTGTCGTGCCGGATTTGACGGAACTTGCGATCGTCATCAAGGTGCAACCAACTGGTCTAATGGTTTCCAATCAGAATATATTCGTTTCCAGTATGCCAACTGGGCGTTGGTTAAGGTTCCTGGACAGCCTGGTGACTATACAGAAGGAATGATCAAATCGCTTACAACCTTAGCGGATGTGATGCCAACCGGTTACCATGCGGCGCGTTGTGCTAATGTTCAAAAGGGTGATAAAGTCGTTGTCATTGGTGATGGTGCCGTTGGTCAGTGTGCGGTGATTGCTGCAAAACTGCGTGGTGCCTCACAGATTGTACTGATGAGTCGTCATGAAGATCGTCAGCAGATGGCGTTGCAGTCGGGTGCTACCGCTGTTGTCGCTGAACGTGGTGAAGAAGGAATTGCTAAAGTTCGTGAGATTCTTGGTGGTGGCGCTGATGCTGCACTTGAATGTGTGGGTACAGAATCTGCCATTGATCAGGCACTAGGCGTACTCCACAACGGTGGCCGGATTGGTTATGTTGGTGTACCACACTATAATAACCATGCCTTAGGATCAACCTTTGCACAAAACATTTCGGTAGCTGGTGGTTCTGCTTCAGTGACGACTTACGATAAGCAACTATTGCTTAAAGCCGTTCTGGATGGCGAAATTAACCCTGGCCGAGTTTTCACCGAAACATATAGCTTGGATAACATCAACCAAGCATACCAAGATATGCAGGAACGTAAAACGATTAAATCAATGGTTGTCGTTGCCGACTAATTTTAATGTGTGTTGAAATAGTAATTGATGATATAAATTATCAGTGGTCAGAAAAAATTGTGTCTAGGTTGTGTCTTCAAATTCAAAAGCGTTGAAATCTCAGTAATGGAATAGGTTTATTGGCTTTTAAGACACATTCTAATAACATTAAATTATCTTATGTATACACGACATTCAAATGAGTGTCGTGTTTTTGTTTCCTACAGACCAGACTTAATGGTCCAGTTTGTACCTGTCTTTTCTAAAATAAGGGAGTATTGTGAATATTGGGTCATATCGGTTTCACTATCGAGGAACTTGACGGTCGCGTCAACTCGAATGTTGTCGCCTTGACGATGGAAGGTGGGATTGACCAATTCCGCAAAACGGTAGTCTTTATTTAGTGGTTTCGTTCCGCCATCGACATAATATTTCAATTCATTGGCGGTGCCGCTTGGATAAAGGGTGAAGAAAGTGGTTAGAAACTTAGTAATGCTGCTAGTGGTTTCGGCATCAATCGAGCTATCAGTCTGAAGTTGTTTTTCAGTTGCTTTAGCTTTAGTTGGGGCTGCCGCGATCGTTGGGTTAGTGACAATTATCATATCGCCATCTTTATTCTTCATAACGTTCAATGAGTAGGTGGACTCGATTGCTTTGGGGGCATCTTCTTTTTGACTATTTTTGATCTGCTGATTAACTGTGAATAACACTTTATTGACTTGATTCTTCTTAGCTTCAACTTTCCAAATCCGAATATCAGACACGGTGGAAGTGGTCGGAATATCAGAACGTAGCGCATCGGCATTCAAGGTTATCAATCCATTTAGCATGAATTTACTAAGGTCCTTTTGGCGGGTTTCTAATTTCTCATGGTTAGGTTCCCACGTATAATAGACTTTGGCGAAGTCGGTGACGAATGCTTCAATCGCATTGGTATCAGTCAGCTTAACTTTCACTACTTCACGTTCATGTACCGTGTGTTTATTGATCGCGGTGAAATTCTTGTAGACGCCAAAACTAACACTAGCGATCAAGATCAACCAACAGAACCAAGTCGTTTTTCGTCGAATGCCAACGCGAGGTTGCTTTAACTTGCGGGGCTTTTTTTCTTTCGCCGGTTTCGGTTGGCGTTTTGGTGGCCGTTGTCGTTTGATTTTTTTACGCGGGCGCTTGGGACGGGCTTTCTTATGTGAAGCGACTTGATGCTTGGCCGGACGTTCGTTGTATTCATACCGTGGGTCGCGTTCAGTTTCTCGATCATAGGGTGGTCGTGGTTCACGTTGCTCATAGTCATGAGGTGGGTAACGCTCATCGCGATTCATTCGGTGGTCGGCGATAGTTGCGGTCGTCCCGTTCTTGTATTCGCTGCGGTGGCCGATCTTCGTAATCTTCATGATATCGTGGTCGCGGGTGTTCCGTATAGCGATGATCACGGGGATCTTCGTAGTCATCGTAATCATAGTCGTAGTCTTCATAATCTTGACGGGCCATGTCGTGTTCCTCCTTGTGGATCAGATTTACCATTTAAGTTTAGTGGCGAGATTAGCCACACTATTTTGTTGCAAGATGGCAAGGTGATTATTTTTTTGATGGTTGTGGTCCAGTTCATAACACTGATAAAATTCGGGATAGTCATTGCGAAAGCGGTCAAATAACTGGCGTAGACGGACTTGGGTGTAGCCGCGATAGTCTAAATCACTATAAATATCATATTTGTCGTCACTGGTGAAAAATTCTTCGGCAAGGTGTAATTCTCGATCCAAAATGTATTGGCGGTCGGCTTCACGAAACTTAGTGTTGCCTAACCAAGCTTTGACATTTTGTTCATGTTCCAGAGCCAAGCGAAATTCACGGCGTTTACCATATTCAAATTGTGGTAATTCAGCGACAAAGTAATCAATTGTTTTGACCAAGTCATCAACGTTAGGTTCATGTTGTTCAAAAAACTTGATGCGTTCCCATTCGGTCGAAGCGTGATCGAGTTGTTTGTTACGTAACAGGCGATTGTCGCCGTAGTTCAAGTCGATCCGACTTTCTACTAAGGTGTGGTCGATGGCATTGGTCAACAGGTCCATCCAGTGATCATAGCTAAAACCATCTTCATTTAAACTAGTCAGGAAAATCACCTCATTTCTTGATCCGACCAGCCCCGACAAGGTGTACTTGCCAGTAAGCTGTATTTAGATTCGCGTAACCAAGTGGATCGCCGGCATTGTACATACGCATATTACCGACATAAATGCCAACGTGGGTAATGTAATCGGAAGTGGCGTAAGTGCCTTTGAAAAAGACTAAGTCACCGGCTTTCGCACTTTTGATGCTGATGTGTTGCGTTGCGTCATATTGCGCTTGGGCGGTACGCGGAAGTTTAATGCCAGCTTTTGCATAGGCCCAACTAGTTAGCCCAGAACAATCAAACCCAGTGGTCGGGGTAGAGCCACCAAAAACGTAGGGTGTGCCTTGATATTTAAGGGCTTCGGTCATAATTGCTTTAACCGTTTTATCGCTAAAATTAGCTACAGTCGGGCTAAGATACTGGCTGACTAAACTCACGTAGAACATATTGCCATAGGCGTAGCGCCAGCCTTCATCAGAGACTGGATTGGTGTAAGTGACTTTTTTGCCACCAGCTTTTTCTTTGGCGAAATCACTGGCTATTTGTAGCGAATATTTCTTGCCATGAGTAGCCACGTAATTAATAAACGCGCCACCGAAGTTGTAACTTTGAATGGCCGTATTTAAATCGGTTTTGGTTGCTTTCATGGACTTGATCAAACTGGCAAAGTATTTCACTCCTTGTTTGATCGAAGCATCCGGCGATAAACTACCAGGCGCTTGACCCAGCGATTCGCTAGATTGCATCACATCGCTGCCTTTACCGCCAGATTCAACTTGCATAATCGCAAGGATCACCGTTACTTGATCAGGAATACCAAACTCCTTACAATACTTTTCAACGGTGCTTTTGTATTTGAGTACTTCTGCGGAAAGATTCATTGAATCAACGACTAAAGCGGTCGTATCACCACTGTCATCGTCATCAGCCGTCATTGCCACTGAAAAGAACAACAAGCTAATGAGTATGATCGGTAAGACGGCTAAGGCTAGCCATTTTTTTGTCATTTGTGCTTTGGTCGCGGCTTGGTCGGCAATTTACGGCGCATGGCGTTTTGTTTAACAACGAGATTCAGTGGCTTGCCAGTTGTCGGTTTAAATTGCCGTTTTGTGCCTGCTTTAGGTTCTGTGGTGAACGATTGTCTTGTGCGCGGCGTTGGCGCTTTGGTTGGGTCTTTCGGATTGGCTAATTTAGTCGTACTTGGATCGCGTGGCTTGGATTGCGTGACCGGTGAAGCAGTCGGCTTTTTCTTGATCGGATCAGAATTAGATGGTTGTCGTGGATTCTTAGGTGGATCAACCACCAGTTTACGTCGTTGCATTTCTTCACGGTGTTTCTTTGCAGCCAGTTCACGTTCTGATTGATTGTCTTGACGTTGATTTTTCAACCCATTTTTGAAATCATCAATGCCTTTTTTTGCGGTTGCCTTACCTTGATGTAGGCCGTATTTAGTATTGGTTGGTAAGTCCTTTAACTGTTCCTTAGTCCGTTTGGCGGTTGCGGCCATTTTCTTTTTGGTGTCTAATGCGGCACCGACTTTTTTACCGGCGCGGGTCATTTTACTACTGGTGGCATCGCGTTTATTTGGTTGGGGGCGTTTTGGCTTACCTTTACCGTTTGTGTCAGTATCAGTTTCAGTCTGTGGTTGCGATCGTGGTTTTAAATCGCGGGCGAGCATACCACCCATTGCGGCATTACCCATGACTTGCCGGATTAAACGACTACCACTGCGGCGCAGGCGACTGGCACCAGCTTGGGAATCAGAACTTTTAAGCTGCATCATACCCATTAAATCGCCCAGCTTCATCCAGATACCGGCAAAGATGACAATCTGGAGAAAGGCAACTAGGAAGAATGGGGTGGTGGTCGATAGGCCGTAGATCATGGTGGAAAGGCAGAATGTCAATGTTAAGACGATGGTGACACCAGCCCGCATCATAATCGTATTGAATAGGCGTAAAACCGCCGTTTTCATTAGGCCATTAAAGCCCGGAATCATGGCTAAGAGACAACTGATCGGCAAGAAAATGGCGTAGATGATGAAGAGGATCTGACTAAATAACATCATCGCCGTTAGAAAGAAGACAAAGATGGTGATCGCGATATCAAAGATACTGACAAAGGTGGTCACGCCTAGACGTTGAATGGTTTTGACGGCGGATAGATTGTCGTTTTCTTTATCTTCAATTTCGGCTTTGACGATCTCTGTTCGGTCTTTACCTTTATTTTTGAACGGATCAGTTTTAACGAGCTTATTGACGCGGTCTTCACCCACTTCTTTAATATTGGAATCACCGAACTGTAATAACGTCCACGGTTGCTTGACTTGAATGTTAAATAACGTTTCGCGGATCGCATCAACACCGTTTTTTGAGGTGGATTGCTTATTTTGCATGATCATTTTAGACCCCGTGTTTAAGGCTGAGGTACTCATGTCGGCAGAAAATTGATTGATCTTACCAATATAATCGGGTGAGTAAGCAACAAAGCTAGCCGACAAAATAAAGATCACCACAAAATTGACCACCGCTGAGATGGCTTTGGAAGATTCGCGTTTGACCAAGCCGGTATAGGCGACATACACACCGAGCACTAATACCAGTAACAAAAGCATACCGGGATAAAAGCCATCAGCGCTAAAGCCGTTTTTAGAAACGCCAGCAAGTAGCTGCATATTTTTACCGATGGCATCGGTGGTATCTTTGATGAAGTCCAATGAATAAGCTTGTTGAATCAGGTAGCCAGTGGCGTAGGAAAGGTAGACGGAGATCAACCACAGAAAGTTGGTGATGGCATAAATGGCGTACATGACTGACTTGCCAATGCCATCACCCCAGTTCCATGGCAACCAATCCCATGATGAATCAACGAAATAGTCCAGTTGATAGTTGTTGACCGGATATTTGGAAAATTCGTGTTTATTATTGACAGTTTCATCAACTAAGCCAGCAGCGTGGACGCTTTGGAGCAAAGTAGCACTCACTAGCACCACGACTAGTACCAGGCCAATCAGTAATAAAAGTCGTTTTTTACGGGGCGACATTTACTCACCTCCAGTTATCTGCGCTGGTGGGCGAGTGTCGAAGGCTTTGTACAGGTGTTCAAAAATATAATCAAAGTGCAACACGCCGACATGACCCCAAATATCTTGAAATAAGCATTCACCATTATCTAGTGAACGTAAGCGGTGTTGATTGCTTTCATCTTCGGCATCCAAGCCAAAGAAAGTGAGCGTGTTTTTGATTTCATTGATATCGGTCGAGCGAAAGGCAAATTTCATACCGATATTATTTTTCATCTTTTCGTCTAAAAGATCATTGGCATTTTGGGTGACCAGGTAAACGCCAGCGTTCATTGAGCGACCTTCACGGATCAACTTCATGGATAGAGCTTTACCTTGTGCGACGTTCAAGAATGCCCAAGCCTCATCGAGATCCACAATTTTAAATTGCGAACGATCGGCATGAATAAAGTCGATGGCGAAAGTCGAGATGATCATCAACATGGCGACGGATAACATTTCCGCGGTGATGTATTCGTCTTGGGTTTTGTCGGCATCAGGTAAGACCAAGTCGGCAATTTGAATGATATTGATTTTGCGGTCCAAGGCGATCGAACGGCGGGTGGAACCATCTGAAAAGAGTAAGGCAGCAAAATCATAGTCGGTGAACGATTCAATATGATCAGCGATATTGTTGGCAATCGGAGTCCCTTCGCGGCGCAGTTCGGTGATCACTTTCAATAATCCTAGTTGCGGATCAAGGGTGACGTTGCGAATTGCTTTGCGTAAAGTAGGAAATCGTTCGGCGTCACGGCTAGAGATCCCGGTCAAAAAGGTGAGTGTATCCACCGCTAAACTTTCGGAATCTTTCGGATTGCTAAGAATGATGTAAGGATCGAGTAAACCGCGATTAGCTTCTTCACTAGTTAAATTAACAATATTGATGTCATCTTGCATGAAGTCTAAGTTTTTTGCCCAGTCGGTTCGTTCCGATTTTGGGTCAAGAATTAAAGCTTGCGAGCCATAGAGGACGGCGTAGTAAACGAGTAAGTTATTGGAAAATGACTTGCCGCCACCCAGTGAACCAAGGAAAGCGGCCGAAAGAGCATTGGTCACTGTTCCCTTTAAACCTTGCGCGGCTAGATCAGGTTTGATGAAAACATTACGGCCGGTATCCACGTTGTAGCCCACATAAATACCCTCACGTTCACCTAAGGCTTGGGTAGCACCAAAGCCTAATGAAGCAATGAAATCACTGGTGACGTACTGGATATAATCGTTCATGTAGCGCTTTGAAGCGGGCATGAACTCGCTGTGTAAACCGAGCATATCGCCGAAAGGCCGAACCAATTTGATATTCAACGAATCATAGAAATCAAGAACTTGATCAGCGCGCTTTTTCATTTCATCATAGCTTTTTCCACTAACGCGGATTACATAGGAAATTTTGTACATGGCGTCTTTGGTTTGATCAAGCTCAGCTTCCAAGTCGTCAACGGAATCAAGGGCATCGGCGACACCGCGAGTGGTTTCATTATTAGATTCATAGGCGTGATTATCTAAATCTTTCAGCTCTTTCTTTTTATTGCGTACCTTGGTCAGCGCCTTTTTGTTGGTCACAATTTCCACATTTAGTGAGGTATCAATGGGAAAATCGAATTGTTGTTGCTGGAAGTAGAAAATCTCACTACCGGGAAAATCTAATTCACCCACAATATCGGACAAGGCCATATAGGTGACATAGGATTCAGTAAAGCCGTGAGTGATGATCAAGTAACGTTGCTTTTGTTCGATCAATGAACGGGTCGGTTTGATCAAATCATATTTTTTGATCACCGTATCTTGATCATCTTTTTGTCGTGGCAGGTGGTATTGGTAGTCTTCATAATCTTGCCCTGACATACCATAAAGATGTTCTAACAAGTAACCAAAATCATCTTTGATCAGCGGTCGAATTTTGAAGCGGCGACTAACTTTATCGGAGAGAAACCGGGCGACTTTACGAAATCGATCAACTTCACTGTTATTCATCACCATGAAATCACCGGTATATTTTTCGTTGAATTCGTGGAGAAAGTCCTGAATGCCAAGCATAATATCATGCCAAACACCTTTAGCGGATAGCTCACGATCATTTAGCAACAGTTTGAAACCAATAAAAAAACGATAATCAACTTGATTATCGCCAATATTGTCGATCAACGTGGCGGCCTGACCGTCAATGTGCGTATCGGCAATACTTTTTAAATTACCTTTGACTGTGGTCTTGGAACGGCGCATTGTGTCATTAATACTGGATTCCGTGGCCAGTTGTAAGAGATGCAGTTTACCGTCACGGTTTTGTGAGATCAACTGACGGAAATTTTCGTGGACTTCCGCTTTTTGATCAGGTGAGAGAAAGGAATAGTTATAGGGGACGAGTTCGTAATAGGCGAAGCATTCGCCATCACGATTAAACACTAGATTGTCTTCGATATATTTTATGGGAAACTTCACTGGTCGAACCTCCTTACGTGGGTGATATGGTCAAGGGCATGGGCTTTAACGGGTTTGACTGGCCGTCCGGCAAACGTGATCTTCTGGGCGGTAAAATAAGTGATCACTGAGCGTAGAAAGCCTAGTGGCCGCTTATTATCAAAAGTCTTTTGACTCATGACCCAAGTAATGGCCGCCGGAATACCGAGATATTTCAGGAACGCGCCGTCAATAAAACTCAGCGGTGGCACATCACCCAGTAACATGACCAAAAATAACGCAACGATGAACCAAGTCATTTGGGTAAACGTGACGGGGAACGGTAGATTAACATCGTTGATCGCATAGAGCACTTTTTCTACCGACCAAATGCTGGTGTAACTACGAATCTTTTTCATAAGTGACCTCCTTTCATTGGGGTAAAGAGGACTGATCCATTTGCTAGATCAGCCCCCGAGTAGAAATTTAGTTTGTGTATTCATAAATAGCGCTGTTGGTAATCAAATAGTTACCTTCAATTTCCATATCACGACCCAGTGCTTCAAAGTCGAGGTAGGCAATGACTTGATCTGGCAGGTCACCGAAAACGGCACCAGATTCTACAGCATCTTGAGCTAGCTCGGCCATGTCAGACACACCTTTATAGATAATGATATTCTCAGCGTTTTCAGCCAGTTCTTCAATATCACGGAACCATTCGCCGATCAAGGCACTAACGTCAGCACCAAAATCGTATTCTTCAAGCCGTTCTAAAGCAGCATACTTACGATTGATTTCATCTATTGAATCAAAACGATCAATTTCAAAAGGTGCTTCGTAATCATGGATCGCGTACTCTTCACTGTCATTTTTCAATTCCAGCTGTTCGGCAATGGCATCAGGGTATAACGGTGGGGTGAACCATTTACCTGTGGTCTTGCCTTGATTGTAATAACCTAAGTTGACGATAAAAACGCGTACCGTTTCCATTTAGCTCCCTCTTTTCTGACAGTAATTAGGCGCCAACAACACGATTGAATAAGTTCAATAGCACATCTTTGACGCCGGCGGTATTAAATACCAACCCAACGGCGATCAAAGCAATGATCAGAAAGCCGATCAGTTTAGAAAATTCGCGTTTAAAGCCTAAGAAAACACCGATCACGGCAATTGCCATCAGCACTAAAGACTGGGCGTTGCTAGTGAACCAGTTGAAGAGATTTTGTCCGAAGTTCATAGAAATTCATCCTTTCATTTAGAAAATATAGTCAGTTTATGATTGTTATGGAAAACTCCTTTATAGATTGCACGCTTTTTGACAGGGTAACGCACGACCATTCTTAGATGATTTATTTATGTTAATCACTCAATAATTGAAACCGCGATGCAATAGCTTTGATAATCGGCACCGTCACACTATTACCGGCTTGCTTATACAGTTGTGCGTCAGATAGGCCAGAGTCCTTGGCTTTATAAAACACTTCATCAGGAAAACCTTGCAGACGCCAGTATTCGAGTGGCGTTAAACGGCGTATGCGTAATTCTGGATCAACGACTGCTTCACTGCCATCAGTTAGTAAAGTGTGCGCTTTTTTATGAGCAACGCGGCCGCGTCGAGTTTGACTAGTGGGATAGGTTAGACTGATGCCATCACCACTATGCGCATTAGTGTAACCACGATGAGTGGCGTCTGATACCTTGAGTGATTTTTGGGGTGGCGTGATGATCTTTGTTCTAATGCCAGAAGTGGCGACCAAAGTTGGTGCGATACCATCCGGGTCATAAACTCGTTCATATTGATGCGTCACATTTGGATTGACTTGAGCTAGTCCTTTAGTAGCCGTTGTTCCATTGTCTGGGATAGGAAATACTTGTCGCTGACGTTTTGTTCTAAGATGTCCGATAATGAATAGACGCTCGCGGTGTTGGGGAACGAGGGTGGCAGAATCGAGAACTGACCATTCAACGTCATACCCCAATTGGTCCAATTCAATTTGCACTCTAAGGAAGTCAAGTCCGCCGTTAATACTAAGAAGGTTTTTAACGTTCTCAATAAATAGAATTGTGGGTCGGCGGTTATCGGGTAGTTGCTTAATAAGGTTTGTAACTGTGAAGAACAGACTTGAACGATGGCCTGCGGTGAATCCTTGCAATTTTCCAGCAAGGCTGATGTCTTGGCATGGAAATCCGAAGCACCAAATATCTGCGGTTGGAAGTTCAGCAATTCTAACTGTTGTGATGTCATGAGCGGTCCATTCTCCTTTAGTATCAAAGATTGCTTCATAGCTTTTACGCGAAAATTTATCTATTTCGCAATAGCCAACACAGGTGTGCCCGGCTTGTTCCATACCAAGCCTAAAACCACCAATGCCTGAAAATAGGTCTAAAAATTTCATGATGATACCTCAAAGTTCAAAAATATTTGCGGGAAGATTTGATGGTCAGTAACGGCCAACCAGTTTTAGCCGAGACCTGATAAAGCAATTGCAATAACTCTTCATTTTTAAGTGGCTTGCCGTACACGTCTAAAATCGGTGCCGGCCAATGTACAGAAAAACGCCAATCAATATAGCTGGTTGGCGTTAGATACTTATCTAGTTCATGTAATTGCAGAAATTTAGGATCTTCGATAACACCGACTAATTGTAATCGGTAGTAATAAACATTGAAAATATAGTCTTTGATGCCAGCAGGAAAGGTAGCAAGTGGTTTATTCAGTTCCTTGGTCGTTTTCAAAATAATCACCTCCAACTTCACTAATGCCAAGGGTTTGTTGTTCAAGTATTGTTTGATGCTTTTGTTTTAATTCAGTGTTTTTGATCATGGCTATTGTGCTGTTATTACCGTTATAGCCGTCAATGTTAAGCAGAACTTTAAGGGTTGGGGCAACTTGTTTTTTTATCCAAGCGCGAGTACGCCGTAGATCAAAAGGTTCAGGGTCAAGGGTCAGTCGTAGCGGCTGCCGGCCTTTGCCGCAAAAAGCTGCCCAGGTTGGATTAAGCGGCCATTTAGCCCGGTCTTTATTTTTGCCCCGATTAACAAAACGAATATAGCGAGTAATAATGCCAAAAGCGGTTCGCTCAACATCACGATAGGCAAGTAAATCTTCAATGGCTATCTTGGCGCGATCATTTTTCAAACGTATCTCAAAGCGATTTTTGATGCCAACGGCTTGATAGTCTGCACCAAATTTATGTTGCTGTTCCGCTTCCTTTTCATAGATACAGAAATAAATATCGCTTTTCATCGAACCGACATATAAACTCGCACCATGATCTTCTGCTTGTTCGTCAGTCATGGCACCGGACTTTAAGCCTTCAAATCGCCGCATTACTGAAATACATTCGTTCTTTTCACACTTGGTAATGAGTTCAGGGATGCTGAGAATACCTGCATGGTCATTGATGGCTAAATCTAGTCGTTTAAAAACGGCTTTAAGTTCTAGACACCGTCTAAAGAAATCGAACCAAGTTTCATCATGAGCTAATAAGATTCCTTCAAACTCACGACAACCTTGGCCTTTAAGTTCCAGCAACGTGCCGATCTTTTCAGTTGGTGTTGAACTCATCACTTGGATATTACTGAAAACGTAGCTAGAGGAATAACCGTACAGGCCCCAATCATTGAATAGCATGAAGTCTATTTTTAAATTGAGTACCTTTTCAATCAAGGTCTCCACATCATGAGTGGGGAAGCGAATCCGCACATAATCAAAATTGAGTGTTAATTCTGGATCTTCACCCCAGTGAGCTAATACATAGTCAATTTGCATTTGTAAAGAACTACTTGGACTGCGCGTCCCGTTTTCTAAACGTTGGACGTGTCTCACTGTAATTCCGATGCGTCGAGCTAAAGTTGTTTGCGTGATATTCAGTTGCTTACGCTTAGTCCGTATTTGTTCACGCCAAATCGGCATAGAATCAGCTCCTTTCTTTTTTGGAATATAAAAAGGCGACCTTACACAAGCTGGTCGTCTTTAGGTGAAACTATTAAGTTGTAATTATGGCAACGTTTCTACGTTATTTTCGGCCGTGACGTATCAGTTTTCTACCCCCGTGTTACATACCGGGGGTTGATGCGGCCGGCTTGCGCCGACCGCCGCCTCCGCTCGCGCTTTTCGCGCTGCACAGCACGGCGGGGCGAGTTAGCGCTAGCATTATTGTGATGTTGGGCAAGTCCATTAAAGTTATGTTAGCTATTTGAATCAATCCAGCAAAATCTTAGTGCCGTAAAAAATGTTATTGAAAGTGAACCGATTTTAGTATTTGAGCTGCAAGAATATAGCTAACAGACAATTCAATAAACTATGAATCGCTTTATCCGCTTTTTACTCACTATATGTTATAATCTGAGTAGAAAACGGACTTTTGGATTGAGGTGAAATAAATGAGCCAACAAGATGAAATCATTGAGTACTTGAACAAGAATGGTGGTCAAATTACATCTAAAACCGCTAGTTCAATGGGTATCTCACCTAGAGTGCTGCGCAACATGTATGCTCATGGGCAGCTTGAAAGATTGGCACCAGGTGTTTATATTGATCCACTTGAGTTTGGTGACGATATTGCTGCGATACAATATAGCCTTTCAAAAGGTGTTTTCTTCAAAGATACGGCGCTTTTTCTCTATGGAATGATCGACCGGACACCAAGCACCTACGAAATGAACTTTCCGTTGCCATACGCGTACAGTACTAAAACCGATGCACCAATCAAGATTTATCGACAAAAAAAGGAGCTTTATGAAATTGGCATAACGACAACTAAAACTCCTGGTGGACACCTAGTTAAGGTTTACGATGTTGAGCGCACCTTGTGTGATATCCTGCGAACACGAGATAGGTCCGATGCCGAGACGATTAAACAAGCAATGAATAGTTACGCCCATCAGAAAGGAAAAAATCTCCGCCAGTTAATGGCGTACGCAAGAACATTTAAAGTAGAAGAAGAGATTAGAACGTATATGGAGGTCCTACTGTGAAACTTGAATTTATTGACCAGAAGCAATTTTTGGCTAGAATCAGAAAGTTAGCAAAGGAAAGAAAAATCACACCACAAATCATGTTGCAGGAGATTGTTTTGGATGACCTGATTGATCGAATCTCTAATTCACCTTACCAAAATAATCTCGTACTAAAAGGTGGCTTCTTGATTGCATCGCTAATTGGCACCGACACTCGCTCAACACGGGATATTGATACTTCAATTGTTGGTTTACCAGTGACGGAAGATAAAATGAAAAGTGTGTTTCAAGAAATTTGTGATATTGAATTACCAGAAGATATCATCAAACTATCTATTGTAAGGATTGGTGAAATTAGGGAGGATGATGAGTATTCCGGTTACCGGATTCATATCCGTGCACAAATCTATACCACACGAGTTGATGTTAAGATTGATATATCAACTGGAGATGTGATTACCGAGCGCGCCATCCAATATGGACACAAAATGATTCTTGAGGATCGGACTGTTCAAATTATGGCGTACACAGTTGAAACCATCATTGCTGAAAAGTTGGAGACGATAGTTAGCCGGGCTGATGCTAATACACGATTGAAAGATTTCTACGATTTATATTTGCTCAATCATCAAAATAAGACTGAAATAAAGTTTGATGTATTAAAAAAGGCAATACAAGCAACTTCAGCAAAAAGAGAAACAACTAATCAATTAGGCACCTATATTTCAGCATTAACGGCTCTCAAAACAAGTCCAAGTCTTCAAAAATTATGGCTTGCTTATCAAAAGCCCAATGAATATGCGCACGGGATTGATTTTGGAGCTACGTGTGATGCAGCGATTGATTTAGTCCGTAAATCAGGCATGGAGTAACTTAGATAACTACCGGAATAAGCGATTACAGTGTTTTGTTATTGCTCTGATAGGCAGCTTCAATCTCACCCAGAAAATCATAACCCTTCGGTACTAACGGCGTGTAAAACTCACTAATCACGCCAATACCAGTATCCACATAACCACGACCTTTGATGGGTTTTAAGAAGAAATCTTTGTCGGTTTCACCAAACATCATGGTATAACCAAGGTCCGACATGCGACCGAGTGCGGCACGGAACATAAATTGATCACGAATGCCGTCACCTAGATATTTTGCATCAGGGCGCTGGCAGGCTAAGATCAGAAAGAAGCCTGATTGACGGCCAAGCATAACGATTTGTTTAAGCTTACTCATGACTTGTACCGCTTCACGTCCGATCATATCCATGAAAGCCACATACTCATCAAAAACTAGAAAATGGGCGGGAAGTCCGAGCGCGGCATAGTTATTGCCTGTTTGGTAGCCGGCCATTTTTTTCATCTCTTTATTCCGTTCCATCATTTCTTGATAAAATCGACCTACGGCGGCGATCATATCGTCTTGTTCATAGTGAACATCTGGAATGACATCGGTTAAATCGGCTAGGTCAGAATTTTTTGGATCAAGAATGGTCAACTGATTGCCGTCACGAATCAATGCTTGGATCAAGGTGAGAATAAAATAGGTTTTCCCACCACCAGTACCACCAGCGATTAGCATATGGGGCAAAACATCATATTCCCAAGCAACATTGTTCATTAGATTGACGGCACCGTTTTGGCATTTCACATGTTCAATCGAGATTCGATTGCCAATCGTATCATATAGTAGGGTATATTCCACAAATGAATCATGGAGAATTTTATCAACGATCTCACAGTATAAGCCAGATTCAAGTTTCTTTTCTAAATGGATCAGTTGATCTTGATAAGGACTCATCACAATTTCCACTTGTACATGGATCAGACCATTTTTTAAACGGTAGTAAACTCGTGGGAACCGTGAAATGCGTTCTTTTGAACTGCCAAAGTCTAAGTCTTTGAAAAAACCATCATTTTGTCTTGTTTCACTCTCGTACCAATTATTGGTCATGAACATTCGCGCAATTTTTTGTCGATGCATCAATTTGCGGTATTGGTCAGGAAATCTGATTAAGACCAATAAGATGATCGTTAATGAAGCTAGAAATGTAATGATGGAACTGATAATCAATCCGCTAAATGACCAGGGGAGACTATGAATTGTCGGCCATGAAACGGTTTTAAGATTGATTTTAGATAGTAACGGTAGATAAAGAAAAATAGTCAGTGGCAGCCAGATGAATAGAACCATGCTTAACAGCGTTTGAAAAACTAGGTTCTGATCACGTGGATGAATTTGAGTGCCACGATACCGAAAAATTGCTTTCAAATTATCACCTCATTTCAATTGCTTTAGGATCAACTAGGCGGCATCAGCTACGCCAATATAAATCATTGTTAGACCTTCTTCGGCCTGCATACTCTTGAAGGTAAATTCTTTAGCAACACCATCTTTAGTCACTTCTGATAGAGCAGTTAAACTAAAACCAGAATCGGGTGATTCAATCGCAATTTCATGAGCTTCTTGGAGCTTTCGCTCGGCTTCATTAACGGAGCTTTCCTTGATGTTCGCTACAAAATCATCCATAAAGCCGATTTCATTAATACAGACAAGTACATTCATAAAAAATCTCCTAACATCTTTTTTGTGGCTACTAAGAAATTCTTAAACCGTCATAAAGACGGCGGGGAGCGTTGGGATGAAAGCCTATGATGATTATTTTTTGTCATTACTATTTTTCTCGGTGGTTACTGGACTAGTTTTGGATTGGCTGTTTTTGACTGGGACAATATCAGTTGCTTTGAGATACCAAGAAACAGTCACACCACGGAAATCTGCATTGGCGACAGTGTCGATCTCAGGATCAACTAGTGCTACTTCTTGGTCATATTCAAAATTCTTAGTCCCGGCTTCGGCTGGAATAGAGACCTGGACCATTTGACCTTGTACCGTACTCTTTAAATCAAAGGTACGTGAGCGAACATTAGTTGTTTGGTTGCCTTCATCGTCTTCGATAAATCGTTCTCGGCGTTGGGCGGAGAATAATAATTTACCGAACGTTTTTGATGTATCTAACTTGATGCCTTCTGGTAATCGCATATAAAGTTCCTTCTTTCTTTGTTTTTGAGGAGTAGCTAAATTTTGATGAAGTCGTCAGCTAAGCAGGTATAATTTACAAATGCTGCTTCGCCAATTCGATAACCAACTGCGGCGATGCGTGGATTAATTAATTGAACCCGATCAAATGGTTCGAGCGTGTCGTTTTTTTCACCGGCCGCCACTGGGATCGTTACTTGAATGTTGTCAGCGCGTTGTACATCGGAATAAAGGTCATAAGTGCGCGAAACAACTTTACGATTGGCACCGGAGCCTTCG
Source organism: Loigolactobacillus binensis (assembly GCF_005405165.1). Lineage (GTDB taxonomy): Bacteria > Bacillota > Bacilli > Lactobacillales > Lactobacillaceae > Loigolactobacillus > Loigolactobacillus binensis. Next base: position 27,779 of record NZ_BJDN01000004.1, read on the forward strand.
CGAGTTTCACTAAAATTACCGGCAAAGGTGAGCTGACCGAAAGTTTCGCGTACTTCGGGAATTACATATTTAAGATCCATAATTGGGTCCTCGCTTTCATTTTTTGAATTTTGGGTAAACTAAAAGCCAGATAATTTAACTATCTGACTTAGAATGTGCATAATATTCGATGACTTGGTTGAGTAAATATTGATATAGATCAGTATTGAGGGGATAAATAAGCCGCTGATTGCGAACTTGGGGAAAGTTTAAGAACAGACGATGGTGTCCTTGAATGAGTTGTACTTGTTTGATGATCAGACTGTGATTCAGAATGATCTCACCTTCAAGCAAAACATTTGGCTTGCCACTGGACGACATTTTAATGGAAGATACGTAAATCATTTGACCTCCTAAATTGTAATAACAGTGATTCTGATACCACTTATTCGAGAAAAACACCGCGATAGCTTAGAAAAAGCTTATGTTCAATGAACCCTGAGCCGAACGTAAAGGACATATTCACGCCTAAAATACATTCATCCTTGGAAATCGGAAAATTGACTGATATTTCTGGCGTAGTCTGAACTTGGTGTTTAATGTTCTTTAGAATTTCTTTTTCAGTGGGTGAGGTCGGAAACATAGGATTAATGAATTTTTTGAAATCATGATGGAATTCGGACAAGTTAAAAATTGGATCAGTCTGTAATTCTGGCATACAATCATCCTTTCATATAGTGAAACGATTAATCGTTCCAAGTATCATCTTCATCATCGTCGTACAAGTCATCACTAGATTTTTTTGAATGATGCATCCACCACACAATTAAGCCAGTAATTAATAGTAGAATCACACCAACAATACTTAATAATTGATTACGTTCTTCACCGGTTTGCGGTAGGCGAAGTATTGGTGTATCAACGGCTTCATCTTTCATTTGTGCTTTGACAATTTCACCATCTTTAGTAATCTCAAAATCAACAGGCGTTTCATTGATCTTATAACCTTTTGGTGCGTCATACTCCACAAACTGATATTTGCCAGCAGGCAGGTTGGCAAAACTGAAAATGCCCTTGTCATTAGTTCGACCTGATACAACTGTTTTGCCATCTTGATCAAGAATCTTGATACCAGTGTTTGGCAAGACTTTACCATCGATGACATCAGTCTTGGTTAATTCACCAGTACCTTTGATTAAACTATTTTGTAGCGTGAAACTAATTGCTGGCGATTCAGAAGTGGACTTAGTCTCGGTTGTTGCTTTTTCAGCTGCTTGTTTTTTATCCTGACTAATTAATTGACCCTTAGCATTGTAGGCAGTGATACCAGCTTTGGTTGAAACGATTTTAGTTAAATCCTTAGTCAAAACAAGATTAGTCGCGGAAGGCGTCTTTTCCCGTAAATAGAAGGTGCCAACCGGTACATTCTTGAAAGCACCAATCGACTTGTCATCAATTGTAGTGGTTTGAATGACTTTCTTATCCTTATCTAGTAATTCAAACACCGCACCTTTGGCGTTACCATCAAAAGTGAACTGATAACCTTTATTTTCAACTAACTTAGCGGTTTCGTTGATTTTCTTAAAGGCAAATTCGTTGAAGTGTAGTTTGTTTAGAATTGGTGCGTCCTTATCATCATTGATCGTGAAATTTTTAGTTGCGGTGTTGTCAATTGTCTTAAATTCAAAATCATAAGTTTGGTCATCAAGCTGATAAGCTTCACCGGCATCTAGTTCTTGTACATAATAACTACCTTCTGGTAATTGAATGTCGGTAAATGTTGCTTTACCATCTTTGACAGTCGCAGTTGCGACTAATGCTTTTGCCGGAACATTGATGTCACCACTGGTGTAGCCAGCTTTACTGAACAGTCCGAAGACTTGACCATTAGCGGCTTTATTTTCAATTGTGGGTTTGTCCTTATCCCAACTCTTGATCTGTTCTGCCTGTTTGTTAACAGTCACGTTCAATTTCTGGAAATCGTTAGTCGCTTTGAGCGAAGTTGAAGTGACCTCAACATTTTGACCAGCGTATTTCAATTCAAAATCAATTGGCTTGTCGTTAAGAATGAAGCCATTTGGTGCGGCGACTTCTTTAACTGAGTATTTACCGAGATAAAGTTGTGGTGTTTTGATTTGCCCATCAGCGTCAGTCGTGGCCGTGGCGACAGTTTCACCCTTTTTTGGCGTGGACGGTACCATCAGCGGTGGTGATATTTTCACGGGCAGTAAATTCAAACTTGGCACCGGTCAGTGGGGTGTAGTCATAGTTAAAACCATATTGTTCACCGTACTTAGTTGACTGTTTAGTCACCTCAACTGGCGTGGCACCAGTCTTATTCAAAGTGACAATGCCTTTTTGCGACTTATCCGTAAATTTGACGGTCACAATACCATCACTATCTTTGCCAGTGATCGAAAATTCAGCTGGGTCTTTGGCAAGAACGTAGCCTAAGGGTGCTTGTGTTTCGACTAATTCATATTGACCATAGGGGAGCGCCTCAGTTGTGGTCAAGTAGCCCTCTTCATTAGTCATAAAAGTATCAGTTGTCCCATCATGATTGAGATTAGGCATGGAAACATATTTACCAGTTTGTAGTGATTTAATTTTAAAGCCAGCGTTGGCACGCGGAATTGTTTTGCCGGATTCGGCGTCAGCTTTGACCACTTTCAATCGTTCTTCCAATACATTATTGACGACTGAATAATGATGGGTCTCGTTTTGTTGATGAATCGTGACTTTAAATGGATCGGCGGTCTTATAGCCTTCTGGTGTTTTTGTTTCCGTCACGGTATAAGTGTCATAGGGTAGATCAGTAAATTTGAGGTAACCTTCTTTATCGGTTGTTCCCGTTGTGACGATTTTATTCGTTGTGTTGCTAGTGACTATAAACTCAACATTAGCCAGTGGATTAGACTTGTTTTCTTTACCAGTTAAATGACTAGAAAGTGCGGTGTGCCAATCATAGTTACCAATTTTGATTAAGTCGAAACCACCGGTAATGACTTGTTCTTTAACGGTTGTTGATACGGTGGCCGTTTTAGCATTTTGACCGGCGTATGCCAGTTTGAATGCATGTTTTTCTGTATCTTTAATGTAGCCAGTTGGTGCTGTTTTTTCGATCCAGTAGTAGTCATCCAACTTTAGATTAGCGACACTCGCTTGATTGTTTTTAATTGTAACGGTATCAATTAGTTCATCATTTGAAGTTCGATACAACTCATAGATAGCACCATTAAGAGAAGCTGCGCCTTGTGGTGTTTGACCAGTTTTAGCATCTTCCTTGATCAAAGTGGCAGTACCGAATTGTTCATCATCGGTCGCTTTAACCGCAGTGGCAGTGACCGCGACATTTTGACCAGCATATTTCAACTCAAAGGGTACTTTCTCGTTGTTAAGGATATAACCGGCTGGGGCCTTTTCTTCAACGGCGTAGTAATTGCCAAGTTTCAGATTTTGTAGCGTGCCTTTGCCGGTGCTATCAGTGGTGATCGTTCCAACTTTTTTACCATCAGTTGAATAAATACCGTACATCGCGCCATTTAATGAATAGTACTTGTTAAACATATTGGTGCCAAATTGACGACCAATCTTCGTTAGATTCACATTACCAAGTTGTTCTTTGTTGCCAAGAACGACTTCGATAGTTTGATTAGGTGCGATCGTGGCCGTCTTGATTTCACCTTTATTGACGTAACCATTGGGTGCCGTTACTTCAGAAACTTTGACTTGGGTACCGGCCTTGATGTCGTTTAAAGCGGCGTAACCATCAGTGCCAGTGGTGACTTCTTTGGTTTGACCATTGTACTCAAATTTGAGTTTCGCACCTGGCAGAGCCTTATTGGTATCCGCGTCAACTTTCTTAGCTTTCAAGTTACCATTGAGATTGACTTTGATATTGAGATCGAAGTTGTTACCATTTGGCAGTTTGAAATAGGCGAGTTTTTGTTGATTGCCTTTGCCATAGAGTAATGAGGTCCCAATGTTAGCTGCTTTAGCTTTAGCAAAGGAAACTTTACCAGATTACTTGGAATTGGCTGTAGCGGTCAAAGTTAATTTATTGCCAGATTTTGTGATGTTCAAATTAGCGGTATTAGCAGTTTGTTCAATGTATGAAGCTAAAGTATCGTTAGTGTCGGTTAAAGTGACTGAATCACCAACGTTTAAGGTAATATTTTGATCATTGAATGACGGCTTAGTATTGAATGTAGTCACTTTTTTCAACACAGCCGCTTTTTTTGCCTGATAATCTGGGTAATTGGTGGTCAATAGTTCACTATTTAGTTCCTCCCAGATCATGATTTGTGCAAGCCCATAATTAGCGTCAGTTGGGTTCTGTTGATAAGCAAAATAGGCTATTGAAGCTAATTTATCTTTTTCTGCTGCTGAATAGTTAGTGGGTGTCCAACCTGAACCAGAATTTTCAATATCGATCCCATGTTCAACACAAAAGGCAACCTGACCATCAACCACCTTTTTGTAAATACCGTTGTCTGTCCAGTGGAGACCATTCAACAGATTTAGCTGCCAAGAGGATATCCAATCGCCTGCTTTAATATTGGTCATGTCGGCCGCAAAAGCACTTGTGATCGGAGTCATAAAAATTGAAGTGAACAAGGTCAGCAAGGCTAACCAGACAGAAACTTTACGGGTTGCTGTTTGCAATGACAGCACCTCCTTAAATATTTGTTGAAGAATTTTAGTGCAAATAAAAAGTAGACCAATTTTGATTTTGGTCTACTGAACAGGAGGTTATGAACGTGTATGTGGAATTGAAACCCGAGTTGATAAGCAGTTGTTGGTTGTGTTTCTACCATTAGAAAGTAGTTGAACGAACAATCGCAATTAATGTTAATGATTCGTGAATTGATTTCTAGGTTTGAAGCCTTACGTTCCTCCGAAGTGTACCCCAATTTGGGGTAAAACGGTTGAAACAATAAGAAAGATCTAGAATTCTGAAATTCATAAACGTTAATTTAACGGGTTTTTTGAACGCTATGTAAACTTATTAACCTACGAGTATTTAAAGCCAGGCTTGAAGAAAGCGCGTAAGGCTTCACAGTTCTCAAAACGTTAATATCGTTTTTCTATCAGCGTTTTACGAAAACACTTATCCTTGGATGAGTGTTTTTTTATTTGACTTTAGTAATGAATCGTCAGTTTAGTTGGCTATTGATGAATTGCGTGCTATAGTACGAACATGTTAACTGAGGAGTGAAGTGAAAATGTTTCAAAATATTCAACCGTATATTTTAGATACACAATATATTCCCAAACCGTTACAAGCCACAGATTATATGATTATTTTAAACGGTGGTAAAATTTTAATGACAACTAAAACTGACGGCATGCAAACGCCAACTTTTAGTGAGTTAAGAAGCAATTATTCTGCTGATTTTAGTCAGCCTAATTATTTACTTTCCATTGAGGGGCACAGTTTCTTTCTATTGGACGTTAAATTAAATGAAAAAGTGGATTTCAGTTATCAAAGTCTAAACGTTTTGCGCAACCTGGTTCCAAAGTGGCTAGCCTTTGCCACTGCCACTGCGGCGCATTTAGCTAACTGGTATTTACAAAATCATTTTTGTGGTCGTTGTGGCCGGCCACTGGTTAAAGGCACTAAGGAACGAAATTTAATTTGTCCAGCTTGTGGTGCGGAAATTTATCCGCGTATTTCGCCAGCAATTATTGTAGGCGTAAAGCGGGCCAATCAATTATTATTGACCAAGTATGCTGCGGGCTACGATCGGTATGCCTTAATTGCAGGCTTTGTTGAAATCGGTGAGACTTTAGAGGATACGATCCGACGTGAAGTTTTTGAAGAAACGGGCCTGGAAGTCAACCATATTCATTATTATCAAAGCCAGCCATGGGCCTTTTCACAATCGATCTTGATGGGCTTTTTTGCCGATGTGAGTGCCGCTGATACTTATACTACTGAAGAATATCATTCTGACGAGGCCGAGCTATCGGTGGCCAAATGGTTTGATCGGGACAAGATTCCCATCGATGATACTACCTTGAGTCTAACTTGGGACATGATCGGCGCTTTTCGTAATGGTGAAATTAAGTAATTATGCGGTGACAAAACAGTGTTGACGGGTCAAGAAAAGGCTTTCTTGATAAAATGTACTAATTATTAAAAAGTTTTCATTGATTTTTCATGTGGTTTGACTATATCATTACTCATGTAATGTAAAAAAGTGAGGTTGAAGATATGAGTGAAAAGTTAAAAGTTGGTGTACTCGGTGCTACTGGAATGGTAGGCCAACGTTATGTTACATTATTAGCCGACCACCCGTGGTTTGAAATCGTGGTTGTCGCCGCTAGTGCACATAGTGCGGGTAAAACGTACGCTGAATCGGTTGCTGGTCGTTGGAAGTTAGAAGAGCCGATCCCTGCTAACGTTAAAGATCTGCCTGTTTTAGATGTAAAAGAAATTGCTAAAATTGCGGCACAGGTTGATTTTGTATTCTCTGCCGTTAGTATGTCTAAAGACGAGATTCGTAAAATTGAAGAAGATTACGCAAAAACGGAAACACCGGTTGTTTCTAACAACAGTGCTCACCGCTGGACACCTGATGTGCCAATGATCGTTCCAGAGATCAATCCTGATCACTCTGAGGTTATTAAGTATCAGCGGCAACGTCTAGGTACTAAGCGCGGTTTTATTGCGGTTAAACCGAATTGTTCGATTCAAAGTTACACGCCGGCTTTATCGGCTTGGCAACAATTTGAGCCCACACAGGTGATCGCAACAACGTACCAGGCGATTTCTGGTGCGGGTAAGACTTTACAAGACGCACCCGAAATTGTTGGTAACGTAATTCCCTATATTCCAGGGGAAGAGGCCAAATCCGAAGATGAACCGCTTAAAATTTGGGGTCATGTTGATGCGGCTAAGAAAGCAATCGTCTCAGCAACCACACCGACGATCACTAGTCAATGTTTGCGGGTTCCGGTTCTATACGGTCATACTGCCGCGGCTTTTGTTAATTTCAAACAAAAGCCAACTAAGGAAGAATTGATCGCGGCTTTAGAGAATTATAGCGGCGAACCACAGAAATTAGGTTTACCCAGTGCACCTCAGCAATTTATCCAATATATGACCGATGATTTTCGGCCCCAAGTTCGTTATGATGTTAATTTCGAACACGGCATGGGTGTTTCAATCGGGCGTTTACGTCCAGATAAGATTTTTGATTGGAAATTTGTTGGTTTATCGCATAATACTTTACGTGGTGCTGCCGGTGGCGCGGTACTATGTGCCGAGTTATTAAAGGCGCAAGGTTATATTACTAAAAAATAACGATTCAATAATTTATTTGATTAAGCAATCTGTTTATTAACAGATTGCTTTTTTGGTTTAGTTGACAAACACTTTAAAAAGAACTTTAATGGATAAGTCCATTAATTTAATGAAATGGGGATGTTTAGGTGGAATTATTTGAATTTAGTAAATATATTGCCGGTGTTTATCGACAATCTAAGCGTGATTTTAAACAAGCGATCGCTGAATTAGATGTTCGGGCGACTCAAAGTGATCTGTTGATGTATATTTATGATCACCCGGCATTAACTCAACAGCAAATTGCGCAAGATGTGACGATGGATCCTAGTTTGTTGGCTCGTGATCTACGTGTTCTTGTGGATAAGGGTTGGGTCCAACGAGCAGTTCATGCGCAAGATCGACGTGCGAAAATGATTACTTTAACGCCGGCAGGCCAACAGTTAGCGCAACAATTAAAGATCATTATGGATCGGTGGTGGTCTAATTTGTTCGAACAACATCCAGAAATTGATGGGGCTGCTTTAGCGCAACAATTAAAATTAGTTCGGCAAGCGTTGGCAGGAGAGCAGCATGAATAATACATGGGGTGTCGGCGGTACAACCAAACATTTTGCCTGCTTGATCTTCGGTATTGCTTTGATGGCAGCTAGTGTGGCGATGGCCAAAATTGCGTTATTAGGGACGTCGCCGATCTCTAGTGTACCGAATGTACTCAGTGAGCTAACACCGCTGACAATTGGCCAATGGACGATCGTCTACATGGTACTGTTAATTATTTTGGAATGGATCGTTTTAGGCCATTATTTTGATTGGCACAATGTGATTCAGATCATACCGTCAGCTTTTTTTGGCGTTATGATCGATACCTTCGTACGTTTGCTGCATTTTTTGACTACGTCTAATTATTTGTTACAGTTGCTATTGACCTTGCTAAGTATTGTTTTGTTGGCTACCGGGGTATTTTTTGAAGTGAACTCGCGAACCTTAATGATGGCCGGGGAAGGGATCACGGCGGCTTTTGCTTTTCGTAAAAAAATGGCCTTTGGCAGAATGAAAGTTCGCGTTGATGTCAGCATGGTGCTTTTAGCGTTACTGCTTAGCTTTGGTTTTGGACGTCAACTGATCGGTGTGCGTGAAGGGACAGTTTTGTCCGCCTTGCTTTCTGGACGAATCGTCGGTTTGATCGAAACGCATTTACCTAAGTTAAAAATTTGGGTCAGTGGTGTTACAGAAGACGGTGAAGTTGTGGCAACATCGGTGAAACAAAGTAAATGAATTTTTATAGACAGAGCAATGCCAGCAGTGGCGCTGCTCTTTTTTTATTATTCCATTTAGGCATAATACCACGCCAAATCTGATTTGAAGCGTACTGCACCGGCTTTTATACTGTATATGTAAACCTGAATGTAGAAAGGACTATAAATATGGCTGATAAATATGATCTAAGAAGTGTTTTGGCTGAATTAAAACAATTACCTGGTCAATACCATGAAACTGATGTTGCGGTTGACCCAGAAGCTGAATTATCCGGCGTTTACCGGTATATTGGTGCTGGTGGTACTGTTCAACGGCCGACACAAGAGGGTCCTGCAATGATGTTCAATAATGTTAAGGGCTTTGCTCAAACAAGAGTATTGATTGGCTTGATGGCTAGTCGTAAACGAGTCGGAGCAATGTTCCATCATGATTACAAGACTTTGGGGCAATTCTTAAATGAATCCGTATCTAATCCAGTTTGGCCACAAATGGTTACCGAAGCAGAGGCACCGGCACATGAGGTGATCCAGCGGGCAACGGATGCTGATTTTGATATTCGTAAATTAGTTGCGGCACCGACCAATACACCGCAAGATGCGGGTCCGTACATTACTGTGGGGGTCGTTTTAGGTTCGAACATGGACAAATCTAAAAGCGATGTGACGATCCACCGGATGGTTTTAGAGGATAAGGATAAAATCGGTATTTACATCATGCCTGGTGGTCGGCATATCGGTGCCTTTGCTGAAGAATATGAAAAGGCTAATAAACCGATGCCGATCACGATCAATATCGGGTTGGATCCAGCCATTACTATTGGGGCTACCTTTGAACCACCGACCACACCATTTGGCTATAACGAACTAGGCGTTGCCGGGGCGATCCGGCAGCAACCTGTCGATTTAGTTCAAGGCGTTACTGTAGACGAAAAGGCCATTGCCCGCTCTGAATACACGTTAGAAGGCTATATTATGCCTAATGAGCGCATTCAGGAAGATATTAATACACATACTGGTAAAGCCATGCCGGAGTTTCCTGGCTACGATGGTGATGCTAATCCAGCGTTACAAGTCATCAAAGTAACGGCAGTGACCCACCGTAAAGATAACCCGATCATGCAGTCAGTGATTGGTCCTAGCGAAGAACACGTTAGTATGGCCGGTATTCCGACTGAAGCCAGTATTTTGCAACTTGTGGACCGCGCGATTCCTGGTAAAGTTTTAAATGTCTACAATCCACCAGCAGGCGGTGGTAAGCTGATGACGATTTTACAGATCCATAAGGAAAATGAGGCCGATGAAGGTATTCAACGACAAGCGGCTTTACTTGCTTTTTCTGCTTTTAAAGAATTGAAAACCGTTATTTTAGTGGATGAAGATGTGGATATTTTTGACATGAATGATGTTATTTGGACGATGAATACACGTTTCCAGGCTGATCAAGATTTAATGGTTTTGCCGGGCATGCGTAACCATCCCTTGGATCCATCGGAACGACCGCAATATGATCCGAAATCAATTCGTTTCCGCGGGATGTCATCTAAATTAGTGATCGATGGCACGGTACCGTTCGATATGAAAACTCAATTTGAACGAGCACAATTTATGGAAGTCAAAGATTGGGGAAAATATCTGAAATAGCTTAATTTAGCCGGAAGTTCGTAGTGAACATTGCGCTGCGGCTTGCGGTTTTATATTGCCAAATTTTGGCAGAATATCGGAGGAATTTTGTTGTGAAGAAACGAATGATCGGCTTTATTAGCGGTATCGTTGTTTTTGTGCTGATTTATTTTTTACCGTTGCAAGGACTATCACATAATGGCCAATTAGATTTAGCCTTAACACTGATGACTGTTGTTTGGTGGGCGCTGCAAATTGCTCAACCTGCCTATGTTGGTGGTGTCTACCTGATGCTACTGATTATTTTAAATGTAGCGACACCTGTACAAGTATTTTCGTCGTCATGGACGGGCTCAATTATGTGGCTTGTCATTGGCGCATACTTGATCGCTGGTGCGGTGCGTGATTCCGGGTTTGGTGAGCGAATTGCTTATTCGTTTATTATCAAATTTGTGCGTTCATGGAACGGCATCATCATTTCAATTTTTGTCTTGACCTTGATTCTAGCTTTATTGATCCCGCATCCATGGCCACGCGCTTTTCTGATCATGTCAGTAATGGGTGTCGTTGCTGAAAGTGCCCATATGCCAAAAGAAGATCGTGCTAAAATTGGTTTGGCGGTTTTCGCAGCAGCTTGTCCGTTATCCGGCGTTTTTCTAACTGGTGATTCAACGTTAAATCCATTGGCAGTGGCTGATTCTGGCGTTAAAACAACGTTTGTCCAGTACTTCTTATATATGGGAGTACCGATGATCATTGCGGCGATCATTACGATGTTGTTGTTTATGTTATTGTTTAAGCCTTCGCAGCCGGTTAACATCGATTTTACCGTTTTACGGGCTAAACAAAAGGCATTAGGTAAATTAACTGAAAAAGAAGTGCGGACGATCATTTGGTTAGCCATTGCCATTGTTCTTTGGCTGACCAGTGGGGTTACCGGTATTGATGTTGGTTGGATCACATTATTAGTGGCGTTATTGATGAGTATGCCGGTGATCGGCGAAGTTTTGACTGCTGAATCCTGGAGTGGCGTCCCCGTGAATGTTCTTGTTTTCCTAACTTCAGCGATTGCAATTGGTGATGTTGGCAGTCAGTCAGGTATGAACCACTGGATCGCCAAAGTTATTTTACCGTCTTCATTACCACATAATATTTTCTTATTGGCTTTGATCATCACTGTGTTTGCTATTTTCATTCACATGTTTATGGGTTCAGTGATCGCGGTTATGGGGGTAACGATTCCAGCCTTGGTTGCGGCAACGGTTCATCTAGGCGTTAGTCCCTTAGCCGTTTCGCTGCTCGTTTTTTCTGTGGTTAATCTACACTATATTTTGCCATTCCATAATTTGGCTATTTTAGTTGGGAACGAGCCGGATACCGGCGGCTATACGCAAAAAGAGGTCATGCGTTTAGGTATTCCACTGACTGGTGTCATGTTTATTGTGGCTTTAGTGATGACTGCATGGTTCCACTTGATGGGTTTAATGTAAAAAATGTTGCTGAATAAAAATCAGCAACATTTTTTATTTTCGTTTTCGCGAGCGGTATCCGTATTTTTGGCGGATAAAAGTTGATCTAGTTTGTTTGTTTCCTGATTATTATTTTCGTTAGAATCAAGCCCTACCTGAAGATAATTATTTTTCCTTTGCCGTGCTGAAAATCAATTGTCAGCGTGGCAACTTTGGCGTAAGCTGAAACTTAAGTTAGGGGATGAAGCGATGCGAATCAATGTTTTACAACATACATCTAATGAAGGCCCTGGTGCGATAAGAATTTGGGCGCACCGGCGGCAGCATCAATTATATATTTATCATCCGGATCAATTTGGTATTTTACCGTCAGCGGCGACAACTGACATGTTAGTTCTACTAGGCGGACCGCAAAGTGTGAACGACAATTTACCATGGATCGCTGCGGAACGGCGGTTGCTTCAACAATTATTGGCCCGTCAGGTTCCGATTTTTGGTGTTTGTTTTGGGGCCCAACAAATTAGTAAGGCCTTAGGTGGTGAAATTAAGTCAGCGGCTACGAAAGAAGTCGGCTGGGCACCAATTTATTTACAAGCTACAATGTTGTCATTACCGGCAAAATTGACGGTGTTGCATTGGCACCAAGAAACATTTACGTTGCCACAAAACGCCCAGCGCTTGTTTGCCAGCCGGCTGTTCGCCAATCAAGGCTTTATTTATCAACAAAACGTGGTAGGCCTGCAATTTCATTTGGAAACTTTAGCCGAAAATGTGCGTGAGATCGTGGTCAACGATGGCCAATATACCGTTGGGTCCGCGCTTAACCAAACACCACAGGCCATACTTGATTTTCCGGTTCCTGCAGAAAATCAGCGCGTTTTGTTCCAGCTATTGGATCGGATCAGTCAGGTTTAATTTATGCTGTTTCTGGCTTGAATTTATTTTTATAGCAAATTTTGTAAATAAAAAGCGCAGTGTGAAAGCTGCAGCTTAATTATTTAATCAAAATAAGTTTATTTGGCAGTCTATGGTCAATTATGCTATAAGCTGATAGCTTTTAGGATCAGTTGTGTTCAGTCGTTGTTAAATACTACTATAGGTGTTGCCGCTTATTTTCCGTGATCAGTGGCTAGTCCTTCGAAAGTGCTTTAGATAAGTTAACCCATTCTTATTGTGCTGTGATCAAAAGTGGTTTAGCCGGGTTATCACTAATCTAATCCTTGCACCAGACCAAAACAGTCAGGTAAGTGATAATCAAGAAAATTATCTAATTGAAGCTTTTATTGGGAAAAGTAATAGTCAGCTCACCGGGTAGACGTGTAATTAATCTTAAGTCAGCAGTATTGCTGGGAATTAGTGGTTCAATTTGAATATGCGTTAATGTTAGTTCTTGAAATGGTTGCTAGTATTGACGTCAGGCTTAAAAAAAGCCGTTCTGTTTTGTCTAATTCGGCTGTAACTGGTAAGTAAAATAATTGTTTTTACATAGACTTACCGTTTATTATCTGGTGTGGCACTTAATTTCGTCTGTAACTCTTGTTCCATTGTTTGTAGATCTTGTTCTAACGCTTGGCGCTTATTATGCCCATCTTGCTGAATTTTTAGTGCCTCTTCAATAGTTTGCAATAAGTTGGCTTGGGTCTCACGTAATGTCGCAATATCGACTACGCCGCGTTGACTGGCTTGTGCGACATCTAAGGTTGACTGCTTTAATAGTGTACTATTTTTCTTTAATAAGTCGTTGGTAGCATCGGCAACCGCATTTTGCGCGGTAACCGCATTTTTTTGATTTAACAAAGTTAACGTGATCATGACTTGATTTTTCCATAATGGGATGGCAGTGGTCAGTGAAGACTGGATCTTTTCTGCCAAAATTGCATTCGTATTTTGGATGAGGCGAATTTGTGGTGCCTGCTGGATCGTAATCTCCCGAGTTAAAAAAAGATCTGCGCTACGTTTGCTCAATCTATCTTGGAGTGCAATTATGTCTTGAATATGTTGTGCCGTCATTTGGTCAGTAGCGGCGCTATTTTTTTGCAGTTTGGTTAATTCTGTTGCCAGTTCAGCACTTTTTAATTGTGCCCCGACGATCAAAACATTTAGTTTTTGGTAGAAATCCATGTTGGCGGCGTACATTTGATCAAGTAGATCGTTATCATCAAGTAGCGTTTGTTCTTGGGTTTCTAATTGGCTTGCTGCGCGCTCAATTTGACTGCTCACTTCTTGGTATTTTGCTGTCATTTCAAAAATTGAGGTACGTAATTTAGTAAAAAAACGTAATAGGCGGGGTGCGGTTAATTTGTCGGGATCGGCTTCATTTAAGCTGTTAACTAGGTTGTGCAGACTGGTGCCAATTTCACCAAGATCTTTACTTTTAACTTGTGCTAAAACGTTATTATTAAGGTTAGATAATTCTTGCTGTGCCGTTTTGCCATAGGTCAGAACTGTATTTTGCCGTTCAACTTGTAAGCTAGCTGCATAAGTAGCGGCCTGTTGTAATTCTTGTGGTGATAGCTTGGCCTTGATCGTGGTAGCGTAATCGGGTGTAAGCAGCGAACTATTTTCTTTAGGTTCTAACATGTTAATCGATTCCTTTCGTAATCAACAAGTAAAATGTTGGCCTTCAATATTGATCGTACCAAAATTAAGATCTCTTGCTGGTTGATGTCGTTAAGTCTTGTTGTAAATGCTGTCGCTCAGTTTCCGTGACTAAAAGATAATCAGCAGCAAATAACTCGTGGAAGGTGGCCAATTTTTCTTTTGTGGCGGCCAACATTGCTTTGTCGGCCGCGGTTTGGACAGAATTATTTGCCATGTTGAGTAATCCGTCCACTAGATTGACGTAGTCAGGTAAATGCTGGTATAAAAAGTCATCAATTTTTAGCATTTGTTGTGGTGCGTTGACTAATTCGCGAAAAAGTTGCTGTATGAGTGCTAAATCGGCATTAAAGTTAGGAATTAGTACTTGAGCCTGTGGTTGCAAATCAGCTAGCAGCTGTACCTGTTGATAGTGCTTACGAACTTGTTTTTTAAAGAAGTTACTTTCTGGGTCACTTAAACCAGCAGCATGTAAGGCGGCATCACTAAAAAATAATTGCCCCTCATCGCTGGCTTGGTTAATTTGCGGGGCATATGTTTTGACTTGCCGTTGCTGAACTAGTTTGATGATCACTTCGCTAAGCCCGCCGAGTAGTAATAGACCAAGCATGCTGAGAATATTAAGCTCGCTATAAATCCGCGCGTCCGCTGTGCCACTAGCAAGAATATTTAATGGAATAGCGACTAGGGTCAGCAATGGCGCGTACAGCAGCCAGGCTCTGCGACCGTTAAAAAATAACTGTAGTATCAAGATGGTCAAAAAATAAAACTGCAAACTATATGCTGGGCTTAAAGTTGCCACGATGGTTAAAATGGCGGTACCAATCGTCAAAAACCAAAGACTGAGACGACGTGGCGCCTGAACGGGATTCGGCATCTGTAATGTGGCCCTCTTTCTTTAATGTAGTGGTACTAATCCGCAGTAACATTGTTTTTTGATGTCACGTGATGCAGCCAGACGTATTGACTGTGTTCGTCATCATCAAATGATAATTTAATTGAATTTACAGGATTGATAACAAAGATAGTATCGAAGTTACGGGTTTGCCCAGGTTTGATTTTAAATTTTGCTTCGGTTGCTTCGGTTAATAATTGTTTAGTAAGTTGGGGATATTTTTTGGTGCTTAATTTGGCATCGCTGGGATAAACGTGATTAGGTCCATTCCAAATTTCAAAATTATAGGCGCGAATGGTATCAGTATATTCTTGTTGGTCGCCACGAATGGCCTGCATGTGAACAATTAAGTAGCGTTCAACTTCTTCATGATCGTCATAAGCAAATTTTGGTAATGGTGTTGACGCAATATCATAGCCTAATACACGGTAGTGAGTACCATTAGCTTTGATCTCGATGGGATTGCCGTTAAAAGTTTGTGTTCGTGCTGCATGTGCTGGACGAACAAGTAATAATAAAAGCAGGCATCCACTCAGAAAATAAATAAGTGCGCGTTTCATTTGATCACCGCCAAGTCTGATTTTTTCATGTGGACCACTAAGTCAGCGTCATTGAAAAAGAAGTCGAATTTGTTTGTTTGTGGTAACTTCAACACAATGTTGAAGGTCAGCGACTCAGATGGCATTTCCGTTAAATCAAAGCCGGCATCCAGGGTATTGATAACTTGCTTTGGTTTATGGTCAATTAAGATTGCAGCATAACTATGACCGACACCGCTATCGTAACTATCTTCATTGTTTTTAGCACGTAAAGACCATTTTTTATAAAGCTCAAAATCGTCGCTACCTATCAATGAATAATCTTGATCATTGGTAGCGGCAACGCGACAATTTAAAATAACAACAGCATGATTGTTCTCACTGGTGGCCCGATAGGCATTGTTGATGGTGACATTCATATTATGAGCATGAATTCTTTTTCCGGGCTGATAATTTACTTGAATATAGCGGGCATTTTCACGAGCCTGCCTTTTTTGACTGACGTGATTGGCTTGTAACGTAATTAGTAGCAGGCTGAGTAAGATAGTACCACCTAAGCCAAACCAGGTGCGTTTTGGTAGGTGAATAATTGGCCGGGCTGGCTGCGGCGAGTATTTCTTATTGATGGCAACTGTTTTTCCCCGCTTGATCGTGTATAGTGCGGCAATAAAAGATTCTAAATCAGTATCCGCAAATAAGCGTCGGGCTAAAACCAGTTTTCCGTCGGGCAGCGGATGTGGTTGACCGTGATGATCAAAGCGCAAGGCGTGTTTAAAGCGAAGGGTCACAACCTTAGGGGCCTCACTAATAGTAAGCCAAGTTAGGGCAACATAAATTTCCTGGGTATTTAGGTGTAGCCAGACCCCAGTTTGTTGTTGGTTGATTGCAGCAATTTGATAATTAGCTTGTGCTAAACTATGATGCACCCAAAAAATGCGAATTAAAACAATGCCCAGCAGAGTCCAGAAAAAAAGAATCGCCAGTAATAATTGTAGGAGATTATAAGCATGTAGCAGGCTAAGGTCAATGATCCAACTGCCAAACAACATACCCAATAGACAAAGCAAGTTCCAGCGAGTTATATAAGCTTTGTAACTGTCTGGTTGATAGGATAAACGCGTATTCATTTAAATGCTCCTCGGCCAATATTTTGTTACTGATTTTTAAATATTAGTTTTCTATTAATGAAATATTACCAAATTAAATGGCGATTGTAAAAAAATACTTAGGCAATTAGCACTTAAATGAGACTGATTTAGCGGTGATCACCGCTTCAGTTTGTTGGTGACAGTTATAACTGATATTAACTTTGGTAAACACGGCAAAAATTTAGAAAGAATAACCTTATTTTTCCAATTATTTGGACTTAAGCGGAAATAAAATAGCTAATTTTTTGAATTAATGAACAGAAAAATGAATTATTTGCTAGTGTAAGTGAAAGTGTTTTGCGGTATTATAATATAAAAATTATTAACGCTTTATGTAAGAAGAGGAAGATTATCTGGCTGGCCCATTACCGTTTTAACTGAGCAACGATAAGGTAGCTAGATAATGAATTTGGTACTTGCTCGGGGTTATGGTCTTTTAGACCAATTATTTGGTAGCAAACGATTAAATTAGTCGTAGATTATATGATTGGTAAACGCGATTGTGCTCAGCGAAGCTTATTATTCTTTAGAGGTTCGTTTCCAGAGATAATCATTCATTAATCAGATATTTAAGAAAAATAAAGGAACGGGGTAAAAATAATGTCAGTGAATAAGTTTTCAACTGATCTGCCAACTTTACGGAAGCAACTTGAACAAGTTTTACCTAAGCCACACGTGTTAAAACACGCATTGGATATGGAATCAATTATCGCTGATCTAATAACGATAATCGTCTGGTTAGGTATTTTAGTTATAGCTGTTATCATACTGTTTCAAGGCTTTTTATTTTTTGGCTTTCTGGAGTGAACGAAACTAGTATCGGCGGCTACTTAGGTGCGCTTTACCTGCTAGCAGGTGCGTTGATCAGCAAGCCAGTTTCGCTGTTGTGGGTGGCGGCGTTACTGATTAAATTGGGCTTTGATTGGCGGCGGGCGTTTCTTGCGCGGCATTTATTGATTGAGTTTCAACGCAAACCGGCCACATTGCAAGTCGGAGTTGCTTACCCAATTAATGCTGAAGAGGCCGTTATTATTCGCCAAAATGATTTTAGCGCCTCTTTTACTCAAGCATTAAACCGCTTGTCCAAAAAACAGCAACAACAATGGCAGCAGCTGACGCAACAACCTACTAAAGGTAGCTGGGGTGATCGCAAAGCAACTGGATATGATGCGGTGGCAATGGCGAAGTTTATTCAGATTAATTTTCCTGTTGATTTTGTTTTTGTTGAAGTACTACTACAGCAATTTTCAAAACCATTTTATTGGCCCGTTCAGTCAAAAATAGATGGTGTAGTTTTCTATTTTCAAAAGGGACGCCGGCGCTATCATTTATTGCATAATTTTTCTATTGCTGGCACTAGGAATAAGAATAGTATGAGCTGGTTAGCACGTGTATTCTTCCGGCAAAAACACCAGCATATTTAAAGTTGATAAGTTAAAGTGCTTGGCTTGCCCGGGCTAAATACAGTAGAAAAGAAGTGTAAGTGATGAAGTCAACAAAGCAAAAATTAACCTTAAAAGAAATCAAAACGACATATGCTATCTTTTGGCGCAGTTATGTTAAATTTAAAGGGATAACAGGTAGACGTGTGTATACGATTACGTGGTTGATTAACTTTTTGATCAGCATTATTTTAGGAGCTTTAGTTTATGCTTCCTTTGTGGCAATATTTTTAAATAATTCGGCGGCCCCAACAATCTTCTTTATAGCAGTTGTTCTGCTGGCTATTTGGGGAATTGGTTGTTTTCTACCTCAGCTGGCGCTGACTATCCGGCGATTACGTGATATTGGTCTTTCGTTTTGGTGGTATATTGCTAAGCTTATAGTGGTTAGTATATTTCATAATGGTTTATTCAGTTGGCTGATCGAGCTGGCCTTTTTGACCATTATGTTTTTGCCCAGTCAGCTATTTGGTCATAGGCAAATTACACCGGCAGTAGAACAGCAAACTAGTCATGATGATGCAAGCCTTGTTGAAGATTCGCAGCCCAGTTCTAGTTCCGATGAGTCAACAACTACTACCTGGTCCCCTGTCAATAAAATAGACAATTTAAATAGAGACTTTTTTGTCCTATGCCACGACTAAATTTTGAATTTGAGTTTGATACTCATCTTCAAGTTGCTTTGGTGATTTGAATCCACAGTGACTGTGAATTCTAACTGTGTTGTAAAACGTTTCAATGTACTGAAAAACTAGTCGTTTAGCTTCGGAGTATGAATGGATTTTAAACCGATTTATCCATTCACGCTTAATCAAGGCATGAAACGACTCAATGCAGGCATTATCCCAAGGATAAGCTTTCTTTGAATAGCTTAATGTCATGTTAGCTGTAACTTGATTGTAAGCTTCAGACGTAAACTGACTACCACGATCACTGTGCATGATTAATGGCTTGCTAATATGGCGACTGTGCTTAGTCTTTTCAATAAGTGGGATGACATTCGATACCTCCAAGGTTTCAGATAAGTCCCAACCAATGATCCGTCGGGAGTACAAGTCCATAATACTGGTTAAATAAACGAATCCGTCATGAACTGGAATATAAGTGGTGTCAATGCACCAAACGGCGTTTGGTCGCAATGGATTGAACTGCTCGTCTAAAATATTTATTAGCTGTTTATCAAACTTAGAATTGCGAGTGGTAGTCGTCCAAGGGGTTAGGTAAACGGCGTGAATGCCAAGTTCACGCATATACTTACCAACAGTTCGTTCAGCGATCTTATATCCTTTTGAGCGAAGTTCTTGGGTGATTTTGCCGGCACCGTAAATACAAAGGCTTTTGAGCCAAATTGCTTTAATTTCACCTTGAATAAACTTCTTCCGAAGCTTTCGCGGTGATTGGTGATTATGACGCTTTTCTCGTTGATAGTAACCACTTCTTGAGATTCCAACATAATCACACATACCATTGATGGAAGGGTGGGATTCCAAAGCGTGCTGAACGTCCATTTCTTGGTATACCTTTTCGGTAGTTACTTGCTCAGAATCCCGATTGATTTTTTTAACACTTCGATCGCTCCTTCAGCGTCACGAAGTTGACGCTTTAGTCGTGCAATCTCCTTGTCCTTATCGCTGGCAAAATTACCAGAGCCACGGCCAAACTCCCCAGTCTCAGTAAACAGCTTAATCCATTTATGTAATGTACTAGCCCCAATACCTAGATTCTTACTTATTTCATTCATGGTCATGTGATCCTTGTTATCTAAGTAATACTGAACGGCCTGTTCCTTAAATTCCTTGTCATAACTGTGCTTCGTCATTATTTGATCCTCCAATTTACTTCCTTAATTATACTAAATCAGAGTCTCTATTTAACTTGTACACTTTTTATTCTAGGCCCAACCAACGATCCTACAGAGTTGGATGAGTGACGTAATTAAAAGTGAACGTCCACTGGTTGAAACTATGTTGGCATTGTACTTGACTAAGTAGCGCCGAATGTTAATTTGAACAATTATTATATTTAGCGACCATCATTTTAATCTATGCCAATTAGATAATTAGTTTTTTTACGACTTTTAAAGGGTTACTAATTGCGCTATCAAAGTGATACGGACTTGATATTAATGAGCTCCAGTAAAATAATGACGGTATACAAGTATGCAGGTACGAACATTTCTGTTCGCATCCCGGCCCGGTTTCTTGTACAATTGCCAGTAAGGATGTGATGTTAGGTGTCACTTTGGAAAAAATTTTTGGCAAACGTGGAGTTGCGGCGGATTGTTGTATTATTACTGATCATAACGGTACTCTTTTTAGCACGAAGCATAATGAGCATTATTTTATTAACGTTTATTTTTACTTTTTTGGTGTTGCAGTTGGTGAAATTTGTGCAACGGTGGATCAAGATTCCGGCAGCACTGATCGTGGTCGTCGTTTACGCATTGACGATCTTTCTACTGTATTCGGCGATTACTAAATATTTGCCAGTCATCGCGGCCCAAACGGTTAAAATGGTTGATTCAGTGTATAAATTCTATCAGAAGCCTGATTACAATACTAATCAAGTCTTTAAATGGCTTAACAGTTACATTAAAACGTCTGATTTGATGCATCAATTTAAAGGTGGGATTACGGTTGCCCTTAATTATTTGACTAGTATTGGGACCATGGGCATCACTTTCTTCTTATCCCTGATTCTCAGCTTCTTTTTTACCGTGGAAAGTCAGCGAATGTTCAAGTTTTCGCGACTATTTCTCACTAGCCGCTACGCCTGGTTCTTCCAAGACATTTATTATTTTGCCCAGAAGTTTGTTAATACTTTTGGTGTGGTGATCGAGGCTCAAGTTTTTATAGCGTTGACTAACACGATTTTGACGACAATTTTTCTAGGCTTCATGAGGATGCCACAGTTACCAAGCTTGGCGATCATGGTCTTCTTATTGAGCATGATCCCCGTTGCCGGTGTGATTATTTCGTGTATTCCGTTGGCGTTGATCGGTTATTCGGTTGGTGGAATTCAGTACGTGGCTTACATTTTAGTGTTGATCTTACTGATCCACACTTTAGAAACCTACGTCTTAAACCCGCAATTCATGGCAAGCCGAACTAAATTGCCAATTTTCTATACGTTTGTCGTCCTTTTGATTGGTGAACGACTTTTCGGAACTTGGGGCCTGATCGTGGGAATTCCGATTTTCACTTTCTTCTTGGACATTCTTGGCGTTAAGTCAATTTCCGCTAAAAAATTAAAAAGCGCTAAGAATTGACTTCTGCTGAGATTTGACCTATGATAATGACTAATCAATAAAAAAGCGTTGACGAGAAGAGTAGTTTAACTGATTTTTCAGCGAGCCTGGTCAAGTGGAAACAGGTAAAATTAAGTTAGATGAAGATGAACTCTGAGCTGGTGTGGGTCCAAGTGGGCTACACATCCGGATTTGCAAACGTTAAGTTGCAGCACATTAATGATGTGGCAAAGGCTGTTATTGCGAAGTAACAGCAAATTTAGGTGGTAACACGAAAGCAAAACTCTCGTCCTAGTACAAAATTGTACAGGCGGGAGTTTTTTTATTACGCTATTTGTCTCGTATGGGATTAAACGTAAACGTGTTTATCAAGAAAGCTTGTTTTTCCGTTTAGTCACATTTGCCAGGATTTCTTACCGGTAAATGTAGCTAATGCCTAAAACACGAGTGGTTTGATAAACACGCCTTTGAAAGGATGGTCGTTAAAATGAAATTAACAACAGCGGAATTTATTGAAAAATATGCAGTTAAACGGACAGGTACCAACTCATTGAAGTGGGATGCGTTGGATCAACGTTATGGTGATCCGGATTTAATTGCAATGTGGGTCGCTGATATGGAATTTCAGGTCCCTGAAGCGGTGACAACGGCCTTAACGGAGCGCGTTAATCATGGTGTATATGGTTACTCCTATACCCCAGATTCCTACTATGAAGCGTACTTTAATTGGATGAAACAACGACACAACATTAAGTTGGAAAAAGACTGGCTCCGTTTCGATAACGGCGTGGTCAACTCTATTTATGGTTTAGTCAATACGTTCACTAAACCGCAAGATGCAGTTATGATCTTGACGCCAGTTTATTACCCATTCCATAATGCTGTCTTAGATAATCATCGTCAGTTGATCACTTCAGAACTGATCAATAAGGCTGGTCATTACGAAATTGATTTTGCTGATGTTGAAGCGAAGATCGTGGCGAACAAGGTCAAATTATTGATTCAATGTTCACCGCACAATCCTGTGGGCCGAGTATGGACCGAAGCCGAGTTAAAACAATTATTGGAAATTTGTCATCGCCATCATGTTTTGGTGGTTTCCGATGAAATTCATCAGGATATTATTATCGGTCAGCAGCCATTTGTTTCCGCATTAACAGTGGCGCACGGACGTTACCGCAACGGCCTGATTGTAGTGACGGCACCTTCAAAATCATTTAATTTGGCCGCAATGCTTAATTCTCACGTGATCATTCCCAGTGAAGAATTGCGTGAACGCTACGATAAGATCCATCAACAGATCAATCAAACTGAGGTCAGTGCCTTAGGTCAAGTAGCAGCGGAAGCGGCCTACCGTGATGGTGGGGACTGGCTGGATCAGGTTCTGGAGGTAGTTCGAAGTAATTACAAGTATTTACGTGATGAATTAGCCGCTAAAGTGCCAGCGATCAAAGTGGCCGATCTCGAAGGGACTTACCTTGCTTGGTTGGATCTCCGCGCAGTGGTTCCCATTGATCTAACGAAAGAATTTATTCAAGATGACTGCCACTTAGCCGTTGATTTTGGCCAATGGTTCAGTAAAAATGATGCTGGTTTCGTGCGTTTGAATCTGGCCACCGACCCTAAATTTGTCCACGCCGCTGTTGCCAACATTATTACCAGTTTGACTAAAATTAATGAAACACGCGCCATAAGCGCAACAGAATAAAACCAAAAATACCACCAAGAAAAATAACGCCCAGCCCGCCATGTAAAATGGAGAGGCTGGCGTTTTGGTTAATGGCCGCGCGTAATGATGCACTAGTGGCGTAAATGATGAAGTAAAGCAAGCTAAGCGTCCAAATAAGATAACTAACTTTTCGCAAAAGATCGATCTCCTTAAAAGCTGATTTTACTTTCAGTCTACGGGAAGTTAAGGGCGAATTAAAGTTATTTTTGAAAAAGGTCATTGAAAAAGCGCTACCAAATTAGATTTTTTGATCTAAGCAGTGTACAATGAATAAGAAATAAACTTAAAAGTGAGGTAGTCACCACATGGCTAAATTAGTTTTTATCCGTCACGGTCAAAGTGAATGGAACCTGTCCAACCAATTTACTGGTTGGGTCGACGTTGATTTAAGCGAAGAAGGCGTACGCCAAGCCCAAAACGCTGGTGCTTTATTGAAAAAAGAAGGCATCGAGTTTGATCAAGCTTACACTTCAGTATTGACACGTGCCATCAAGACTTTGCATTACGCATTGGAAGGTGCTGGCCAATTATGGATCCCAGAAATGAAGACATGGCGTTTAAACGAACGTCATTACGGCGCATTACAAGGCTTGAACAAGAAAGAAACCGCTGAAAAATACGGTGACGATCAAGTTCATATCTGGCGTCGTTCGTACGATACTTTGCCACCATTGTTGGATGCAAGTGATGCCGGTTCAGCAGCACAAGATCGTCGTTATGCTGACTTAGACCCACGTGCTATTCCAGGCGGCGAAAACTTAAAAGTTACTTTGGAACGGGTTATCCCATTCTGGGAAGACGAAATTGCGCCTAAATTATTAGACGGCAAAAACGTCATCATCGCCGCTCATGGTAACTCACTACGCGCTTTGACGAAGTACATTGAAAACATCTCTGATGCTGACATCATGGACGTTGAAATGGCAACTGGCGAACCAGTTGTTTACGACTTGGACGCTAAGTTAAACGTGGTTAGCAAGAAGAAATTAAACTAGTAATTGCTATGAAATAGGCATTCTCCTTTTATGGGAGAATGCCTATTTTTGTGGCTTTAGTCAAACGAACGTTATTTGAGCACTGCATATTAAACTTTCTGCGATTTGCTGGGGGAATTGCCGTGGTTGAATTTTTTATGTGCAATAGGTTCTATTTTAATCTGTCATCTTTATCGTTTTCTCCAATAAAGTATTAACTATATTAGTGAAATATTTTATGTAATGTCATGTTACAATGACTTAATTAGTGTTTACCCCAGCAAGTCATCTTTTTGGTTAGTTTGGACGTCGTTATTTTGTTCTGGTCTTTGCTTACCAATTTTCTTGGTGACAATTAATAAAGAGAAAGCAGGCTTTGTCTATGTTGCGTACGCTCGTTTTTGTTCTATATTTTATTGATTTTATCTATATTGTGATCAACTTAGTCCGTAATGCTAAAACTAATCGAATGTTTAAAACAGCAGGCTTGACTGGGCGCCAACGGTTCGTTAATCAGTCACACAAACAAGCTTATTTAGCTGATAAGTCAGCACGCTATTATCAATTGACTCGCGTATTTACGGTATGCTTTTTGTTGCTAGTTATCGATATAGCTTTGTTGTTCAATGCTTATTTGACGGATAGTGTGGCAGGACCTATTTTCACGTTGTTGCTGTTTATATTGGCGATTATGTTCTTTGTGGCGATTATGCGGCGAGCAAATATTATTGAGGAGTTGTGGCAACAGGCCACAGCAGAACAGCGGGAGGCGTATCATGTAAAGCTACGCTCGCCCGAGCAACGTCAGCAATTTTTACATCTACATGCAGCAATGATCAGTTGCTGTGGTCTAGGGCTATTATACTTTTTGCTAGGAATATGATGGATGCATTAAGCTAGTGTTTTTATAAAAACAGGCATGCTCTTTAAAGGGAGATGCCTATTTTATATAGTAACTAATTTTCAGAAAATTCTTATAAAATAGTATAACTCCGGCTAGGCGTTACAGATATTGGTTGAAAAAGGCAGTCAATTTTTTCATTGTCGGCGCAACTGCTTTTGGCTGGTTGTACAGGTCATAATGTGAAATACTTTTCAGCACAGTCAGTTCCTTTGCCGTAGAACCGGCACGGTTGTAAACCCCGTGGCCGAATCTATATGAACCAAAAATTTAGTCAAGGGTCTAATTGATCATTGCTAGTTAAATCAGGACGCCACAACGCTTTCGTTTATTGCTTATGGTATTATGGGCGTTGTCGAAGCGTTTGTTACCAGTAAGATCAAGTAAACGCTCCAGAAGATGGTCGTCCAGCTGGGAGCAGTAAAACAAGTCGCACTGGGCAAGTCAGTGTGAATGAATTATCATAGATTTAACATGTGCATTTGTGGCCGTTATGAGCGGTGACTTAGATAATTATTATGCTTTAACGGCATAATATACATAATAGATTTAAATTTAAGGTGTTGTTGGCGACTAGTTTTGCTGGCGCAATTTATTTATCATAAACTTACTGGCTAGTTTAGCGTGACCACCAAGCAACAAATGTTGATCATGGGTATCAATGAGTGCAATCATTCTGCACTTTTTTGTTAGTTCAACTATTTAAAATCAGCACTGTATAAGTTATTTGACTAGACTGTTAATAAGTTTAGCTAAGGCTTTACTAAATTCGGAACTTATCTGGAGGCAAAAATGAAACAAAAAATAGAACAGACGCCGGGATTACGCCGTTCAATGACAGCTAATCAAATGGAAATGATCTCCTTAGGCGGTGCGATCGGCGTCGGTCTTTTTATGGGCGCGACTTCAACGATCAAGTGGACTGGGCCGTCAGTGATTTTGGCGTATATGTTTGTGGGGTTGATCCTTTATATTGTTATGCGTGCGCTAGGCGAAATGATTTATATTAATCCAGGTACCGGGTCGTTTGCTGATTATGCGACCGAATATGTGCACCCGTTAGCTGGCTATCTGGCTAAGTGGGCGAATGTTTTTGAATACATCGTTGTGGGGATGTCCGAAGTGGTGGCTGCAACCGAATATTTGAAGTATTGGTGGCCGCATACCAACGCTTTTATTGCTGGTATCATTATCATTTTATTTTTAGTTGTGGCTAATTTGGCCAGCGCCAAGGCCTATGGGTCATTGGAATTTTGGTTTGCGATGATCAAAGTTGTGACGATCATTATGATGATTGTTTTAGGCTTGGCCATTATTTTTCTAGGTTGGGGCAATGGCGGCCAGCCCGTTGGTTTGAGCAATCTTTGGCGGCATGGTGGTTTCTTTACGGGTGGCGTTCAAGGCTTTTTCTTTTCAATGTCAATTATTGTTGGTTCTTATCAAGGCATTGAATTGCTAGGAATTTCGGCCGGAGAAGTAGCGAATCCGCAAAAAGCCATTGTTAAATCAGTTAAATCGGTTCTTTTTCGAATCTTGATTTTTTATGTTGGGGCTATTTTTGTGATCGTGACAATTTATCCCTGGAATCAGTTAAGTAGCATTGGTTCACCATTTGTTTCTACCTTTGCAAAGGTTGGGATTACTGCCGCCGCTTCAGTGATCAATTTTGTCGTTTTGACCGCCGCACTTTCTGGTGCTAATTCTGGGATCTATTCTTCCAGTCGTATGCTGTTTAAGCTGGCACATGAAGGGGATGCTCCTAAGTTGCTAGGACGTTTGTCTAAACGAATTGTACCGGATGCGGCCATTTTAGGTATTTCCGGTGGCATACTGTTAGGCTTTATCGTCGATACCGTTGCTTCGATTTATAGCAAGTCCACCGCCAACCTGTTTGTCGTTGTTTTCAGTTCTTCAGTTTTGCCGGGAATGGTGCCGTGGTTTGTCATTTTGTTGGCCGAACTGCGTTTTCGACGGGGCAATGCTAAAATGATGGTGACGCATCCTTTTAAACTACCACTTTATCCAATGACTAATTATTTTGCATTAGTCATGTTGTTGGTGATCGTGGTATTTATGTTCATCAATCCGGATACGCGAATATCGGTACTCGTTGGGGCGGCCGTTTTGCTATTGGCTGCCATCGTCTATTTAGTGCGGCATCGACGGGAACCGAAGATAAACTAACTTATTCTTTGATCGGGAATATAAACGACAACTTTAAAATAAGCTAAAAAACCGCTACGAATTAATTGGTTGTTACCTAACGCTTAATTCATAACGGTTTTTAATTGGTTTTAATGTTACTTTGCGGCAGTAATTTTTTTGCCGAATTCAGTTTGGTCAAAATGATCGATGGTATGTTTTAGCGTTTGGTAGTCGAGACTAGCACCAAACAAAGGACTACCGGGTTCAGTCATGATCCCAGCGGCAATGTTATAGTGAATCACTTGATCAAAACCTAGCGTATCAACAAAATGTGCGACGTCATCAACGGCAGTATGGTCATTACCAGTGACAAACAAAGCTTTGCGGCGGGGATCACCCTGGGGTCGGGCGTCTTCTTGCAAGTTATGGTAGCCCATGTGGTTGAATGTTTTAACGATCGTACTGTCCTTAAAGTAAGCCTGGACTTGTTCACTGGAAGTTGAATCAGGCGCCAGAACCTCCTCGCGAATGCCATCGGTTTCCCACCAGTAGTTCATGGCGTCGATAACAAGCTTATCCGTGAGTAACGTGGCCGCGATATTCTTATAACGACTTAAAGGCAGCGCCAAAATAACAATATCACTGTTGGCCACTACTTCGTCATTTTCAGCGGCAATAACACCGGGCACTAGCATTTTGATCGTTAGCGCAATTTTATCAACTGTTCCGGAGCCGGAGATCCGTACTTCATAACCGGCGTTTAATGCTAGACCGGCAAGCGTGATACCAACTTTACCGGCGCCTAAAATACCGACACGTTTGATCGTCATTATTTAGCCACCGCCTTCGCCTGTAAAATTTCTTTGACGCGGGGAATGACTTTTGTGGCGTAAAGCTCGATCATTCTTTCTCGCTGTGCTGCCGTTTGATTACCAGCACCATAAACTAAATCAAAACGGCCAAGGTCTAACAAGTCAATGGTTCGTGCAATACGTTGCGCCACAGTTTCAGGATTGCCAACGTAAAAAGAGCCAACTTTAGTTTCGTTGTCGAATTGCTCACGGCTCATTGGTGCCCAACCGCGGGTAAGGCCGATCCGATCAAAATTGGCCTTGATATTTTTAAAGGCAACTTCAACGGCCTCAGCCCCATTATCCGCAATAAAACCGTGTGAATGAACAGCGACGGGATAGACCGGCATGTTTAACTGTTTAGCGGCCTCGTGGTAAAGATCAAGGTATGGTTTGAAACGATCAGCTTGGCCACCAATGATCGCTAGGATCACTTTATAGCCAGAGCGGGCAGCGCGAATAATTGATTCCGGTGAGCCACCAATACCGATATAAGTTTCTAATTCGCCATGTTCTGTTTTAGGGTATACTTCTTGATTCTTTAATGCGGCGCGGAATTTGCCCGACCATGTTACCGGTTTTTCTTGGCGTAATTGGCCGTATAGTTCTAATTTTTCGTTGAAAAGATCGTCATAGTCGGTTAGGTCGTAACCGAATAAGGGGAAAGATTCAGTAAAGGAACCGCGACCAAGCATCACTTGCGCGCGCCCGTTAGATAAACCATCAAGTGTTGCAAACCGTTCATAGACGCGCACAGGATCATCAGAACTTAAAACGGTCACTGCAGTTGCTAATTTGATTTGTTTAGTTACTGCAGCGATTGCGGCTAATACAGTTTCTGGGCTAGAAACACTGTAGTCCGGTCGATGATGTTCACCGACACCGATCACATTGATTCCGTACTGATCAGCAATTTTACCTTCGTAGATAATTTGGCGGATCGATTCTGCCGCTGATTTTAGACTGCCATCTTCATTTGCCACAATATCTCCGAAAGTTTCAATTCCAAATTCTAATTTTGCCACGTTGACCATAAGATTTGCCTCCATTCGATTACTTACTTTTAGTAAGTTAGTGGCATAATGATATGCTATTTTCGCTGGGAATGCAATCTTTTTTGACTGAAATAATTTAATTTTTGTGGCAACATTATTAACGCTTAGTATACTGCATATAAAGATAAAAATTAAAACCACTACGTTTCGCGTGCGGTTCAGGGATTTTTTTAAATACTTGGTAGCCTAATTTTTCATAAAGGCGTAATGCTTTAAGATTTGAATCAGCGACCTCCAATACGTAAGTCGTATAGTCGGTATTGGCATGAATATACTGAATAATTTTTGTGGCCACACCGCGTCCACGAGAGCGGCCAGCGGTGGCCACAAATTCGATTGTGCCCATTCCTGGCGTAATTGTGAATGGGTATGGTTTATCTTCAAATTCACGTTTTAAAATTTGGTAGGCAACTGTTCCTCGAAGTAAGCCTAAATGGCGGCGAAATTCATGTGATTGTAATTTAATCGAAGGTACGCTTCCGTCGGTACAAGCCGCAAAACCTAAAACAACGTTATCTTCGGTCGCCGCATAGAAGGTTTTAGGATTAAAAATATGGGTGAATGTCCGCGTCAGTTTAGTTTTGTCTTTTGAAAAAAATTTTAGCCATTCATAAAAGCCTTCAACAAAAATGGCACTGATATCAGGTCGAAGATCACGTTTAATGGTGCTAATTTTATTAATTTGCATCACAATTATCCTTTGCTGTTGGGGTAAGTGTTGTGGTCAAATAGAGTAACTTTTTAATTAGCATAGCATCTTTGCCGGCACCCGTATATGAAAAGACATAGCGCACTGCGATCCGTAATATTATTCATGCTTGATTGGTTTGCTAGGGCAATTTAAACTGGATAAGTCAAGCTAACTAGCAGTTTTTTTAAAACACATCGTGTATACTAACGTTAAGTTATGAATGCATAATAGCATGCTTTAAAACATTCTTTTTTGCACGTACGGCACAGTTTTAAAAACAAGCATAATTTGATAATATTTTTCATAGGAGGTGGAACTTTGGCAGATAAGATTAAAGTGACAGCACTTCATCAATCGTATAAACGACTAAGCGAGATAATTGGGGTCGATGCAATGTTAAAGGTCTACAACGAGTATCGGGGTACTCAATTTCAATATCCAATGCGGCTCTATGACCGGGAAGCAGTCAGCAAGTTGATCTGCAAAGAATATGATGGTAGTAATTTGCGTGAACTTTCGCAACGCTATGGGTATTCGCAACGTTGGATGAAGGCGCAACTCAATAAGAATAATGTAAAATAATACTTAGTGTTGATGGTGCTCTCATCGACACTTTTTTGATGCGGTTAAATTTAGTAAAATAACCGTTGACAAATGTAATCGGAGTGCTAAAATTGGTTTAACGATTACAAATGTAAACATGATAAAAACTATTTTTGCTATTTATTAAAAGGCGATTAGGCTGAGTAATGGTAACGCTAACGAAATGGAGGAGTGATGATGAATAAATTAATGCAGCAACGGTTAAAAGTAATGAAAGGAGGTGAGATTTATGGCAGCTGAACAGTTCAAAATTGAGGGCATGGTTTGCGCTAGTTGTGCGCAAACGATTGAACATGCTGTCAGCAAATTGCCTGGTGTTGCTGAAGCCAACGTTAATTTGGCCGCTGAGCGGATGCAAGTGAAGTTTGCTGGTCAGGCGCTAGCACCAACGGAAATTATTCAGGCGGTGGTCAATGCAGGCTATGGTGCCGAGCTGGCTAAAGAATTGACGCAAGAAAACGTTGAGGCCGAGCGGGATGAAAAGGTCGATAAGTTGACACATCAGCGGAATGCGATGATTGGTGCATTGATCGGTGCCGCAGTTTTAATGTATGTTGCTATGGCAGGGGATTTTAATTTACCGACTTTCCACGTCATCAATCCGATGATGGCGCCGGTAACGGCGGCCATTGCGGAAATGATCTTGGCGTTGCCGGTTTTATGGTTAGGCCGCGATTATTTACTCAAAGGTGCGAAGACCTTGTTTAAAGGGCATCCCAATATGGATTCACTCGTTTTCGTTGGGACGGGCACCGCTTTTCTCTATAGCTTAGTCAATACAGTGATCATGATCGTGACTCAAGTTCGGCAACCCTTGTACTTTGAAGCTAGCGGGACGATCTTAGCTTTGATCATGTTAGGCAAGTATTTTGAAGCCTTATCTAAACAGAAAACTACAACTTCGATGACTGCATTATTGACTTTGGTGCCTAAAATGGCCGACCGTGTTAATTCTGATGGTAGCGTGCAGTCAGTACCAGTCAAACGGCTGGCAGTTGGTGACACGATCCTAGTTAAATCTGGCCAGACCATTCCAGTTGATGGTAAAGTGTTAACTGGTCAAACGACAGTGGATGAATCAATGTTAACTGGCGAAAGTCTACCGATTACCAAATTAAGTGGTGACCGTGTGATCGGCGGTAGCACGAACAAAAATGGCCAAATTACTTACCAAGCGACCCACGTTGGTAGTGATACTGCATTGGCACATATTGTCAAATTAGTTTCTGATGCCCAAGGTTCAAAGGCACCGATCGCTCGGCTAGCTGATAAAATTTCTGGCGTTTTCGTACCGGTAATTATGGGAATTGCGGTGGTTGGCGGTTTGGCATGGCTGATCAGTGGGCAAACGCTAGCGTTTTCATTGACGATCTTTGTTTCCGTCTTGGTGATCGCTTGTCCATGCGCTTTAGGATTAGCAACACCAACAGCGATCATGGTAGGCACTGGTCTAGGTGCTAAACACGGCGTGTTGTTTAAAAATGGTGCGGCTCTGGAGCAATTAGCGCAATTAGATACCGTTGTTTTAGATAAAACGGGAACGATCACACAAGGCCAGCCACAAGTGACTGATGTATTGACGGCGGCAACCAGTGATCGGGCTGAAGTGCTACAATTAGCCGCAAGTTTGGAATATTATTCTGATCATCCTTTGGCCAGTGCGGTGATCGACGCTGCAGACACACAACGACAAAGCGTCACTGATTTTGCCACCTTACCTGGTTTAGGCGTTAGTGGTGTGATCGCTGGGCAAACGATCGCTTTAGGTAATCAAAAATTAATGCAACAGCAAGAAACGGCTACCAGTGAGCTGTTCACACAGGCTGCTACATTGAGTACTGCCGGTAAAACATTGATTTATGTAGCTAAAGCTGATCAGGTGATCGGTGTGATCGGGGTCACTGACCCAATTAAAGCAGATAGTCCGGCGGCAATTCGACGGCTGCAAGCCCTAGGCGTTACGGTTGTCATGCTGACTGGCGATAATCGGCCAACTGCAGAAGCCATTGCCCAGCAAGCGGGTATTAAGCAAGTGATCAGCGATGTGTTGCCAGAAGGTAAGGCAGCGGCAATCAAAACGTTACAAGAGCAGGGGCATAAAGTTGCTATGGTTGGTGATGGGATCAACGATGCGCCAGCGTTGGTTCAAGCTGAAATTGGTGTGGCCATCGGTAATGGGACGGATGTCGCGGTTGATTCTGCAGAAGTGATCTTAATGAATTCAGATTTAAGTTCATTGGTCACTGCGCGAGAATTAAGTCATAAAACCATGACTAATATCAAAGAAAACTTGTTCTGGGCATTCTTCTACAATGTGTTAGGTATTCCAGTAGCTTTAGGTCTGTTATACTTATTTGGTGGGCCGTTGCTCAACCCGATGATCGCAGCTGGCGCCATGGGCTTCAGTTCGGTTACCGTTGTGCTAAATGCACTACGATTGAATCGTTTCAAAGTTAAAAGTTTCAAACAACCAGAAGGGAAGTTATCATAATGAAAAAAATTGCAGTAAAAGGCATGATGTGCCAAGGTTGCGCCGATACAGTTACTGAAAAATTAAGTAGCGTTGTTAATAATGTCACCGTTGACTTAGATAAGAAAACCGCAACCTTCGATGGTGAAGCTAGTATCGACCAGTTAAACGCTACTTTAGCGGATACACCATATAGCGTTGCTGAATAGTTAGCCTCTGTTTGAAGTATGTCCGACCTTGATGCCGCGACGTACTTTTTATTTTGCGCAAAAAAATACCCTACCATTACTGACTTGTCAACGGTAGGGTATTTGGTTTATGCTTAACTTACATTTGTGGCGTTAAGATCCGAGCTAGATCAGCTTTAGCGGTGGAAATTGGCGTTAAAGCAAAGTTTTCCTTTAGATAGTCTAAAATGTGTGGTGAAACGAAGGCGGGTAACGTTGGGCCTAAGTAAATGTTTTTGATACCTAAGGCTAATAGCGTTAATAGTACACTGACTGCCTTTTGCTCGTACCAAGATAAAACAATATCCAATGGTAGGTCGTTGACTTCACAGTCAAATGCATCGGCTAGTGCTAATGCTACCTTGATGGCGGAATAAGCATCGTTACATTGGCCCATGTCCATCATTCGTGGTAAGCCGGCAACAGTACCTAAATTCATATCGTTGAAGCGATATTTAC
The DNA here is from genome assembly GCF_005405165.1 of Loigolactobacillus binensis. Classification (GTDB taxonomy): domain Bacteria; phylum Bacillota; class Bacilli; order Lactobacillales; family Lactobacillaceae; genus Loigolactobacillus; species Loigolactobacillus binensis. The sequence continues at coordinate 61,368 of NZ_BJDN01000004.1, forward strand.
CGCAGGCACAAGTTAAGATCAAGGTGTTTTCTGGTGAATCTTCAACAAATTGCGTGTAGTAGTTACGACCAACTCGGGCACCGTCACAGCCACCCACTAAGATAATGTGTTTCAGGTCGCCATCTTTAACGGCCTTAACAACAGTATCAGCGTGGTCAAGAACAAATTTGTGACCAAAACCAGTGGTGACAGTATGACCACCGTTGATCCCCGTCATTTCTTGTGGTTCAGTGTAGCCACCAAGTTCTAGGGCCTGATCGATCAAGGGGCTGAAGTCCTTATCAGCGCCAATGTGAACCATGTCTGGATAGCCGACAACGGAGGTCGTGTAGACACGGTCGTGGTAGGTTTTACCAACGGGCATGATGCAGTTAGTGGTGAAGAGGATCGGTGCTGGAATACGCTTGAATTCTTTTTGCTGGTTTTGCCAAGCAGTCCCAAAGTTACCTTTGAGTTGTGGGTAGGCTTTTAATTCAGGATAACCATGTGCTGGTAACATTTCACCATGAGTATAAACGTTGATGCCTTTGCCGGCAGTTTGTTCTAATAATTGTTTCAAATCGTACAGATCATGACCTGAAATAACGATAAAAGGACCCGGTTCAATGGTTAATGGAACTTCGGTTGGCTGCGGGTTACCGTAGACTTCGGTATTAGCTTGATCTAGAACCTTCATTGCAGTGAAATTGACCTTACCAGTTTTCATCGTAAGTGCCAGTAATTCTTCTTGACTAGCATTATCGTTGCCAAGAGTGCGCAATGCGTTAAGGAAGAAGTTATCAACGGTGGCATCAATATAGCCTAAAACGGCTGCTTGATGTGCATAAGCCGCCATTCCTTTCAGGCCTAGCAGCGTCAAAGTCTTCAAAGAACGAATATCCTCGTTTTCGGCATGCCAGATCTTATTCATGTCATAAATTTCAACATCGGTGGCGGCGGCTTCCACCTTATCTAAAATGGCCTGGATCGCCGGGTCATCGAAGTTGACGTTGGTTAAAGTGGTAAATAAGCCATCTAAAACTAATCTTGCTAAGGGGTCACTGGTGGAACCAGCAGGAACAACTTTGGCCAGGCCGATCAAAGCACCGATCAGGTCATCTTGTAAGTTGGCCGTCTCGACGGTTTTACCGCAGACGCCGCCGTGTTCACAAGCGATACCTTGCATTGTTTGTTCACATTGAAAGCAGAACATTGATTGTTTAACTACCATATCGATCACCTTTCATTACTGTCTTGGGTTTACATCAAAATGATAGCGCTTTTAAATAGATAAAGCGGTTGGATTTCCAACGGAATAGGAGAAAGTATGCAACGATTCTATCCAGTTATTTTACAGTCACCATTATTTGATCAGGTTACCGCACAACAGTTACCGGCTTTATTGGCCGTTGCGCGGCCGCGTTTAAAAAAATTTGCTGCTGGTAGTTGTATTTGGCGTGCCGGTGAAAATACAGCCAGTATCGGTTTAGTTTGTGCTGGGCAAGCACAGATCATTAAGGAAAACGCTAAAGGTAATCGCTTGATCGTCGCCACAGTGACGGCCGCTGATATTTTTGGTGAAGCCTATGCCTATGCTGCACCGAAAGCTTTACCTGTTTCCGTTGAAGTTGTCAGTGCCGCCACCGTTTTATTTTTTCAGCCGCAATCAATGTTGGCATTAATGGCGTTACCAGCAGGTCCACAAGTGATGCGCAACTTATTGCAGATCTTGGCGCAGAAGAGCCTATTATTAAATCAAAAAGTTGAAATTTTAGCTCAGCGGCGAATTGCTGATAAAGTGTTGGCCTATCTACGTTTAGAACAGCAGCGGCAGCAGACTAACCCGATTTTGTTACCTTATAATCGCCAAGAAATGGCTGATTATTTAGGTGTGGAACGTTCAGCACTATCGGCGGCCCTAGGTGAAATGAAACAGGCTGCCTTGATCGATTACCATAAAAATCAGTTCACCTTACTTTAAATTAAGATACCTTCACAGTGATCAATCTCATGCTGTATGATCTGGGCGATCCAACCGGAAAATACTTGTTGCTGAGCGTTAAAATTTTGGTCGGTGTATTTAACAGTGATCTGTTGATAGCGGGTGGTACTGCGCTGACCAGTTAAGGATAAGCAACCTTCTTCAGTGGTAAAGGCGCCGCTTTTTTTAGTGATCACTGGGTTGACTAGGGGCACTGCTAGCGGACCCATTTGGCAAACAATAATGCGCTTATTAACGCCGATCATGTTGGCCGCCATACCGACACAATTAGCGGCATTGGCGGTGAGTGTGTCTAATAGATTAGTGATCACAGGTGTGTCGGCTTTTGTTGCCAAGACGGCTTTTTGGGCGAGAAAAGTGGGATCGTGTACGATTGGTTGTTGCATAATAAGAACCTCCGTTAAATTTAACTAGCAATCAAATTATTATAGTGGCTTCGCTAAACTGACGCAAGTTAGGTTAATACTAGTTAAGCTAATGATCAGTATTAAGAGCAGCCAGCTGTTGGCGGGAAATCTTGACAATTTTTAGAATTAACATTAGAATATAATTAGAATTAAATGAAAACAGAGCAATGAAAAGATGAGTAGTTATTAGTTTACTTACAGAGAGACCACGGAAGGGTGCAAGTGATCAGTGCTGATGATGAAGATGGTCTTGGAGTGATTTTCAGTTGAGTGGTTAAATGAGACTGATTTGGTAGCGCCCATTAACGCGTTAAGTACATTATGTACTTGTTAAGTTGTTTAGTGTGAACTGAGCAAAAATTAAGGTGGTAACGCGCTGATAGTCGTCCTTGGAATTTATTTCCAAGGATTTTTTTGTTTCTGATTTCAAATATAAGCATAGGGAGCGAACCAAATGACAACTGCAGTAAAAAATAAATTTCCATATCGGTATGATGAAGTCGGTAGCCTGTTACGGCCAGAGGCTTTAAAACAGGCACGAACCGATTTTAAGGCTAAAAAAATTACGGCTACTGCTTTTCACGAAGTTGAAGATGAACAGGTCCAGCGGATCATCAATAAACAAGTTGAATTAGGGTTTAAGGCGGTTACCGATGGTGAATTTCGGCGTAGCTGGTGGCATTTAGATTTCTTTGCTGGTTTTAATGGTGCGCATTTCTTTGAACCAGAAAAAGGTTTCACTTTTCATGGTTTAGAAACGCGTAAAGGCGGGATCAAAATTACCGACAAGCTAACTTATAACCCGGACCATCCTTTTTTTGCTGATTTCACTAAATTCAAAGCGGCAGTTCCGGCAGGGATCACAGCTAAACAAACGATTCCTAGTCCCTCAGTTTTCTTTCCTAACGAAGCCGCAGAAATTTTTGATCAACATTATCATGATTTTGCTGCTTTTTTAGCCGACCTGATCGCGGCTTATCAACAAAGTGTTCAGCATCTTTATGATCTCGGGTGTCGCTATTTACAGATCGACGATACTTCTTGGGGGATGTGGGCCAGTTTTTCTAAAGAAACGATCAACCCTGATCTGAAGCCATTATGTGAAGCCGCCGTTAAAGCGATCAACGCCATTGCGGACAATAAGCCGGCTGATTTAACGTTGACGATGCATGTTTGCCGCGGCAATTACGCGTCAACTTGGGCAGGTGCCGGTGCTTATGATCCTGTGGCCGATTATTTGGCCCAACTACACATCGACGGTTTCTTTTTGGAGTACGATGACGAACGTTCTGGTGGGTTCGAACCGTTAGCTAAGATTGCCGCAAACGGGCGGCAACAACGGGTCGTATTAGGTTTAGTGACCTCAAAAAGGCCTGCACTGGAGGCGCAAGCGGTTTTGGTGCAGCGAATTCAAGAAGCTAGCCAGTATGTACCGTTGGCGGATCTTTGCTTGTCTTCCCAATGCGGGTTTGCGTCCACTGAAGAAGGTAATCATCTCACTGAAACCGAACAATGGGCTAAATTAGAACTGGTGCGTGATACTGCCCAAAAAGTGTGGGCTGATGATTAGACGCCCGTTCAATCGAATTTTGAGTAGCCAACAAACTGTGTTATAATCAGCTAACAGTAAATCAAAGCAATCTCCTGCCACCGGGTAGGTATCAACAGCGTTAACATTCCGTTAGGTCAAGTCGGAATGTTAGGGCTGTTTTTGTTTTTTTTGCTAGTTATTCACCTATGACTGCTTGTGCTTTTAACAGCGTGGCGGTTGAGTAAGGAGGAAATATTTTGGCCTGGATAGATTTGATTATTGCCGGTTTGTTTGAAACGCTGTGGGCAACGACGTTAAAATTAAGTCAGGGATTTCAAAAATTAGACTACACATTGTATACCATTGTCGGTATGGGCCTAAGCTTTTGGCTATTGGCCAAAGCAATCAAAACTTTGCCGTTAGGGATCGCATATCCAGTTTGGACCGGGATCGGCGCAGTAGGTACGATTATTTTAGGCGTTGTCTTTTTTGGTGATCGGTTAGCCCCATTAACTTGGGTATTTGTTGGTCTTTTATTGATCAGTATTATTGGAATTAAAATAACGGTGCCTTAAGTAGAATTAAAAATGAAAGTGGCAACGGTAAATTAAATAAAGTAATGGCGCCAGTAAAAGTAGTTTAGTTACTTTTATTGGCGCCATTTATTTGCTGATTTGAAAGCCTAAAGAATTGGAAGCGAACTATTTAAGTGACCAACTCGGTTTTATTCACGCGGTATTTAGCCAATTAAACCGAACTGGGTCTAGATCGTTTAGTTTAATGACTCCACCGTGAATTCATCCGGAACCGAATACAGGCGTGGTTCGTGCCAGGTCAGCATTTCTGGCGTTAACTGTAATTTAACGATGTTGCCGCGATGGTAGGATTGAAAATAATAACACCGACTTTCGGCTACAGTAGCGGCACGGTAAACAGAAAAGGTTTGTTGGTGCGCCGAGCTGCGCGGGACACTGACACTGTCTAGCAAATGCCAGCTAGCGATGATGGCAGCAGCCTCGTCAGCAGGTTGGTCAGCACGTTCCTTCAAGTAAGCAGCGCGAATAAAACGAGCACTGGGGGAATAGGCGCCTGGTGGAATTGCCTTACCGGCCAAATTACCAGTGGTGACTTTGACTGTATTTAACGGTACTGTGCCGGCTTTAAAGGCTGGGGTGAACGTCACATATTTTTCCAGTTGCGTGAGCTGCCGTTCAAAATGAGGACTGTTAGTGACGATTCCCAGTGGATTTTCAATGACCCGCATCGGCATTTGCGTTGGTTCAATGAGCACAATTCGACCAGTAGGATCCGTTAAAGCAAAATGTAATTCAGGTTTGCCGTATTTAGTATCACTAAAGGTATCCGCCATCAATTCAATTTCTGCTAGATGATCTTCTACATCTAAGACTGATTTAAAGTGGCCTAACAACCAGAAAACAAACTCAAAGGGAGCTAGTTGAATTTTAGCCGGATTACGTTGATGCACAGCCTGAGCGCCATTGGTAAAGGTAAGTTTTTGTGCCGATAACCCTGCTTCATTGACGCCATCGGAGACATCTACCCGACCTTGCTTAATGCTGCCGCCACCGATAATAGCGTAGGAATTGATGTGGGTGCGATGATCAAAGGCCGATTGCCAAGTAAAATGGCGGGGCACAAATAATGGTGAATTTTCTAGTGTTGGCCAATCCATTGTGCGTGCCAAAACATGGACGCCGTTTTTGGCAATTTGAAAAATACTGGTACACATACAGGTCACTCGTTTCCCATTAAATTAAGTCCAATTAGTTCTAGCAACAACGGTAGCACAGATTGCCGTTAACTGCAGTTAATTTGACTAGCAAATCGTTTACCACAGGTGCAATATGTTAAGATAGTAGGGCTAAAGCAAGTAAGCGTAAAGGAAGGCATCTCGATGATTCATTCAAAGATAACGACGGCGGATTACAGTTGGATCCGCACGGAAAGGCTGACCCCGACGGAATGTACGCAATTACAACAGGATTATGGTTTGACTGCAGAAATGATCACTTATGTAACTGATAAAGATGAAAGCCCCAATTATGTCTATGATTCTGATACTGCGGATGAATTATTTATCGTTCATGTGCCGTACATTATCAAGCAGGAGCAATTACGCTATATTACTCGACCGATCAGCTTTATTATTCATGACCATACCTTGTTTACATTCAATGAAAGTGGGCTGGATTGGGTGGAGCAGATCTTCAATCAGGTCCAGAAGAATTCGGCGGTGCAAGCCGCGGATCAATTTATTTTACAAACTCTTTTTGCCTTGATGGATAGCTATATCGCAATCGTTAAAGCGATCACGAAAAAGCGGAATCAATTGGATAAGTCCTTGAATAAGGAGGCCAAGAATGCTGACTTGATCGCACTATCGTATTTGCGACAAACACTGACTTTCTTCTTAAGTGCAGTTAAGTTTAATTTGAATTTATTGCATCATCTGCCCCGAACACATTTCGGCCTGGCAATTGGTCCAGCAAAGCAAGAAGTGTTGGAAGACGTTACTATTGAAGCAGAACAGGTCCAGTGGATGATCGATATTGAGACGCAGGTAGTGGACCGTATTGGTGATACTTTTGATAGTATTGTGAACAATAACTTGAATGATACTATGAAGTTGCTCACGATTTGGTCGTTGACCATGGCGGTGCCGACGATCATCACTGGTTTTTTTGGAATGAACGTTCATTTACCACTAGCTAAATTAGGCGGTGCTTGGTTGCTTACAATTGCGGTTTCAGTGGTTTTGATCGTATGGTTGCTGATCGGGTTGAAACTGCATCATAAATTATGAGCCACTGACTAAAGTGTAAACAAGTAAAGCAGTTTTGGCGAACAGAGCTACTTTTGCTGTTGATCGACTAAAATTTCGGTTGTTTATTGTGCGAAGAAAATTATCGTTCTAGTATTATTTAGTGCAATATTAGCTATAATTTCTTACTAAAAACAACTAAATTTTTTTTGAAAAAGATGGTTGCGTTTTCTAAAAGGCGGTAGTAAGATAAAAATTGAAAACTGAATAGATTTCTTCGGGGCAGGGTGAAACTCCCGACCGACGGTAACAACGTTAAGTTGAAGTCCGTGACCCACGTTTTTTAGTGGTTGACCCAGTGCGAGTCTGGGACCGACAGTTATAGTCTGGATGGGAGAAGAAATACAATAACTATTTCGTACCTTAGGTTTAGTCTATTTATCTGGCTAACCATTCTCGTATGAAACCTTATTTAGCTTATTAATTAATGGGGCCCCGCATTTATTTGCGGGGTCCCTTTTTATTATCGTGAGGTGGATAAGATTTTCAGTGATAAAGAGTATTTAGCTTTGGCCGTAACTGAAGCCAAAAAAGGCGCTAAGCGGACGTGGCAAAACCCGTTGGTTGGCGCAGTGATCGTGCGTGACGGCCAAATCTTGGCTACCGGTTATCATCATCAATTTGGTCGGCAACACGCTGAGATCAATGCGTTAAGTCATTTGGCTGATCTGAAACAAGCACAGGGAGCCACGATGTATGTGACTTTGGAACCTTGTTGTCATACTGGTAAAACACCGCCTTGTGCCAAACGCTTGGTGGCCGTGGGAATCAAACGCGTTGTGATCGGCCAATTAGATCCCAATCCGATTGTTAGCGGCAAAGGGGTCGCGTTGTTGCAGGCAGGTGGAGTTGAAGTTGTCATTGCCGATTATCCAATGACGATCAATCAGGCCTATAACTTCTTCTACCGGCAACAACGGCCACTGGTCACCGTGAAATACGCGATGTCGTTAGACGGTAAGATCAATTACCGGACTGGTGAACGAACTTTATTGACTGGGGAGGCGGCTTGGCAGGATAGCCAAAAATTGCGGGCAACGCAACAGGCTATTTTGATCGGTGAGCATACCTTGCAGGTTGATGATCCGCAATTGACCGTGCGACAACAGATTTTAATTTTTCCACCGGTACGCGTGGTCGTGGTACGGGATGTTAATCAGCTTAGCCCAGATCTAGCACTTTTTCAGACTAGCGCCCCAATTTGGCTACTCAGTCAAACGCAATTACAACAGACTTTGCCGCAGCAAGTGACGGTTTTTGTCCGTCGTGAATGGACGCCACAGGCGATCATTGCCTTGTTGACAAAAAAAGGGATCCAGTCGCTGCTGGTTGAAGGTGGCAGTCGTTTACAGGCCGATTTTATCAGTCAAAATTTAGTCGATAAATTAGTTGTTTATGTCGCACCGAAAATTCTAGGGGGGCAGGGGTTACCGGCAGTAAGTGGTCCGGCGCTGCCAGAATTGATCGATTTTAAACGATTCACGTACCAAGCAGTCGGTGCTGATCTGCGTATCAGCAGCCAACGGGAGGGTTAATGATGTTCACAGGAATTATTAAAGACATTGGCACGGTGGCCAACATCGTGAAAAAACAAGAAACTGAAGTTCTGACGATCAAAACTATTTTGTTACGCCAAGGTGGCTATCATTTAGGTGACAGCATTGCTATCAATGGGACTTGTCTAACGGCAACGGCAGTGACGGCCGATACATTTTCGGTTGATGTGATGCCAGAAACATACAAACGGACGAATCTAGGAACTTTAAAGGTAGGCAGTCAAGTTGATCTGGAGCCGGCATTAGGTGTGTCCGAAAAATTAGATGGTCATTTTGTATTGGGGCACGTGGACACCACCACTAAAATGATCAAGCGGCAACTTAATCAAAACGCAATTGTGTTGACTTTTGCGACGCCACCGGCTTACGCCAAATATTTAGTGGAAAAAGGTTCAGTGGCTTTGGACGGCGTTAGTTTAACCTTAGCTAAGGCGGATGCCCATAGCTTCACTGTCAGTTTGATTCCTTACACTCAGGCCAACACGATCATCGAAAACAAGCATGTTGGTGATATTGTCAACGTGGAAACGGATATTTTAGGTAAATACATTGTTCAGTTAGCGAAAGGGAGCGCCGTCGCATGAAGGAAGAATTAATTAATAAAATTGAAGCCGCAATTACAGAATTAAAGCAAGGCCATTTGATCATCATCGCTGATTCAACGGATCGAGAAGCTGAAGGCGATATGATGGGCTTGGCCGAATATGTTTCACCAGCGAACGTCAACCAAATGGTCAACAAAGCGCGCGGATTATTATGCGTACCGATGGATCGTTCTTACGCCACGCGGTTAGGGCTACACAAGATGGTGACTGATGATACTGATGCATTTGGCACGGCCTTTACCATCAGTACCGATGCTAAAACAACGACTACCGGTATTTCTGCCTTCGACCGTGCGGATACGATCAAGCAATTAGCCAAAAGTGACAGTCATTCTGATCAATTTTATCATCCAGGTCATATTTTCCCGTTGATCTCCCGCGATAACGGGGTTTTGGAGCGAACGGGCCATACTGAAGCAGCCGTTGATCTGGCTAAAATTGCGCAGACAACGCCGGTGGCCTATATTTGTGAAATTCTGAAAAAAGATGGCACAATGGCGCGTCGTAAAGATTTAAAGGCCTTCGCTGAAGGTAGCCAAATGATGATGATCACCGTTGATGAAATCATTGCTTATCGACAGTTAAAGGACGAATTGACTGTACTACCAGCAGTCAAGTTGCCGACCCAATACGGTGATTTTAAATTGGAAGCTTTTACTGAAGATGAAAGTAAGGAACCAGCCTTGCTGATCTCTAAAGGAGATTTGACTGGCACTGAACCAGTATTGTTACGGCTACATTCGGAATGCTTGACCGGCGACGTATTCAAATCCCAACGCTGCGATTGTGGTGCGCAGCTGGAACAAGCGTTACAGAAGATTGAGGCCGCCGGCCGCGGTGCGGTTTTGTATTTACGGCAAGAAGGGCGGGGCATCGGTCTGCTTAACAAGTTAAAGGCTTATCAATTACAAGAACATGGTTACGATACTGTAGAAGCTAATACTAAACTAGGTTTTGCGGCGGATCAACGGGACTACGTTTTAGCGGCGCGGATCTTACAGAAAAAGGGCATTGATCAAATTAAATTAATGACTAACAATCCAGATAAGATCAGCCAGTTAACTGATCTAGGCATTACTGTGACGGAGCGGGTACCGTTGGAAATCCCAGCAACTGCTTATGATCGCAAGTATTTAGCGACTAAAAAAACTAAGTTCCATCATTTATTACGGGAGGTCAACTAATATGACAGAAATTCGCGGGACAGTTAATGGACGGACAGCAAAAATCGGGATCGTAGCAGCAAAATTTAATTCTTTGGTCACCACCAAACTAGTTAATGGTGCGCTGATCGAATTAGAAAAGTATGAAGTTGCTGCTGACAATATTACGACGGTTTGGGTGCCAGGGGCCTTAGAATTGTCACGGGTAGTCAAAAAATTGGCTAATAGTGGTAAAGTGGATGGCGTGATCGCTTTAGGTGCCGTTGTTCGAGGGGAAACGTCACACTATGAATTAGTTTGCCGGGAAACCGCCATTGGTTTAGCGGATATTTCGGTAAATGGCCCGGTACCAGTGATGTTCGGTGTTTTAACCACCGATAATATGGATCAAGCCATCAATCGTGCTGGTGGTAAATCTGGTAATAAAGGTGCTGACTGTGCCAGTGGTTTACTGGAAATGTTAAGTGTGGAAGGCCAAATTTAAGAACAATAAAAATTGATACAACTAATAAGTTAGCCGGGAGTACAGTCATCAATTTAATAGCCGAGAATTTCGTATTTTTACTGAAATTCTCGGCTATTTTTGTGAGCAAAGGAAGCTGATTATAGGTTTACTTTAGCAGATCTTCACCGTTAGAATTCTGATCCTTGGCTATTTTTATGAATACGGGGGCAAGCATAATTTTCCAATCAGACCAAGCAAGGCTAAACAAAATGCCAGTAAAAACAGCTAAATTCGTTTTTACTGGCATTCTTGCGTGTAATTTAGGCGCTGCAAGCACCAGCCGCGCAACTAAGTTTTGTGCACTAACGCAGCCGGAAGCCGAGTCACTTTCAATAAAGTTTGGCAAGATTTTTAAAAAACTAGCCGTTAATTTATTTTTATTTAACGCCGCAGTAAAATTTGGTCTAATGGTTTGCGTTCACTAGCGGTGCCGTGCTCTTTATTTTTACCAATGGCGATCAGTAGTAAGGGAATATAACGCTCCTTATCTAAGCCAAAGGCGGAGAGGATCTTATCGTGATTGAAGCCGGTCATCGGGTTAGTGACATAACCGCGGTTTTGGGCAAGCAACATTAATTGCATACCCGCTAAACCTGCATTTAGGCCGGCCAATGTTAAAGCAGCAGCATTTGGAGCAGGCGTTTCATTGCCAGCAGTGAAGGCGGTGGATTCATCATTAACAAGATCAGTTGCAATTAAAACCAAACTGCTAGCCGTTTTGATTTGGCTTTGGTTGAAGCTGGCCTGTTCTAATAATTTAGTGCGGGCATCAGCTGAATCTAAAACTAAATAACGTAAGGGTTGTTTATTCATTGCGCTAGGCGCTAAAGCCGCTGTTTTGATCAGCTCATTAAGTTCCGCAGTGGGGAGCGGTTGATCAGGTTCAAATTCACGAACTGAATGCCGAGCACGAATCATTTCTTCTAAATCAGCCATTAAAAAGACTTCCTTCTATAAATAATGTTAAACTACTACTATTATAGCTTAATTAAGCGTTATCAGTATGCTGTGAACCTTCGTCACTACTGTTAGTTTAGTTCTAACGACTGATGGCAGCAAGCAAGTTGCTATGGTATAAGTATTAAAGTAAACATTTGCGCTTGGTGAAAGTTTTGAAATAATTTTCAGAGTGAGGGGAATTCGATGCAGATCAATAGAAAACGGCTAATTCAGGTACTGGTCAGTTTAGGCTTATTTCTAGTTATATTGATTTATCCTAAACAGATCTATGCCGCTTTTACCAATCTTGTCGGGGTGGTCTTGCCGTTAATTTTAGGTGGTGTACTAGCTTATATTCTGAACTTGCTGTGTGCTCGTTTAGAAAAGTGGTATTTCCCTCATACACAGAAGCGCTGGTTACAAAAAAGTCGCCGTCCGGTGGCGATTGTTTTGACATTAGTGATCATTAGTGTGGTGATTACCGGTGTCTTACAATTGGTGATCCCTAAATTCACCACTGCATTAGGCGATTTTTTTAGTTCCTTACCAGTGGAAATTGCGCACCTGGGCAACTGGCTAAAAGATACTGACCAGCTGCCTTTGATCAGGAAACAAGTTGCTGCCATGAATATCGACTGGACTTCACTTCAAACGAAGGTGATGAAATATTTCACTTCCGGATTAAGTGGGGTCTTCGGCTCAGCCTTTACGATCTTTGGCAATATTACCAAAGGCATTGTGAATTTCTTTTTAGCGTTGACCTTTGCGATCTATATTCTAAGTAGTAAGGAACGCTTAGGCCACAATGTGCACCGAGTCTGTCGTGCCTTTATTCCCCAACCACTTTTGCAGCGATTACGTTATGTGTTACAGGTGGCGCATAAAATGTTTAGTAGCTTCATTGTGGGGCAGGTCACTGAGGCTTTTGTTCTAGGAACACTTTGTGTGTTGGGCATGTGGTTATTTCGGTTTCCCTATGCTTTACCGATCGGAGCCTTTATTGGGGTCACCGCGTTGATCCCTATTTTTGGTGCTTGGATCGGAGCGGGAGTCGGCTTTTTATTGATCGTCGTTGATTCACCGTTAAAAGCAGTTCTATTCATTGTTTTCATTTTAGTTCTGCAACAATTAGAAAGTAATCTGATCTATCCACGCGTAGTAGGAACTTCGATCGGCTTGCCTGGTATCTGGGTTTTGGCCGCAATCACTGTTGGTAGTGGCTTAGCTGGCGTTTTAGGGATGTTACTCGGTGTGCCGTTAGCGGCGACTGTGTATCAGTTACTGCGCAATGCGACCAATAAACGGTTAACAGTCATCAAAATAAAAAAGCAGCCGCCGGCAGAAGACTGAGTGATCGCTGGTAAAACTTTATTTACGTCATAACTAGCAAGCCCGACAACTATTTAGGACAAGGCTAAATATGAGCCGCAGCTGGTTCACTAAGATTATGGTGATTGATTTGATTAGATATTTTGGTCTTTATCAGTAATTATTGCAAGAATTCTGGAGTCTAAAACCCCGCGCTAGTGAATTTTGGTTCAATAGCGCGGGGTTTTATAGGCTGCTTCAATAAATATTTTGGATTGCTTAGCAATTTGTGGATCGGGCAGCAAGTACTAAAAAAATACAGTTATAATCTGGGGCTTTAGTGCATAGCCTAAGCTGTACTTTTAGAATATGTCCCAGTACACAGCCGTATTTTTTAGCTTAAAATACTCTCCAGTTCGGTCACTAATTCATTGTTGATTGTTAACGCAGTCTGGTATTTTTCAAGTACCAATTGATCGCGACTGATACAAGTACTGACAGCCGTGTAAACTGCGTGTTGTTGCTGTTTCGCTAATGGTGTTAATTGTATCTTCAGTTGTCGGCGGTCATTTTCTGGACGCTGCCGGTTGATCCAACCGGCGACCTCCAACCGCTTTAATAAGGGCGTCAATGTATTGCTATTGAGCTTTAATTCGGCACCCAGTTCATGGAGTGATTGGTTGTCTTTGGCCCACAACGAAAGTAAAACTAAGTACTGTGGGTAAGTCAATTTAAATGGCGCCAGAACCTGTTGGTAAAATTTACTAAAAAGCCGGCTAGCGTTGTAAACTGAAAAGCAAAGTTGATTAGTTAATTGCATCTCTTCTTCAGCCATTCGAGTTATCAGTTCCTTTCAATCGTGTACGATCGTTTTTAGTATAGAACTTGATTACATTTTTTACAAGCATAATTTAATTAAAATCTGATATTATCAGCGACAAAATAAGAATTTGCTAAAAGGGGACTTTATTTTATGACACGAAAATTAGCCGTTATTGGCATGGGCAACGTTGGGGCTGCTGCCGCTCATTATATTGTCGCTGGCGGTTTTGCCGATGATTTAGTTTTAATTGATAAACGTGAAGAAAAGGTAGCCGCTGATGCCTTAGATCTACAGGATGCTCTACCTAATTTGCCACACCATACTAATATTGTGGTCAACGATTATGCTGCCTTGCAAGACGCCGATGTGATCATTTCTGCAATCGGTAGTATCAAATTGCAAGATAATGCGAATGATGATCGTTTCGCCGAGTTACCTTTTACCCGGGTGGCGGTCCGTGAAGTTGCTGCTAAAATTAAGGCCAGCGGTTTTCATGGTTTGATCGTTGCGATCACCAATCCAGTTGACGTGATCACGTCGATCTACCAAGAAGTTACTGGTTTACCTAAAAAACACGTTATTGGAACCGGCACGCTTTTAGACTCTGCGCGCATGAAGCGTTCCGTTGCCCAGCGGTTGAACATTGATCCACGTTCCGTTGTTGGCTATAACTTAGGCGAACACGGGAATTCGCAATTCACTGCTTGGTCAACGGTTCGCGTTTTAGGCAAACCGATCACCGAAATTGCTCAGGAAAAACATTTAGACCTGGACGAACTCGATAAGGAGGCGCGTGCCGGCGGCTTTAAAGTTTTCCACGGTAAAAAGTACACTAATTATGGTGTTTCCACCGCTGCCGTTTACTTGGCTAACACGATCATGACTAACGCATTAACCGAATTACCCGTTTCCAATTACCGGGAAGAGTACGGCACTTACCTATCTTATCCGGCGATCGTTGGGCGTGATGGTATTGTTGAGCAGTTACAACTTGATTTGACTGAGGAAGAGTTGGCTAAGTTGCAAACATCTGCTGATTTTATTAAAACTAAATACGCCGAAAGCCGTTAAAGCTGACTGGTAGTTCAAAAAACTCATCCAATTTTGGATGAGTTTTTTGTTTGGTACAAAGTTAAAATGTTTAGGGTCGGCGCTAGATTCGATTGGTATTTGGCAATAATTAACAAGTAATACTGAAACAGAGTTTAGTAACCGGTTAACAAAAAAGTAAAATAGTATCAATATTTTAGACTTTTTCTGCTATAATGATAACCATAGTCTATGAAGTGCTTATTTTTCCGCCGGTTAAAACATGAATGTCATCCTAGAACTATTATAAAGTGCGTAATTTGGGGAAACTGGAGTAGGAGTGAGCGGATTGCGATGCAAGGGCAAGAAAACACTTAATGAGGGAAAGAACTCTTTAGTTCAATATTGCTTGTTTCGCCAAGCGCGCTACGATCAGATAAGACAGATTGTTGACGGGTACGAACTCTTATTGCGAAAGCGAATTACGAATCAGTGGCAGGTACCAGTGGATTTTAACAGGCTAACTCCAGAGGCGTTTGCTAATGTTGTTAGTGAGGCACTGGTTCATTTGTCCCCGACTACTAAGGTCATGATCAATTTAGATCATGATCAATTTATTCAACCGGCAATGCTACAAGCATTGGCTCACGTCCAGCAACAATTTGCTCAGCAACAATTGATTATTGAGTTGACTGAACGTGACAATGGCCAGTTAATTTTAGAATCGGAGTTGGTCACCGCCGCCCGCTATCTCATTGCGCAAGGCTTACAATTGAGTTTGGACGATGTAGGCAGTGGGATTAATCAATTTACGCGTCTAAAGGCATTACTGCCACTTGCTATAGAAGTTAAATTTGCTTTACAAAATGGCGATATAAACGATCCAATTTATTATGAGCAATTACTTTTCTGGCGCCAACTTGCTCAGTCAGGCAACAAGGCTTTTGTTTTGGAAGGTATTGAAACGGCGAGGGATGTGGCGTTAGCCGATCAGTTGGCGATTACTTTACGACAGGGCTATTATTATGCGTGCCCCCAACAATTTTATTGAAGTACGATTCGGCTGTGACCATTATTTTAGGCTATAGTTTTTTATAGTGATGCTTTTTTGCATTTAGACGTTGATCGCCGGTCTTTAGAACAATACTTATTTCGCCGCACACAGCAAAAATTAATTTTGTAATAATCGTGGACGTGGTAAAATGAGTAACGAATACCTGTAGTGCAAAACTATATTCGTTTAAGTCAGCAAAATTTAAGTTTAACGATCAAACGATTTGTTGAAGAATATCAGTTGACACTATGCGTAACCATACATTTTATACGAGGAGCGAACACACAATGATTGAAGCAATCAATTTAAAAGCCGGCATGACTTTTGAGCAAAATGGTAAGCTGATCAAGGTTTTATCAGCTGACCACCATAAGCCCGGTAAAGGTAATACCGTTATGCGCATGAAGTTATATGATATTCGTTCAGGCTCAACCGTTGAAACCACGATGCGGCCTGAAGAAAAAGTTGAACAGGCCGTTTTAGAGACTAAGGATGCCCAGTATCTGTACACGCAAGATGATACAGCATTTTTTATGGATTTAGCGACTTATGAACAGTATGAATTACCAACAGAATCCATTGCACCAGAAATGAAATTCTTGTTGGAAAACATGCAAGTTAAGATCGAATTCTTCCAAACAGAAGTGATCGGTTTAACTTTACCGACGACCGTTGTTTTGACTGTGGCTGAAACGCAGCCAACGATCAAAGGTGCCACTGCAGCTAGTGGTGGTAAACCGGCAACAATGGAAACTGGTTTGGTAGTTACCGTTCCTGATTTTATCAGTGCTGGTGAAAAATTAGAGATCAATACACAAAAAGCAGCCTACGTTAAACGTGCTGGTAAATAAACGATTCAAGGTCGGCCATCAAGGCGGGCCTTTTTTAGTGAACAGATCAAGCACACTATTTAATTGGCATATTAAAAAAGTAAGCCCTGACCAGCCTTGATCAGGGCTTACTTTTAGTACCAAAGAAAGCGGCCCAAATTAAATAGGCTGAAAGCGAGTAAAATAATCCCGTTGTTAACGCCGACTAAGGCACTTTTTGCCGGTGTGGGCCAAAATAGTCCCAGTAAGCTGACAATAATCATCAACGCTGCTAACCAATAAAGACTGGGATCATGAAAAATAAATTGTAAAGCAATAAAGTGGCTGCCTACTACTAAACTGATCCACGGGGCAACGTAAATCGACTGCTGGGTCTTCAACAGAATAGCGGCACCGCCACCGGCCAGTATAAATTCGCCTAAAACGAAAATAAGGTACCAACGATAATTGGTTTGTGCAGTGAGTGCAGTTGCGCTATGCCAGTGTTGGTAGCTAAGATAGCCACTGAATGCAGCCAACAAGGCCCCGATCACACTGGCTATTGCCACTGGCCAACGCCATTGATCCGGTAGCGTTTCTTGGGCCCAACCAAACCAGACAAAACTAAATAGACCGAAAATAGCGGCGGACATTAAATGATCACGCAGCATGGAGGTCACTTCCTTCATTATAAAGTTGTGGAATTATTGCTACTAAGTTAATGACATGAATTTTGAAAATACCAGACTTAAGTTTAGCATAGCAAGTTATGTGCGTGCTGGCTAATAATATACAAGGCAAGTCTAAAGATGTTAAAATGAAGGAAAATGGGGTGGTTGAATTGAATAGATGGATACTCAGTGGACTCCTTTTAGTAACGTTAGGCTCTTTAGGTGGGTGCGGCCAACAGCAGGCGCGTAAAGATCGGCAATCAAGTGCTATATCGGCAAGTATAGCGGCAAAAAATGCGGCTTTAAAAAGTCAAAAGGTCAGTCGTCTGGAAGCAGAGAATTCTTCGTTGAAAAAAGCACAGCAAGCAACTAAGGAAGCAAGTTCTTCTACGGCAACCAGCACGACAACCAGTCGGGAGGCATCAAATTCAGCCAATACAAATTCCGCGCCGGCGGTAGTTAAATTGACCAACACCCAAAAAGAAAAAATTAATGCGGCCTTTTTGGCCTGGGCAATTCAGCAGGCTAAAATCGGTAAAATGGCAGTTAGTGATTGGTACTTTGACCATGGTAGTGCCGGTCACGGTGATTGGTTTGCGCAAACACCAGATGGTAAGGTTCAGGTACAAGATTTTGGGGTGCCGGGTGAAGCCGCGTTTCCGATCCATGCAATTGGCGGGTGTGTTTTTTACACAGCTAAAGATGGTACTACTGGCTATGATAAGCTATACACAAGTTCATTTGCTACTAATTACAGTACTAATATGGACTTTAGTGCACCAGTCAGTAAATATTTACTGGGTGATAATGGCGTAGTCTATGAGTTGAAAACGGGTAATGGTGAGCCAGTTTCGACGACTACAGGTTTTGGTGAATATTCTAATGATGGAACGACACCAGAAACAATTAGGGATAGTTTTAGTGTTTCTGCCGATCAGGCCGCGCAAGCTCAGTTACAGAAATTATTGGCAAGTTACCGGTAGCGTAGTACCAATCTTTTTGTACCAGTAGACCAACATTATTAGTCACTAAATAGTATACTAAAATGGTAGGCGTTTTAGTTTACTTAGTAGTTAATAATGAAGGATGATGTCGATGCAGACTTTACAAAATAAACGAATTTTAGTGCTGGGCGGAACTTCTGGTTTTGGTGAGGAAGTGGCGCGACAGGCCTTGCAACAAGATGCGCAGGTCATGATCGTCGGTAAGGATCCCCAACGATTTCAAGATGCTTTAGGCCGCTTGATGGCGGTGGGTCGAGTTGCAGGTCAACCATTTGATGTACGGGATGAAGCAGCGCTAGCAACTTATTTAACGCAGGTTGGTCCTGTAGATCATGTGGTTTCTATGGTTGGCGGGGCACTTAGTGGGGGCTTTTTAACGACTCCCTTAGCCGAGATCCGCAACGCAGTGGAGGCTAAGTTTTTCACCAATGTGATGATTGCTCAACAGGTGGCGCAACATTTGAATCCGAACGGCAGCTTGATCTTTACCGCAGGAGCTGGCGGCCGTCCCGATAATGCTTCTGGAGCCATTGTCGGCAATCAGGCCATTCAGACCTTGGTCCAGGGTTTAGCTATAGAAATGGCCCCGCAGCAGCGTGCCAATGCGGTAGCGCCAACCTGGACGCCAACGGGTTTGTGGCGCGGGGTACCTGCTGAACAACTGCAACGAAATCAGGTGGCTACGGAAAAACAAATTCCTTTACGCCGCGTTGCGACTGTGACTGAAGTGGCAAGTGCCTACCTATACTTAATGCAGAATAATTACGTTACCGGCCAAGTTTTAACCGTTGACGGTGGTTTTTCTTTAGTTTAAAGGAGGTAATAAAATGGCTGCTAAACATGAATTACGGCATAAACAGCTTATTTTATGGTTAAGTTTAATTAATTTTAATCTAGCCTTATTGGATTATTTGTTAACTAAGTATAAGGTTCGGAAAGTTAAATAGCTTGATTGATGTAAGAGAGCGTGGCAGTCAGTATTGTCGCGCGCTCTTATTTATTTGCTGATCTAAAAGTGTGCGTTAAAGGCAGTTTGTCTGCACCTGAGCGGACGCATACTTAAAATTAAACCGATTAGTTTGAAAAATACTAGTTGCTATCGTTATAATAGAGGCTACAGAATCTAGCATGTGCTTTGCACCGCTGTTGATTAAAATTTTTGGCTGTTTAAACGTAAGCAGCGCCAAAAATGCGGGGGCATTTACTCTCTTGTGAGCCCCGTTCTAGAACCAAGTTAATAGAAAAAGGAAGTTACTAATTTGACTAACCATATTGCCCTTTATGAACCTTTGATGCCAGCTAACACTGGTAATATTGCCCGGACTTGTGCAGCAACTGATACCCATCTACATTTGATCGAACCTTTAGGCTTCTCCACTGATGATAAACATATGAAGCGTGCCGGCCTGGATTATTGGGCAAAAGTTGATATCACGTATCATGAAAGCTTAGATGCATTTTTAGCGTCGTTACCAGCGGATGCGCGGCTGTATTTGATCAGTAAATTCTCGTCGAAAACTTACACTGATGTCGATTATACGGATACCAGTTTGGATCACTATTTCTTGTTTGGAAAGGAAACTACCGGTCTACCAGAACCATTTATGCGAAAAAATCCAGAAAAAGCCTTACGCATCCCGATGACTGAAAATGTGCGTGCGTTGAACTTATCAAATTCGGCAGCAATCATTATTTATGAAGCTTTGCGGCAACAGGCGTTCACTGGTTTAGAACGGGCTCATCGTTACGAACATGATAAATTGAAATGAAACAAATGATGAAGGAGGAAATAATCATTAACTAAAATGTAGAAAGTAGCAGAAATAAATAGAGAAACATGTCAATATATCTATAGGAAGCTAATATGGGGATGGATATAATGACCATGATTAAACCAAAAGAAATGGCTGAAAGATTAGGCATAACTGTTAGAACATTGCAGGAATGGGATCGTAAAGGGATATTGATTTCTCATCGTACACCAACCAACAGACGCTACTATACTGAAGATCAATACCAAGATTACCTAGGTAATAGCTCCACCGCTAAAAAAGTTGTGGCCTATGCCCGCGTATCAACGAGTAACCAAAAGGATGATTTGAAAAATCAAATTGAATTCATACAAACCTACGCTAACGCAAAAGGGATTATCCTTGATGAGGCCATAAGTGAGATTGGTAGTGGCGTAAATTATAATCTCAAGCAATGGAATAAGTTGCTTGATGAAGTGTTAAGCAACCAAGTAGGAACCATCTTACCTATAAAGACCGCTTCATTCGCTTTGGTTATGCTTGGTTTGAGCGGCTGTGTGCTACTCATGGTGCTGAAATTGTGGTGCTGAACAATAAGACGACCTCGCCAGATCAAGAATTAGTTGAAGATATGATTAGCATATTCCACGTTTCTTCTGGTCGATTATATGGATTGCGCAAGTATAAGACGAAGTTGAAAAACGATACCGATTTATTAGGTGGTGACAGTGATGATGCGCACACAAAAGGTCAGACTTTATCCAAACAGGCACATGAAACAGGTACTCGATGATCTGTGTGATTATCGCCGTTATTGCTGGAATAAAGGCCTAGCAACTTGGAACGACATGTACGACTTACACACGATTGAGCGCAACAGCCCTCGACCTGGCGCTTATTCGGTGCGCAATGAACTCGTAGCTGATAAAGCTGATTGGCAATATGGGTTGTCCGCACGAACCTTGCAGTTGGCGCTAGCCGATTTAGGCAAGGCGTGGCAGAACTTTTTTGATAAGAGCTTACCTGATTGGGGGAAGCCGAGATTTAAGTCAAAACGTGCGCCACGACAAGGCTTCAAGACTGACCGCGCTAAAATTATAAATGGTAAGCTGCGGTTGGATAGACCGCGTGGCGTTAAAGCTTGGTATGACATCCGGATTAGCAAACAGGTTGATTTAGCCGGTATCCTCAAAGTGGTTAGTGTTTATCGTGAAAATGGCCAATATTGGGCTAGTTTACCGTTTGCGGTTACTGTTGCAGCTAAGCCTAAAACTGGTGAAAACTCAGCGGTTGATATTAATGTTGGTCATCTGAACTACACAGGCGGTGCAATTAATACGCTACCTAATCGCTTAAAGAAACTGTATCAACGCATCAAGTTCTATCAGAAACGGTTAGCACGTAAGCGGGTCGTGAACGGCAAACAGGCGACTAAAAGCAATAATTACCAGGCAATGAGAGCCAAATTGCAACGTGATTATCGCAAGGTGACCAACATCCAGCACGACATCATGCAGAAGTTCACGACTCAGTTAGTGACTGATTACGACAAAATCGTTATCGAAGACCTTTCAGTTAAAAAAATGCAAATGGCGCATGTGGCTTCAAAAGGCCTGCAACGGGCAATGTTTGGCTACTTCCGGCAACTATTGAGCTACAAATGTGATTGGTATGATAAAGTGTTGATTCTGGCTGATAAACATTATCCGTCAACTCAACGTTGCTCAAAATGCGGTCACATCAAGTCTGGTAACGACAAAATCACTTTACAGGGCAATGCCACGCATAAAACCAAGCACCACGAATATGTTTGTTACAATTGTGGTGTAACGCTTGAACGTGATAAGAATGCCGTGGTTAATCTATTAGCACTAATCTAAAATAACTAAACCAAAGGGGCAGGCTTTGCTCTGATGCTGTCATAGTTGGTCAATGTGATTACGCTCTTGTAGACTATCGGAATACCAGCACTTTAACGGCAGTAAGTAAAATAAGGAAAGGAAAAATGCAATCTTTCTAAATGTAGCAATCGGTAATGATTGACTATATTTCTCTATATTTTGCATAGCAGTTTAAATGAAAACTTTAGTTATTGCTGAAAAACCTAGTGTCGCTGAATCGCTGGCTCGTGTTTTAAAGGCAACCCAGAAAAATCGGCATTACTATAGTGGCGGCGATTATGTGGTTACTTGGGCGTTAGGACATTTATTGACCTTAAAAATGCCGGAAGACTATAAACATGAATGGCAGGAATGGTCACTGGACACGCTACCATTAATGCCTGAAAAAATGCAGATCAAGCCACTACCTAAAACCCGAGCACAATTAAAAGCTATTGGCGAATTGGCTAAGCGCAAGGATATTGGCTCAGCGGTGATTGCCACTGATGCCGGCCGGGAAGGCGAACTAGTGGCCCGGTGGATCTTAGATTATTTGAAGTTTGCTAAGCCGGTTAAACGGCTTTGGATCTCTTCGCAAACGGATAAGGCCGTACGGGATGGCTTTGCTCATTTGCGGCCCAGTAAAGATTACGATGATCTGTATGCAGCGGCTCAGGCCCGTGCAGCTGCCGATTGGTTAGTGGGTTTAAATGTGACGCGGGCCTTGACGGTTAAATATAATGATAGTTTGGCGGCTGGTCGTGTTCAAACACCAACTTTAGGTTTGGTGGCGGCGCAAGCGGATAAGATCAATCATTTTCAGCCGGAAACTTACTATACCTTAAGTTTGCAGACCAAACATGGCGTTGCGCAATTAAGCGGTCATCCGCATTTGGCCTTGACGGCAGCGCAAGCACAACAAAAGAAGCTGCAGCAGGCTAATTATAAGGTGCTGACCGTTAAAGAAAAAAGTAAGCATCAAAAAGCACCGTTGCCTTATGACTTAACGGAATTACAAAAAGACGCCAATCAACGTTACCAATTTTCCGCGAAAAAGACCCTGACTTTGTTACAAACCTTGTACGAGCGTTATAAGGTCGTTACCTATCCGCGGACAGATTCAAAATATTTAACAACTGATCTGAAGGCAACGATGACGGAACGTTTGGCGGCTATCAGTCGCTATGAACCGTTGGCGAAACCATTGGCTGGTAAAAGAGCACCGGTGCGTCAGCCAAGTGTGTTCAACGATGCAAAAGTGACGGACCATTATGGTTTGATCCCAACGGAACAAATGCCACAACCGGAATTGTTTGCTAACGATGAGAAGAAAATTTATGATCTGATCGTTGGTCGGTTCGTTGGTTTGTTCTTACCGGATTATATTGAAACGCAGTTTACTTATCAGCTAAGCGGCGGTTTTGTATTAAAACAAACGCAGGTGACGCAGGCCGGTTTTAAATTAGACTTGACTGCAACAACAGTGACACCGCTTAAGGCAGGTGTTCAACTGGTAGGCCAGGTTGAATTGAATAAGCAGTTGACTCAAGCGCCTAAGCCTTTAAGTGAAGCCAATTTATTAGTTCAAATGGAGAAAAAAGGTTTAGGTACACCAGCGACCCGCGCTGAGATCATTGAAAAATTGGTTAACTCAGGCTTAATGGAACGGGTTGGAACGCATTTAGTGGTGACACCTAAAGGCCAGCAATTGCTTAAGTTAGTTAATCCGCGTTTGACGACGCCTGATCTAACCGCTAAGTGGGAGCAGCAATTGGAACAAATTGCCCATGGTGAACTGAAAAAGCAAACCTTTATCCAGCAGATCCGCCACGCAACCAGTGATTTAGTCAAGGAAGTTAAACGAAGTTCGGCTGATTATAAAGATTTTAATTTGACCATGAAGGTTTGTCCTAAATGTGGGGCTAAACTGCGGGAAAAAACAACACGTAATGGTGTACTGTTAGTTTGCAGCAACCAAAATTGTGACTACTATCGACGGCGTGATCCTAAGGTCACTAATCATCGTTGCCCACAATGCCATAAAAAAATGGTGTTGTTATCCGGTGAAAAAGGGGATTATTTTAAGTGTACTCACTGTAACATTACTGAAAAAGTTGGTACTGTTAAAGGCAAAAAACGGATGAACAAGCATGAAGAACGACGTTTATTACAGAAGGTCAATCAAGAAGATGAACCTGGTGAAAGCGCCTTAGCACAAGCATTGAAGGCCGCGCTAGGTAAACAGGATTGAGTGCTATTTGTTAGACTGTGGGGATGCAGTTTAGCCAATGGTACCGTGCCTTGACACGTTCAGAAAGTAGGTAACTATGAAAACAAATCGAGAACCAGTCGTGGTCGAACAGTTTCATTATGATCGAGTTGCACCGGATACAGCACCTAAAACTGATGTGCAAGTCAATATCAATGAAGTAACGGCAACTGGCGAAGGCGCCGCAGAAATGATGGCCCGTGGAAAAATCTTTCAGTTTGCGGTACCGTTTAATGTGGTGGTTGAAGGTTTTGCGGTTAGTGGGCAAATGACACAGATCATTCAGTTGTTGGATTTTAAAGGAACGCCTGATGATCTGGAAGATCAGGAGATGCAACGCTTGTCACGGCCGTTAGTAGAATATATTGAAACCTTGACCTATCAGGTGACGGCAGTTGCCTTAGATCAAGGCGTTCAATTGGATTTTCATCCGGAAACAACTGCGGATGAAACGACAACCAATAACGATCAATAAGGAAGAAGCTTTAGTTGAGCGCGCTAAGCAAATCAGCTAAGGCTTTTTGTATTTTTACCAACTTGCCACCCAAGCAAACAAAAGTTTGTGTATAATGGACAGAGAAGTCCTTTCAAGAAAGTAGGTGTGTGAAGTGGCAGCAAGAAAAAAGCCACGGCGTAAGCGCACGTCCACAGCGAGTAAACGGCGGAAAACCACCGCTAGAAAAAGTTCGCCAGTAACCGTCAACGTGATCGGTTTTATTTTTATTTTACTCAGTTTATTAGCCATTTTTAAATGGGGTTTTATTGGCAATCAACTGGCCAATATTTTACGGATCGTGGCGGGGGATACCTTCCCCGTTGTTGCTGGTTTATTGGGATTATACGGTTTATTTCTATTAGTAGCAGGCCATGGCCCAACTGTTTCTAGTAAACGTGTGGCTGGGGTTTTGTTAACTTATTTTAGTTTATTATGTTTTTTAGATGCCGTCATGTTTGCGCAGTTAGATCTGCACAGTCAATTTATGGCCGTGACTTGGCGCTTTTTAGTTGCCGATTTTCAACGTGCCAGTGTTACCACCGTTTTAGGAGGCGGCATGTTAGGCGCTGTTGGCTATAGTCTTAGTTATTTTTTGGTCGGTCAGTTTGGTACGTATTTATTGACTATTGTTGGGGTATTAGGTGGCCTGTTACTGCTTTTTGATATTCCATTTACGGTTGTTCGGGATGCGGCCTTACACCTGGTCCGGGTGCTTCAGTGGTGTGGACAGCATTTATGGGCAGGCATTCAGGGTTTAGGCCGGGCCAGCAAACAATTGGGACCGCGGGTACAGAAGTTGAAAAAGCGACCGGCTAAGGTTAAAACACCGGCTACTCCGGCGAGCGCACCAAGCGGCAAAGATCTACCACAACCAGTTGCACAACGAGCGGCGGCTGACACGCCAACGATCAATGTGGCAGCTGAGCAAATGCAATCGGCGCAAGCCAAAGTTAACTTGGATCAGTTGGCAGCAGCGCCTACTAGTAGCGCCGCCGCTGCCAGTGAAGCGCCGGCCTTGTTTGCTGAGGCTGCTGCCGATCAGGATTATAAATTACCGAATGCGGAACTTTTACAAGCAATTCCGCCAACTGATCAAAGTGCTGAATACACGGCAATTAAGGAAAATACTAAAAAGTTAAAACAAACTTTTGATAGTTTTGGCATTGATGTTGAAGTTAAAAACGTTAATTTAGGACCAGCGGTGACTAAATACGAGATCAAGCCGGCGATCGGGGTCAAAGTGAGCAAGATCGTGAGCTTAACTGATGATCTAGCCTTAGCCTTAGCGGCTAAAGATGTACGGATCGAAGCACCGATCCCAGGTAAATCATTGATCGGGATCGAAGTGCCAAACAAAGCGGTGGCGACCGTATCTTTCCGGGATGTTTTTGAGGCACAGCCGCCACATCCTGGCAAAATTTTGGCGGTACCGGTGGGTCGTGATATTTCTGGAAATGTGATCATGGTGGATATTAGTAAAATGCCGCATTTATTGATCGCAGGCTCTACTGGTAGTGGTAAATCAGTCATGATCAACGATATTATCATTGGTCTTTTAATGACTACCAAGCCGCATGAAGTTAAACTGATGATGATCGATCCCAAAAAGGTTGAATTATCAGTATATAATGGGGTGCCCCATTTGTTAACGCCAGTGGTCACCGATGCAAAAAAGGCGGCTCAAGCTTTGCATAAAGTTGTGGCAGAAATGGAACGCCGTTATGAATTATTTGCTCAGAGTGGCAAGCGGAATATCACTGAGTATAATCAGGCAGTGCAACAGCAGGATAAAGACACTGAACAGCCCTTGCCAGCCATGCCTTATATTGTTGCCATCGTTGATGAATTAGCTGATTTGATGATGGTTTCGTCAAATGAAGTTGAAGATGCGATCGTGCGACTTGCACAGATGGGGCGGGCGGCTGGGATCCATATGATCTTAGCAACGCAACGGCCGTCAGTTGATGTTATTACTGGCTTGATCAAGGCCAACGTGCCAAGTCGAATGGCTTTTGCCGTTTCTTCAGGTATTGATTCGCGAACGATCATTGACAGTACCGGTGCCGAAAAATTATTAGGCCGCGGGGATATGTTGTATCTGCCGATGGGACAAAGTAAACCGACTCGGGTACAAGGTGCATTTATTGCTGCCAAAGATGTTGAGGCGGTGGTCAGCTTTATTACTGCACAGCAGACAGCCGAGTATGATGATCGCCTGTTGCCAGATGATCAGCCAACTGAAGATGCGGCTGCTCAGGCCGATGACGAACTTTTTCCTGATGCGGTCAAGTTAGTTGCTCAATTACAAACGGCTAGTATTTCTATGCTACAGCGGCGCTTTCGTATTGGTTATAATCGGGCCGCACGGATCGTTGATGAAATGGAACAGCGGGGGATCGTCGGGCCAGCTGAGGGTAGTAAACCGCGTAAAGTTTACGTTCAAAATCCTGAGGATGAAGCAGGTTCCAATCAAGGTTGACCATTAAGTGTATGCCAATTGCGGCTATACCGTTAGGAAAAGTAAACAAGGGATCATGATGTATAATGAAGTCATGACTGCATAATCATAATAGCGAGGGAATTTTATGGTAATTAAAAAAACAATCGCGGACGGTGTCAGTTTAACCGTTTTGCCTTCAACTCAATTTAAAACGATCCGGATCGTACTAAATTTTATTGCACCATTAACAGCAACGACCATCACACAGCGCTCGTTATTAGCGAGTTTGTTAGAAACGAATAGTCAAGATTATCCGACGCAGGCTGAGCTGGCAGCTAAATTATCGGCGATGTATGGTGCCAACTTTGGTATTTCTGTCAGTAAACGTGGTAATATGCATGTTTTCTCGGTGGTATTGACCTTAGTCAATGATAAATTCTTGCCAGGGACTACTCAGGTTTTGGCAGAAGCAATTGCGTTTTTAAAGCAGGTTTTGTGGCGGCCTAATGCGACTGCAGCCGGCTTTGATAACGCCACATTTACACGGGAAAAAACTAATATGCAGGCTTACCTAGCATCTGTTTATGATAATAAGCAGGCTTATGCTAGCCTGAAATTACAGCAACTGTATTTTCAGGAAGGCTCCGCGCAGCGGCTACCAAGTTTCGGCAATACGGCAGATTTACAACCGATCACTGCTAGCAGTCTCTACACTTATTACCAACAAATGTTGGCTCAAGATCAAGTGGCAATCACGGTCCTAGGTGAAGTTGATCCTGAGCAAATAGCCACTTTATTAGCTGACCTACCGTTAACTTCTCGGACGGTGACACCAACAGAGATCTTTTATCAACAGCCTTTGGTGCCAACTGTGGTGGAACAAACGGAGGTTCAACCCACCAATCAAGCTAAGCTAAATTTAGCTTATCAAGTACCAATTTATTATTATCAACCTGATTATTATGCGCTACTGCTGGCTAACGGTATTTTCGGGGGTTCGGCGATGTCATTGTTATTTACTAATGTGCGTGAACGCGCCAGCCTAGCTTATTATGCTGCCAGCGCTTATGATGCTTTTCGTGGTCTGATCACGGTTCAAACTGGAATTGATGCGGCTAACGTGGCGCAAGTTAAGGAAATTATTGCGGCGCAGTTAACGACTTTGCAGACCGGCACTTTTAGTGATGAATTGTTGGAACAAACTAAAGCAACTTTGAAGAATCAATACATTACTGGGTTAGATAGCGCTGGCTATTTAACGACCCATGAATTAGTGCAACAATTGGTGCCAGCGGCTGCGGTGTCCACAGCCGACTTTGTTGCCGCACTAGATGCTGTGACCAAGGAACAAATTATTGCCGCTGCAGCGACAATTCAATTACAGGCGGTTTATTTCTTAAGTAGTGAAGGAGGGGACAAATAATGGAAACAACACATTATGCCACCCTGGATGAAACACTGTATCGCCAAACGCTAGCTAATGGGCTGCAGGTTACTATGTTGCCTAAAGCGGGTTACCATAAAACTTACGCGGTGTTGACTACCAATTACGGCTCGATCGATAATTATTTTATTCCTAATGGAGAAAGTGAGTTTACTGCAGTACCTGCAGGGATCGCTCATTTTTTAGAACATAAAATGTTTGCCAAAAAAGCTGGCGATATCTTTGAGGTTTTCAGTCATAACGGTGCTAATGCTAATGCCTTTACTAGCTTTACGCGAACCAGTTATTTGTTTTCAGCAACGGATAATATTAAAACTAATTTAATGACTTTACTGGACTTTGTCCAAGAGCCGTACTTTACTGAGGCTTCAGTCAATAAGGAAAAAGGAATCATTGGTCAAGAAATTGAAATGTACGAAGATGATCCTAATTGGCGCTTATTCTTCGGTATTATTGAAAATCTTTACCCTAAGCATCCCTTACATGATGATATTGCGGGAACCATTGATTCGATCGCTAAGATCACGCCAGAACAATTATATGCGGCCTACCGTACGTTCTATCAACCCAGCAATATGAACCTTTTTGTTGTCGGAAATATTGAACCAATCACAACGTTAGCTTGGATCGAAGCCAATCAAAACGCAAAAACTTTTCCACCAGCAACACCAATTCAGCGACAATTTCCGGAAGAGGCCAGTGACGGTCATGATATTATTCCGTATCGAGTCACCGAATTACCGGTTAAACGTGGCAAAAGTATTGTCGGGATCAAAGGCTTGATTCCAGCCACACAGGATCGCGCTGGTTTAAAATATCGAACGGAATTGAATCTATTATTTGACCTGTTATTTGGTGATTCTTCACAAAATTATTTGAAGTTATATGATCAAGGAATTGTGGATGATAGTTTTGGTTACGAGTTGGATCTGGCGCGGACCTACCATTTTGCAACTTTAAGTGGGGATACAGCTAAACCCCAGGAATTTTCTGATGCAATGATCAGTTTATTGGAAAAGGCTGATAGTAATCCTGATTTAAATGAGCAGCGGTTAGCTTTGGTTAAAAAAGAAGCTTTAGGGCGACTACTACAATCCATGAACGCACTGGAGTACATTGCGAATACTTATTCTGGCAATGACTTTGGTGATGCTAGTTTGTTTGATTTAGTCAATATTGTGGACGAGATCACGTTAAGTGATATTCAAGCGGCCTTACGGCAATTTGTGCGCAGCGAAGCCCTGAGTGTTTTCCATATTGAACCGACAGCGGCAGCACAATCATGACTCGTTCGGCATTGATCATTGGCGCTTCAGGTGATATTGGTCAGGCAGTTGCTCGGCGGTTAGCCGCTGCAGGATGGTCGTTGTACTTACATTATTTTCAACATGCTGCACCAGTAGAACAGCTACAAGTAACATTTAGTCAGCAGTACCCGCGGCAAGATTTTTTTACGTTAGCTTATGATCTAACTGATGAAACCCAGTTGGATCAAATCAGCAGGCAATTGTTTCAAGTCGATGCAGTTATTTTTGCGGCTGGAACCACGACTTACGGATTGTTTCAGGCGACCACTGCTGAGCAATTGGAACACTTGTGGCAGATGCATATTAAAACACCGATGTTATTGTGCCAGCGTTTAAGCGCAAAATTAGCGCAGAGTGCGTACGGCCGCATTGTCTTTGTCGGCTCTGTGTATGGTGGCAGTGGTAGTCCTTTGGAAGTTGCTTATAGTACGGTTAAAGGTGCTCAATCGGCGTTTGCCAATGCCTATGCACGGGAAGTAGCTTCCTTGGGGATCACGGTGAATGTCGTTGCGCCAGGGGCAGTGGATACTAAAATGAATCAATTATTTGACGCCGATGCTAAAACACAATTGCGCAGTGAAATTCCGATCAGTCGCTTAGCTAAACCAGATGAAGTGGCCTTTTGGATCCAATCTTTGTTAAAAAAAGACGCTGGGTATCTTACGGGACAAACACTTTATGTTACCGGTGGTTGGCGTAAATAAGTTTTAGCGTGGCGTAAGTCTGGTGCTAGGTTCATTAATTTTTTAGCAAATTTATTTTTTCTGATCGACGTTCACTTTTATGGTGTAGAAGCTAAAACTTGTTTAAGGCACATGTAAGTTGGCTCAATTTTAGGGTTAGTCTAAAGAATTCTTTAAATTAAATTACTGTAAGGAAAATCTTAGTGAAAAGATTTATTTTTCTATGCTATACTAAAATTGAAATTATTGATAAAGGGCTATAGGTGGAAAAGAATCAATGAGTGAAATAGGACAAAAATTACGTGACGCGCGGATCGACAAAGGTTACACCTTGGATGATCTGCAGCAGATCACTAAAATTCAGAAGCGGTATTTAATTGCAATTGAAGAAGGCAACTTTGAGGCGCTGCCCGGTGATTTTTATGTGCGCGCCTTTGTCAAACAGTACGCGGATACAGTTGGTTTAGATAGTGAGCAACTGCTGAATGAGTTCAACGACACGATTCCGCAACCTCAGCCCCAAGAGTATATTGAGCCTGATGAAGAAGACAAAAAGACGGCTACCCGGACACGGACTAAAGATCATGATACAAGCTTTGCACGCTTCAGTCGCTATTTGCCAACGATTATTATCGTTGCAGTAGTCGTGATCATCGTGGGCGTGATCTACGCTTTTGCCATCGGTAATCGTGAGCGTAACAAGAGTGTTATTCAGGACAGTTCATCCGTTACAGTTTCTTCTGTGTCTTCCAGTAAGAAGAAGGCAAGCAGCGCTAGCAGCAGTTCGCAAGCATCATCGTCTAGCACAGCTAAAAAAGCTAGTTCGACTAAGAAAACTTCAACAAAACCAAAAATGACCGTTACTGCGGAAACGACAACCAGCGCTGCCTTTACTTATAGTAACGCGCCAACCGCTAATACTTTAGTGTTGCATGCTGGTGATACTAAAACTGCCTGGGTTTCCGTCACAGCTGGTGGTACACAGGTTTGGCAGGGAACTCTGACTAGTGCAGAACAGTCGATCAAAATTCCAACTGGAACCACTTCATTTACGATTCAAACCGGGAATGCTGAGAATACGAAGGCTAAAATGAACGGGAAAACCTTTAACCTTGATCCCAACAATGTTGGTGGCTATGTGAAGACGATCACCGTCACAATGACTACTGCTGCGGCTGCTTCAAGTAGTAGTGCGACTAGTACTAGCAGTCAAGCGGCAACTACGGCTAGCAGTCAAACCACCGCAACTAGCAGCAGTCAAGCAGTTGCCCAAACAACAACGACTAACTAGACCGACATTTGGGCTAATAAACTGACCTAAAGAGTGGAGTAGAGCCATGTTTCAACTCGCGCACTACGCGGTAGTTGAATGGTCATCGTCCGGAACATCAGGAGTTTATTAGCGGTTTGGGCTAATAAACTGACCTAAAGAGTGGAGTAGAGCCATGTTTCAACTCGCGCACTACGCGGTAGTTGAATGGTCATCGTCCGGAACATCAGGAGTTTATTAGCGGTTTGGGCTAATAAACTGACCTAAAGAGTGGAGTAGAGCCATGTTTCAACTCGCGCACTACGCGGTAGTTGAATGGTCATCGTCCGGAACATCAGGAGTTTATTAGCGGTTTGGGCTAATAAACTGACCTAAAGAGTGGAGTAGAGGAGATTTAATTCATGAACGTACCTAATCGATTAACCACCATTCGCATTTTTATGATTCCCTTATTCATGATCGTTGTTCTTGTACCATGGAGTTGGGGAAGTGCAAATGTGGCTGGAACCGTGATTCCGTGGACCCAAATTATTGGTGCCTTGATTTTTGCGCTGGCTTCGATCACCGACTTTATTGATGGCAAAATTGCTCGTGGGCAACATTTAGTGACCAATTTTGGTAAGTTTGCTGATCCTTTGGCGGATAAAATGTTGGTCATGACCGCATTTATTATTTTAGTAGAAATGGGTAAGGCGCCAGCTTGGGTGATCGCCATCATCGTTTGTCGGGAACTAGCAGTAACGGGATTACGCTTGTTACTTGCTGAAAGTAACGAACATGTTGTTTTAGCTGCGGCTATGCCAGGCAAAATCAAGACAACAACCCAAATGTTTGCGATTATTTTCTTGTTCTTGAACAATGTATTTTTCAATAATTTACATTTTCCATTGGCGTTGATCTTACTTTATATTTGTCTTTTCTTTACCATTTATTCAGGGGTCGATTACTTCGTTCACAGTCGACATGTTTTTGCGGATTCATTTAAAAAATAGATTTTAAACGCGTACAGACTCTGTGCGTGTTTTTTTGGCTAAAAAAAGAGTAAGCTAAACTAGAATTGAAAAAATTGCGTATATTAAAGTTGGAGGCAAGAATAATGCGAGCAGAGATTATTGCGGTCGGCACGGAGATTCTTTTAGGTGAAATTACGAATACTACGACGCCGTTTGTTGCCCGAGAATTAGCGGATTTGGGCATTGATGTTTATTATCAATCCGTTATTGGTGACAATGCTGAACGTTTAGAAGCAGCGATCAAGTTGGCGGATAGCCGGAGCGAATTGATCATTTTAACGGGTGGTTTAGGACCAACTAAGGATGATTTAACCAAGCAAACTTTGGCGGCCCATTTGAATGAAAAATTAGTGGTAGATGCACCAGCGATGGCGTACATTGAAGAATTCTTTGCCCGGTCTAAACGGCCAATGACAGAGAATAACCGCCTACAGGCAATGTTGCCAGCCAATAGTACACCGTTGAAGAATCCAGTGGGAATGGCTGTTGGGGCGCTTTATCAAGCACCGGCCCATACGTATATGCTACTTCCGGGACCGCCTAGTGAGCTGGAAGCTATGTTTATTGATTCAGCCCGGCCAATTCTAGTGGCTAAGTTTAAGCAAGCCAGTGTTTTGGAATCACGCGTTCTACGGTTCCATGGTATTGGGGAGTCGGCATTGG
Source organism: Loigolactobacillus binensis (assembly GCF_005405165.1). GTDB lineage: Bacteria > Bacillota > Bacilli > Lactobacillales > Lactobacillaceae > Loigolactobacillus > Loigolactobacillus binensis. Next base: position 94,811 of record NZ_BJDN01000004.1, read on the forward strand.
TGACGCAGTTAGCTGATTTGATTGATTCACAAACTAACCCAACGATCGCGCCTTATGCGAAGACTAACGAAGTTACCTTGCGCTTAACTGCTGAGGCTACTGATCAGGCCAATGCACAGCAACTTTTGATTGAACTTGAGGCCGAGGTACAGGCTCGGGTTGGCGCATATTTCTACGGATATGGTGAGCATAATTCGTTGGAGCAGGTGGTTGTCCAATTATTGAAACAGCGTAATTTAACGATCACGGCTGCTGAAAGTTTAACCTCCGGGCTTTTTCAAAGTATGATAGCGAATGTGAGTGGGGCATCGACTGTATTTAATGGTGGTTTTGTTACTTATTCTTTGGCAGAAAAAGCACATTTATTACAGATTGATGCTGCCCAACTGCATAAGTATGGCGTCGTTAGTCAAGAAACAGCACTTGCCATGGCGCGACAAGCTAAGCAAATAATGCAGACTGATATTGCAATTTCCTTTACTGGGGTCGCAGGGCCTGATACACTAGAAGGCCAACCTGCGGGAACCGTTTATATTGGAATTGCTTATCGTGATCAGGCCCCAATTGCACGGAAGTTTAGCTTCTCTAAGTCACGTAATTCGGTTCGTCAGCAAAGTGCGTTAATGGGTTTTGACCTATTGTATCATCTGTTGGTAGTAGATAAATAAGTGGGAACATTTGTTCACTTTTTGCTTGCTTTTTGCCAATTGTTTCTGTATGATTAGTTGTGAAGCGATTGAGTGTTCGCTTGATTGAAAACATCAAAAATGAAGATAATGAACGACAATTTAAGGAGGATCTCACTTGGCTGATGAACGTAAAGCAGCGCTGGATAACGCGCTGAAAAAGATTGAAAAGAACTTTGGTAAAGGTTCAATTATGCGTCTTGGTGAGAAAGTCGATACACAAATTTCGACAGTTTCGACCGGCTCGTTGGCATTAGATGAAGCGTTAGGTGTTGGCGGTTACCCACGTGGCCGGATCATTGAAATCTACGGACCAGAAAGTTCCGGTAAAACAACGGTCGCGTTACACGCCGTTGCTGAAGTACAGAAACAAGGTGGAACGGCAGCCTATATTGATGCCGAAAATGCCATGGATCCACAATATGCTTCCAACTTAGGCGTTAATATTGACGATTTACTTCTATCCCAACCTGATACCGGCGAACAAGGACTGGAAATTGCGGATGCCTTAGTTTCTAGTGGGGCCATTGATATTGTTGTTGTTGATTCTGTGGCGGCCTTAGTTCCCCGGGCCGAAATCGAAGGCGAAATCGGTGACTCACATGTGGGCTTACAAGCACGTTTGATGTCCCAGGCCTTACGTAAGCTTTCGGGTTCGATCAATAAAACAAAAACGATTGCTATTTTTATTAATCAGATCCGAGAAAAAGTTGGGATCATGTTTGGTAATCCGGAAACTACTCCTGGTGGTCGTGCTTTGAAATTCTATGCAACTGTACGTTTAGAAGTTCGCCGTTCGGAACAGATCAAGGAAGGTACGAATATCATTGGTAATCGGACCAAGATCAAGGTAGTTAAGAATAAGGTTGCGCCACCATTTAAAGTTGCTTTAGTCGACATTATGTATGGTAAGGGCATCTCCCAAACTGGTGAATTAGTGGATATGGCCGTTGAAAAAGATATTGTGGATAAAAGTGGTTCTTGGTATTCTTATGGTAATGAGCGGATTGGTCAAGGCCGTGAAAATGCTAAAAGTTATGTGGCTGATCATCCTGAGGTCATGGCTGAGATCAAGCAAAAAGTCCGTGAAGCTTATGGTATTGCTGAACCGACGACTGATGAAAAAAAAGCTGATTCAAAGGCTGATAAAACTAAGACAAAAGATAAGACCAAAGCTAAAGATGCCGATAAAGATAAAACTAAGGTCAAAGATCCTAGTACATTGGACGTTTAATTTTTGTTGTCATCAGACGGAAAGCATAAGCGAAAAACATTTTTTCACTTATGCTTTTTTTGTTTGCCTGGGATTGTTAACCAATTAATGTTGACAGTCTCTGTCTGCAACTATAAAATGAATAGTGTGTAAATAATCAAATAATAAACATCTTAAAATTTATACGATTAATACTATAATCGTTTTTGATGATGCGGAGGTGAAGATATGAGTCTATTTATCACGATAATCCTCGCAGTCATCATGTTAGTTGTCGGTTTAATCTTAGGCTATGCTGTGCGTAAGTCAATTCATGAAAAACAGTTGGCTATGGCACACAATACCGCTGATAGCATCATCGCTGGTGCAAAAAAAGAAGCTGAAACTCAGAAAAAAGAGGCGCTTTTAGAAGCAAAAGATGAAAATCATCGTTATCGGACTGAGATTGAAAATGAGTTAAAAGAGCGACGTGGCGAAGTTCAGAAACAAGAGAATCGCGTCTTACAACGTGAAGAAACACTTGACCGCAAGGATGATACGTTGGACAAAAAGGAACGACTCTTAGAAAAACGCGAAACAACGTTGGGTAGCAGACAACAACTCATTGATGAAAAGCAGAAGGAAGTATCCTCACTGATTGAGCAGCAACAAACCGAATTAGAGCGCGTTGCTGCGTTATCCCAGGAAGACGCCCGTAATATGATCATTGCTCAAACCAAGACTGATTTAGCCGAGGAACGGGCAGTGATGATCAAAGAAAGCGAAGCAGATGCTAAGGAAACAGCAGATCGTACCGCTAAAAGTTTGATTGCCTACGCAATTCAGCGTAGTGCTGCGGATTCAGTATCGGAAACGACAGTTTCTGTCGTTAACTTACCAAATGATGATATGAAAGGTCGCATTATTGGTCGCGAAGGTCGGAATATCCGGACTTTAGAAACCTTGACGGGGATCGATTTAATTATCGACGATACACCAGAGGCCGTTATTCTAAGTGGCTTTGACCCTGTGCGCCGCGAAATTGCGCGCATGGCGTTGGAAAAACTGATTCAGGACGGTCGAATTCATCCAGCACGGATCGAAGAGATGGTGGAGAAGTCACGCAAAGAAATGGATGAACGGATCCGGCAAATTGGTGAACAAGCAATTTTTGATGTCGGTATTCACAACATGCATCCTGATTTGATCAAAATCTTAGGTCGGCTTCATTTCAGAACCAGCTATGGTCAGAATGTGTTAAATCATTCGATCGAGGTCGCCAAACTTGTTGGCGCCTTGGCTGCGGAGTTAGGTGAGGATGTTACACTAGCAAAACGCGCAGGATTATTACACGATATTGGTAAAGCTTTGGATCATGAAGTGCAGGGATCACATGTTGAAATTGGTGTGGAAATTGCACGTAAATATCATGAAAACGAAGTCGTTGTAAATGCAATTGCATCACATCATGGTGACGTTGAACCAACTTCCGTAATTGCTGTATTGGTAGCAGCAGGGGATGCGATCTCTGCTGCACGACCGGGAGCGCGTTCGGAGTCTTTAGAAAATTATATTCATCGTTTAGAGAAACTTGAAGCTATTACAAATGATTTCAAAGGGGTTAAAACCAGTTACGCTATTCAAGCAGGCCGTGAAGTTCGGGTCATGGTTAAACCTGAAGAAATCAATGATTTACAGGCGGTGACTTTGGCGCATGATATTCGGAAACGGATTGAAGATGAGTTAGAGTACCCAGGGCACATTAAAGTGACCGTCATTCGAGAAACACGAACAGTTGAATATGCTAAATAATTGATTAAAACGGGACGCGGGGATCCCACTTCAATAATACCGAGTAGGTGTTTTGTGGTGGTCTTCGCCGTCCTGTTTTTATTTTTGAACTAATTTGTAGATTGGGTGAAATTTGTATTTCCGGACACGGCTTTGTATAATACAATAACATAGGGGAAACAGCTGAAAGAGAGTTAAAAAACTATGTTTAGAATAATTGTCATGTTCTGCTTGACGATGGTCATCTCGGCGGTCGTAACACCGTTTATTCGCCGATTAGCCATTAAAATGGGTGCGATCGATAAACCAAATGCGCGGCGGATCAACAAGGCACCAATTCCTTCGATGGGTGGTTTAGGTATTTTTATTACCTTTACTTTCTCCACATTTGTGCTGTTACGGGCACAATTTCCGACGATGATGTTGTACAGTATTTTTCTTGGTGAATGTATTATTGTGATCACCGGGATCCTGGATGACATTCTGGAATTAAGCCCCAAGCAAAAAATGTTAGGCATCTTTTTAGCAGCGCTAGTTATTTATTATGTGGCGCACATTCGAATGACTAGTATTTCAATCCCATTTATTGGTCATTTTGAATTAGGCTGGTGGAGTTTGCCAATTACGATCATTTGGATTTTGGCCATCACCAACGCGGTTAATTTGATAGATGGCTTAGATGGTTTGGCAACTGGAGTCTCAATCATTGCTCTGTTTACTATGGGGATCATTGCCTGGTTTTTTTTGGCGGTACCAGAGGTCGATGTGCCAATCATGATTTTCGCTTTAGTGGCTACCTTGATCGGCTTTTTACCCCATAATTTCCATCCCGCTAGTATTTTTCTTGGGGATACCGGATCGCTATTCATCGGCTTTATGATCGCGGTTTTTTCTTTAGAAGGTTTGAAAAATGTGACTTTTATATCAATTGTCATCCCCGTAATTATTTTAGGCGTTCCAATCACCGATACGGTTTTTGCGATTTTTCGGCGCTTACTTAATCATAAGCCAATTTCCCAAGCAGATCGGCATCATTTACATCATCGCCTGTTAGCAATGGGTCTAAACCAACGCCAAGCAGTTTTTACGATTTACGGTATTGCGCTGGTTTTCTCGATGATTGCGCTCTTGTTTCCGTTATCCACACGTTGGGGATCAATTTTGTTGATCATCGCATTGTTATTCGGTTTAGAGATTTTTGTTGAAGAGATCGGTTTAGTCGGTAGTCACTGGCAACCATTATTAAAACTTATTCGCCGGCTTGTTAAACACCCCTGAGTAGTGATCAGAGGTGTTTTTTGGTGTCTGGACAAGCTAAAAATGATCACGACGTATGCCGTAATCATTTTTTGGCGCTAACTTAAATCGGTTTCAAAATACTGCTGTGCGCCAAGTTTAAAGGTGGCCCGGCCACTTAATTGTTCGGTGATCGCGGCTTGAACATTTTCTAATTGACCGGTGGTGACCATGATTGTTAAGGTGACGTGTTCCAAGTATTGTGTGTTTGTAATGACAAGCGCTTGTTGCGTCAAAAAGTGTTCTAAGCGATCAATTTGAGCATAATTAATAGTGACTAACAAAGCTTGCTGTAGGTGGCCTTCAACTAAGCCAACGGTTGTCAGAGCCTGGGTAACTGAGTTGCTATAGGCCCGAATCAGCCCGCCAGCACCTAATTTGGTACCGCCAAAATAACGGGTGGTCACTGCAACCACGTTTTTTAAATGCTGGCGGCGAAGTACCTCTAACATCGGGGAACCAGCAGTTCCGCTGGGTTCACCGTCATCATGGGCCTGTTGATGTTCATCCCGTTCACCGATAATATAGGCACTACAATTGTGATTAGCCTTATAGTGCTTTTTTTTGCAGGTGGTAATAAATTCTTGAGCGGCAGTTTCGTCCGTAACACGAGCTAACTGGCAAATAAACCGCGATTTTTTGATCACAAGTTCATGCTCACCAGCGGCTTTGATGGTGATGTAATGAGTTAACAATTCTGATCACTTCTTTTATTTAAATTGATAAGCAAAAAATGATGATATTTTTGGCGTAGTTTATAAGTAATGGGGGTGAAGAACATCGAAATAGCCGCTTTATATGGGTGTCAACAAGTCGTTTCTGCAGCGGCGTTAACCAATATTAATAATAATATACCACACTGCCAGCAACGCCTAGCAATGCGGCAATTAAATACTAAGTGGCTGGTGTGTAATCGTTGTGGAAGTCGGCAACGCAAGCAGGAGGTTCAATTGGCGGATGGCCGTTATTATTGCCCGGATTGCTTATTGTTGGGGCGGGTGTGTGCAGACGATTATTTGGTCAGCCTAGCCGAACCTAATCTTTTTAAACCTAACTCGGCGCCTTTGACTTGGTCAGGAAAATTAACAACTGATCAGCAGGCTGCCGCTGCAGCGATTCGCCGTGGCTTTGCTCAACGACAAGATCAGCTTTTGTGGGCGGTTACTGGTGCTGGCAAAACGGAAATGCTTTTTCCTGGTATCGCAACTGCTCTGGTACAGGGATTGCGGGTAGGTGTGGCCTCTCCACGTGTAGATGTTTGTTTAGAACTAATGCCGCGTCTACAGGTCGCCTTTGCTACCACGCCGATCATGCTACTCCATGGACGCCAAACCGAAGCTTACCGTTATACGCAATTAGTTTTGTGCACGACCCACCAATTATTACGCTTTTATCGTGCGTTTGATGTGCTGATCATCGATGAAGTCGATGCTTTTCCTTATGCGCAAAATCCACAGTTAGCCTTTGCCACCCAACAAGCCGTTAAGGTCAGTGGTACCCGGCTATTTTTAACCGCTACGCCTAGTCGCCAATTATTACGCCAGACTAGAACCGGTCAGCTACAGTTAAGTTATTTACCGCGGCGCTATCACGGGCACGCTTTACCACAACCTCAAGTTCAATTGTGCTTTAAATGGCGCCAGCAGTTAAATAAGCAACGAATACCGCAGCAATTAGCCCACCGCATTGCCATAAAGGTGGAGCAACGGCAACGCTTTTTACTATTTGTACCGCGGATCGAGTTGCTCAAAGTTTTAGCACCACTGTTGCGGCACCAATTTCCAAGTTTGCATTTTGCAACTGTCCATGCTGCCGATGCACAGCGTTTGGAAAAAGTTCAACAAATGCGGCAACAGCAACTGGATTGTTTAGTGACCACCACGATTTTAGAACGGGGAGTTACTTTTCCTGGTATTGACGTGTTGGTTTTAGGTGCGGATGATCAAGTTTTCTCCACTGCAGCCTTAGTACAAATGGCTGGTCGTGTTGGCCGTTCGGCCGCTTGTCCTACTGGCGAAGTCGTTTTTATTTGTGCTGGTTTAAGTCGTTCTGTACAGCAGGCCTGTCGGCAGATCAAACAGGTCAATCGGAAGGCAGGTTTCAAATGAATTGTCTATTATGTCAACAACCATTTAGTCAAAATTTGACGTTAGCCGACTTATTGTATTGGCGGCCGCTACTTGTCGAACGAATCTGTGCACATTGCCAACGGCGGCTACAAGTGATTACAACGGCTTGTCCAGAGTGTGGGCGCACTCAAACTAGCCCGCAACTGTGTCGTGACTGTCAACGTTGGTTAAAAAAGCAACCGCAGCAGTTGCACAATCAAGCTTTGTTTGTTTACAATGCGGTGTTGCAGGATTTTTTTAAACGTTATAAAAGTTTAGGTGATTATCGGTTGCATGCGGCGTTCACGGCGGACTGTCAGCGGTGGTTCAAGCACCATCCGGCCGATATTTACATTCCGATTCCAACGGATGCGGCCAGTTATGCTCGGCGAGGATTTAATCCAGTGGTGGGCCTATACGCGGATTGCGTTTCATTAACGCCGTGCTTAAAAAAGCAGCCACAGCCAGTTAAACAAGCACATAAAAGTCGTCAAGCACGGTTGCGTACGCCACAACTATTTACTTTTGTTGGGACTAAGACCACGTTACACAATAAAAAAGTTTTACTGTTGGATGATATCTACACAACTGGCCGAACCATGCGACACGCACAGGCTTGCTTGAAAACAGCCGTTCCAGATTGTCAATTGCAGACGTTTACTTTGGCGCGATAAACGGAATCGAATCACTGTTTTGATTGTCAATTAGACCGCTTTCTATTATAATTAAGACATAAGCAAGGGAGCGAAGCAAATCTAATTGATCCGCTATCAAGTTCCTGAGTGCGTGGATCTAGTTGTGGTGCTACACTGTAACTGATTTAGCTTCACCTATATTTGCCAGTGGCAAACTTGCAAGTGAAAGGGGAGAAGTTCTATGCTTAATTATAACGTCCGTGGAGAAAATATCGAGGTAACTGCAGCGATTCGGAGCTATGTCGAAAAACGGTTAGGTAAATTAGAGAAATACTTTACGAATACCGCTGAATCCACTGCTCACGTCAACCTCAAGGTTTATCCCGACAAGACAGCGAAGGTCGAAGTTACTATTCCATTACCATACTTAACCTTACGTGCAGAAGAAACTTCACCAGATTTATATGCGAGCGTTGACCTCGTAACGGATAAGCTAGAACGCCAGATCCGTAAGTTCAAAACTAAAATCAATCGTAAGTCACGCGAAAAAGGATTCCGTGATTTTGATCTCACCGTACCGGCAACTGATACCGCTGATGATGCCAAGGAAGAGAAGTTGGATATTGTTCGGACTAAGCGCGTCAATTTGAAACCAATGGACAGCGAAGAGGCTGTATTGCAAATGGACATGTTAGGCCATAACTTCTTTATTTTTGAAGATGCTGAAACAAACGGCACAAGCATTGTGTATAAACGGCGGGATGGTCGTTATGGATTGATTGAAACTGACGAACAATAATCAAAGTCAGATCTAGGCTGGATTATCTTTAACGAGATAGTCCAGCTTTTTTAATGCAAACAAAAATAAGACTGGGTTTGTGATTAAAATTAAAGTGACTGCTGTTTACAGCTAATTTAGTGTTGATCTAGTTGAAAATAACGTTAAAAGCGGTTAAATAATTACCTTTTTCGGCACGCTTAACTTCAATGTGTTAAAGTAGTTTGCAGAGATTTAAATTAATGCTAAACTTGAAGTATCGTTTTTTATTAATATGGGACGAAAAGTGAGTTTTTTACATTAAATACCTTGAACAGATCACTTTTCAGTGTACGTTAACTATTTTAGAAATTATTAATGAAGTTGAAATCACTTGGTTTCAACCTCTATTGTCGATGTTTGACGAGAAGGGAATTAGTCATGGCAAATATTTTAAGAAACTGGGTCGAAAGCGATAAGCGTGAAGTTAAACGGATGGGCAAGATTGCCGATCAAGTTGAAGCGCTTGCTGATGAGATGGCGGCCCTTTCTGATGAAGAACTGCAGGCAAAAACGCCAGTATTCAAGGAACGTTTAGCTAAGGGTGAGACCTTAGATGATATTTTACCTGAGGCTTTTGCCGTTGCGCGGGAAGGGGCTAAACGCGTTTTAGGCCTTTATCCTTTCCGGGTGCAAATTATTGGTGGGATCACGTTGCACGAAGGTAATATTGCTGAAATGCGTACTGGTGAAGGGAAAACCTTGACGGCAACGATGCCAGTTTATTTGAATGCTTTAGAAGGCAAAGGGGTTCACGTTGTCACTGTCAATGAGTACTTATCTAGTCGTGACGCTACCGAAATGGGCGAGCTTTATAACTGGTTAGGGTTATCGGTTGGGTTAAATCTAAATTCATTAAGTGCTGAAGAAAAGCGGGCGGCCTATCAAGCGGATATTACCTATTCAACTAATAGTGAACTGGGCTTTGATTATTTGCGGGATAACATGGTGGTTTACAAGGAGCAAATGTCACAGCGGCCATTAAATTATGCAATCGTCGATGAAGTTGATTCAATTTTGATCGATGAATCACGGACACCGCTGATCATTTCTGGACAAGCAGAGAAGTCAACTGCGTTGTATATTCGGACGGATCGTTTTGTCAAAACCTTGAAGGAGGATGAAGACTATAAAATTGATCTGCAAACGAAAACCATCAGTTTGACGGAACAAGGTATTCGCAAAGCTGAAGCTAATTTCGGTTTGGATAACTTGTATGACGCTGATAATATGGCGTTGACCCATCATTTGGATCAGGCGTTACGGGCTAATTACATCATGTTATTGGATATTGATTATGTGGTTCAAGACGATAAAGTCATGATCGTTGATTCCTTTACTGGTCGGGTTATGGAAGGGCGCCGTTATTCCGATGGTTTGCACCAGGCAATTGAGGCCAAAGAAGGCGTTGAGATCGAAGACGAATCGAAGACGATGGCCAACATTACGTATCAGAACTTTTTCCGGATGTATAACAAATTGGCCGGGATGACCGGGACTGCCAAGACGGAACAAGAAGAGTTCCGCGAAATTTACAATATGCAGGTTATTACGATTCCCACCAATCGGCCTATTGCCCGAATTGATCATCCTGATTTACTATACCCAACGTTACAAAGTAAATTTAAGGCGGTTGTGGCTGATATCAAGGCACGCCACGAAAAGGGGCAGCCAATGTTAGTCGGGACTGTCGCCGTTGAAACTTCTGAATTATTATCGAAGTTATTAGATCGGGAGCATATTCCCCACATGGTTTTGAATGCTAAAAACCATTTTAAAGAAGCAGAGATTATTATGAACGCCGGTCAACGTGGTGGTGTGACGATTGCGACCAACATGGCTGGTCGGGGGACAGATATTAAATTAGGCCCTGGGGTCAAAGAAGTTGGCGGTTTATGCGTAATTGGGACTGAACGTCATGAATCACGACGGATCGATAACCAGTTACGTGGTCGTGCTGGCCGGCAGGGGGATCCTGGTGAAACCCAATTTTACTTGTCATTGGAAGATACTTTGATGCGGCGCTTTGGTTCCGATCGGATCAAAGCATTATTAGATCGGATGAAAGTGGCTGATGATGATGCCGTGATCCAAAGTCGTATGATTACACGGCAAGTAGAATCAGCTCAGAAGCGGGTCGAAGGGAATAACTACGATACGCGTAAAAACACATTGCAGTATGATGATGTTATGCGTGAGCAGCGGGAAGTTATTTATTCTCAGCGGATGCAGGTTATCGACAGTACGGAATCGTTGAAATATGTTTTATTGCCAATGTTTGAACGGACGATTAAACGAATCGTGGATTCACATACGCAAGGGGATCAAAAAGATTGGGATCTTAAAGCAATCTATGATTTTGCCATTAATTCGATGGTACCGGAAACAACAATTTCAATTGAAAAAGACTTAGCCGGTAAATCTAGCCAACAGATCGTTGATTATCTGTTAAATCGGGCCAATAAAGTTTATGCGGAAAAGCAAAAACAACTGTATGATGAAGCCCAAATGCTTGAATTTGAAAAAGTGGTTATTTTACGGGTGGTCGACTCTCATTGGACCGATCATATTGATACGATGGATCAAATTCGGCAATCAATTGGTTTACGTGGCTACGGGCAGTTAAACCCACTAGTTGAATATCAATCCGAAGGTTATCGTTTGTTTGAAGAAATGATCGCGGACATTGATTTTGATGTGACGCGCTTATTCATGAAGGCTGAAATTCGCCAGAATATTCGCCGGTAAAAATCATTAAAGAAGCGACGTCGTTTAAAAGCGCGTCGCTTTTTTAAACTAAGGACTAGATTAAATGCTACGGCACAAAGCAGTATGGTTAAGCCTAAATGCCGAGAGCCCTTAGATATGGTCGGCTAAATTTATTAAGGAATACTAATAAAAAGTCGCTTTAAAACACGCCTAAACAACAATCAGGAGGCAACATTATGGAATTAAGTGAAGGTAAACATATTTTGGCCGAGGTAGCCGCTAAATTAGATCAATTTAGGGGGTCACTTTGACCTAGCTTCGTTGAAGGATAATATTGCCGAAAACGAAGCCGAAATGGCGGAACCGGGTTTTTGGAATGATCAGGCTAAAGCACAAAAAGTGATCGATGCTACCAACGCCTTAAAGGCCAAATATGATTCATTTCAACAATTGCAACAACAATATGATGATTTGACTGTTTCCGCTGAGTTATTGGCCGAAGAAAATGATCCGCAAATTGCCGCTGAATTTGCCATCGGGATCGAAACGTTACAAAAACAAATGCAGCAGTATGAGTTAGGTTTATTACTCAATGGACCCTATGATAGTCATAATGCGATCCTAGAAATCCATCCCGGTGCTGGTGGCACTGAATCCCAAGATTGGGGTGAAATGTTATTACGGATGTACATGCGCTGGGCTGAACAGCATCAATTTACCGTGGAAACGGTGGATTATCAAGCTGGTGAGGAGGCCGGTATCAAAAGCGTCACTTTGTTGATCAAGGGTCATAATGCCTATGGGTATTTACGTTCCGAGCGGGGCGTACATCGGTTAGTCCGGATCTCACCATTTGATGCTGCTGGCCGGCGGCATACTTCATTTGCCTCGGTTGATGTGATGCCTGAGCTTGATGATACTGTCAATGTAGAGATCAATAACGATGATCTGCGGGTCGATGTTTATCGGGCCAGCGGTGCTGGTGGCCAGCACGTTAATAAAACTTCATCGGCTGTGCGGATCACTCATTTGCCGACGGGGATCGTTGCTGCTAGTCAGGCAGAGCGTTCACAGTTACAAAACCGGCAAACGGCGATGAATATGTTGCGGGCTAAATTATACCAACGCGAATTAGAAGAAAAAGAACGCCAGCGCGCCGAAATTCAGGGTGAACAGGCCGATATCGGTTGGGGTTCACAAATTCGTTCCTATGTTTTTCAGCCCTATACGATGATCAAAGATCACCGAACTAATTATGAAACTGGTAATGGTCAGGCTGTTTTAGATGGCGATTTAGATCCATTTATTGATGCTTATCTTCAATTACAATTAAAGGCGGACAATTCGCGCTAAGTTTATGCACCAAGGGTTGTGACATAAGTCATTTATGTTGCAACCCTTGTTTATGTTTCCGAATAATAGCGTTGAAACAAGTTAAGCTAGCTTTCTCCGGCGATCTAAGTGGGCACTCAAAAGGCCAAATTACGCGCTGGCTCTTTAGCAACAGATTATGAATATTTTTTTGTGATTAGGAATGCTATACTGAAACTAAATAATAAACGTGCGTAAGGCAATTAATTTACGAACGTTATACTGAGAGGTTTTTACTGTATGTTAATCGAGTTATTAATTAGTTTAGTGGCCCAACCGCTGTTATGGTGTCTAGTTTTAGCCGGTTATTTAGTTAGCCGCCGGCGTATTCAGCGTGAACGGCAGACATTTCATATTGCCATTGATAGTCATTTAAATGAATTTAAGGCGTTTTTTATTTATGGCCTACCACTGGGGATCATTTTATCGGTGGTGACGCTTTTATTAAGTTTAAAGTTAGCTAGTGCTTGGTGGACACTTTACCAAATAATCGGTATTGTGTCAGCGGTACTGACCGTTAGTTTTGTTTGGCCAACGGCAATCGTTCTGGTGACCACCTTACTGGCAATTACTTTATTGCCAAATAGTTGGCGTTTAGCAGTGCCACTGTTTACAACTCAGGCGGCAACTAATCGTGTGATTGCGGCGGTTTTATTTCTACTGCTGGCCGTTAGTGCGCTGGCAAGTGTGGGGTTACGGCAACGACTGGCACTTAAAAATCTGTCACCGCGGATTACTGAAAGCAATCGCGGTCGCCGAACTGGCTATTTTCAGGCGCAACAACTAGCGTTAGTACCGTTGGCCTTTTTTGTACCAGGTTCTAAGTTGACTAGTGGTTTATTTGCTTGGTCAACGGTTCAAGTGGCCGGTAATCAATATCATCTAGTCGTATTACCGTTATTGATCGGTTTTTTATTAACGGTTCGGCAACAATTACCAGCAATGCAGATCAAGCGGCAAAACCGCTGGCAACTGGTGACCGGCCTAATTTATTTGCTTAGTGCAGTAATTGTTTACCTGCGGCCCACGTTGTTTTTGCCAGTGTTAGTGGTTGCTGCAGTTGTTGCCGTTGGTGGTTGGTTAGGCGCTCGCCAAAATCGTGGCTCAGTTCATTACACGGAGCCTTTTAACGGGGTTATGGTGTTAGGCATTCAACCAGCTACTCCCGCCGCTAAAATGGACCTAGTGGCCGGCGATATTATTTTGGAATGCAATAATTTGGCGGTTCGCGATGAAGATTCATTTTACGCTGCGCGGATGACTGATCCAACGTATTGTCATTTACGCGTTAAAACGATGACTGGCGATATTAAAATTACTGAATCCGCGATTTTTGCCGATGCCCCCCATAATTTAGGCGTTATGACTTTCCCGCAACAAGTGGCCACTGAGCAATAATAAAGGAGTTAGGTTGGATGAAGCGTGTACTGGTAGTCGATGATGAACCGTCAATTGTAACCTTACTGGCCTATAATTTGAAAAAAGAACATTATCAGGTCACTACAGCAAACGATGGCGTTAAGGCCCTGAATTTAGCTTTGACGACGGCGTTTGATTTTATTTTGTTGGATTTGATGTTACCGCAAATGGATGGTGTGGAAGTGACGCGTCGTTTGCGGCAGGAAAAGGTAACGACCCCGATCATCATGTTGACAGCAAAGGATGCCGAATTCGATAAAATCGTGGGCCTGGAAATTGGGGCCGATGATTACATGACGAAGCCGTTCAGTCCCCGGGAGGTAATCGCTCGAATGAAGGCGATTAGTCGACGTTTACAGCCGCTTGCGGGTACACCACCAGCAACGGTGATCAAAATTGGTACGCTACAAATTTTTCCTGCCGAGTATACGGCTTATCAGTCGGGACAGCTACTACAATTAACGCCACGAGAATATGCGCTGCTACTTTATTTTGCGCAACGGCAAAAACGTGTACTCAGTCGTGAACAATTATTAAACGGCGTTTGGGGTTATGATTATGTTGGTGAAACGCGAATGGTCGATATTCAGGTCAGTCATTTACGCGATAAAATTGAACTTGATCCAAAACGGCCCCAATACTTGGTAACGGTGCGTGGTTTTGGTTATAAGCTGGAGGAACCGCATGAAAAGAATTAGGCGGATCAGTTTATTACTTTTTGGGGTGATCACTGCTGGCTTGGTGGCGATCATTCTTTTTTTGAATCAGCGGTATATTACGGTGCAGCAAACTAGTTTGGCTCAGCAAGGACAATTATTTCAAACCCAAGTTTTGCCCCAAGTAACAACTAAACTGCCCCAAGCGGCCTTTCAGAAGTGGTCGCAGCAACAAAAGGTGCGGCTTGCGGTTTTTGATGCTCGTAATCAATTGATTTTTCCAGCGGCAGGTCCGCATGCTGATTTGATCGATAGTGTGAATGATTTTCAGAGTAAACTTGTTACCAATAAAAGTGAGCAGATTCGCATCAACGGACAGACACAAACCACTTTTTTGTTCCGGCATAAGCTGTGGACTTTTGTGTTATACACGCCACAACGCAATTTGTGGCAACCGTTTTGGCCCCAAGGCTTATTTTTATTGTTAGGTATTTTAGGGTTGAGTTGCTTAAGTGTGCTGATTTTTGTTGGTTACACACTTTGGGAGCGGCGATCATTACAACGCTTGCAGCAACAATTAGCGTTGGTTGGGTCAACACAAGCAACGCCGCCGGTTTTGTTGAAACCGACGGATCATTATTTTATTTTGGAGCGCGCGGTGACCCAAGTTGATCAGCAATTACAAGCACAAATGGCGTTGGCAGCAAATGAACAGAATAATTTTGAACGTTTTATTGATCATCTGACGATCGGCGTTTTGTTATTGGATGAAACGGGGAATGTGGTGGCCCACAATCCGGCTGCAGCCACGATGTTGATGCAAAAATTGAGTAAGCACCCACATTCTTACCTTAACGACGTACATCAATTTGCTTTAAGTCGGTTGATCAAGCACACCTTACAGGATAAAAAAAATCAGCACGCGACGATTAAATTAGTTCAGACGCAGGTGCGTTATTTGGATGTTAACTCCGTTTGGATGAAATCGGCGAATGCGCACGCAACTTATCAAGTGGCCGTGTTGTTATACGATATTACGCCGGTTAAACAGATTCAGCAGATGCAACTGGATTTCGTCAGCAATGTTAGCCATGAGTTGAAAACGCCGGTCACTTCGATCAGTGGTTTTACGGAAACTTTACTGGCTGGCGCCCAAGATGAACCGGAAACGCGGCAAGAATTTTTGGAGATCATTGCGGCGGAAAGCAAACGTTTGACAGCATTGATTCAAGATATTATCGCCTTGTCACGGGGACGACAGCAGCAAATACAGGTGACTACGGTTAATATTGCCCAAATGGTCCAAAATTTATTAGCACCGTTGCAGCAGCAAATCACTGCCAAGCAAGTGACCGTTCGCGTAGAAATTACGGCGGAGGCTCTAATACAAACTGATCGGCGCAAATTAGAACAGATCATTAAAAATTTACTGATCAACGGCCTAGCATATAATCGGCAAGGTGGTCAGTTGACGATTGGGGCCCAACAAGTTGCTCAGCAATGGCGGCTTAGTTTTATTGATAATGGTTTAGGGATCGCTGCCGATGATCAGGAGCGAATTTTTGAGCGCTTTTATCGGGTGGACAAAGCACGCAGTCATCACCAGGGGGGAACTGGATTAGGTCTAGCCATTGTTAAAGAATTAGTGACAACTTTAGGTGGACAAATAAGTTTGAAAAGTCAATTAGGCGTTGGCAGCACGTTTACAGTAACCCTACCGGAAAAATTAAAGCATAGTGGTATTGAATCTATTTAGTAGGCAATGCCTTAAAAAATAATCAGCGGCCAGGACTTTTGTTCTGGCCGCTGATTATTTTTACTGACCGTTACGCTAGAATGTAAATTCAAAACTGATTTTTGGCATATTTTCTATTTTTGCTCCGCCTAAATCCAAGCATCAATGAGGAATTTTTGGAGGTCCGCATGCTATTATTGGATTGAGCTCCTGACAATAGTGAGCGTATTTATTTTGAATTCGACTGTAAGCGTTTCATATAGAAGATCACTGCTTTTTATGACGGATAATTTACACTATTTTTACAAAAGAAGGCATTAGATTTTACGTTAGTCTTTTATGCTTAAAGGGAATTGAAATAATGGGGGTTTTGCTGTGAAGAAGCGTATCCTACTAATCGCCGTATTACTGCTAGGTTTATTGCCGTTAACGGCGTGTCAAAGTTCAGGCAATCATGGTGAATCGATCACTATTGTTGGTTCAACTGCATTACAACCTTTGGTGGAAGCAGCAGGTGAACAATATGGTAGTGAACATTTTGGTAAATTTATTAACGTGCAGGGTGGTGGCTCGGGAACGGGCTTGAGTCAAATTCAAGAAGGGGCCGTTGCGATCGGTAATTCAGATGTTTACGCTGAGGAAAAAAGCGGGATTAATGAAAAAAAATTAGTTGATCACCGGGTAGCAGTGGTCGGCATTACGCCGGTCATCAATAAACAAGTCAAAGTCAAGAACTTAAGCTTTGCCCAATTAAAGGCAATTTTCACCGGTCAAGTAACTAATTGGCGAGAAGTTGGGGGCCCCAATTTACCAATCGTCATTGTTAATCGCTCACAAGGTAGTGGCACACGGGTTACTTTTGAAAAATGGGTCCTTCGCGGGGCCCCAGCAAAACAAGCACAAGAGCAGGAATCTACGGGGATGGTACGCCAGATCGTGGCAACAACACCAGGTGCGATCAGCTATATGGCCTTCTCTTACGTGGATAAAACGATCGCCACGGTTAACGTTGCGGGCGTAGCGCCTACCGTTAAAAATGTGACGACCAATCGTTGGCAAATTTGGTCCTATGAGCACATGTATACTAAAGGACAACCTAAAGGATTGACTAAAGATTTTATTGCTTATATTTTTAGCAATAAAATTCAGGAAAAAATGTTGCCTAAGCTAGGTTATATTCCGGTGAGCCGGATGCAGATCCAACGTGATCTGAACGGTAAAGTGACGCCAGTTAATTAGTTGAAGCCAGCCTTCTTGCGGCCAAAAAGGTGTTTGGCAGACGTATTGTCTGTAGGCCGCATCAAGAAACTAGTATTAATTATGGGAGATAAAGGAGGTTGCGCACATGGATCCAATTCGGGAAAGTCTATTGAAAAAGTCCCATCAAGCTAAGTTAGAACGTCGCGGGCGGCTACTTGGTTTATTTTGTATCAGTTTGATCGTCGTTGTTGTTGCTGCTATTTTTTACTTTGTGGCGTCACGGGGGTTAGCAACTTTTTATCATGACAAAATTAATTTATGGGATTTTTTGACTAAACAAGCCTGGAATCCGGGCACTAAAGATAGCCATGGGATTCCTGAAGTTGGGGCACTTCCAATGATCGTGGGTTCTTTTTTGGTCACGATCTTCGCTGCATTGGTGGCAACGCCATTTGCAATTGGGGCGGCCATTTTTATGACTGAAATTTCACCACGACGGGGAATGCAGATTCTAAAGCCGGTAACGGAACTATTAGTCGGAATTCCTTCCGTGGTTTATGGGTTCATTGGTTTGACGGTGGTGGTGCCTGTTATCCGTTATTTATTTGGCGGGACAGGTTTCGGAATCCTGGCCGGAACTTTTGTCTTGTTCGTCATGATCCTACCAACCGTGACCTCTATGAGTGTTGATGCTTTGCGGGCTGTACCACGGCACTATCGGGAAGCGTCACTGGCTTTAGGTGCAACGCGCTGGCAAACTATTTATAAAGTAGTGCTGCGCAGTTCTTTGCCAGGGTTACTGACGGCAATTGTTTTCGGGATGGCCCGGGCCTTTGGCGAAGCTTTAGCGGTTCAGATGGTGATCGGTAATGCTGCCTTATTGCCACACAATCTGGTTTCGCCAGCATCCACATTGACAAGTATTTTAACAATGGGGATCGGTAATACGATCATGGGTTCACTTGAAAATAATGCGTTGTGGTCGTTGGCCTTGATCTTACTGTTGATGTCGCTGGTCTTTAATCTACTGATCCGCTTGATCGGTCGGAAAGGAGCGCTGAAGCCATGAAGGTAAAGCGACAAGATAAAGTAGCAACGGTCATTTTATATTTGATCGCAGGTACCATTATTTTAGTATTAGCCTCATTATTAGCCTTTATTTTGATTCAAGGTTTGCCTCACGTTACGTGGCATTTCCTAACGACGCCAGCGCGTTCTTTTGAGGCCGGCGGCGGGATCGGTATTCAGTTATTTAATTCCTTTTATTTATTGGTGTTAGCGATGGTGATCTCAGTGCCGTTGTCCTTAGGTGCCGGCATTTATTTATCGGAATATGCCAAGAAGAATTGGTTGACGTCATTGATTCGAACCGCAATCGAAATTCTCAGTTCCTTGCCTTCAGTGGTGGTTGGTTTATTCGGTTTCTTGATTTTCGTGATTCAATTCAAATTTGGTTTCTCGATTTTATCTGGAGCGTTGGTGCTGACGGTGTTTAATTTACCGTTGTTAACGAGAAACGTCGAAGAATCCTTGGCTAGTATTTCTAGTATGCAACGCGAAGCGGGTCTAGCCTTAGGGTTGTCGCGCTGGGAAACAGTTACCCGGATCATTGTTCCTGAAGCATTACCGGGAATTACTACGGGCATGATTCTAGGTGCCGGTCGTGTTTTCGGCGAAGCAGCCGCGTTAATCTATACTGCTGGCCAAAGCGCGCCGGCGTTAGATTTCACCAATTGGAATCCGTTCTATATTGCCAGTCCGTTGAACCCGCTGCGTCCTGCAGAAACTTTGGCGGTGCATATTTGGAAGATCAATTCTGAAGGGATCATGCCGGATGCGGTGGCAGTGTCGGCCGGCGCGTCCGCTGTGTTGATCATTGCGGTCTTAGTTTTTAATTTAAGTGCACGCTGGTTTGGCCAGCATTTATATCAAAAAATGACCGGTTCCGGTAAGAAGGGGGCTTAACATGAAAACCTATGATTTAACCAAAACGGCAATTAAAACTTTTATTCCAGCTGAGCAAGAAATTGCACTGAGTACTGAAGATCTTCACGTTTTTTATGGCCTTCATGAGCAGATCAAAGGCGTCTCATTACAGTTTCCCCGGTATAAAATTTCTGCGGTTATCGGCTCTTCCGGTTCAGGTAAATCAACTTATTTACGCTCATTAAATCGAATGAATGATGAGATCCAAACAGCGCGGGTCACCGGCAAAATTATGTATCGTGGTCTGGATATCAACCAAAATAATATTGATGTTTTTGAAATGCGAAAACACATTGGCATGGTTTTTCAGCGGCCCAATCCTTTTGCTAAATCGATTTATGATAATATCGTTTTTGCTCCCCAACGTCACGGAATAAAAAATAAACAGGTTTTGGATGAGTTGGTTGAAACTACCTTGCAACAAGCCGGTTTATGGAATGAAGTTAAGGATACTTTGCATAAAAGCGCGCTAGCTTTGTCTGGTGGCCAACAACAACGCTTGTGTATTGCCCGTGCGATCGCGTTGAAGCCGGATATTCTGTTATTGGATGAACCGGCTAGTGCGTTGGATCCGATCTCCACCAGTGTAGTCGAGGATACTTTAGCGCAATTAAAAGCACAGTACACGATTATTATTGTGACGCATAATATGCAGCAAGCTGCGCGCGTTAGTGATTATACAGCCTTTTTTCACCAAGGGGTTGCGTTGGAATATGCGGAAACAAACCAGATTTTTACCCAGCCGGCCATTCAGGCTACTGACGACTATGTATCAGGACATTTTGGTTGATAACGTTTGGCTTGGTTGAGAAAAGGAGTAGCAGCGATGGCAGAAAAAATTATTACCAGTCAGGATGTTCACCTTTATTATGGGGAACATGAAGCTTTGAAAGGGATTGACCTTGATTTTACGGCCCACGAAATTACCGCATTGATCGGGCCTTCTGGTTCCGGCAAATCGACTTATTTGCGTTTACTGAATCGTATGAATGATCTGCTCCCCAATATTCGGATCACCGGGGATATTCGGCTGCATGGACAAGATATTTATGCACCGGAAACCGACGTGGTCCAATTACGCAAGGAAGTCGGCATGGTATTTCAACAGCCGAATCCCTTTCCGTTTTCGATTTATGAAAATGTGATCTATGGGTTACGCTTAGCTGGTGAGAAAAATAAAACGGTATTGGATGAGGCAGTGGAAAGCAGTCTGCAAGCTGCTGCAGTTTGGGAGGAAACCAAGGATGTGCTTCATCAAAGTGCATTGTCTTTATCTGGCGGACAGCAACAACGGGTTTGTATTGCCCGTGTTTTAGCGGTTAAACCAGCCGTAATTTTGTTAGATGAACCGACCAGTGCATTGGATCCAATTTCCAGTAGTAAAATCGAACAGATGCTGGTAAATTTAAAGAATGATTACACGATCATTATGGTCACGCACAACATGCAGCAGGCTGCCCGGTCATCAGATCGCACTGCCTTTTTTCTCGATGGGCAGTTAATTGAGTTTAATGCGACGGCTAAGTTTTTTACAGCACCGGCGCATAAGGAAAGTGAAGATTATATTTCCGGTCGTTTTGGTTAATATTGTTTAGGCCGTGACGATCATAAATTTAGTTTAAAGAGGGGGTAACGCCATGCGCGAAATATTTAGTGAAGAACTGAAGAATTTGCACGTCCGCTTCTCCGAAATGGGGATGTTAGTCAACGAAGCCGTCTACAATTCGGTGAAGGCCTTTGTCAATCACGATCGGGAACTAGCGCTAGAAGTGATACAAAATGATGAGGCCATCAATGAGCGCGAAGTTGATATTGAAAAGCGCAGTTTCGAAATGATCGCCTTGCAGCAGCCAGTGACTAGTGATCTGCGGCGAATCGTAACGATCATGAAAGCGAGTAGCGACTTAGAACGAATGGGCGATCACGCCGTCAGTATTGCCAAGTCAACGATTCGAGTCAAAGGCAAGACCCGGGTTCCTGAAATTGAAGAAGATATTGCTAATATGGCGGATATTGTAAAGCAAATGGTGGAAGCAGTGCTGAAGGCTTATGTGCAGAAAAATGATCAACAGGCCCGTAAAATTGCCCAGCAGGATCAGCAAGTTAACGCGGCTTTTCAAACGATTTATGATAAATGTATTGCTGAAATGCAACGTGATCCACAAACGGTGATCGGCAGTACCGATTATTTATTAGTGGGCACCTATCTAGAACGTGTTGGCGATTACGTTACCAATATTTGTGAGTGGATCGTTTATTTAAACACAAATAAGTTGATTGAATTAAATACAAATAATCAAGAAAAGATGTAAGGTGTACCTTTAGTAAATTTTAAATTAATAGCTAACAAATAAAACGTCGGTGAACAATAGGCCATTGCCTACTGCTTTCACCGGCGTTTTGTAGTTGCTAAAGGTGGCCTGCCTCGAATTATGCCACCTTAAAGGTTGATAACTCATTGAATAACTTAGATCGTCACTGTTAGCAGTGGCTACTTATTAGATTTAGCCCACCATTTTTGCAGGTCGGATTTCAGTACCTTTTAGACTAAGTTGTCGTTTTAAGTTGGATTTAAGTTAATGCCAGTACAATTCACTTTATCAGTTAGAACTTGTTTATAGATGAGGAGTGAACCGTTATGCAAAGTGAATTAACGCTACCAACTAAAGCACATAAAAGCAAGAAGAATAAACCATTTAAGCTACCACCTCGCGTGAAAAAGATGGCATGGTTAACTTTATCCGTTACGGTTGCGGTAGGTGTCTGGTGGTTGTTGTCCGTGATTCCCAGCACCGCGCAAAGCTTTCCCAATCCAGTCAGTGTGGCGCAAGCCATCGGGACAATGGTTGGCCGCGGTGTTTTGCTCAGCGATATTGGTTCTAGCCTGTTCTCCGTTGCTTGGGGCTTTATCTTTGGTTTTGTGCTTGCCTTACCCACAGCCATTTTGATGGCATGGTACAAACCACTAGAAAATATTATTGGTCCGTGGATTCAATTTATTCGTAGTATTCCGCCGCTGGCTTACGTTCCTTTGGTCGTTGTATCCGCAGGGATCGGGGCTAAGGCACAGATTATTGTGATCTGTATTGCAACATTCTTAGTCATGACGGTCACGATTTATCAAGGAGTTGTTAATATCGATCCGACTTTGATCAAGGCTGCGCGCGTTTTAGGTGCTCGTGATCGGGATATTTTTATTCATGTGATCGTTCCGGCAGCTACACCCTATATCATTACGGCAGTGCGTTTAGGTGCGACTACGGCTTTAACCACGTTGATCGCCGCCGAATCTACTGGTGCCGAAGCTGGTCTAGGAATGCGGATCCAATCACTGAGCCAAACCTTTGATGTGGCACCTATGATGCTTTATATCATTATCATCGGGATCATCGGCATTACGTTAGATAAATTCATTCGTCTTTTTGAAAGGAAGGTCACCAAATGGCAGGACAAATAAAATTAGCAATTCAGCATATTTCTAAAACTTATCAATCTGAGCGCGGTGAAACAACCGCGCTGGCAGATATTAATTTAAGTATTGATGAAAATGAATTTGTCACGGTGATCGGGCCTTCTGGTTGTGGTAAATCAACCTTATTAAATATTATTGCGGGTTTGGAGACCGCATCCAGTGGTCAAATTATTTGTGATGATCAGCCGGTCAAAGGTACTGGTAGTGAACGGGGCGTTGTCTTTCAGCAATACGCGCTGTTTCCGTGGTTGACGGTTCGCCAAAATGTCGCTTTTGGTTTAAAAATGCGTAAGGATAAGTCCGTAGCTGGACAGGCACGAATCGACCGTTATATTAAAATGGTTGGTTTAAGTGAGTTTGCCGGCAGTTATCCGAAGGAATTATCTGGGGGGATGCGCCAACGAGTGGCCATTGCCCGAGCGTATGCTGCTGATCCGGCAGTTTTATTAATGGATGAGCCTTTTGGCGCCTTAGATGCACAAACCCGGGGACAATTGCAAGAAGAGCTACTGCAAACTTGGGAAAAAGAACAGAAAACCTGTTTCTTTATTACCCATGATGTTGATGAAGCTATTTTATTAGGGCAACGGATCGTGATCATGGATTCACATCCGGGTACCGTCAAGGAAGTTGTTCCGGTGAATTTGCCGTATCCACGTAATCAGGAAACCCGCTTAAGTGAGGACTTTTTGGCCATAAAAAAACACGTTTGGGCGCAAGTTTATCACGCAACCGCAGTTTAGTTAAGGAGATGATCAGCCATGAAGAAAAAGTTTTGGGGCCTATTGACCCTGTTATCGTTATTAGCCCTGTTGTTGACCACGCTAGGTGGCACTGGTAACACTAAGGCAGCAAGTAAAACGGAAACGATCAAAATTGGTTATATGAATTCAGTTAATAGTGTTGGTTTAGTCGCGATCGCCAAGGAGGCCGGCTATTTTAAGGCCCAAGGGTTGAACGTTAAATTAGTTGAATTTTCTGATGGTCCTTCGATCATCGCCGCCATGAAATCTGGCAGTGTCGATATTGGTGAAATTGGGCCTGGTGCGCATACACAAGTGGCCCAAGGCAACGCTAAAATCGTGATGTTTGACGGCCTGAGTACTTCGGACAAAATTATTGCCAATAAAAAATCTGGCATTACGTCGATCAAAGATTTAAAAGGCAAAAAAGTGGCTGTTGTTGCGGGAACTACCAGCCAAGTCATTTTGGATGCAGCTTTGAAAAAAGCGGGGATGACTGAAAGTGACGTTAAGGTGGTCAGCATGAGCGTTAATTCGATCGTTAATGCGATGGTCTCTGGAAAAATTGATGCCGCTGCGACTTGGGCACCAGGAACAACTAAAATCAAAGAAAAACTTGGTAGCAATGCGATCACGTTAGCTAAGGATAGTGATTTTACAAGTTCAATGCCTTTTACTTGCTCATGGATCGTCACGCCAAGTTACGCTAAGAAAAATAAAGCAACCATCCTGAAGTTTGATAAAGCCATGTTACAAGCAATGAATTATCGTAAAAATGGTGGCAAAAATGCGGCCAAATGGATCGCTCAGCAATTGGGCCTTAGTGTCAGTGATGTGAAAAAACAGATCACCAGCACGGAAAAGATTTATTCAGCGAAACAAGTAGTTGAATTGATCAATAACGGCGAATTGTTTAAATATTATACGAAGCAACAAAAAAACTTTATTAAGTTAGGACTTTTAAAGGACAACGGCAAACTGAAAACGGCCAAGAATTACGTTATGACCGATATGATCAAGAAAGCTGCCGCCGCGATCGAATAATGGTTCGATCAATAAAAGGCTATCCAATTGACGGATAGTCTTTTATTTGAATCAGATGTGGTTTCTAAAATAATTAATTAAATGAGGAGTGTTTATTTATGGCTAATTTATTGTATATTCCCGTTGAACGGCGGTTATTTGATGCCGCCGCTGCTGATAATATTTATACGCAAATGTTGAAAGTTTTACAGCCTTATCACGTGACGGTACCGGAACATAATTTAGGAACGCCAGAAGAAATGGGTAATTTTATGACCCGAGTTAATCAGCAACACTTTGATGGCATCATTTTTCATAATACATCATTTACTGGTGCTGAGTTTATTGAACAGATCGCTGATTATTTTCCCACAACACCGATTTTACTGATCGCTTCTCGGGAGCCAAGTATCGGTGGCTGGCTGCGCCTAAATGGGGCCACTGGTTTGATCAGTACCGCGAATTCCTTGATGCGGCGTCACCATCCGTACAGTTATATTTACGGTGATCCAGATGAAACCAAGGTGCAATACAAGGTCAAAGATTTTTGTCAAAGTGTCAGTTTAAAGGCCAAATTAGCGCAGTTGAAAATTGGGGTAGTTGGTACTTACCCAGTTGGTTTTGCATTTGCCGGCGCGAATGAAGCTGCTTTAAAACGGACGTTTGGTACAGAACTGCTACATTACGAAGTGGATACAGCCTTTGCAGACGCCACGGCCTTACCAGAAACGGCTTATGCTGGCGAATTGGCCTATGCGCAAGCACACATGCGACACCTTGATCCTGAGCTGCCAGAAACCATTAAGTACGTGAAATTTGTGGCCTTAATGCGGCAATGGCGCCAGCGGGATGGCTTTAATGCCTTGGCCTCTCGTTGTTGGCCAGATTTCTTTGATAAATATGCCGCCGCACCCGGTGCGGTGTGGTCACAATTATGTGATGAAGGGCTACCGACCGCAATGGAATGTGATATTCATGGGGCTTTGGCCATGTATATTTTACAACAAATGGCCGGAACAGATACGCCGGTTTATTTAGGTGATATTTCTAGTTTTGAGCCAAGCGACAATACGATCTCTGTTTGGCATGATTATGGTCCCTTTGCGCTGGCCAATCCCAAATATGGCGTTGAAACCAGCGTCCATCCGAATCGAAAAATGCTGGTCAGTCCGCAGTTTGTTTTGAAGCCTGGCCGAGTGACCTTGCTGCGGGTACACGTTAATGCGGCTGGTGCTTACGAATTAGTTACTTTAGGGGGCACGGCCCAGGACGCGCCGGCACAATTTGACGGCGTTTCGGGGCGTATTAGGTTGGATACCCCAGTGGCAAAAGTGTTTGATGATATTGTCCGTAATGGCTACGAACAACATTATGCGTTGGTTTATGGTGACTTCACAGCGACAGTTGCACAATTAGGTGCACTTTTACAATTACCGATCCATACTTATTAGGAGGGGAACCAGATGACCTTAGTAACAACTAAAGAATTAACGCAGTCCGCCCAACGTGGACAATATGCGGTCGGTGCTTTCAATGTCACTAATATTGCGATGGCGCGTGGTGTTGTTGCGGCTGCAGAGGCCAATTGTTCGCCAGTAATCTTACAGATCGGTGAAAAACAATTGACTAATTACGTGCCCTTGGACTTAATGGGAACCGTAATGCTGACTTTGGCACGGCAGGCCAAGGTACCTATCGCTGTGCATTTGGATCACGGTTTCAGTTATGAAGTAATCATTCAAGCCTTGAAATTAGGTTTTAGTTCCGTTATGATCGACGCTTCGCAAACTGATTTTGCTACCAATATTGCCCAAACTAAAGCAGTCGTTCAAGTGGCACATGCGTTAGGGGTATCAGTGGAGGCTGAATTAGGACCAATGAACCGAGAAGGTGGTGGTACAACGGTTGACTATCGCCAGTTAGCACAAACCTACACGGATCCCCAAGCGGCTGAGCGCTTTGTGGCCGCTACCGGCACCGATCTCCTGGCGATCGCTTACGGCACCGTACATGGTATTTATTCGCAAACACCACATTTAAGTTTTGACCGCTTACAGCAAATTGCGCAATTGGTCAGTGTTCCATTAGTTGTTCATGGCGGCTCAGGTTTAGCTGATCAAGATTATCGGCGATCAATTGCCAATGGAATCTGTAAAATTAATTACTATTCTAATCTAGCTTATACAGTTGCTAACACGGTTAAGCAGAAATTACAACAAACAACAACCCAGGTTTTTATTTCGGATGTTGATAATTGGACGCAGCAATTAGTTCAAGCCGAAGTCAGCGCAAAATTACAGATTTTTGGTTCGGCCGGGCAAGCTTGATTTAGTGATAATTACATTTACCAGGGAATTAAAAGGCCCACCGTTAAAGTTAATTTAGCGGCGGGCCTTTTTGCTACCTTAATTAAGTTCGGGACAGCCATACATAGCTAGTAAACTTTAAGTAAAGTTCACGATCGTTGGCAGCGGGGTGTCGGCCAAACGGTTACTTAGCCAGTCAATATATTCGGCGGTGACGCCATTACCAGCTTGATTGATAAATTCGGCCGGCAATTGGCGTGTGTGCTGGGCAACAGTCGTTAGTGGGATCAAGGGGTATTGCGCCTGTTCCGCTGTACTAATACCGACCATTTGATCAGTTGCACCTGCACAAACGGCCGCAACGGCACGTTGGCCGGCGTTACTGGCCTCGGTGCGATCGCGCAAGCTCTGTTGGGTGATGCTAGCGCGGCCAGCTAAACCAGGTTTTTCACTACGCGCTTTAATGCCTAGTTCTTTTACTACTTGTTCGGCTAGATAACTACCAACTTCGCCAAAATAAACGGCGCGGCCGGCTTGAAAACGAGCAGGCACGATTGGCTGTCCGGAAGCCTGCTTTAGGCCTTCCGCGACGACAACGATCACTTCATGTTTTTGGGCGTAGATTCGTTGCACATCTTGGAGAAATTGTTGCAGGGAAAAAGGTCGTTCGGGAACGTAAATCAGATCAGGAGCTAGCCGACCGCCTGGCTG
This sequence comes from Loigolactobacillus binensis, assembly GCF_005405165.1. Classification (GTDB taxonomy): domain Bacteria; phylum Bacillota; class Bacilli; order Lactobacillales; family Lactobacillaceae; genus Loigolactobacillus; species Loigolactobacillus binensis. The sequence continues at coordinate 122,667 of NZ_BJDN01000004.1, forward strand.
ATCGGCTAAGGCCGCTGCCGCTGCTAACCAACCAGCATCGCGACCCATTAATTCAATAATACAAACATGAATCGGTAAGCTGACGACGTCGGCAGCAATTTCGCGCACTGTTTGGCGAACATAATTTGCGGCACTGAGAAAGCCAGGCGCGTGATCAAGACCATTTAAATCGTTGTCGATGGTTTTGGGAATGCCGATCACTTTAATAGTGGTCGCAGCGGCCTGACAAGCTTGTGCTAAATGATGACAGGTAGTCATCGTGCCGTTCCCGCCAGTCAGCAACACATAATCAATCGCCTGTTTTTCAAGTTGAATGACTAGATCGGCGTAATCTTTGGCTGTCAACGGTGTGCGTGAGGAGCCGATCGCACTTCCAGGTGAGTGTAATAGCGCCGCAATTTCTTGTGGCGAACGGTTACTAAGCTCAATAAAATCGGCGGTCACTAAGCCAGCGATGCCGTTACGAGCCCCTAAAACCTGCAAATGCTGTGCTTGGCCCGCCTTGATCACGCCGTATAACGAACTATTTAAAACGGCGGTCGGGCCGCCACCGTGGATCACTAACAAACGTTGCATGGTAAAGCCTCCTCATCCAGACTATAGCCTGAAATTTTTGTGGTTAATATTTTTTAATGTTATTACGGTTAAAATTCAGTTCGCCGTATTTTTAGCTCCTTATTTTAGTAAGCAATAACTTTCTGGTTGGCAAATTCAAATAATGCCTGTTCACTCATTTCGCGGCCGTAACCAGAGTTTTTGACGCCGCCAAATGGTAATTCGGGTTGCGCAACGGCCTGCTGATTAATAAAAATTTGGCCGGTTTCCAGCTGGGCGGCTATTGCTTGTGCATGTTTAGTGGCGCCGAAAACGGTGCCTGCTAACCCGTATTGTGAGTGGTTGGCCAGTGCAATTGCCGCTTGGTCAGAAGCCACAATGTGTAATTGGCCCACAGGTCCAAATAGTTCTTGATCAAAGATCGGGTTTGTGGCAGTGATGTCGCCTAATAAAACTGGTTTGAAAAAATAACCGGGTTGATCAGGTACGAGGCCACCTGGGACTAAAACGGTGGCCCCGTGTGCAATGGCCAAATCAACTTGAACTTGGATTCGTTGTTGAACGGTCTGCGAGGCCAAGGGTGCTAATGTGGTCGTTTCATCCCGTGGATCGCCGATTTTTTGCTGGGCAAAGGCAGCTTTAACGGCGGCCGTAAAAGCAGGGGCAACTGCTTGGTGGACGATGAAACGCTTAGCGGATACACAAACTTGGCCGGCATTGCGTAGGCGTGAGCCGACTGCTGCAGCGGCGGCAGCTGGTACATCTGCATCAGCTAACACGATAAAAGCATCATTGCCACCTAACTCTAACGTTGATTTCGTTAGTGCTTGTGCGGCCTCACTGGCAACTGCCCGACCAGCACGCGTTGAGCCGGTTAAGGCTACCCCTTGGACTCGTTGATCAGCGATCACTGTGGCGGCCTGTTCGTCCGTTAAAAATAAGTTTTGTAAAGCGGCAGGCTCGATCCCGGCAGCCTGAACCATTTCAGTGAACAATAAGGCACAATCCGCAACACTGGAAGCGTGTTTGAGAATAACTGGGTTACCTAAAATAAAATTAGGCGCAAAAACCCGCATAACTTGTGTATAGGGGAAATTCCACGGTTCGATGGCTAGTACAATACCGGTGGGCTCGTAACTAATTTGAGCTTGCTCGACACCTTGATATTGGCGAATATGCGGTTGTAAGGCCGCAGCACCATGATCGGCATAGTAGTTAGCAACCCCGATGCTGCCATTGATTTCGGCGCGACTTTCTCGTAGTAACTTGCCCATATTAGCCGTTGCCGTAGTGGCCAAGCGAGTTGCATTCTGTTCAAAAATCGTGGCCAAACGCTGTAATTGGCGCGTGCGAGCCTGGACGCCAGCAAAGCCTAATTGCTGAGTCGTTTGGTAATAAGCATTACCGACAGCTAAAGCCTTATTGATCGTTGCGGTGGTTGCTGTTGTATACGTAGCAATGATTTCTTCAGTATAAGGATCAATCGTTTGATAATTTGCCATAATGTATTCCTCCATAATAGTGTCGGCCAAAAATTCGGCTAGCTTTAATACCAAACAGTATACAAAGGCTACCTCAAACCAACCTTAAAATAGTTTTAGAGATCTGACCGGCAACTATTTAATGGCAACAGGGCGAAAAAAGTAAGTTGGATTGGTGCGACGTATTATGACTTAGATTTTCATATTTAATGAACTAAAAAATCTGGTGTAAAAAAATAATTACTTTTAAGTTGGGTTTAAGTTTATCCAGCTATGCTTATTTTCAATTAATCAATGGAGATGAGTAAAAATGGAAAACGTAGCGGCATTTGGTGCAACGCGTCCCCATAAACGACAACACTTAACTTGGCAAAAATTTTTACCGTGGCTGATCCCCGTTATGCTAGTCGGTTTCTGGCAGCTAGCGGTCAGCGCAAATTGGATCAGCAGTAGCTTATTACCGTCACCGCTCGCCGTTATTCAAGATGGGATCGCACTTTGGCAAACAGGTGAATTACCTAAAAATATCAGTATCAGTCTTTATCGTGCGACTGCCGGTTTTGTCATCGGCGGCAGTATTGGTTTCTTACTTGGTTTAGTCAACGGACTTTCTAAAGTTACCCGAGCACTATTCGATTCTTCGATTCAAATGTTGCGCAATATTCCGCATTTATCGTTGATCCCAGTGGTGATCATTGCCTTAGGTATCGGTGAGACCGCGAAAATTTCGTTGGTCGCCGTTGGGGTGATGTTCCCGATCTACATTAATACGTTCCACGGTATTACTAGTATTGATCCAGAATTATTAGAAATGGGGCATGCGTATGGATTATCCAAACGGGCTCTGTTAACAAAAATTGTTTTTCCTGGCGCTTTGCCGACGATTTTAGTGGGTGTTCGCTACGCTTTAGGTGTGATGTGGACCACTTTGATTGTGGCCGAAACGATTTCTTCTAGCTCTGGTATTGGTTATATGGCAACTAATGCGCAAGAATTCATGAATATGGATACCGTGTTATTATGTATCGTCATTTATGCCTTATTAGGTAAATTCTCTGATTTAGTGGCTAAGGCGCTGGAAAATATTTGCTTAGACTGGCAGAAAGCGGGGCGCATTGAACAATGATCAAACCATTATTAACCCTAGAGCAAGTTGGTAAGAATTATGGAACTAAAGTGGCCTTACACAACGTTAATTTTAATATTTACCCCGGCGAGTTCATGGCCTTAGTCGGGATGAGTGGCGGTGGCAAAAGTACGATTCTTCGCTTGATCGCTCAGCTAGAACAACCAACCGCCGGGCAGATTCAATTTAATGATCCAGCGACAACGATGCGAGTCATGTTTCAAAATGATCGCCTTTTACCATGGATGACTAATTTAGAAAATGTTTCCTTTAAAAGTAGTGATAAACAGGAACAACAACGTGCGCTGGCCATGTTAAATGAAGTTGGGTTGGCCGATTTTGCGGCTAGTTATCCCGGCCAGTTATCTGGTGGGCAAAAGCAACGTTTGGCGTTAGCGCGAGCATTAATGGCCAAGCCACAATTACTGTTGTTAGACGAACCATTAGGTGCCTTAGACGCATTGACGCGACGTAAAATGCAGGACTTTATTGCCGCGATCTGTGCCAAGCAACACTTAACGACTTTGTTGATCACACATGATGTAACGGAAGCTGCTCGAATGGCGGACCGGATATTGGTTGTTAAAAATGGAACTAATGTTTATGAAGCAGATGGTGCTAAAAATCAAGATGAAGCAACGATCGCAACCGTGGCAGAAGAAGTTCTTAACGTGATTTTACACGCGCCGGCAACTGCGGCTAGTGTTGAGGGGAGATGACAACACTGACGAATACCCAAGTAACAGCTAAGAAGAAACGCCCTTACTTATATGAAGTTGATTTTATGCGGATCTTCTTTATTTTCGGGGTGTTATTAAACCATACGACTACAACGTTTGCGGCCCAAATGACCAACGCAACTGGTTGGCCCCATCTGCTTTTACTCAGTACGCATTTACTGATCCATTTCACCCGGATGGGCTTCATGTTTATGACGGGGTTAGTTTTAACTTTAAATTATTATCACCGTGACAATTGGCCAAGCTTTTTTAAAAAGCGTTTTGCTGGTTCTGGTTGGCCGTATTTATTATGGAATTTGGTTTTAATGACTTTGGCCACCTTAGTCAGTGTACCTGGTTTTTCTTGGACTAATTTTGGGTCCACTTATCTAGATGCGTTGCTCCACGGGGATCAATTCTATATGTATTATATTTTAGTCACTTTACAATTGTATCTTTTGTTTCCATTCATCGTTAAATTATTTAAGCGGTGGACTAAAGGCCACAATAAAATTCTGTTGATCAGTTTTTTAATTCAATTAGGATTGATGTTTGCCATTAAATATGGACTGCCACACATTGATGATAGTCATTGGCTTTGGTGGTTCCGTGCGTATGGTGTTAATGTCTTCACTTATCAATTTTATTTTATTTTTGGTGCGTATACGTCCTTACATTATCAAGAAGTCAATGCGTTTATCCAACGCCACATTAAGGCAATCGCTACAGTGACGATCACTTTAGGTGTGGGGACCGTTGCCTACTATGCTTGGAACCGTGGCGTTCTTGGCCTATCCCACACGGCCGCCGTTTCGCCACATCAGCCTTACATGTTGATTTATGACAGTATGATGATCATCTTTGTCTTTTGGATCGGTAAGGCCTACGCTTACTGGCGGCAACATGGCATTTGGCCTTGGTTTGAAAAATTTGTTCGGAATGGTGCCAAAGTATCTTTTGGCATCTATTTAGACCAAATGATCGGCTTAACTATTTTAAGTTGGTTGTTAAGCTTCGTCAGTGTTCCTGATTGGGTATTTTTAATTTTGATCCCAGTCGGTTATCTATTGGTTGTCGCGATCTCCTTTGGTATTGCGTGGTTCTGTTATCGCGTACCGCCATTTGGTATTATGATCGGTCGCCCGCAAGTGCATTTGTTTAAAAAGAGAGGAATGGTGCTTCATGACCAAACTAACAAATCTATTATCACAACAACTCAAAAATAATTTAGATCAGCCTGTCATTAAAGATGAAAACTTAGGAATTTGGTTCACTGGTTTAGATCTACAAGATGACGTTCATCAGTTACGTAATGCTTTTGTGGCCAACAAGTTAGGGTATGGTGATCAAATTCTAGTCTGTCTACCTAATTCCGCTGTTTTCCCAGTGATCAATCAGGCAGCCTGGGAATTAGGAATCATTGTTCATCCAATTTCACCAACAACCCCGATCGCGGAATTACGGGCCGATTGGCGAGCACGGCACTACGCGGGAATTTTACTTGCACCGGCTTTAGCGGTGGCTTTAGCGGGAGCTCCGTTTGTGGCTAATGACCTACATTTGCACACGGTAGCCGAATTGCCGTTTTTAGTCGATCGCCAGCAAATCGCGGGCCGTCTTACTACCAGCACCTATTTGCCGCAAGAAGATGATCTCGGCTTGATCCTAAATACGTCTGGGACCACCGGCAAGCCTAAGCGTGTCGGGCTGACCCACGCCATGTTGGTCAACGCAGCGCAGAATGATATTGTCAGCAATCATATGACTGCCGCTGATGTAGCGATGATCACCATGCCGATGTTTCACATCAACGCGCAAGTAATGTCCACGTTATCCACGCGCTTAGCTGGCGGAAAGATTCTGGTTACACCGAAATTCAGTGCCAGCCGGTTCTGGCAGCAGGTCAAAGATAACGGCGTCACGTGGGTGTCGGTCGTTCCTACGATCATAACGTTCTTGTTGTTAAATGATAATGCCAATCGAGTTTATCGGGAAAATGCGGAAGATATTCATTTACGTTACGTCCGCTCATCATCTTTTGCTTTACCAGAAGATAAATTGCGCGCTTTTCAGGATAATTTCAACACCTTAGTGATCGAAGGCTACGGCATGACCGAAGCCGCTAGTCAATGTACGATCAATCCTTTTGATGCACCTAAGATTGGTTCAGCGGGTAAAGCTTTCGGAACCGAACTCAGTATTTTAGTGGATGGCGTGATCACCACCGAAGCTAATGTGCTCGGTGAAATTGTCATCAAAGGCGACCATGTGATCACGCAGTATATGGATCCTAACCCGGATTCCTTTAAAGATGGGTGGTTCCTGACTGGTGATCTTGGCTATCTAGATGAGGAGGGCTATTTATTTGTTAAGGGTCGTAGCAAGGAAATTATCAGTCGTGGCGGTGAAAAAGTTGCGCCAGCAGCGGTGGAAAACGTGTTAAATGAACTGGCTTTTATCGAACAACTTTCGGTGATTGGTATGCCTGATGAGCTGTATGGTGAAGAAGTAACTGCCGTGGTGATCAGTACGACACCCGGTTTACATGAAGCCGACCAGCGCCAACAAATTTTGGATTATGCACAAGATCATTTGGCCAAATATGAATCCCCAACGCGGGTCGAATTTGTCCGTGAATTTCCGCGCAATATGACCGGTAAGGTTTTACGGCCGCAATTACGGGAACAACTATTAACAGCAGGTGTGGCTAGATGAAAAAGCACCGTTGGAAGCTAGGCTTATTATTAATTGCGTTGATCGCGTGGCTCGGTGTTGCCTTTTATGGCTATCGCCAGACGGACTCCAGCCACAGTAACTTAACGACAGTGACCATTGGCTATCAAAAAGGTGATCCAGTGGACATTTCACAACAACGCGGCGAATTGGCCAAAAAAATGAAGGCAAAAGGTTATAAAGTTGTTTTTAAGGAATTTTCTGACGGTACGGCGCTGATCACTGCCTTGAAATCAGGTAATATCAACTACGCCCGACTTGGTGATACACCGCCAGTCACGGCGCAGGCCAGCGGAATGAATTTGGTTTATGTTGCTGCCGGTGCCTCCAAAGAAAATGGTTCTGGTATTTTGGTTAAAAAAGGCGCCAGTATCAACAGCTTAAAGGATCTAAAAGGAAAACGGATCGCTTATACTAAAGGAACTTCCGCGCAGTTTTTGATCCTCCAGGCTTTGAAAAAAGCTGGCCTAACAACTGACGATGTGACGTTGGTTAATATGGATCAATCGGCGGCCAGCGTGGCCTTTGCAAAGGGTAAAGTTGACGCGTGGGTTACTTGGGATCCGTTCACTGCTACGGCGGAAGTCGAGCAAAACGCTAAATTATTAGTTGATGGCACTGGCCTGTCGAAGAATCGTGATTTTGTGGTTTCCACCAGCAGCTATGCCAAGGCTCATACCGCAGTCAGTAAATATTTAGTTAGTTATTTGGCGGACGATATGCAATGGGCAACTAAGCATCAGAATAAATTGATCACGATGATGAGCAAGTCACTACATCTATCAAAAACGGTGATCAAAAAGCAAGTTGGTCGCCGAACCTTCTCCATGGGAAAAGTCACCAATTCAATCGTGAAGGAACAACAAAAAATTGCTGACGTTTTCTATAATGCTGGTTTGATCGATAAAAAGATCAAAGTTAAGGATGCGTTAGTCGATCAATAGAATTAAAGGGGTATTTGCATTTAGCAAATACTCTTTTTTTATAAAAATTGATGGGGAGCACAACAAAAAAATAAATGAAGGTGGCCTACTTTTTAGCGGGATTAAAAATCGCTGATTTGATCGATAAGAAAGCACGGTCAGGAGTATGTTACTCGTGTTCTAGTCTGGAGAAGGACTATACTAGAAAGGAGAATTTGCGTGAAAAAGGCTGGCGACTAGGTATTTGCAACTTGATGGTCATCAGAAATTGTTAGGTGGTTTCTATAAAATTCATAATTGGTATCATGATTCGCCGTTTATTCGCTTAAACTTTTTAACGGAAGAAGTTGGTGAATTATCACAAGCCATGCGCGCGATCGAAATTGGTCGTGATCATCCAGGTGAAAAAAATAAACAGGAAGCCTTAGTGTATAATCTAAAAGAAGAGTTGGCAGATGTTTTGGAGCAAGTTTTAATTAGCGGTAGTAAATTTAATATTGATCCTGACGTATTGCTGGAACAAAGTGAGAATAAATTAAGGCAAAGATGCCATCAATAAAACATGACCATAAAGTTATTTATGATCACAGTGCTCTAGTCGGTCATGTAGTTCCACCAAATAGCTGAGCGGAAAATCCAACTTAGGTCCTATGCATTTTTGTGCGCAGCACGCCATAATAGAGTCATGGCAAAAGAAGTCGTTATTGCCCTTAAACTTTGAATTTAAATAATGCTTTGCTTTATAGCCCAAGGAGGACATTAACATGAATGAACGCGAAAGAATTCTCGATTTAGTCAAACAAGGCGTCATCTCAACTGAAGAGGCGTTAATGTTATTAGAAAATTTAGCGCAAGATAAAAGTACAGCTGAACAAAAGACAACTACTGAACAAAAAACACCGCCAACTGAGTCGGCCGAAACAACAACCGATAATACGCAGGCGCTGGATGAACTTCAGGACCAATTAAAGGCGGTTGAAGCGCAATTAAAGGACGCTCAACATGACTTAAAAGGCCAACAAGAACATTTACAGGTGTTGGATACCATGGAAGACCTGGAAACCTTATCGGCCGATAAATTAGCGGAACGCGATCAAACCAAGGAAGCTATCGGTAAAGCAGAAAGTCAGATCGCTATTTTAAATGATGAAAAGGCTGGACTACAAAAACAACTTGCCGCATTGCATAAAGCACAACGGGATCACTATAAAGAACGGTTAGCTAATAAATTAAACTTAGGTGATGATTGGAAAGATAATGCCACCGATACTTTAAACCAAGTAGGTGAAAAGGTTGGTGATGCTAGTACCCAGTTAGGTAAATTCATTAAAAACACTGCGCAGACGATCATGGAAAACGTGGATTGGAAAGAAGTGAACATCCGCGTCCCTGGTATCGCAACGACTAAGTTTGATCATGACTTTATTTATGAAACCGCCAGTGCTACGATTTTAGACGTTAAAGTGGCCAATGGTGATGTTAATTTTAAAACTTGGGACAGTCCCGATATTAAAGTTAGCGCCCACGTGAAATTGTTTGGTAAAATGGAATCAGATAGTCCGTTGGAAAACTTCCTACAACGTAGTGAGTTAGCTAACACTGCCGATACGTTAACGTTTAAAGTACCAAACAAACGGATCCAAGCTGATTTAACGTTTTATTTACCAGAACGAACCTACGACCACACAACGATCAAGTTATTGAATGGCAATGTGACTTTAGAGGGCTTTGAAGGTGACGACTTATTTATTAAGAGTACCAACGGTCAGCTGACTTTCAATAGTGTCAATGCCTCAATGCTTGAAGTTGAAGGAATTAACGGTAATATTAAAGTAAACGGTGGTCGTTTGATCGACGCCTTGGTCAACACGGTCAATGGTGAAGTTCGTTTTGTTAGTAACGTGGAATCAGCGGAATTGACCACGGTCAATGGCGATGTTAAAGCGACGATCACCGAAAATACGCTGACTAAATTAGTGGCGAGCTCGGTTAACGGTAGCGTCAAGGTTGCGGTGCCAACGGCTTTAGCATTAGCAGGTAAAAGTAAGACGCGCTTTGGTGCGATCAAAACCCGACTTAGTAATGTGGAAGTACTAAATGAACGTCATAACACGGGTAATTCGGTTTATGATTTTGAACGGGATCTAGGGGATACGCCGGCAAAGCTAGAATTAAGTACGACTTCTGGTAATATTTTGTTAAAAGATACCCAAGAATAAATGCGCTGGGGACCGCTTGTCCAGGTAAGTCAGCGCAATTCATCTGTGAGGAGCGATCAAAATGGCAGAAAAACGTTTATATAAATCAGAACAGCACGTTATTAGTGGGGTGCTTGGTGGCATTGCTGAGTATTTCAATATTGACCCGACGTGGGTACGCGTCATTTATGCTGTTGTAACTTTCTTTACCGTCGGCTTTCCCGGAATCGTATTATACGTCCTTTTGACTTTGGTGATTCCAAGCCGACCGCAACACCCAGACTATCAAGCGCAAGATAGTACTGAGCAACAAAGTACTGATGATAGTGATTGGAGTGATTTCTAATGCCGTTTCTATTTTTTCTTTTTCTAAGTCCGTTACTGATTCTGTTAGCCGTGGTGCTACTATTTACATTACGAATATTGGCGGTACCGTTACTGATTTTGTTTTTCATTTTAATGATTACGCGGCGACGTCATCACTATGGTCGGAGTCAATGGACGCAGCAGCAACAGTGGCAACGTTATGGTCGAACTGAGTATCGCCAACATCACCATGAACAACGCCAGCGGCAGCGTAAAAATGCTCGTGACGTTAAGGTTCAAGATGATGATTGGAGTGACTTCTAATGGGTTTTTGGAAACGTGTCTTAGTTAATGCGTTGATTTTCTTAGCGCTGGCTGGTTTCTTTCCCCATTTGATCTATGTTTCCAGCATTTGGATGGCCCTAGGCGCAAGTTTAGTGTTGGGTGTACTAAATGCTTTGATCAAACCAGTTTTGCTGATTTTATCGTTACCGATCACGATTTTGACCTTAGGTTTGTTCAGTGTAGTGATCAATGCCATTATGTTGCAGCTGACCGCTTGGTTTGTTGGTAGCGGCTTTGCCTTTAGTGGTTTTGGTGCTTCGATTCTAACTGCAGTTATCATTTCGTTGGTCAATGCGATCGTCAGTGATCGTTTTGCCCGTGATTAAATCAAAAAAACGTTGCCGAAATTATCCGGTAACGTTTTTTTGTGCTTGTTAATAGTGTTTTATTATTTTATAATGTATGTACATTATAAAATGGAGATGGACTATGAGTATTCAACAACCAACCTTTATGCAAAATTGTTTGTATTTTACGGCCAATCATTTGCAACGTGAACTGGAGCAACTAGCTGCTAAAAGCTTTGCCAGCACAAAAATGGCCCCAGCCTATACCTATTTAACTTTGATGATCGAGGCTAATCCTGGCATTACGATGACTGAATTGGCATTAGCATTTGATTATGAACAATCAACGTTATCACGCTTATTGCAGAAATTAGGTGGACAAAAATGGCTGCGTAAGCAACGGCAGGGTCATCAAACGCAACTTTATTTAACGACAACGGCCAATACGATTTTGCCGACGATGCACCGCGCGTTAAATGATTTTCGTCAACGATCTGATCAATTAATGGGTGGTCGATCCCAAAAATTGGCTGTAGCTCACGCGATGGCTCGGGCAACGCAACAGGCTAAGGCGGTGGCCTATGAGTAAACGCCGTTGGTACGGGTTAACTTTATTTATTGGGTTTTTAGTGTTATTAATTTCTGCTAGTGTGCGGGCATTACCGGCAACTTTCGTGCTACCTTGGCAGCAAAGCTTTAATTGGAGTCGCGGTGCAGAATCGGCGGTGATCGCTATTGGCACACTACTATTTGGGTTGATCGGTCCTTTTTCGGCAGCCTTTTTGCAGCGTTATGGTGCTCGCAAAGTCGGCAGTGTTGCTTTACTGATCTTGGTGATTGTAACGGCCATATTGCCATTCATGCATCAATTGTGGCAAGCGGCATTACTGGTGGGCCTATTGTCAGGAACTATGACGGGGATGATCGCTGATGTTTTTGGTATTTATATTGCTAACAATTGGTTCAAGAAAAATCACGGTTTAGTGCTGGGCTTATTTACAGCTAGTTCTTCAGTTGGGCAGCTGGTGGTTTTACCGATTTTCACAACCTTGATCGCTCACCATGGTTGGCGGTATACGGCGCTGGTTGTGGCAGGCGGTGTTTTCTTAGTTTGGTTGGCCAATCTACTGTTGATGCGTGATTATCCGCAACAAGTTGGACTACCGATCTTAGGTAAAACGCAGCTAACTACACCAAGCTATCCGGCACTTGATCTGCGTAGTGTACTTATGCAACCGTTGCAAGCTTTACGTTTGGCGCTTAAAAGTAAGGTCTTCTGGCTATTGGCATTGCCATTTTTTGTTTGTGGTGCGTCAACGTCTGGTTTGATCGGTGTTCATTTTATTGCGGCGGGCCACGATTATGGGCTAAATGCGATTCATTCAGCCAATATTTTAGCGGTGATGGGGGTGTTTGATATCTGCGGATCGTTGTTAGCTGGTTGGTTGACGGAAAAAATTGATTCGCGGCTGATTTTAGCAGTTACATATGGGTTACGTGGGATTGCCTTATTCTTACTACCACTGGCCTTTCACCAAGGCGGGTTGGTGCTGATCCTGTACGCAATTTTATTTGGTCTCAGTTGGAACGCCACCGTTTCACCGACGATCAAATTGATCAGTGCCAATTTTGGTTTACACCGTTCTGGTATTTTATTTGGTTGGGTCTTTGTTGGTCATCAAATTGGTGGCGCCTTGATGGCTTACATTAGTGGCGCCGTTCATGACAGTGTTCATAGTTATGTGATGGCCTTTTTTATGGCTGGATTTATGTGCCTGATTGCTACTTTATTAGTGATCGTGGTGCCACAACCAGATTTAAAGAAATAATGAATTGTCATTGGCGCGGCCTAAACAGGCAGCACAATGACTTTTTTTGTTAGTTACGAATGTAACAGTTTATGAAAATGACCTTTTCACAAGAATGAGTGCGCTATCGTACGCTAAATGTTAAAATATAAATCAGAAGTATAAAAAGTGTTACGGCTTGTATCACCGGCAATAAAAATCTAGTAATTACTAAAACAGCAGCTAAAATTATTGGCGACCAGGTAGTTGGTCGCTGTTATTGAGATAGGAGTTAAATCAAATGGTGCAAAGTGTCAAAGTAAGTGAGTTGGTGACTCGTGCTAATTTAGAAGTTTATGCTGGCGCAGAGTTTTTAAAAAAACGGCAGATCACCGTCAGTGATATCTCACGACCGGGGCTGGAATTAACCGGTTATTTTAATTATTATCCGCATGATCGAATCCAGTTGTTTGGCCGAACGGAGATCTCTTTTGCCAAAAAGATGATGCCGGAAGAACGGTTAATGATTTTCCGAAAAATGTGTGGCGTGGACACACCAGCTTTTATTGTCTCACGTTCTTTACCGGTACCAGCAGAAATGTTGCAGGCCGCCAAGGAAGCTGGCATCCCCGTGCTGGGTTCCAAGCTAGCAACCACACGACTTTCTAGCTTGATGACTGATTATTTAGAAGGACGCTTAGCTGAACGCCGCTCGTTACATGGTGTTTTAGTCGACATTTATGGAATTGGTGTGCTGATCACTGGTGATTCTGGTGTGGGCAAAAGTGAAACTGCGTTGGAGTTAGTTAAACGGGGGCACCGGTTGATCGCTGATGATCGGGTAGAGGTTTACGAACAGGATGAACAAACTTTGATTGGCGAAGCGCCAGCAATTTTACGACATTTATTGGAAATTCGGGGCATCGGCATTATTGATGTGATGAATTTATTTGGCGCTGGGGCTGTGCGCAGTGATACGCCAATTCAGGTGGTTATGCACTTGGAAACTTGGACGGCTGACAAGAATTTTGATCGTTTAGGTAATGGTGAAGAGACTATGCAGATTTTTGATGTTACTTTACCGAAAATTACGATCCCAGTTAAAATCGGTCGTAATTTGGCGATCATTATTGAAGTGGCGGCAATGAATTATCGGGCTAAAACGATGGGGTACGATGCGACCAAAACTTTTGAGTCCAATTTAAATCAATTGATCCAACAGAATACACTAGAGGATGAGGCCGATGAGGCTAATAAGGCAAATGATGCCTTGCCTAATTCACCAACTAAACCAGATAAGGATGGTGGCCAAGCTTGATAATAGCAGCATTAAATCCAATTGCGCTGCGCTTGGGTCCGCTAGAAATTCACTGGTATGGGGTGATCATTGCTACCGGAGTTGTTTTAGCGGTGGTTTTAGCCATGCGCGAAGCAGAGCGGCGCTTGGTTTCTACTGATGATCTATTCGATATGATCTTATGGGCGTTACCGTTTGCCTTGATCGGGGCACGAACCTATTACGTGTTGTTTGAGTGGCCGTATTACGCAGCTCATCCTGGAGAGATCATCGCTATTTGGCATGGTGGCATGGCTATTTATGGCAGTTTGATCGCTGCGGCAGTTGTGGTGCTGATTTTTTGTCGTAAACGGCAGTTACCGGTTTGGTTGGTGCTGGATATTGCTGCGCCAACAGTTTTGCTGGGCCAAGGGATTGGTCGCTGGGGTAACTTTATGAATCAAGAGGCCTTTGGTGCCAAAACAACACTTAGCTTTTTGCAAGGACTGCATTTACCTGATTTTATTATTCAGCAAATGTATATTAGCGGGGCTTATCGGCAACCAACATTTTTATATGAATCGTTGTGGGATCTTTTAGGCGTGATTTTATTATTGAGTCTGCGCCACCGCAAACACTGGTTTAAACAAGGAGAAGTTTTCTTAGGCTACGTTACCTGGTATGCTTTTGGTCGCTTTTTCATCGAAGGAATGCGTACAGATAGTTTGATGTTGTTTGGCGGTTTGCGGGTATCACAGTTGTTATCGGCAGTTTTATTTGTTGGTGCGTTGATTCTCTGGTTCGGCCGTCGTTATTACCAACCGTTGCTAGCTGATTACTTAAGTGGCAACCAGTTGACCTCTGCCGCACGGGCACAAAAAGATAATGCACATTAAGTTAATCATAGACACCCAGTTCAATTTGGATGACCGCATTAATGGCACAGTAATTTTATAGATGAAAAGGAAGATTTATTATAATGAAGAAAATTGCAGTCTTAGGTGCTGGCTCTTGGGGCACTGTTTTGGCAAATTTATTGGTGAAAAATGGCCATCAAGTCACTTTATGGACGCACCGGGCTGACCAGGCCACAGAAATCATGACCCAACAAACTAATCACCGTTATTTGGCGGATTTCAAGTTAGACCCACGGCTTGTTGCTACTGCAGATCTAGCAGCCGCTTTAGCTGATGTGGAAGTGATTCTTTTCGTGATCCCGACTAATGCCACACGCCAAGTTGCACGAAAGGTGGTTACTGTTTTGCAACGCTCACAGCGCCAACCGATCATTATTCACGCCAGCAAAGGCTTAGAACAACAATCACATAAACGGCTGTCCGTTGTGTTGGCCGAAGAAATTCCCGCCGCTATGCGGCAAGCAATCGTTGTACTTTCTGGTCCTAGTCATGCCGAGGATGTTGCAGCTGGTGATATTACCTCCTTGACTGCGGCCTCCAGTGATTTAGCAGCTGCCGAAACTGTACAGCAGTTGTTCATGAATGATTATTTCCGGGTTTACACGAACACGGATGTTGTTGGCGTTGAAATGGGTGCCGCCTTGAAAAATGTGATTGCGATCGGTGCCGGTGCGTTACATGGTCTAGGCTATGGCGATAATACTAAAGCCGCGTTAATGACCCGCGGACTTGCAGAAATTAGTCGGCTTGGAGTAGCCTTTGGTGCACAACCGCTGACTTTCATCGGTTTATCTGGTGTTGGTGATCTGATCGTGACTTGTACCAGTGTCCATTCACGTAACTGGCGGGCCGGTAATCAATTAGGCCAAGGGGAATCTTTAGAGGCCGTTTTGAAAAATATGGGTATGGTCGTTGAAGGTGTTGCTACCACTAAAGCAGCATATGAATTAGCGCAACAGCAACAAGTGGATATGCCAATCACCACCGCAATTTATCATGTGCTCTATGAAAATAAAGATATTGGTACCGAAATTGCGACGTTAATGAAGCGGGCTGGTAAAATGGAATTGGCGTAAGTGGTTTGATGATAATTAAATGAGAACTTTTTAAATTAACAAATTTGCTTTTATGCTATAATCAATGTGCTTTCAAAGATTGATTGAATTCAAAGGAGGAAACAAACCGCCATGGGTGAAGTTATTTCATTTCTACCATCGTGTGAATTTTATTTTAATTTAGGCATGACTGCCTTTTCCAAAAGCAATTACAAAAAGGCCATCACTTACTTAGAGCGTGCACAAACCTTAGCACACACCGATGATGATTATGTCTTTGCTAATTGTCAGTTAGCCATCTGCCTACAATACGATAATCGCTATAACGAAGCAATTCAGCGGCTAGAAAAACTGGATTTACACTATGGTGAACATCACCCAGAGATTCAGTATTTCTTGGCAAATTGCTATGCCTTTATGAATGAGTTTAATCAAAGTTTACAGTACGTTAAAACTTATTTAGCCAGTGGTCAACAAGAATTTAAACATGAAGCGACGGATCTATTATCGCAATTACACCACGAACAAGGAAATTTCTAACTAAAAGTAAGCAAAATGTTAGACTTTCCTAAAAGCGCAGCGTAAGATGGAAACATAAACTTGTGAGATGGAGGAATGAGCATGACAAAACAGGCAGATGTTGTTGTGATCGGTGCCGGTCCTGGTGGCTTGACAGCCGCACTCTACGCGTCACGATCTAACCTTTCCGTAATTATTATTGACCGGGGAATTTATGGGGGCCAATTAAATAATACGGCGGAGATTGAAAATTATCCTGGGTTTAAGTCAATTTTAGGTCCTGATTTGGCGCAGAATATGTACGAAAGTGCAACCCAATTTGGCGCTGAATACGCTTATGGCAACGTGACGAGTGTAGAAGATCAAGGCCAGTTTAAGTTAGTTCATACCGATGATGGTGACTTTAAAGCCAAGGCCGTTGTCATTGCTACTGGTGCCGACCATCGTAAGTTGGGAATTCCTGGCGAAGAGGATTATAGTGGCCGTGGTGTTTCCTACTGTGCTGTTTGTGACGGCGCTTTCTTTAAGAATCGTGAAGTTGCCGTGATCGGTGGTGGCGATTCGGCTGTTGAGGAGGGGCTTTATCTCGCTCAATTAGCTTCAAAAGTTACGATCATTCATCGGCGTGACCAATTACGGGCACAAAAGATTATTCAACAACGCGCTTTTGCTAATCCAAAAGTTGATTTTGTTTGGAACGCTAATACTCAAGAAATTATGGGTGATGGCCAGAAGGTAACCGGTGTTCGTTATACTGACAAAGTATCCGGTGAGGAACATATTTTACCTGCCAGTGGGGCTTTCATCTACGTTGGAATTGATGCGTTGACGACTGGTTTCCAGGATTTAAATATTTTGGATGAAAAAGGCTGGGTCGTTACTGATGAACACATGCGCACGGCGACTCCTGGTATTTTTGCACTTGGGGATGTGCGTCAAAAAGATTTGCGGCAGATCACTACTGCTGTTGGCGATGGTGGTATCGCTGGTCAAGAGGTCTTCAATTATATTCAGTCATTAGGGGATAAAGTTGATCAGCAGGTTTCCGCAAAATAAGTTGAATCATTCTTCATTAAATGAGCAGCACCAATAAAAGTCGACTTTTGTTGGTGCTGTTTTTGTATCTTTAATTAAGATCGGCCTTGTCCAATAAGCATTAACTATTTAACAGTAGCATGCTGACCGCTAACTTGTCGTAGGTAAAATTTGGTCAGTGCTCAATGGATTAGGTGGTGCCACCCTAATTTTTTTGACCTAAGCCGTTATTTTGAAAATCAGGTTGGAAACTGCTGTACAATAGCCATTGTGCATTTCACAAAAGCAAATTTGGACTAGACCAATAATCGGTATATGAAAATTAGATTAGGCCTGACCAAGTAAGTTTAGTGAAGCGCTCCCGTTTGTAGTATACTGTTGATGAATAACTACGAGGAGATGAAGCAATTGGCATGGCAAGATACTTATCAAACTTGGGTAGCATATCCTGGGTTAGATGCTGATTTGAAGGAAGAATTAACGGCAACAACGGATCAAGGACAATTAGAAGACGCTTTTTATGCGCCGATGGAATTTGGTACTGCCGGTATGCGCGGTATTATGGGTCCTGGGATCAACCGGATGAACATTTATACAGTGCGGCAAGCAACTGAAGGCTTGGCGCGTTTAATGGATACATTAGATGAAGCAACGAAAAAGCAGGGGGTCGCTATTAGTTTTGACTCCCGCTATAATTCTGAATTATTTGCGCACGAAGCCGCTCGTGTTTTAGGCGCACACCAAATTCCGAGTTACGTTTTTGACGGTTTGCGACCAACACCAGAATTATCCTTTGCTGTTCGTCATTTGAAGACTTACGCTGGAATCATGTTGACGGCAAGTCATAATCCTAAGCAATATAATGGTTACAAGATCTATGGTCCTGATGGTGGACAAATGCCGCCTAAAGAAGCAGATTTGATCACAAGTTATGTGCGGAAGGTCGCTGATTTATTCGCAATTGATGTGGCCGACGAGCATGCTTTGCGGACGGCTAAATTGATGACTTTGATCGGCGAGGATGTGGATGAGGCCTATCTGACTAACATTAAAAAAGTGACGATCAACCAAAAATTAGTCGATGAAATTGGTCCTAAGCTAAAGCTAGTTTACTCACCGCTGCATGGTACCGGGAAAATGTTAGGCTCGCAAGCATTACATAATGCTGGTTTTACACAGTTTAAGTTAGTTGCCCAACAAGCCATTGCTGATCCGGAATTTCCGACGGTGGCATTTCCTAACCCAGAATTTCCAGAAGCGTTTGATATGGCGATCGCATTAGGTAAAGAAGAAAATGCGGATATTTTAGTTGCAACCGATCCTGATGCTGATCGTTTGGGAACCGCCGTTCGCCAGCCAAATGGCGAATATCGTTTATTAAACGGTAACCAAATTGCGGCTTTAATGTTGGATTATATTTTACGGGCTAATCAAACGGCAGGAACTTTGCCGGCTAATGCAGTAGCCATCAAATCAATTGTGTCTACGGAACTAGCGACGCAAATTGCGCACCATTATCATGTTGAAATGCTCAATGTTTTAACGGGCTTTAAATTTATTGGTGAAAAAATCAAGCAGTATGAAGTAGACCATAGCCATACTTATATGTACGGCTTTGAGGAGAGTTATGGATCGTTGATCAATCCTTTTGTTCGTGATAAGGATGCGATTCAAGGTCTATTATTGTTGGCTGAAATTGCGGCTTACTATCAAAAACAAGGTAAGACTTTGTATGATGGTTTGCAGGATTTATTTAAAGCTTATGGTTATTATGCTGAAAAGACCATTTCACAAACCTTTGATGGCGTTAGTGGTGCTGATAAAATGACCAAATTAATGACTAAGTTCCGGGAAGAACAACCAGTAGCGTTTAATGACGTTAAAATTACTGCAGTGGAAGATTTTGCCCAACAAACTAAGACTTACGCTGATGGGCATCAAGAAAAGATGACATTGCCAACTTCTAATGTTTTGAAGTATTTGTTGGCAGATGAAACTTGGATCGCGATCCGACCATCTGGTACTGAACCTAAGATTAAGTTCTATGTTGGTACGATCGGGGATAGTGAGGCTAATGCTGCCACTAAATTAGCTGCTTTTGAAAAAGCATTAACTGAATTTGCTGCTGAATAAGTGTTTAGAAGCTCAGTCTTAATTGGCTGAGCTTTTTATGAAGCAAAGAACTTGTCAGCTTAAGCAAATATCGGTAAAATAGTAACAATTTAAATCAAAATAGGTAGGTGACCAGCATGGGAATGCATCAATATTTACAAAGTTTAAGCAATTTAGAAACGATCCACCGCGCACCAGGTTATTTTAAATATGAAGAGCATTCAGTTGCGGCACACTCCTTTAAGGTGACCCAGATTGCACAGATGTTAGGCGATATTGAAGAGAATGCCGGTCAAACCGTGAATTGGCGTGCGTTATACGAAAAGGCGTTAAATCACGATTATACCGAACGCTTTATCGGTGATATTAAAACGCCGGTTAAATATGCGACACCGACTTTACGGCAAATGTTGGCGGATGTTGACGCAAATTTAACGGAAACGTTTATTCAAAACGAACTACCAACCGAGTTTCAGGCGGCGTATCGGCGGCGATTAAGTGAAGGCAAAGACGATACACTGGAAGGACGAATCTTATCGGTTGCTGATAAGGTCGATTTACTTTATGAATCCTTTGGTGAGATCCAAAAAGGAAATCCAGAACCCGTTTTTACAGAAATTTATCGGGAAAGTTTACAGACGATTGTTGATTTTGTTGATATGGCCAGCGTTCAATATTTCTTTAAAGAAATTCTGCCTGATTTGTTGGCAGAAAACTTCACTAATCAGGATGAATTGCGGCAGATCACCCAGCAGATCACTGCTGGTAAATAGGGGTTCTAACGGCTTGTTGGCGCGAAAAGAATAAAATAAGTTTTGCTGAACAACATAGTAGCGAAAATATGTTCGCTATGCTAAAATTGAACCAGTAAATTGACAAGTAAGGTTGGGAGTTGCTTCCAACCTTTTTCGTTTGGTGCGTATTTGCACAGTAAATTAGAGTTTGAGTGGGAGGTTATTCTGTGATTCAACGTGAAGCACATCGTGATTTTGAATTAGTTTCGCCTTATCAGCCTGCTGGTGATCAACCGACAGCGATCGCACAATTGACCAAGGGTATCAAAGATGGTACCAAGGCACAGATTTTGCTTGGTGCAACGGGGACCGGGAAAACTTTCACGATGAGTGAAGTTATTAAAAATGTTAATAAACCAACATTAGTTTTAGCACACAATAAAACCTTAGCCGGGCAACTTTATGGTGAATTTAAACAATTTTTCCCGCATAATGCAGTGGAATACTTTGTTAGTTACTATGACTATTATCAGCCAGAGGCTTATGTGCCTTCCAGTGATACTTATATTGAAAAAGATTCTAGTATTAATGATGAAATCGATAAATTACGGCATTCGGCGACCAGCTCGTTATTAGAGCGTGATGATGTGATCGTAGTGGCTTCAGTTTCGAGTATTTTTGGTTTAGGTGATCCTAAAGAATATGCTGATCATGTGCTGTCGATTCGTGTTGGTCAAGAATTGGAGCGCAATGAATTATTACGCCAACTAGTCAGTATTCAATTTGAACGCAACGATATTGATTTTCAGCGGGGCCGTTTTCGGGTACGTGGTGATGTGATCGAGATCTTTCCAGCTTCCCGGGATGAACGTGCGTTACGCATCGAGTTTTTTGGCGATGAAATTGATCGTATTCGCGAAGTCGATGCTTTGACAGGTGAAGTTATTGGTGATCGCGATCACGTCGCCATTTTTCCGGCAACACATTTTATGACCAATGATGCACAAATGGAACACGCAATTGATGGTATTGCCGCTGAATTAAAAACGCGCTTGGCTGAATTAAACGATCAGCATAAGTTGTTGGAAGCACAACGTTTGGAACAACGGACTAATTATGATATTGAAATGATGCGGGAAATGGGCTATACCTCAGGCATTGAAAACTACTCGCGGCATATGGACGGTCGTAAACCAGGGGAACCGCCGTACACATTGATCGACTTTTTCCCGAAAGATTTTCTGATCATGGTCGATGAATCGCATGTGACAATGCCCCAAGTTCGCGGAATGTATAATGGTGATCGAGCCCGCAAACAAATGTTAGTTGATTACGGTTTTCGTTTGCCGAGTGCGTTGGATAATCGGCCGTTGACCATAAAAGAATTTGAACAGCACGTCAATCAGATTGTTTATGTTTCTGCAACGCCTGGCCCTTATGAATATGAACAAACCGATCAGGTAGCCGAGCAGATCATTCGGCCGACAGGATTGTTGGATCCTAAAATTGAAGTGCGGCCGATCATGGGTCAGATCGATGATCTAGTCGGTGAGATCAACTTACGAATTGAGCGCCACGAACGAACTTTTATCACAACGTTGACTAAAAAAATGGCCGAAGATTTAACCGACTATTTGAAAGAGTTGGGTATTAAAGTCCGTTATTTGCATAGTGATATTAAAACTTTGGAACGGACGCAAATTATTCGTGATCTCCGTTTAGGTAAATTTGACGTATTAGTTGGGATCAATTTATTGCGTGAAGGGATCGATGTGCCGGAAGTATCGTTGATCGCTATTTTGGATGCGGATAAGGAAGGTTTCTTGCGCAGTGAGCGTTCATTGATCCAAACAATTGGGCGGGCATCCCGCAATGTTGACGGAACAGTTATTATGTACGCCGATAATATTACTGATTCGATGAAAGGTGCGATTGATGAAACTGCGCGGCGGCGGTCAATTCAGGAAGCCTATAATGAAAAGCATCACATCACACCGACAACGATCAAAAAAGAAATTCGTGATCTGATCTCACCAGTTAAATCAGTACCAGTGGACGAACACAACGGCGAGGCCATTGCTGAAACCGACTTTAATGACATGTCGAAAAAGGAACAAAAAGCCATGATTGGACGGTTAGAAGAGCAGATGCGTACAGCAGCCAAGAATTTGGAGTTTGAGCAGGCGGCGACATTGCGCGATACGATTTTAGAATTAAAAGCAGAAATTGAATAGTGGTACGTGGGGCCTAATTGTTCTATTTTAGGCGCCACATCCTAGTAGGAGGAAATAACTTTTGGCAAACGATAAAATTGTGATTCATGGGGCGCGGGCCCACAATTTAAAAGATATTGATGTGACCATTCCCCGGGACAAATTAGTCGTCGTCACCGGTTTATCAGGTTCTGGCAAA
The DNA here is from genome assembly GCF_005405165.1 of Loigolactobacillus binensis. Taxonomy (GTDB): domain Bacteria; phylum Bacillota; class Bacilli; order Lactobacillales; family Lactobacillaceae; genus Loigolactobacillus; species Loigolactobacillus binensis. The sequence continues at coordinate 145,187 of NZ_BJDN01000004.1, forward strand.
AGCTCATTGGCGTTTGATACGTTATATGCTGAAGGCCAGCGCCGTTATGTGGAAAGCTTATCGGCCTATGCACGCCAGTTTTTAGGTCAAATGGATAAGCCAGATGTAGATTCCATTGATGGGTTAAGCCCAGCTATTTCCATTGATCAAAAAACGACATCCAAGAATCCGCGCTCAACGGTAGGAACGGTCACTGAGATTAATGACTATTTACGTTTGTTGTGGGCGCGGGTTGGCCACCCGATCTGTCCCAACGATGGCACCGAGATCAGTAGTCAAACGGTGGAACAAATGGTTAATCGTGTCCTCGCTTTGCCTGAAGGTACGCGGCTACAGATCATGTCGCCGATCATTCGCGGTAAAAAAGGTCAGCACAAAAAAGTTTTGCAACGCATTCAAAAAGAAGGTTATGTCCGTGTTCGGATCGATGACGAAATTCAGGACGTTGGCGATGATATTGAACTGGATAAGAATAAGAAACATGATATTGATATTGTAATTGATCGGATTATTGTTAAGGCTAGTGCCCGATCGCGACTATTTGACTCGTTTGAATCAGCGTTACGCCTATCTGCAGGGTATGCCACCGCAGACATTATTGGTGGTGACCCCATTTTGTTTTCTGAACACTATGCCTGTCCTTACTGTGGTTTTACGATCGGCGAACTAGAACCACGTTTATTTTCGTTTAACGCACCATTTGGGGCTTGTTCTGAATGTGATGGTTTAGGGATGAAGTTGGAAGTCGATACTGATTTAGTCGTTCCTGATCCGAGTATGACTTTACGTGCCGGCGCATTAGCACCGTGGAATCCAATTTCATCACAATATTACCCACAGTTACTAGAACAAGCGGCCACGGCTTTTGATATTGATCTGGATACACCGTTTAAAAAGTTAAGCGCTGAGCAGCAACAGACGATCCTTTACGGCGCCGGCGACCAAACCTTTCATTTTCATTACGAAAATGACTTTGGTGGGATTCGTGATGTTGACGCTACATTTGAAGGAGTCGTCAACAATGTGGCCCGCCGTTATCGGGAAACTAACAGTGATTTCACCCGGACGCAGATGCGGCAATATATGACTGAATTGACTTGCCCAGTTTGTCATGGCTATCGTTTGAATCCACAGGCTTTGGCGGTTAAAGTCAATGGTGAACATATTGCGGAAGTTTCTGATTATGCGATCAATGACTCTCTAGCATTCTTCAAGCACTTAAAATTGACGGAAAAAGAAAACACGATTGCTAAACCAATTCTGAAAGAAGTGACTGATCGGTTAACCTTCTTGAAAAATGTTGGGTTAGACTATTTGAATTTAAGCCGTTCTGCGGGTACTTTATCTGGTGGTGAGGCGCAGCGGATTCGTTTGGCGACGCAAATCGGCTCCAACTTATCCGGCGTGCTGTATATTTTGGACGAACCATCCATTGGCTTGCATCAACGGGACAACGATCGTTTGATCACGTCGTTGAAGTCAATGCGTGATCTCGGTAATACATTGATCGTGGTCGAACATGATGAAGATACCATGCGTGCTGCCGATTATTTGATCGACATCGGGCCGGGTGCTGGTGAAAATGGCGGCCGGGTAATGGCTGCCGGTACGCCGGCGGAGGTAGAGGCCAATCCACATTCATTAACTGGTCAATATTTAGCTGGAGAAAAATACATTCCACTACCAGAAAAGCGGCGCAAAGGTAATGGTAAGAAAATTCGCATTACTGGTGCCAGTGAACATAACTTAAAGAACATTACGGTGGATTTTCCATTGGGCAAGTTTATTGTTGTCACTGGGGTTTCCGGTTCAGGCAAATCAACACTGGTCAACAGTATTCTGAAGCGTGTCTTAGCACAAAAGCTCAATCGCAATAAACAAAAGCCTGGTCAGTATAAATCGGTTGCTGGTGTTAAAAATATTGATAAAATTGTCGACATTGATCAAAGTCCGATCGGGCGGACGCCGCGCAGTAATCCGGCGACCTATACCAGTGTCTTCGACGATATTCGTGATTTATTTGCACAAACAAATGAGGCCAAGATTCATGGCTACAAAAAGAACCGTTTCAGCTTCAACGTTAAAGGCGGACGCTGTGAGGCCTGTAAAGGGGACGGCATCATCAAGATTGAAATGAATTTCTTGCCGGACGTCTATGTCCCGTGTGAGGTTTGTCATGGTACTCGGTATAATTCCGAAACATTGGCGGTGCTGTACAAAGGCTATAGTATTGCTGACGTTTTAAACATGACGGTGATGCAAGCTTTGAAATTGTTTGAACCGATTCCGAAAATTCGGCGTAAATTGCAAACGATCGTGGATGTTGGCTTAGGTTACGTCACACTAGGTCAATCTGCTACCACTTTATCAGGTGGTGAGGCACAACGAATGAAGTTAGCTTCCGAGCTTCATCGGCGCCAAACCGGTAAAACGTTCTATATTTTAGATGAACCGACTACGGGCTTGCATACTGACGATATCAATCGTTTGTTGACGGTTTTGCATCGCTTAGTCGATGCTGGCAACACGGTTTTGATCATCGAGCATAATTTAGATGTGATCAAAACGGCTGATTATTTGATCGATCTAGGACCAGAAGGTGGCGCCGGTGGTGGTGAAGTTTTAGCAACTGGCACGCCTGAAAAAATTGCAGCGACGCTTAACAGTTATACTGGCCAATATTTAAAGCCCGTTTTAGAGCGGGATAGCAAACGGCCGCGGTTTGAACAAAATCAATAAAAATGAGAGTGAGCTGAACTTAAGCTCACTTTTTTATTACACAAAATCGGTCTAATATACAGCTATATACGAATATTTAACTTGTTTATGAATAAATATCAAAAAATGTTGCATTTTTTTTGTTGATGCGTTATGATGAATCCATTGAATGATTAAAGAAAATTAATTAAGTTTAATAATAATTAAAACGTGTAAGGAGTGGCTTAAATGGCAAAAGAGAAAATTATTTTAGCGTATTCTGGTGGCTTGGATACTTCAGTGGCAATTCCGTGGTTGATCGAAAAAGGGTACGACGTGGTCGCAACTTGTATCAATGTTGGTGAAGTTGGCAAGGATATGGACTTCATTAAGTCGAAGGCCTTGAAAATTGGGGCAGTTGCTTCTTACACTTTAGATTGTCGTGAAGAATTCGCCCAGGATTACGTTACCGTTGCCCTGCAAGGTCATACCTTGTATGAAGGCGAGTACCCGTTGGTTTCCGCCTTGTCGCGGCCATTGATCGCTAAGAAATTAGTTGAAGTGGCGAAACAAGAAGGCGCCACCGCCATCGCCCATGGTTGTACTGGTAAAGGGAACGATCAAGTTCGGTTTGAAGTGGCGATTCGCGCTTTAGCACCAGAAATGAAGATCGAAGCTCCAGTTCGGGACTGGAAATGGTCCCGTGAAGAAGAAATCAACTATGCCAAGGAACATGATATTCCGGTACCAATCAAATTAGGCAGTCCTTACTCCATCGACCAAAACCTTTGGGGTCGGGCCAACGAAGCCGGCGTCTTGGAAGATCCTTGGGTCACGCCACCAGCAGACGCTTACGATTTGACTAATGCTATCGAGGACACACCGGATGAAGCCGATAAAGTCGAGATCGAATTTAAACAAGGCGTGCCGGTTGCCTTAAACGGCGAAAAATTAGGCCTAGTTGATTTGATCGCTAAATTAGATAAAATTGCCGGCAAACACGGTATTGGCCGGATCGATCATATTGAAAATCGGTTAGTCGGCATTAAGTCACGGGAAGTTTACGAAGCCCCAGCTGCCGAAGTTTTGATCAAGGCGCATAAAGCTTTGGAAGATCTGACCTTTGAACGTGATTTGGCCCATTTCAAACCAACCATTGAATTGCAATTGACCAACACCATTTATAACGGCCTTTGGTTCTCACCATTGTTCAGTTCCTTGTTGGCGTTCTTGAAGACGTCGCAACAAGTGGTTACCGGTACGATCCGGGTCAAGTTGTTTAAAGGCAACGCTACCGTTGAAGGCCGGAAGTCACCATATTCCTTGTACGACAAGAATTTGGCTACTTACACGTCGTCAGATACATTTGATCATGTTTCCGCCGTTGGCTTCATCAAGCTTTGGGGCCTACCAACACAGGTTTACACTCAAGTGCAGGACAAAGTGAACGCAGATCAGGCAAAGGAGTAATTTATGGCAGAAAATCATCAATTATGGGGCGGCCGTTTTACCGCAGAGCCAAGCGAATATGTACAAAGCTTCGGCGCATCGATCCATTTTGATCAAAAAATGGCGGCTGAGGATCTGCACGGCTCATTAGCACACGTTGCGATGCTGAAGCACACCGGCATTTTAAAGGGCGACGAAGCCGATCAGATCACGGCGGGCCTGCACACGCTGCAGCACAAATTAGCGGCTGGCGAATTGCATTTCACCATTGAAAATGAAGATATTCATTTAAATCTGGAAAGCTTATTGACTGCCGAGATCGGCCCCGTGGCTGGTAAATTACACACTGCCCGCAGTCGGAATGATCAAGTGGCGACGGACATGCATTTGTACCTGAAAAATCAGTTGCACACGATTTTGGACTTGATTGTTAAGTTACAAAAAGTTGTGGTAGATAAGGCCGATCAGCACGTGGAAACGCTGATGCCTGGCTACACCCACATGCAGCACGCCCAACCGATCTCTTACGCCCATTATTTAATGGCCTACTACGAAATGTTGCAGCGGGACTACGACCGCTTTGAATTTAATTTAAAGCATACCGATCGTTCTCCACTGGGTGCGGCTGCCTTAGCTGGCACGACTTTCCCGATTGATCGCGAATACAGTGCCGCGCAATTAGGTTTTACTGATGTCTACCAAAATAGTTTGGATGCGGTCAGTGATCGTGACTTTATTCTGGAGTTTCTCAGCAACTGTGCCCAATTGATGATGCACCTTTCCCGTTTCTGCGAAGAGATCATTTTGTGGGATACCCAAGAATTCCAGTATGTGGAATTATCCGACACGTACTCCACCGGTAGTTCGATCATGCCGCAGAAAAAGAATCCGGACATGGCCGAATTGATCCGCGGCAAAACTGGCCGGGTCTACGGTGACCTAATGGGCTTGTTGACGGTGATGAAAGGCTTGCCGCTGGCGTATAACAAGGATTTCCAAGAAGACAAAGAAGGCATGTTCGATGCGGTTGATACCGTCGAACAATCGTTGACGGTTTTCCGGGGAATGCTGGCTACGTTGACGGTGAAAACTGACAATCTGGCCCACGCCACTAGTCACGATTTCTCCAACGCCACTGAGTTAGCTGATTATTTAGCCAGCAAAGGCTTACCGTTCCGTCAGGCGCACGAATTAGTCGGCGAGTTAGTTTTGAAATGCATTCAAGAACATAAATACTTGAAGGACGTTTCGCTAGCTGACTATCAGGCGTTGTCGCCATTGATCGCCGCGGATGTTTACCAGGCACTAGATCCGCGTACAGCAGTGGCCCGGCGCAATTCGTTGGGTGGCACTGGCTTTGATCAGATCAAAAAACAAATCGCTGCCGCTAAGGCACATTTACAATGATGACTAAAACTTTGCCGTGCAAAAACGGTAAAGTTTTTTTTATGTCCAATATAATTAGTACGGCTAGTGGCTACTTTTTGTGTGCTCAAATTTTTTCGTTCTCAGTCCGTTATTTCTAAACGCTTTCTCATCTGAATCAACTATAATAAAAGTAGTAAATTGGATAGGGAAATATTGGTTGGTGCTGCTACTAAAACGTTGGGAGGCGTTGCGGTATGAAGAATCAAGCAAAGTTATTAAGTGTCGGTTCATGGCTTTTAGGTTGTGCCGCGATTATGTTGATAACAGCTAACGCGGGCACGCCGGAGTTGGTGCTATTTAATGGGATAGGTATGTGGATTGCCGTAGGTATTTATACGGTGTTGTATGTTTTGCCCTTACTTGGCGGTATGATCAAAATGGACTACGGGTATTATCTTTTAACGGGTTGGTTAGCAATTAGTTTATTGTTGTTTGTATTGGCAGTGATACCGGCATTATTTAGTGGTGGTACGATTGGTGTAAGCATTGGTCTAGCTATTGTGGCACTATTAGGGATCATTGATTTGTTGACTTGGTTGCCGCTGGCATTGATACCGCAACGGCCATTACAAAAAAATTAAATTGTTGTGCGGAAGCTGTGACGTCGGTAATGGATGGCGCGGCTTTTTATTTGTTCCTAAACAGATCCATTTAAGTCGAAGACTAGCAATGATACACCCGGTATGTTACACTTGTTCAGATGTGTTTAATGAGACACTAGGTGGCGTTGCCATTAAAGCGCTGCGAAAGGATGTTAAAAATGGTAGATACGTTAAATTTAGTGGTGATCACTGGGATGAGTGGTGCTGGTAAAACAGTCGCTATGCAAAGTTTTGAAGATCTCGGCTATTTTTGTGTAGATAATATGCCGCCCAGCTTGTTACCAAAGTTTTGGGAATTAGTGAAGGAATCCGGTAAAGTGACCAAAATTGCTTTAGTTATTGATCTGCGTTCCCGGGCTTTTTATGACCAAATGGACGAAATGTTGGCTAATTTGGATAACACTAATTTTGTGACTACGAAAATTCTTTTCTTAGATGCTTCCAATGAAGAATTAGTTTCTCGCTATAAAGAAACACGGCGTGCCCATCCATTAGCGATGGAAGGCCGTTTGTTAGACGGAATCGTTAAGGAGCGGCGTCTATTATCGGAAATTAAAAATCGTTCCCAATTGATCGTGGATACATCTAATTTAACGCCACGACAATTGCGGGAAGAAATTTTTGATAATTTTAAATCGGCGGAAACACAGACCTTTCATGTGGAAGTTATGTCGTTTGGTTTTAAATATGGCGTGCCGATCGATGCAGACATTGTAATGGACGTGCGTTTCTTACCGAATCCCTACTATGTACCAGAATTTAAGAAATTAACTGGTTTGAACCAAGCCGTTTATGATTATGTAATGCAGCAGCCGGCCACAGAAGACTTTTACGAACGTTTCAGCAGCATGCTGCACGTGATCATGCCGGGTTATGAAAAAGAAGGTAAAACGAGTCTAACGATTGCAATCGGCTGCACCGGCGGGCAACATCGTTCGGTGGCGATCGCCGAGCGTTTAGGGAAGGATCTTGGTCAACATTATCCGGTCGAAACTAGTCATCGTGATATGAATAAGCGAAAGGAAACGGTGAACCGCTCATGACAAGATCCCCACGTAATTATCGACGCCCTAAAATGGTGGTGATCGGTGGGGGAACTGGGTTACCCGTTATCCTCAGAAGTCTACACAAACAAAATGCAGATATCACGGCGATCGTAACGGTGGCCGATGACGGTGGCTCGTCTGGTGCTATTCGCAATTATGTGAACGTTGTACCACCTGGTGATATTCGGAATGTTTTAGTTGCGTTATCTAACTTACCACAACTTTATTTGGATATTTTCCAGTATCGCTTTAATAGTGATGATTCATTTCTCGGCGGCCACGCTATCGGTAATTTGATCATTGCTGCGTTGTCGGAAATGCGTTCTGGTATTTTTGATGCCGTTCAAGAATTGTCGAGTATGATGCGTATCGACGGCCATGTTTATCCGGCCAGTGATGATCCCTTGGTTTTGAATGCACATTTTAGTGACGGCACAGAAATTGCCGGTGAAGCAGAAATTACGGCTGCTGGTAAAAGCATTGATCGAGTTTGGGTGACCCCGGCTGATCCGACACACGCCGAACCCCAAGCGGTTCAAGCGGTGATTGCTGCAATTATGGATGCCGACACAGTTGTACTAGGTCCCGGCAGCTTATTTACAAGTATTTTGCCTAATTTAATGATCAGCAATGTCGGGCAGGCGGTTCGACAGACTAAGGCCGACGTGACCTATGTTTGTAATATTATGACGCAAAAAGGTGAAACGGAGCATTTTACTGATGCCGATCATGTGCGTGTTTTGGCACATCACTTAGGGGGTCAATTTGTTAACACGGTATTGGTCAACACGGAACCAGTGCCACCAGATTATTTGGATCACCAAAAGTATGACGAATACTTAGTGCAAGTTGAGCATGATTTTAAGGGTTTACGCGGCTTAGGCTGCCGAGTGATTTCTGATAACTTTTTATCATTGCACGATCGTGGTGTCTTTCACGATGGTGATAAGGTCGCCCAAGAACTGCTGAATCTAGCCTTTCAACCACACGATTAACAAGAAAGTAGGTGGCCGCTTTGGGTTCATATGCTAGTGAAGTAAAAAAAGAACTCACTACGCTGGAGGTTCACCGCGAACATGCGCGGGCTGAATTAGAGGCGTTGATCCGAATGAACGGTTCGCTAAGCATCGCCAATCATCAATTTATTCTAAATGTACAGACAGAAAATCCGGCGATCGCTCGCCGAATCTACGCACTTTTACGGGATAACTACGCAATCGAAGCTGAATTGTTAGTGCGCCGTAAAATGAAGTTGAAGAAAAATAATTTATATATTGTACGTTTGAAACAAGGTAGTACTGTAGTACTCAATGATCTGCACATATTGGCGGGAACCTCAACCTTGTCAACATTACCATCAGCAGAGGTCAAAGCTTCGGATCAAAAGGTACGTTCTTATTTGCGGGGAGCTTTTCTGGCCGGCGGCTCGGTCAATAATCCTGAAACTAGTCGCTATCACTTAGAAATCTACTCATTGTACGAAGAGCACAATCAACAAGTTGCCGCGATGATCAATCAATTTGGCTTAAACGCCCGCGTTACTGAACGTCGGGGAGGCTATATTGTTTATCTCAAGGAGGGCGAAAAGATCGCAGATTTTTTGCAATTGATCGGGGCAACCAGTGCTATGCTTAAGTTTGAGGATATTCGGATTGTGCGCGACATGCGTAATTCAGTTAATCGATTGGTTAATTGTGAAACTGCAAATTTAAATAAAACAATCGACGCTGCCACCCATCAAGTGGAAAATATTAGATTTATTCAGCAGATCGTCGGGTTAGATAGCTTGCCCCAAAAATTGCAGGAAATCGCAATTTTACGGTTAGCTAATCCGGATATCACGTTGAAAGAATTAGGTGAATTGGTTCCCAGTGGCGCGATCTCTAAATCAGGGATCAACCACCGACTGCGAAAACTAATGCAGATCGCCGATAATTTACGTGCTGGTAAAGTGACTTCATGAATGAAGAACAACCAATTCAGTTTAAAATCAGTAGGTACTGAAAAAAGCCGCGGGAACATTTTCTCGCGGCTTTTTAGTATGGCTTCAGTTAAATGGCGTTATAAGATTAGAACTTTAAATCAGCTTGGTCAGTTCCGCCGGTGTGATTTTTTCGTCAAAAATAGCGGCACCAATAATGATAGTGGGAACAAATTGAATATTGGCAGCCTGTGTTTCCTTTAAAACTAGGTCAATCATAGTTTGATTAGGCTGCTTAGGTAAAGCCAGTTGCCGTTCGATGTAGTCATCAATTTCGGAATGACTTAGGTTTTCACCCCAGTCTTTTTGATGGGCGAAGAGAAATTTTATTGCCGCATAAGCCTTTTCTGGTTGCGCGTAAGGAATGTGGTGTTGGGCCACGTTTCCTTTTTGCAATTTTTCTTTAGGCTTATCAAAGAATTTAAAAAATCGTTTGACCCGACCGTTTTGGACAGCAGGTTCTAAAAGTGGCGCGGCCTTTTCAAACCATTGTTTACAGTAAGGACAACGGAGGTTAATAAATTCAATAACCGTAATTGGGGCGTTGTTAGCACCGATTACTAGGCCACGTTGGCTGATTTTAGCGGGATTGATCTGACTTGTCTCCATTTTAGCACCTCCAAAAATACCCTACCGGCTAAGGCCAGTAGGGTAAAAGTGAATTTATTTTTGGTTAACCATGATTTTGTCGATCAAACCATAATCCAACGCTTCCTGCGCAGTTAAATAATGATCACGATCAGTATCTTTTTGAATGGTAGCCAGATCCTGGCCAGAAGCTTCAGCCAAGATCTTGTTCAAACGATTCCGTGTTTTCAAAATTTCCCGTGCTGCGATCTCAATTTCAGTTTGCTGACCTTGGGCACCACCTAATGGTTGATGGATTAAGACCGTTGAATTTGGCAAAGCAAAACGCTTGCCCTTAGTACCAGCCGTAAGTAAAACGCTGGCCATAGAAGCAGCCATGCCCATTGCGATCGTTTGAACATCAGCTTTAATGAAGTTCATGGTATCGTAAATAGCTAAGCCGGCTGAAACAGAGCCACCAGGAGAGTTGATGTAAATTGAAACATCCTTTTCTGAATCCTGCGCATCCAAGAAGAGTAATTGGGCAATGATCGAGTTGGCCATTTGGTCGTTTACTTCACCAGATAACATGATGATACGGTCTTTTAACAGACGTGAATAAATATCGTAAGCACGTTCGCCCCGTGAAGATTGTTCAATGACTGTAGGAACTAACATAGTGTGACCTCCTAAAGTTTCAAGTTTAAATTAATTTTAGCACTCAATTAAGTGTAATGCTAGTTTAGTCTATTGGTCAAAAAAGGTCAAATAATTAGTTGCTAAAATTTCTAATTAATTAATCTGTGGACTTGATTAGGCGTAAGCACCCAATAACAGACCGACTATAAATAGCGTATCGGCCGCGGTATGATAGCCTCATCATAAGAAATGGTGAGGTGTTTTTATGCTCAATAAACC
>NZ_BJDN01000005.1 GCF_005405165.1 Loigolactobacillus binensis
TGGATTTTTTGGATGGGGGCTGTGGGCTCTTTTTTGCACAAAAAATCCTGTTAATAGCTTACCACTTTGTAAACGATCAACAGGAAAAAGTATAGAGCCTAAAAAAATAGCTACGTGCGACGAAAATCTTCGTTGTCCGTAGCTATTTTTTTACTTAATTTGCTTTAATTTAATGTGGTAACGTTTGCCTAGGATCAGCGGTACTGCTTCGATGGTCACATCACTAAATTCCAGGCCAAACCATTGAACTGGTGTAGCAGTATGGTTTTGCAGCCAAATACGTGCCCCGATGATCAACTTTTCCCAATTAGAAATATTAGTTGCTGGTGATAATAATTCATGTAAGACTACAAAACGAAAATCACCTACGTGCCGGTTAGGAATCGTTGTATACTGCTGGGGCTGGTAGTCGATTTTACCTTCACGCATTAAATCCTGAATGATCTGCCGAATATACACATTGATCCACTGGTTGCGCCGGAAACCAAGATACAACGTGACATTGACCACACTTTTAGTCCCCATTGTGTCGACCTTATAGTTCTGCGTGTACGGCTCATCCGTGATCACTACAGTAACAAACCAATAGACCCGCGCACGTTTCGGCCGCTTATCTAAAATTGAATACAACATGCTGCGCTTGATCATATGTCCTGGCTTCATTTTTGCCATGTACACAAGGTTAGTCGCGTACAACGGTACCTTTTCATCAGCGGATAATTCAACCAATTGATTCCGGTAAGCTAATAACGACACATATTCCCGCTCAGATTCATGCCGATCGCGAATCTTATTGCCATAATACCAGATCGCCATCACTGATAAAATTAAGCACGTGATCAAAACCGTAACGTAGCCGCCATGAGCAAATTTAACAATACTAGCCGCGAAAAATACGGTTTCCACTGTTCCGAAGAAAAGTGCGATCAGTAGGGCAACCACCCGATTGATTTTCTGGGCCAAATAAGTGTGCAATAAAATCGTCGTCATCAGCATCGTAACTGTGATCGCCAAACCATAGGCTGCTTCCATATGTTCGGATGTTCGGAAAAATAGGGTGACCGCTAAAGTGACCAAACACAACAACCAATTAACGTTGCCGATATAAATTTGGCCCCGTTCAGTACTGGGATACTTGATCAACATCCGCGGTAAGATCTTCAAACGAATCGCTTCTGCCACCAAGGTAAAAGACCCGGTGATCAAGGCCTGCGAAGCAATAATCGCCGCCAAAGTTGCGATCACGATCACAAATAACTTCATATTTGCTGGAACCACCGCGAAAAATGGATTGGTCAAGCCGGTGACCGCCTGCGAGTGATAATTACGAATCAACCATGCGCCTTGGCCAAAATAGCTAAGGGTCAACATGCTGTAAACAAAAGGCCAGCTGGCGTAAATATTTTTCTTACCAACATGTCCCATATCTGAATATAACGCTTCCGCCCCAGTTGTTGCTAGAAAGACACTACCAAGAATGAACACGCCCACTTTATTGGCCGGACTGAACAGTGTTTTAAGGGCATAGACTGGCGATAAAGCCTTCAAAACTTCAAGATTCGGTAACATATTGACAAATCCGATCACCCCGATCAGTGCAAACCACAAAAACATGATCGGTCCAAAGGCCTTACCGATGGTGGAAGTACCGAAACGTTGAATTATAAATAGCAAAAGTAAAATAACGATCGTTGTCCCCACCACAACATTTTGATTCTGACTAAAAATCAACTTTCCAAAAGCTTGGCCCTTTAAGCCTTCCACCGCACTAGTCACCGTCACTGCAGGTGTTAAAGTCCCATCGGCTAACAAGGCCGCACCGCCTACCAACGCAGGGATCATCAGCCAACGCGCGTGCTTATGCACCAAGGCATACAAGGCAAAAATACCGCCTTCACCATTATTATCAGCCCGCAACGCGATCAGCACGTATTTAACGGTAGTCACTAACATCAACGTCCAAAATATCAGGGAAATGCTGCCAATAATGTAGTCCGGGGTAGCGTGTTGTAACCCGCCAGCGTCAGCAACGATCGCATTCATCACGTAGAGCGGTGACGTACCAATATCCCCGTAGACAATTCCCAGCGTAACCAACACGCCAGCAATTGATAATTTGTTACGTAAACTATTTTTTTGCATTTATCTTACCTACTAATTTCTGAAAATTTCTAACTTTGTGCTTTGATAATAACACTTTTTTCATTAGTGAGTGTGGCCAAAGTTATTGCTGCGCTAAAGGTCACAGGCCAGCTCAGGCTGCTTAGCCAAGCTGGCGTTTCATAAAATGCCCCCGTGGACTTCAGCAATATCGTGAACCATCAAGAAAGCGGCTGGATCAATGCTATGAATACGCTTGATCACATGGGGATAATCTTGATTTTCCACTACCAACATCAGCATTTCCCGGGCCTCACCACTAAAGCCGCCAGTTACTTGTAAGGCGGTCAAACCACGTGCCATTTCATCAACTAGCACTGCCTTGATCGCCGCTTCCTGCTCGCTCATAACGTAGATCACGCGCTTGCGGTCTAAACCAGTTTCAATGTAATTCATTAGTAGCGACGTGATCACCAGCGACAGTAAAGCCGATACAAAAACTTCAAAATTAGCGGTGATTAAATTACCAACACAGATCAACCCATCAATCACCAATAAACTGACTGCCGGCTTGATTTGAAAATACTTTTTTAAGATCAGCGGTGGCACGGTTGTTCCTCCGCTAGAGGCATCCATTCGGTATAATAGCGATACGCCTAACGCAAAGACAACGCCACCGATAATTACGGCCAGCAAACGGTCTTGTACCAGCTTTACTTGTGGGGTCAAAGCCAAACAAATCGGCAAAACAAAACTGCCAAAGGCGATTCGCGCAACTGTTGCACGTTCCAAGAAAAAATACGCGCTGACTAATAGAACAATGTTCAAGACTAAGACCACCGTTGACACCGGCCAGCCTAAAGCCGCTTCGGCTAAAATAGCGATCCCCGTCACCCCACCAGCAGCTACGGCGTGGGGGGCGTAGAATAAATTAATACTTAAAGCAATAATTTCTAAGGCGACGATCATCAAAACAAATTGGCGCACTTGGCCACGTGTTATTTGGGGCATTCAGTTACCTCATTTCTTTACTTTAGTTTCCATTATGCCAGAAATACAATTTAATTGCTGACTTGCACTAGTGCTTACCCGCAAAAAATGATTAACAAAAAGAGACTAGGTCACAATGCCTTTACTGAATTAGTACGATACCCGCTTACTTGCTAAACAGTATTGCCGAAAACGGGCGCCAGTAACCATTCAACTGAGGTAAAAACCACCAAGTTGAAATAGAGCAAGCGAAAAAAGCTGCCTAGTGGAACACATTGTATTGTCCGAAAGTACAAAAATGGAGTTGCACCATAAATTACTTATGGCGCAACTCCGATATTTGATCATTTAATTAAGACTAGTTTAGTTTAGTACCAGCCGTTTGCTTGCCAAAATGCTTGGGCAGCAGTCCATGAACCATAACGTGTAGTAACATAGTTATTAGCCACTTTTTCTTGGTTGGCAGCTGAGTAATCACCATTTAAGTATGAAGAGCTTAATTGATATTTACCAACATATTGACCGTTTGTTGCGGTGTAGCTACCACCAGATTCTTTGTTCGCGATCCAAGCCTTAGCTGCTGCTTCTGAAGAGCTTGCGCTAGTCGTTGAAGTCGTTGAAGTTGCCGCCGTTGTTGTTGCGGCCGTTGAAGTTGAAGCAGCTTGCGTTGTTTGTTGTGTCGACGCTGCTGGCTGCGTTGTTTGTGTTGTTTGTGTTGTCGTTGCTGCTGGTTGCGCAGTAGTTGTTGTCGTTTGTGTACTACCAGGAAGCGTATAAGTTTGGCCCGCATAAATCAAATGTGTGCTTGAGCTGATCCCATTAGCTTGTTCGAATGCTGTAACGGAAACTCCGTTTGCGTTAGCTAACTTAGCGACTGTGTCGCCTGATTGAGCGGTTACGGTAGCCGCGCTTGCTTGAGCGACGCCACCAACGAATAGACTAGCGGCACCAACAGTGGATAAAACTACCATTTTAATACGGTTACTTAATAAAATAAAAATCACTCCTAAATTGGGTTTGTAAGATTTGTTTGTAAATAACGACCGTTCACGTGAATGTTGACTTAATTCAATCAACGAGACTGATTATAGCAACTCGCTGTGACAAACAAATACCTAAACCATTACAGAACGGGATTTTTACGCAATATTGTCATACCGCTGTAATCTCTTGCAATACATTTTTTTCAGGCAGACCGTGTGTTCTTGATCTGCTAACCTTCCGCTTTGTTTTTTTTAGATTACAAAATCACCTTTTTTCCCGCAAAAACGAAGAAAAACTTTTATTTTTTAGATTAAAAAATGATTAGAAGTCGTTATTTTTAGTTGTTTCCATGGAAATTGGCCTTTTTTAACTTACAGAAACCCTGAAATGAAGCCTAAAAAAACTTCTATCTAATTTCTAGATAGAAGTTTTAGTACGTTGCCACCTATTTAACTAAATCTGCATATTCAATACCTAAGCGGCTGGCAATGGCTTCAATTTCTGCCAATGTTTTATCATCAATTTCAATGCCGTTGGCTTTGCGATCCGCATACGCCGCGGCTTCTTTATCACCATGAACATAGATCGTCTTTCCTGGAATGGCCGGTAATTCCCGAATATCCTGTAAATAACGGGAGAAACGGTCAATAATTTGTTCTTTATCACCAAAAATTGCGGGATCAATGGCGGTAAAACTTTGACACGGGCCAACGTTTAAGTCTTCTGGCGTAATTTCTGTTGAAATATTGCCCATCGATAAAATAGAAGTGAAGACTTCTACAATAATACCTAGACCAAACCCTTTATGACTACCAGTGTTTTCGGAGACCCCACCAAGTGGCGCCAAACCAACATTAGAATCAGGATCGCGTAGCGCTTTGAAGTCAGCGGTTTGTGTATGATCATAAACGGGCTCGTCACCATTTTTAGCCACCCACAATGCCGGCAGATCCTTTTCTAACTTATTATAAACTTCAATTTTGCCTTGCGGTACCGTTGTTGTTGCCGCATCAAAAATGAAGGTGTGCGGTTTGGCTGGCATCGCAAACGCAATTGGATTAGTGCCGACAAAAGCTTTAGTTGCATGCGTTGGTAACATTGCGGGACGCGAATTACACGACGACATCCCGATCAAACCCTGCTGTGCTGCCATATCTGCATAGTAGCCAGCAATGCCGTAATGCCCGGAACGCCGCGTGGTGACAATCCCAATACCATGCTTTTTGGCCTTTTCAATGGCTAAATTCATGCTGTAGATCCCGTTTAACTGGCCAATGCCAAAATTAGCGTCCACCACTGCACTGACATCCGTCTCCTTCACGATCTCCGGTTTACTGTGGACACGAATTTTTCCATTTTGAATAAAATGATCGTACATCACTAAGCGTTGCACACCATGTGATTCGATCCCATGAAGATCAGTATAGATCAACGTATTAGCCACTTTTTGGCTTTCCGGCGCTGAAAATCCATAAGCTTGATAAATATTGAAAACTAACTTTTTAATTTTGTCACTATCATATCTTTTTACCACTACATTCACCACACCATTAAGTTTATTGGTGGATCCAAGAATCCACACCATGTAATAAATGGTAAGTAACATAGCGTTACTTGTCAAATTATTTTTTAATCTATCCCTAATATTAAATTAATGGTTAAGCTTTTAATCGTGATTTAATCAGTTTAATTAATGAGAAATAACTATACTTCAAATCCTAACTGATAACGCACATGGCTTTGTCCGTTACCATTGGTCCGCACTTGCAGCTGATCAGGGACCTGCTCCTGTAATTCCTTAACATGGCTGATAATACCGATCATTCGGTGTTTACCTTCAACTGTCTCTAACGCATCCAACGCAGTTGCCAACGCATCTTCATCTAAAGAACCGAAACCTTCATCAATAAATAAGGCTTCAATCTCGATGCCACCCGCTTCTTGTTGGATCACTTCACCTAAAGCCAATGCCAACGTTAATGCAGCAATAAAGCTTTCGCCACCAGAAAGCGTATGGACACTGCGAATAGCACCACAATTATCATCATAAACATCAATTTCCAAACCAGTATTGGTTCGAAAACTACCATTAACAGTTCGCAACTGAAATTGATAACGTCCTTGGGTCAATTGACTTAGACGTTGGTTCGCAACACGTAATACTTCACGTAAATAAGTTTGTAAAACATAACGTTCCAAGCTTAGTTTCTGGGGTCCATCGCCGTTAGCAACTTCCGCTAATTGCGTCAATTCAGCTAACGCCGCCATTTGTTGCTTGATACCCGCTAATTTCTGGGTGACCTGGGTTAAAACTTGCTGATCACGTTCACAGTATTCTTTCAATTGATAATAGCTTTGCTCGTTTTGCCGCAACTTAGCTGTTGCTTGCGCAAGCTGTTGCTTAAGTGCAGTTAAATCAGGCGGGGCCGTGATCGTTAACTGTGTCGTCAAACTTTGCTGCCGCGTTTCTAACTGCAAGCGCTGATCGTTAAATGCTTGCAGTTGGTGCCGTTGTTCATCTAATTGCGGCAAAAGGGCTAATAATTGCTGTAATTGAGCCCTAGTTTGCCCTGCAGTCGCTAAAGTCTGCGCCAACACTGCTTGCTGTTGCGTCAACTGCTGGGTCACCGCCGTCAATTGTTTATCCTGTTCCGCTATCTGCGTCTGGTTGACTAAACTAGCTTCACTAGCAGCCTGTTGCTGTTTGGTTGCTGCCGCGAGCTCATGCTCAAAAAGGGTTATCTTTTGCTGTAACTGCTCAAGTTGTTGCTGTAAGGCCGCTTGATCCGCAAAGGCTGCTGGTAATTGTTGCTGTTTATTTTGTTGCTGAGTTTGTAAGCCGATCAACTGCTGCGTTAACGCTTGGCTTTGCTGTTGTTGCTGCTGTAAAACTGTCTGATTAGTAAGCAAGGCCGCCTTTAATTTTGTTAATTGTAGCGTCGCTTGATCTAATTGACTTTGTTGTTGTTGCTTAGCGGCCAATTGCTGGGCTAAATTCTGTTGGGTTTGCGCCCCGATCGCCATTAATTCGGTTAAATCAGTTGCGGTGGTAGCTGTCGTTTTAAGCAAAGCTGCTACCGCTGTTTGCCAAGTCGTTCGTTGCTGCTTAACATTTTCTGCAGTAGTGGTGACTTGCCCTGCTAACCGGGCTGCGGCTGCCTGGGCGTGTTGCCATGTTGTTTCCGCCGTTTGGTAGTCCTGTTCACTGACCACCTTAGTTTGTGTTGGCGCCACAATTTGGTGTTCCAAAGAGCCGCAAACAGGACAGGGTTGCCCCGGCAGTAGCTCCTGTTGTAAACGGGCAATTTGCGTCGCCGCCCAGTCACTTTTAATTTGTAAAAAGTTGGTTTCGGCCTGGACACTAGCCGTTTGTAAATCGGTTAGCTTAGTCTGTTGCTGGGCCAAATCAGTTTCCGCGGTTTTTATTTGGGTGGCTTGTTGTTGCAAAGCAGTGATCTGCTGGTGGATTTGTTGTTGTGCCTGTTGCTGACTCGTCAACTCCGCTATATCCTGCGCTAACTTGCCACCAGTTGCCAGTAAATCATTCAATCTGGTTTGTTCGCCAATCAGTTGTTGTTGCTTAGTGTTGCTGTGCTGTTCAGCTTGCTGCGCCTGCTTTGCAGCCGTAGTGGTCTTTTTAATTGTCTGGGTCAATTCAGTAACTTCTTGATAAAGCGGCAGTAAGGCTTGGCCCTGATGTAATTGCTCCTGGCGGCTGGTCTGTTGTTCACTCATTGCCTGCAACGTATTTAGTTGTGTGTTGGCTGCGGACAATTCGGCCTTAAGCTGCGGTTGTTGTTGCCGCAAAGTCGTTAAATTCTGGCCTAATTCATGTTGCTGTGCCGTTAACTGCTGACATTGCTGCGCCACAGGCTGAACACCTCGCGCCCACTCTAATGCTTTGATTTGTTGCTGTAAGGCGGCCATGGCAGGCTCCTGCTCCGTTAACGCCGCCAAGGCCGCCTGATTAGCCTGCTGCTCTTGGAGCCATTTGGCCTGCTGTTGGGCTGTCGTTAAAGCAGCCTGGTGTTGCTGTTCACTTTGGCGCGCGGCCTGCATTTGCTGTTCTGCTACGGTTGCTCGTTGAGTCAGCTCTGGCAATTGCTGCTGTAAAGCAGCCAACACATCATCTGGGTTTGAACTGTCTGCGGCAGCTTGAAATTCCGGTAACCAAAAAGCTTGCTGTAAGATCACATTAACTTGCTGATTAGCATCGGCAAAAGCTTTATCAGCCGTTCGGCGTTGATCTTTTAAGACTTGCGCCCAGCGCTCATAAATTTGCGTGCCAAAAAGATTGCGTAACACTTTTTCTTTATCGTTACTATCCGACATTAGAAATTTACGGAACTCTCCTTGCGGTAATAACACGATCTGGGCAAATTGATTGGCATCCAAATGGAGTAGGTCTTGAATATAGGTAGCCACTTGACCTTTTTTAGTCAATTCCTGAATTTCTTTACCTTGTTGATAAACTGTTAACGTTACTTTGGCTGGCTGATCACGATAACCAGTGCCGCGTTTTTTGGCCACCAACTGATCGGGTTGCCGAACGATCAGATACTCCCGGTTGCGATGAGAAAAGCGAAAACTAACTTGGGTCAGATCAGCTGCAGTCGCAAAATCAGAACGCAACATTTTGCCATCCCGCTCTTGTCCAGAAGTCACCCCAAATAAGGCATAACACAAGCCATCAAAAATCGTTGTCTTCCCACTGCCGGTTTTGCCGCTGATCAGAAATAAGGGGAGCTCCTGAAATTTCGTGAAATCAATCGTTTCATTGGCGTAAGGGCCAAAATTAATCATAGTCAAATTTAAGGGCCGCATCCTACTCACCGTCCTTTTGTGCGATTTTAAGTGCCACCGCCGCTAACTTTTCTTGCTTAGCCGTTAGCGGCTGTGTCGTTGTTTCTTGAAAAAAATCGGTTAACAAAGCCAGCGGCGATAGCGTTCGAATCTGCGGTGTTGCCGTTGCAGTCGCTTCACGCCCATTTTCACGGGTCAGACTTAATATATAAGGATAGATTTTACGTAGTTCTTGCATCACATTGGGAATAACCCTGGTATCCGTTAAATTGATCGCCAAATAATCATTCCGCGCCAATTGCGCATAATAGGCCGGATCAGTGAGCTGCGCAAAGCTAGCCGTCACTTCCGCAACATCACGCAACGGCTTCAATGGTAGAAACTCGGTCTGAAACGGATCGGTATCGACCAACCAAACCCCTTTTTGCTGCTGGGCCTCCGAAACCGAGAATTTTAATGGTGAGCCACTATATTTGATGCGTTCAGCATGCAGCGCCGTCTCATTGTGCAAATGGCCCAACGCCACATAATCAAAAGCCGCCAAGGCATCCGTTGGCACAGCGTCTAGTCCGCCCACAGTCACTTTAGTTTCCGAATCACTTTGCTGGCTACCGGCCGCAAAAAAATGGGCGACAAGAACATGCTTCTTATCGGCCTTAAATTTTTCTTGCATTGCCGCCACGATTTTCGGCATTGCCTGCGCGATGGTTCGCAATTTGTCATCACCAAAGTACTGGCGGGCGGCAAACGGTTCAAAATAAGGCAGCAAGAAGAATTGCGTATCCGCAAGTTCGATCGGTGTAAATGCCTGCTCCAGCTTAGTATTCAAATAAAAATCGGTGGCCGTAAACCAGGGACTACCGGTTTCCAGCCGAATCGCACTATCGTGATTACCGGAAATTGCCAATAAAGGCAGCCGCGCCGTCAAATTAATTTGTTGCAACATTTGATTGACCGTTGCCACAGCCTGCTCACTGGGCAGCGCACGATCGTAAATATCACCTGCTAAGACAACGGCAGCAACTTTTTTTTGCTGAGCTAAGGCCAAGATCTGCTGAAAAGCGTCCTGTTGTTCGGCCCACAATTCATATCCATGTAATTTTTTACCAATATGCCAATCGGCCGTATGTAAAAAGCGCATTTTGCACCCACTTTCTTTGCATTCGTTTTAATAATCAAACTATACCATGAAATCGCGTCTTGGGGAACCTATGTTTGCTAAAATAAATTCTACTATAATAGAAAACAAATAGTGAGGTCGCGACAAAAATTCTGCCGTAACCTCACTTTAGTTATTTAATACGTATATTCGTCGTAAACTAACTCGATCTGCTGCTTGCGCGGTGCAAAATTAATGCTGCTAACGGGTTGCTCTAGAATTTTCGTATATTCACTTAACACATCCGTTGGCAACGGCGTAAACATTTTTAATTCATCGACTAATTGACCGACGCTAGTCATTTCCTGTAAGTCGATAAAAATTCGAACTTTTCCTAAAACGTCATTTAGCAGGTCGGTTAAAACGCTATTTGGTTTACCTTTCGTGTCCGTCATAACAATTTGCTGGATATCAACCGGCATATGATTGATAGTGACTATCTTTAGCACGTCAAATACCGTCATCATTTTGCACCTCTACTCCACATATTGTGGTTATTTTTTTATCAAAAAATTTCTGATGTTACGGACGATGCGACTTAAACTTGCCGGTCTTCGGCATTAGTTTAATCGACATCGGAAAGCAAGTCCTGTTTAGCGAACAAACACTACATTCCGATACTTGCTAAAAATTGTTGTTAAGATCGAGCGCCAGTAACCATTCTTGTGGCAAAAATCGGACCGCAAGAAACATGGTTCTACTCCACATATCGTGGTTATTTTTTTATCAAAAAATTTCTGCTGTTACGGGCGCCAGTAACCATTTTCATGGTCTAGGTCGGACCGCAAGTAGCTTGGTTCACAACTATTTTTCTATTACTTTGCTTACATTATAGCCGCCTTACGCTAAATAAGCTACTGCAACTCGACCCGCCAAAGTAACGTTTTGAACACATAAGTCTGTTGTACCGTTAGTTCATCGCGCTGGGCGAACTTTTCTGCCAACCACTGCTGAAATAGCCGCTGTTGTGGTGGCGTTAGCTCATCAGCTAACTCGGCGACCAACATTTCCCGGGTCACTTGCTCAGTTAAATGGTAGGTAAACGTCTGCTGCCAGGGTTGATAACCTAGTTGCCGAACCGCCTGTACGTACTCAGAAAAAATTGCGGCGTCATTCGTTGGCTCAGCCACTGGCGGCAAATCTAGCAACTGCTGCAACGCCGTTGAAATACTATCGGTGTGGGTCACCGCCCGATTGAGCACCGCAAAATGCCGGCCTAACTGACTAAATTTTTGTAGCTCAGTCGGCGCCAGCGGCAACATGCTGGCAAAAACAACGTCAGCTTGCGGCTGTGGCGGTATTTGCGACCAGGCTTCGTGCTGTAGTTTTAGATTAGTCACGCCAGCCTGCATAGCCGCCTGCTGGGCAAAATTCAACATTTGTTGTGAAATATCGCTGATCGTCACTTGCTGGGCCACACGGGCAAAGGGCAAGGCAAACCGTCCAGCACCACCACCAACATCCAACACGCTGGTCAGCGGTAAAATATTTTGCTGGGTCAAATAAGCGGTTAAGTCGGCCGTGATCGGTAACCGCGATTCATTCTGCGCCGCAACATAATCCGGCGCAAAGTCATCCCAGAACGCTGCCGTTGCTTGGTCGTCCGTCGTCTTCACCATGCCTTTTCATCCCAACTGCGCCCATCGATCTCCCCTTGTGCCTGCGTAATCCGTTTTTCCTGCTCTAAGGCTAATTGGCTTAATGCTTGAAAAAAAGCGCGCTCTTCGTAAGCAGTACTCTCTTGAGCTAACTGCTGGGTCGTTTGATATAACCACGGATCCATTAGTCATCACCTCGCATTTGTTCAATCGTCCACCGCAACTCTGCCAACTCGTCCTGCTTGGTGGCCAGTTGTTGCGCAATCAATGTTAATTGCGTTTTACGCTCACCGGTGGCAGTGGCGATCATTTGCTGCAGCCGCTGGGCAAACCAATGTTGGCGCTGCGCAAAGGTCGCTGGTTGCGGCAAAGTCAGATATTGTTGGTAAGCGATCAGTAACTGCTGTTGCTGTGTTTCCGTTTGGTAGCTAAACTGGTGAAGCACAAATGGTGGCAACCAGTGCATGCCGGCCTTATTCGCCAACGCCTGATACGGCCGCAATAATTCAGCCATGGTAAATTGTTCGGCTGCCCCTGACTGATAGTCGCTTGCTTTAGTGTCCGTGGTCGCCACGATCCCCAGCTCTTTTCCCGCTAGGCCATGCTCGTGCAAAACAAATTTACTGGTCAGCACCTGGTCCTGCCAAGCTTTCAATATCGCCGGTGCGCTGTACCAATAAAGGGGAAACTGCCAAATGATCCGCTTAGCTGCACGTAGTTTAGCTTGCTCGGTGGCAACATTAAACTCCGACATTAACGGTTGCCAGTCCGCTGCCACTAATTCAGCGCCACGCCTTAAAAATTGCTGTGTACTGGAGGCAGCTATTTCTGGATGAGCTACAATAATTAAAGTTTGCATCCACTCACCTCATGTCTAAAATAATTACCCTAACTATAACAAAAAATCACGCCGTTAAGCGCGATTTTGTCCGTTACTAACCAATTTTTAAATTGCACCTATGTTAACTGTAAAAACCAGCACCGCCTAAGACAATAAAAACGCGGCTTGAACAACAACTAGTGCTTGTGGCGCCAGCGTTGGTAGCGCCGGTATAAACTACTGATCACTAGCCCAATGATCACCAATAATGCGGCACTATAACCGATTATTCCTAAACGGGCGATCAGGTCGTTGGCTTCGCGGGCCTGCACTAATAGTGAAGAACCGATGATCACGGCCGCTAAAATAATCGCGATCACTAACCGATTGACAATGTTTTCCAAACAATCCAGTAGCGCGTCCCGCTGCTTTAGCTCTAAATTAACTTTAGCCCCGCCGCGCTCGAACACGTCCAGCGCGCTTAGTAATTTCACTGGTAGCTGCGGCGCTGTTTTTGCAAATTGCCACAATTTAACTGCACTGGCCGCGGTTTCTTGGCGCCAATCGAAGTGCTGCCGGAAATAATCACGGGCAAAATGGCGGGCCACAGTCAGCATCGACAGTTCAGGGTCCAATTGTGCAACGGTACCTTCTAGCGCGCCAAATGCTTTAAGCAACAACGTTACTTCCGGTTTCATTTGTAGTTGATTAGCGCGACATAGCTGAATGATGGCATATAGCAACGCCTCAAAATCAATTTCACCTAAACCGGCGTTGAAATACGGTTGCATAAAAGCACCTAATTGCTGATAAAAACTTTCTTCATCCACGGTGCCAGTTCGATTACAAATCGCTAACAAAGCCTGGCCAATTTGGCGACTATCCTTACCAGTGATCGCGATCACAACATTAGCTAAACTGGTGATCATCGCTGGTGCTAATTGCCCCATCATGCCAAAATCAAGATAAACTAAGCGATACGGTGGTAACGTTTCGGTTTGGGTCGCCGTAAAGTCAGCGCGCTGAAAAGCGTGCTTAACTTTGGTGACCGGCGATAATGGCTCAGTGGTCAATAAAATATTACCTGGATGGGGGTCGGCGTGAAAAAAACCATCCGTAAAAACTTGCTTCAAAAAATTCTGCACCAACGTTTGGGCCAAATAATGGCGCTGTTCAGTTGGCATATTTGCTAAAAAATGAGTGATGCGCTTGCCCGGCATGGCCTGGTTGACCAACACCGTCCCCTGTGAAAGTTCCGTATCGACTTGTGGCACCCGAATAATATCCCAAGCATTATTTAGTTCGTAAAAACGCTGGCCATTTTTTACTTCCAGCGCGGTGTTCAGTTCATTAAACAAGGCCCGTTTGATTTCACGAAACATTGCCTGGGGGTCGATCACACTGGCCTCTGGCACAAATTTTAGCAGGCTGACCGCTTTTTGAAACAGCGCCAGATCAGTGATAATATTCGCGCGAATATGGGGATGCTGAACCTTGACCACCACGTGCTGGCCTGACCGCGTAATTGCGTGGTGCGCCTGCCCCATCGACGCTGAAGCAAAGGCCTGCGTATCAAATTGCTGATATTGCGCAGTTAGCTTTTTACCCGTCTGCGCTTCCAGCGTTGCTTTGACCACCGCAAAATCATCGGCGGGCACTTGATCCTGCAGTCCCTTCAGCACATGAGCAAACGCAGGGGTGATCAAATCGGTTCGCGCCGACAACATTTGCCCAACCTTAATAAAGGTCGGCCCCAACTCGGTCAAAGCCTGCCGCACCTGCTCCGGATGTGTTTGCTGGGTAAAGTTGTGCAACACATTATATTGACGCAGCACCTTAATAATTTGCCATAAGCGCGCCCGTTCACGTGGTTTCATCGCTAACACCGCCCTTTTAATGCCATCTTAGCACAAGAAAAGCCTGTGTGATATGGGCAACTACTTCACAGCAAGGGTTGCTTTTCATTCTGATAATCTTTACTACTTCTAGCATTGCTTATTCTGCAGTAAAAACCGCCAAGCTGGGCCATAAATAACTGATATCACAACTCCCGTATACTTAAACCTTACGAAAATAGCTATGTTGCAGACTAGGGAAAGTATAAATAAAGCGTTGAACTTGTTCATGGGTCAAGCGTAATTCAATGATCTCCAATAAACCATTGATCGTATCAACCGCTTCATGACTATACTCCACTGCACCCACCAGAATATTTTCCTGATCAAAAACCAAGGTCAGGCTGCCATCCGTTTCATTTTGCACTTGGCGGAACCAATCTTCAGCATACGCAAAAGTTTCGCTTGTATATTGAGCTAGCGATTTAGCCGCCTCGGTTGGACTGATGCCAACCTGCGAGATTCGTGGTGAAGTAAAGACCGTCGTAGCAATACTAGGATAATTGATCGGCGCGGTTGTTTGCCCGGTAAATAGTTGGGCTAAATACTGTGATTCAAAGATAGCAACTGGCGTGATCTTCGGTTGCGTTTTAGCCACCACATCCCCCGTCGCATAAACGCCAGCAACGTTGGTTTGCAAATGATCGTCCACCACGATCCCATCTTTATTGGTTGCAATACCGATGTTTTCTAGACCACTTCCCGTCACGTGTGGCTCACGACCAGTGGCATCAAGAATATAGTCGCTTTCCAAGGCAAATTGGTTAGCCCCTTGTAGTAACAAGCCCGCTGTTGATTTCGTCACTGACTCAACTCGCTGATCATAGAAGAAGCGTACGCCGCATTCGCGTAAGCTAACAACTAACCGTTCAACATACGGCTGATAAAATTCGCGTAGAGGCTGATGACCTTGTACCACTACATTGACTTCGGCACCGGCTGCATTAGCAATCGCCGCAAATTCCATGCCCACATAACCAGCACCAATGATCGTCACCCGTTGCGGCAGCTGGGGCAACGCCATAAAGTCAGTGCTATCGCGCAGATATGCTTGACCAGGAATAGCCAAACGATGGGGCAACTGGCCAAGTGCCAGCACAATTTTTTCTGCTTTATATTCCGTTGTTCCCACGGTGACGGTATCGGCAGCCGTCACAGTGGCGTGGCCTTTGATCACTTGTACCCCAGCTTTAACCAATTTTTGTTCATTGCTTGCAGCTAGCCGTCCGATCACTTCATGCTTATGTGCCATCAAATCCGGCCAGTTGATCTGGGGAACACTGTCAAATCCGCGCCCCTGCAATTGCTCAATATTGCGTACTAATTCCACTGGTTTATCCAATGTAATTTTCGCGTTGCACCCGCGATTACTACAGACACCACCAAATAGGCCTTCTTCGACTACAGCTACTTTTAAACCCGCTTGGCTCATAGGGATCGCACCATTCCAAGCACCTTGACCGCTACCAATAAAAAGGACATCAAACATTTTATCTGCCTCCCTTGTTTGTTTCAAGTTAGCACGGTCGGTAGAATTCGCCTGCTACGCTGCCAGTAGCAGCGTCTAAAAAACGCTATAGACCCAGCTTGCGTAACTTTTTTAAACCGTGGCTGCTAATTGATAGTCTTCGGTCAATAATTGCTTGATCTGATTCAAACTCTGCGTGCGTTGTGCGTGACCCGCACCTTGTTTAAGATGGCAAATAGCATGGTCAGTGACATTAAAGGCAGTGATCAATTCACAAACAGCCGCAGCGTAATCGCGATAAATGCGAATCAAATGTTGATGTTGGCGCTGGTACATCGTTGGTGCTTCAAGTTCCTGAAACCGATCAACTAAATAACCGAAATTAAGCAGGCTGCGTTTGAAATTAGCCTTAAGCTCAGCCAATTCTGTCGCAGTTGCCGCTTGCGTTTCCATCACATTCAAATAATGCCCTTCATAATCATGGAACCCTTGATCAAACATTTTTAACTTGGTAATCATAAAAGTAACACATTGTAAATAGCGTTTTTGAATATCGTAATCGTTCATTGTCGCACCTCTATCTTATTGATTTAATAAGAATAAAGTACCATTGATAAAAAATACTGGCAATAAAAACGCATACCAACTAATATTTTGGACATCTACCGCTAATTGTATAATAATAGTACGTAACTAATGACGAATAGAGGCTATTGGGTTATGCAGGCAATGGTAATTAATCAATTTGGTACGGCAAAAGTATTAACTTTGGCGGAACGACCACAACCAGAGATTTCCGCAACACAGGTGTTGGTCAAAGTTCACGCTTTTTCCATTGATACGTTGGATCTGCAACTGCGAACAGGACAGTTGACACAGCAAGTGCCGCCGACCTTTCCCCTCGCTTTAGGCTGGGATCTAGCCGGAACCATCGTGGCAGTCGGCAATGCGGTCACGGATTTTCTAGTTGCTGACGCTGTTTTGGCTCATTTACCATTGGCCACACCTGGTGCGGCAGCCGAATATGTAGCCGTTGAAGCAGCCGATCTAGCCTATAAACCGGATAACATTGACTTTCACAGCGCAGCGGCATTACCTACAGCCGGCTTAACCGCTTGGCAAACCATCGTAACTCATCTAGCAGTTGAAAAGGCGCAGCAGGTACTGATCGCGGATCTTACTTCTTGTGCGGGCCAGTTAGCAGCACAATTAGCTGCTGGAATTGGTGCAAAGGTAACCGCTATTGCTGCCGATACCACCAGCACAACCGCGTATACCTTAGTTTCTGCCGCAACGGCAGCGCAGCAGCATTACGACGCCGTGCTGGATTTAACCGCCGAACCACTCACTACCGCCGAATTAGCGCCGGCCGGCCACTATTTGGCGACCCAACAAGGCTTCACCGTGCAGGCCAATGGCACCGAGTTACAGCATCTAGTCGATCTGCTTAGTCATAACAAGTTACAACTGACACTCAGTCGGTGTTTACCTTTTTCCGAATTAAGTTTGATCACCGCTCACCGGCTCCTGGAAGCAGGTAATACGCAGGGTAAAATCGTGATCGAAGTGATCGCTGACTGAATTAGTTTTCGTTAAAGGCTCCAAAGGTACCAATAATTGCTAAAGGCCAAAGCATTGCCTGACTTGCTTATTTTAATAATAGTCTGAAGTCTCAAAATGTTACCAAATTGTAAACTAAATCAGCGGCTAAATCACTGCTATTTTCTAAAATAATCAGTACAATGGAGGTAGTCCGAATGAAAGGGGCTGAACATTGCTACAAATACAGCTTTACCAATTTATAATTATTGCGGTCAACCTTTACAGTTACACATCAATATCCGCTATACCTTGATCGTTAAAAATGGCTATATTTTGGCATTGCGGGCCGGTGAGAAGCAAAAACGCTTGCCAAATCTAGCCAGTGCCTGAAGAAGCTGATCGTTTTTCCAAACACATTCTAAGCTATAATTCTTTGCAAAAATTGTTATACTAAATATAGCCGTAATCTTAACAACGATATTAAAATTAAGCCTTATTTTAAGGGGGAATCCATATGACTTGGGGAATTATTTCAACTTGGCAAATGAGCCTAGCTGGCGTTACAAAGGCTGCAGAACAGTTACGCGATGGTCGGCCCAGTGGTGATGCGGTCCAAACGGCAATTGAAGATGTCGAAAGTAATCCAGCTTTCAACACGGTGGGCTATGGCGGTTTGCCTAACGCTGAAGGAGCCGTGGAAATGGATGCTGCCTTCATGAATGGTGACACATTAAGTATTGGCGCAGTAACGGCTATTCACGATATCGCCCACCCGATCGCAGTCGCCCGTAACCTATCGCATGAACAGTTAAATAACTTTTTAGCCGGTAGTGGCGCTGACGTTTATGCCCAACGGCACGGCTTTACCAGTAAAAATATGCTTACACCAGAAATGCAAGCTTTCTGGGGCAAACAAGTTCGTAAAAATGCGACCCGCCATGATGTTTTGAATACCCATGATACGGTATCAGCAATTAGCCTCGATTATCGCGGCCGCTTACATACTGGTACTTCTACCACTGGTATTTTCATGAAAGCAAAAGGCCGCGTTGGGGACGCCCCTTTGCCTGGCGCCGGTTTTTATTGCGATAACCAGGTTGCTGGTGTGGTTACTACTGGCCTCGGTGAAGATTTGATGAAGGGCATGTTACCCTTTAAAATCAATGAATTGATCCGCAGTGGCGCTACACCCCAAGCGGCTTGCGATCAAGCCGTTTATCCGTTTGTTGATGAACTTTATCATCGTAGTGGTCATATTGGTGCCGTTTCCGTAGTTGCTTTAGATAAGGAAGGTAACTGGGGAGTGGCGACTAACACCGAATTCACTTTTGTTGTCGCTACCGATCAATTGGAACCAACTGTTTTTAAAGCAGAACGCGGTTCCCATAACACAACTACCATTGATGAAGCACGCCTTTAGCGGCTATCTAAATGGTGCTGAGCGTATTTTATTGGCACCAGCGCCAGCCGAATTTCAGTTAAAATTAGCGTTTGCTGCTGATCAGCAGGCGCTTTTATATTTGCCCACCGATAATCAACGCCAATATCCCGTTCAACTTAAGGTCACGGCGCAGCGGTTAGCCTTATTCACCAATCACCAGCACAAAAGCTGGGTGTTACCGGCGGTTGCACCATATTTGCTGGTCACTTGTACAATAGCCGGCTTTACTTGGCGCTATGGTAAGCAAAGCAGCTTTGTTCCTTTACCCCGCTTGCCGCAACAACGACTCGTTATTTTAGGCAGTCAAAGCCCTTTAGATTATCAAGTGACAATTTGGACAAAATGAACCTGCGCAGCCTGGACATGTTTTGTTTAGTTCCGCCAGAAGTCGGCTAGTTCAATGTAAATTATAGCTTTATTGCAACGCATAATAACGCCAGTAAAAGTAGCGCTTTGCTATTTCTACTGGCGTTATTTATTTTCTACAGCTTAAGGCTAAAAATGTAGCCATTATTTCTGATAAAAGGCCAAAATCAGCCGTTGTAGCTGTGTGTTTTGTTCACTGGTCCCAAAGGTGATCCGTAACCAGTCAGGCCGTAATCCTGTGCGCACAATGAAGCCATGCTGCAATAAATAGTCCGCTAATTTTAGAGCATTAGGTGCCTGGAAAAAAGTAAAGTTAGCTTGGGACCGATAAAAAGTAAAGTCGTGCTGCTGTAAAAAGGCTTGCCATTGTTGGCGGGCTTTTTTGACCCGCGTCACCGTAGACTGCAAAAAATCCTGATCAGCTAAGGCCGTTTGCGCGGCTAATTGCGCGACGGCACCTAAATTATACGGCAGGCGCACTGACTGCAGACTAGGGGCCAACTTAGGCGGCATCACAGCATACCCGACCCGAAAATTAGCTAAACCATAGGCCTTAGAAAAAGTGCGTAACACCATTAAGTTACTATAATCATTTAACAATGGTAGCGCCGTATAAGTGGCCAGATCGTCAACGAAATCCATATAGGCTTCATCAATCAACACCAACACATTTTGTGGTACTTGCGCCATAAACTTAGCGATCGCAGCACAAGTAACGGCGGTCCCAGTAGGATTATTCGGATTACACAACCAGATCAACTTGGTTTGCGCCGTAATCGCCGCAGCCAACGCCGGTAGATCAGCGCTGCCATCACTTTGCACTGGTACATCCCGGACAATGGTATCCTCAATTTGCGCGTGTAACTTATATTCAGAAAAGGTCGGTCCTAACTCTAAGACTTCATCACCGTTTTCTAAAAAAGTCCGTGAAACGAGTTCGATCACTTCATCAAGACCATTGCCGAATAGCAATCGCTCTGGCGCCACCTTAACGTAGTCAGCCACCGCTTGGCGCAACGCTGAAGCATCGCCATCTGGATAGTAACGACTATTACTAAAATCCCAATCCTGCAACGCCTGCTGAACTTGTGGTGAAGTGCCAAACGGGTTTTCGTTAGCGGATAAGCGGACTACTGAAGTCAGACCTAACTTTTTTTCCAGCTCTGGTAATGGTGTTTCCGGTACGTATGGCTGCAATTGACTGACAGTTTTTTTCAGCATCGCGGTTCCTCCTGTTCATAATTAAGATCCAGTTGCAGACTCGAAACACCGATCTGCACGCTGAGCTTCTTCTTTATTTTAAAGTTTGTCGATCTCGCGACGTTCTTGCGTTTTACTCATTAGGCCTTCGCGTTTCGCCAATTCTTTTTTGATATCGTCAACACTAATACCACGATCAGCCATTAAAACAAGGACATGATAGACAAGATCACTCACTTCATAAACGAATTCTTCGTCGCTAGGGTTTTTCGCGGCCACGATCACTTCAGTAGATTCTTCACCGACTTTTTTCAAAATCTTATCCAACCCTTTAGTGAATAAATAGTCGGTGTATGAGCCTTTTTCTGGGTTACTTTTCCGTTGTAAGATTAATTGATATAGTTCTTCAACTGTTTGCATAATTTAGCCTTCTTAATTTAATTTCTTGTTGTTTTTTTCTAAATCGTTGCCGGCAATATCGCGATAAAAGCAACTGTAATGCCCAGTATGGCAAGCTGGTCCAGCGGGAGCAACACTGATCAATAACGTATCGGCGTCACAATCAACGCGAATGGCGACCACCTTTTGCGTATTACCACTAGTTGCACCTTTGTGCCATAACTCTTGGCGACTGCGCGACC
This sequence comes from Loigolactobacillus binensis, assembly GCF_005405165.1. Lineage (GTDB taxonomy): Bacteria > Bacillota > Bacilli > Lactobacillales > Lactobacillaceae > Loigolactobacillus > Loigolactobacillus binensis. The sequence goes on from NZ_BJDN01000005.1 coordinate 21,008, forward strand.
AGAACCAAGTTTCACCAGTAGCCAGCGTTTTTTGCCAGCTGGTTTGATTCATATAAGCCACCATTAACACTTCGCCATTACTCGCATCAGTGATCACAGTGGTCAACAGTTGCTGCGGTAATTTACTAAAATCAAGTTGGATCATCGTACGATCACTCCCTGTTCGCGTAAGCTGGTTTTCACTTGTGGAATTGTCAGCTCACCGTAATGGAATACTGAAGCCGCTAAGGCAGCATCAACATCGGTTTCAGCAAATAATTCAGTGAAATCAGTTAGCTGACCACAACCGCCGGACGCGACGATGGGCACGTTAACGGCAGCGGTCAGAGCCTGATACAACGCTAGATCATACCCGGATTTAGTGCCATCACGATCCATGCTGGTCACCAACAGTTCCCCTGCTCCTAGCGCAACAACCTTTTTGGCCCAGCTAATGGCCTCTAGCTCCGTGGCTTGACGGCCACCATTGACGTAAACCCGGTATTCCTGCGCCACTTCGTCCCAACGAACATCAATTGCAACCACAATACATTGACTACCAAACTTTTCGGCACCAGCGTGGATCAGCTCCGGCTGGGTGACTGCAGCCGAATTCAACGCAATTTTATCGGCACCGGCCTTTAATAAAGCTTGCATCGCGGCGACACTTTTAATACCGCCACCAACCGTCAGCGGCATGAAGACTTGGGCCGCCACTTTTTCGATCGTATCGACCATAGCACCACGCGCCTCGTTAGTTGCAGTAATGTCGAGAAAGACTAACTCATCGGCTCCTTGTTGCTCATAAGCTGCAGCAATTTCTGCAGGATCACCAACATCGGTTAGATCAACAAAATTAACACCTTTTTTGACCCGCCCGTGATCTACGTCAAGGCAAGGAATGATTCGTTTTGCTAACATGTGGCCAACCTCCTTAATTCCGCTAAAGTAACGGTTCCAGCGTATAACGCCTTACCAACGATAGCGTGATCGATGCCTGCTGCGGCCAGCGCCTGCAGATCTTTGCCGTCGCGGACACCACCGGAAGCAACAAAGGTCGCCGCTGGAAACTGCGCTGCCAACGTCACTAACTGTTGCTGGTTAGGGCCTTGCAAAGTCCCGTCACGTTCGATATCAGTTACGATGAAGGTTTGCACGCCGACTGCCTGCATTGCAGCCACCAAATCAGCCATGGCGACCTCGCTTTGCGCCAGCCAACCTTCCGTGGCAACCTTACCGTTTTTGCCATCAATACCCACAACAATTCTACTAGCCCCAAATTTCTTAACGGCAGCAGTCACTAACTCAGGATCCTTCAATGCTGCCGAACCAATGATCACGCGGGAGACACCTAACGTTAAATAAGTTGCGATCTGCGCCAACGTTCGAATACCACCACCAATTTCAACTTGTAATGGCGTCTGCTCAACGATTGCTGCAATCGTGGCCTGATTGGCTGGCTTACCATTTTTGGCACCATCTAGATCGACTAAATGTAAATTAGTTAATCCAGCTGCTGCGATCTGTTGGGCTTGAGCTAGCGGTGCGTCATTAACAATGGTTTCTTGGTCGAACTGTCCCTGATATAAGCGGACGCTACGGCCGTTCTTCAAATCAATTGCCGGATACAAGTTCATGCTAAGACCAACTCCTTATTGAAGCGCGCCAAGCCTTGCAGACCAACTTGGCCGCTTTTTTCGGGGTGAAATTGCATGCCCATCACGTTATCTTGTTGGATAATGCTGGGGATTTTCACACCGTAATCGGTTTGGGCGAGAATATTCTTTGCTGCCGTTTGAACGTAGAATGAGTGCACGAAGTAAGTTGCTTGACCAGCGAATACATCGGCAACTGGATTGGCCTGTAACACCTCATTGGTATTCCAACCCATATGGGGCACTTTTAAACCAGTGGCAGTCGGAATTGGTACAACTTCACCGGGCAATAAACCAAGCCCGCGGGCAGCACCAAATTCGTAGCCGGTTTCCACTAACAGCTGCATGCCTAAGCAGATCCCCAGAATCGGTTTGCCTTGTTGAGCAGCAGTTTGTAAAACAGTCACTAGTCCCCGTTCTTCCAAGGCAGCCATTGCTTTTTGAAAGGCACCTACACCCGGCAGAATCAACCCGTCAGCCGCTAGAATCGTTGCGGGATCACTGGATAATTGGTTAGCAATACCCAGATAGTCCAGTGCTTTTTTTAGATTACGGGTATTCCCCGTGTCATAATCGACGACAACGATCATTAGATCACCCCTTTAGTGGACGGAATGCCTTTAACTTCCGGATTGATTGCGACTGCACCTCGCATCGCCCGCCCCAGCGCTTTGAACAGCGCTTCGATTTTATGATGCGTATTACGGCCGTATAAAACGGTGGCGTGGCAATTAAGTTCGGCATTAAACGCGAAACCTTGGAAAAAGTCTTCGGTGACTTCGGTGTCGTAGGTACCTAAACGCGGGTTAGGCAATTCAGCGTCAAACACTAAATAGGCGCGTCCGGAAAGATCAATGACCACCCGCGCCAAGGTTTCATCCATCGGTACAAAGGCGGTCCCAAAGCGTTCGATGCCGGCTTTATCGCCTAATGCTTGTTTAAAACACTGGCCCAAAACAATGGCAATATCTTCAGTGGTGTGATGGGGATCAACATTTAGATCGCCGTTGGCCTTAACGATCAAACCGAAACGCCCGTGTTTCGCAAAGGCGTTCAACATATGATCAAGAAAACCAATACCGCTATCAATTTTAATGGTGCTGGCATCATCTAGATTTAAATCGACAGTAATCTGAGTTTCTTGAGTATTACGCGTAATTTTTGCTTGCCGAGTCATAATTACACCTCCTGATTGGGAAAACGGGCTTCTATTGCCCGAGCGTGGGCTTCCAAACCTTCTGTACGTGCCAAAGTGGTGATGGCGCTGGCCTCCGGCTGTAATGCGGCGTTTGTATACTGAATAAATTGCGTGCGCTTAACGAAATCGTAAACGCCCAGTGGTGAAAAGAAACGTGCCGTGCCGCTAGTAGGTAAAATATGGTTTGGACCAGCTACGTAATCACCTAAAGGCTCAGAGGCTGTGCTCCCTAAGAAAACAGAACCTGCGTTTTCGATTTGAGCAAGATATTGCGTCGGTTCCGCGACTTGTACTTCTAAATGTTCCGGTGCAATGGCGTTCATCAAGGTAAACGCATCATTTAGCGAAGCTACGATCGCAATAAAACCTTGCTGATTCAATGCGGCCCGGGCAATTTCTTGCCGGGGCAAAGTAGTCAATTGCTTTTCTAATTCAGCGTTGACCGCGTTGGCTAGCGTTAAACTCGTGGTGACCAACATTGGGCGCGCCATTTTATCATGTTCTGCTTGGGATAATAAATCAGCGGCGACCTGAGCTGGCTGCGCGTTTTCATCCGCAATGATACCAATTTCGGATGGCCCAGCGATCATATCAATACTGACTTGGCCAAAAACTTGTTTCTTGGCAGTGGCGACAAAAATATTGCCGGGACCCATAATTTTATCAACTTGTGGAATAGATTCCGTCCCGTACGCCAAAGCGGCAACAGCTTGAGCCCCACCTACTTGATAAATTGCGTCGATCCCCACTAACTTAGCAGCAGTCAATACGGCCGGATTGATGCCATCTTTTTGCGGTGGCGTCACCATAACGATTTTTTTGACGCCGGCTAATTTAGCTGGGATCGCACTCATCATAATTGTTGACGGATAAGCAGCAGTCCCACCAGGCACGTATAAACCAACAGCAGCTAACGGGGTCACTTTTTGACCGCGGATCACACCAGCACGCTCGCTGTCGATGAACCCATAACTGATTTCTTTTTTATGGAAGGAAGTGATATTGCGTTGCGCTAACTTAAGAGCAGCCAATAATTCAGGAGCACAATTGTTATAGGCCGCGTCAACTTCAGCTTGCGGTACTTGTAAAGCGTTTAAGGTCACACCATCGAATTTTTGACTGTACTGACGTAAGGCTGTATCACCATTTTGTTGTACAGCGGCTAAGATCGCCGCCACACTAGCTTCAACTTCGGGGTGGGTGGCTTGTTGGGTCCGCCGATTAACTTGTTGTTTAAGTTCCGCCAATGATTGTTGTAAAATTTCCATGCTCTAGACCTCCGTTTTGATTGTCTGCTGCAAATTAGTGATCAGTTGTTGAATCTCATTTTGATGTTGCTTTAACGATAAGCGGTTGACCACCAAACGTGTGGAAACGGACTGTAAGGTAGCAAACACTTGTAAATTATTTTCCCGTAAGGTGGTGCCGGTTTCCACAATATCGACGATGGCGTCCGCTAAACCAACTAATGGTGCTAATTCAACGGAACCTTCGATCTTGATAATCTCCACATCTTCGCCGATACTACGGAAATAACGCTGGGTAATGCTGGGATATTTGGTGGCGATAATCTTCCGTTTCACCTGATGCGGATCAAATTCTGGTGTTGAGGCTAGTACAAAGTGGCATTTACCAGTTTGTAAGTCCAGCATTTCGTATTGTTCGTTGTGCTGCTCTTCTAAAATATCGCTACCGACGATACCGATATCCATGGCGCCGCGGTCTAAGTACGTCAGTACATCAGGCCCTTTGGCGAGAATAAAATGATAAGCAGGTAAATCATTAAAGATCAGCCGCCGCTGTTTATTCCGGATCGCCGTACAGTCGATCCCGCTGGCTTCCAGTAACGGCACAACTTGTTTTTCCGTTCGCCCTTTAGTTAAGGCAATTTTCAAAGCACTCATGGCTGCACCTCCGTGACGTCCAGTAACTTACTGTGTGTGCGCTGGGCAATTTGTTCCGCTTCGTGCTTAGTTTCCGCTAAACATAAGCTACTAGCAGGATTTTGTAGCAAGGCTTGTTGCGCTGCCTGCCAACTAGCTGCATCGAAATAGATCAAAGTAGTTGGCGCTGTAGCAGTCGCCGTGGTGTATTGCGCCAGCTGATCAACTTCAAAGGCCAAGCCAACTGCCGGTTGCAACGTATTTTGAAAACTGGAAAGTAACTGATCATAGCGCCCACCACTGAATAAAAACTCGGCGGTAGAATCACTATAACCATGGAAGATCATGCCGGTATAATAAGCTTGCGGTGACTCGATCGACAAATCTAACTCAATGCGTTGCTGCGGAAATTGCTGGGTCAAAAAGGCTTGTGTTGCCGCTAATTCCTGCATGATCGATTGTAATTCAGGAACCTCAGGCAACAATTTCAATTGATCCAACACCTTGGCAAAATCTCCGAATAGCCACGGCCACGTCTGTAAAAAGGGATAAAAGGGATCGGTGCTTAACGGGGCGATCACTGCTTGGTAAGCCGTTAAGTTTTTGCTGAACAAAGCCTGCTGCAAAGTTGCCTGTTGTAAAGTATTCAAAGGTAAAGCCTGTAGCACTGCTTTAACAAAGCGCGCATGCCCTAATTCAACGTGAAGATCATTCACTGCCTGTTGTTGGCACAGCTCAATTGCCGCCGTCAAACACTCCCACTCGGCCTTTAACGAACGATAACCAATAATTTCGATACCCGCCTGCGTTTGCTGATTATAACTGCCGGATAGACGCCGCTTGACCCGGAAAACCTCGCCACTGTAATACCATTTAACTGGCGTTTTAATACCGGTAGTACTCATCACCCGCGCCACCGGTAAAGTTAGATCGGGGCGCAGAACTAAGGTTTCACCATGTTCGTCCAACATCTGATACGGTTGATAAGTTTGCTGCTCCATGGAACTAAATACTGCTTTGTATTCCAATAACGGTGTGGTCAGTTTTTGAAACCCGCGCTTGCGAAAATAAGTTTGGATCTGGTCAGTGATTTTTTCCTTGGCTTGTGCCAATGCGCCAAATTCATCCCGCGTACCGATCGGTAAATTACGATTGAACATTGTCAACGCCCCTTTTTTTTAAAATTTGCTAAACAAAAAGTCCCCGTAAGCTATGCTTACGAGGACGAATAATCGTGGTGCCACCTCAAGTTTATCTGGACCTTGCAGGCCAGACCTCAAGTTGCAAATTAAGTCTTTTAGTTTTCATTTCATGAATTAACTTGTAACAGTTTTTAACGCAGACCCTGCGTTGGCACCTACTGAGTTCAGCACCAAAGTTCATAGATGTGTGTTCGTCAGCAACGCTATACCCTCACAGCCGAATGGATACTCTCTCAAAAAACGTTAGCTCACTACTTTTTCTAATCAAAACTTCATTTTATTTTTAATGTTGTTCTCATAATAGCAGTTGCGGCAGAAAAGTCAAGCCTACTTAAATAAATTTTTCCAATTGATGATAAGCCTGACCAATCTCGGCAATACTGTGGGCATCCGAACCATAAACTAACGGAATACTGGCTGCTTTAGCTGCTACGATCAAGTCTGGATAAGGGTAGCTTTCGTTACAATAAGGCTTATACAAACCAGCGGCATTGAGATCTAACGCAAAATGACGTTGGGCTAACACGGTAAATAACTGATCAACTAACGCTAAATTAGCGGCATTGAACTTGGCCGGTAAATTAAAATAATCTTGGAATTTTTTAATCAAAGTCATATGGCCTAAACGCCGTGGTGCGTTAACTCCTAAATCAGTTTGCACTGCTACCAGCAAGGCCCGTAAATATTGTCCGTATAACGCTTGTCCGTTCCCTTTTTGGGGATCAAGTAAGCCAGTTTTAAAATCAGCCAATGTATCATCAACACACCAAAACTTGGCGGCAGTTCCCTGCATAAAATGGACTGACAAAACGTTATCCTGTGTTTGTGGCCCGTATTCGGCCCAAAAATCACGTGTCCAGGCGAGTTGTGTCGGCAAGAAATCCAGCTCAAAACCTATATTTATTTTAAGTTGTGCTTGATATTTAGTTTGCAAATGGCGGCATTTTTTGAAATAAGCGGGTAGATCACTAAGCGCCATTGAAGCTTCGGTTAACCCAGTCAGTGTCCCCGCATAGTCCTGTTTAAACGCCGGCGGCAAAGGCGCATGCTCAGTGATGCTATATTCAGTAAAACCAAATTTAATTGCTTTTTGGATCATTAACTCAACGTCATCACCACTACCATGTGGGCAAAACTCGGTATGGCTGTGCCCTTCTTTTTTCACACTGATCACCACTTTCGCTAAATTAGTTTGACTTTAGCACGCGTTCATGCCGAAAACAACCGCAAATAAAAAAGAGCCACAACATAATCGTTACTGCTCTAACTTATTAACCTGTGTTTTAAAATGATTTGCTAGTAAACCGACCATTTGTTAAGTGGCCAATACCGCCAGACAACTTTACCTTCAATTTTGGCCCGGGGTACAAAGCCGATCAGTCGACTATCCTTAGAGATCGGCCGATTATCCCCCATGACAAAGTAGTCACCTTTAGGTACTTTTTTCGCGTAATTGGTTGCCTTCAGCGTGCTCAACGAGAAATTCTGGGTAAATAAGCCATTGTTATCATCAGCCCACTGGGTTTTATAGCTATTCAAGTAAGGCTCGCTGTACTTCTTTCCGTTAACATACATCACATCATCCTTAGAAGTGACAGTATCCCCCGGCAAACCAATGATTCGTTTGATATACAATGAACCGTCTGGTGCGTGTAAAATAACTACATTGCCACGTTTCAGCGTGGGATGCCGCCAGACTAAAACGCGATCTTTATCCATAAAGTTCGGTTCCATTGATGGACCGTCCACATTGTGCGGCGTGATCAAGAAGGTGCGCAATAACAAGGCAACCCCGACAATGACCACAACATCGATCACGACCCATAGCCATGATTTAACTGTTTCATTTTTCATTTATTCATGACTCCCATTCAAAAATATCTATAATTATACATATCTAGTCATACGTGACGTTCATCAACTGATGAACTTTTATGATCCTTTTTAGTATAAGCTGTCAGGCCTGCTTTGACAAGCAAGACCGCCATTCTTATGGTCGAAATGCTATACTAAAGGAAAGACTTAAAGCTATTTTCGTCTGACTTTTAATAATTTATTAAAGTAGCCTAACTTTGTAAAAGCCAGGCGCTATTAAAACCTTATATTTGGTCGTTTCATAACTAATTCGACCAGTCCGTGTTTGAAAACTAACCACGTTTTCAAACATCCCTTAATTTGACTAAGGAGGAAATATTATGCCCCAAAAAATTGCTGTGATCACTGGCGCTGGCCAGGGAATCGGCCGGGCAATCGCCAAAGTATTAGCCGCAGATGGCTTCTTCGTTGCTGCTTCCGATATTATTATGGCCGCCGCACAACGCACGGTCAGCGAAATTCATCAACAACATCATCAAGCAGCGGCTTATCAGGCCAATGTGATCTACCAACACGATCTAGTACAGTTAGTTGAGCAGGTAGTTGCCGAACATGGTCACATTGACGTTATGGTCAACGATGCTGGGATCGTCAAAGTCGGCCCGATCGAGCAAATCACCAATAAAGAAGTCGACGAACTGTTAGCAGTCAACGTTAAAGGCGTTTTATTTGGCATTCAGGCAGCGGCTAAGTTTATGAAACGGCAGCCAACTGGCGGCAAGATCATCAACGCCGCCGGTTTAGGGGGAATGGAAGGAATGCCGCTATTAAGCGCTTATTCGGCCAGTAAATTTGCAGTACGCGGTTTAACCCAAGCCGCCGCCAAGGAATTAGCCCCCTACCACATCAACGTCAATGCGTATTCACCGGGCATTGTCGCTAGCCCGTTGTGGGATATCGTTAATGCCCAAGTCGAAAAATTAGATCAAGACAGCCGCCAGCTGGCCTTAAAACAATTTAAAGAACGAATCGCTTTAAATCGCATCGAACAGCCTGGTGACGCTGCTAATTTAGTTGCTTTTTTGGCCAGTGACCGTGCAGACTACATCACTGGGCAAACGATCGCCGTCGATGGCGGTCTCCACATGAATTAAGGCCATTCAGTTTAGCGCCAACATTTAAATCCATTGGCTAACAGCTTCCTACCATAACTAGATCAAAAATAATTTAGGGCTCACGATGCAACTATCGTGGCCGCAAAAAAGGTGCGCGCCGTTGCTATTTGCTGACGCGCACCTTTTTTAAATATATTAGCGCAGACTGCTGGGCCACCTAGTACATATTTTGACGGCAAAATCACTAGCTTGTTACAATAAAACTATAGGTTTTTACCATTTGCTCGCAAAGGAGGCGACTCACTATGACGCATGCCACTCGTAGCGGCAGTGACATTTGCCGCGACTATCAAGTTGACCCCGAACAAGGCCTGACCGCAGCACAAATCGAGCAGCAACGTAGCCGTGCTGGCCAGAATGAACTCGCCGCGGTTCCGCCAACTCCACTTTGGCGTAAAGTTATTCAGCAGCTCACTGATATCACGTCAATTATTTTATTGATCGCCACAGGGATCGCCGCCTACTTAGCCCTGACCAGTGACAGCTCCTGGCTGAAAGTGATCGTGATCGGTGCGATCATTATTTTGAACGTTGTCATCACTTTATTTCAGGAACACCACGCTGAGAAGGCTTTAGCAGCCTTACAAGATATGCACGTGCCGACAGTTACCGTGATCCGTGACGGAACTAAAACCACCTTGCCTGCACCAGAACTAGTTCCCGGTGATATCGTCGTTTTAACTGCCGGCAACACCGTTCCTGCCGATGGGCGCTTACTTAGCGCACAAAACTTGACCATTGACGAAGCGATTTTAACCGGTGAAAGTGAAGCGATCAGTAAACAAACAGCCCCGATGGCCACGGAGCCAGAAAGTATCGGTGATAATCTGAATTTAGTTTTCTCCGGTACTGCAGTGACGCAAGGCAACGGTTATTTTATCGTCACCGCCACCGGAATGGCCACAGAATTAGGTAAAATTGCCGCTTTATTAAATAAAACACAAAAGCAAAAAACACTGCTGCAGCAGCGCTTGGCCCAGTTGGCCTTACGTCTAACTTCGATTGCTTTAGTTGCTGGTGTTGTCATTTTCCTATTAAATTTTTTCCTTTATCAAGATAATTTAGCCGATAGTTTACTGATCGGTGTGTCACTGGCTGTAGCCGCTGTGCCGGAAACTTTGCCGGTGATCGTCACTTTGAGTTTGACCCATGGTGTACGTAAAATGGCCCAGCGCCGCGCGATCATTCGCCGTATAACGGCTGTAGAAACCATCGGTAATGTGAATGTGATCGCCAGTGATAAAACCGGAACGTTAACGCAAAATAAAATGACGATCACTCAATTCTGGCAACCCGGACAGCCAGTTCAAAAAATCGCTGCCTTAACTAAGTTGGCGCCGCAGCAGCGCCAAGCCTTCACTTATATGGGACTGGCTACTAACGCCGAGGTCACAGCTGATGGTGAAGCCCACGGTGATGCCACTGAATTAGCCATCGTTCACTTATTAGCAAAATATAACCTGAAACGAACCACACTAGAACAAGATTATCCCCGTTTAGCGGAAAACCCCTTCGACTCCAATAAGAAAACAATGGCCACTTTACATGAAACCCCAGATGGTCATTATCTGGTCATCGTTAAAGGCGCATTGGATCGCCTGCAATTAGCACAACGCCCGCACAAAACGACCACCATCCATGATGAATTTGCTGCCGGCGCCTTACGTATTCTTGGCATCGCTTATCGTGAATTCACAACTAAACCCGAATTAAACTGGGCCCAAATCGAACAAGAATTAACTTTAGTGGGCCTGATCGGCTTGATCGATCCACCACGGCCCGAAGTACCGGCCGCAATCGCCAAAGCCCACGCCGCTGGAATCAAACCGGTAATGATCACCGGTGACCATTTAGCCACCGCCAAAGCGATCGCCAGTGATATCGGTATTTTGCGGCCTGGTGAACAAGCCATCAGTGGTGCGGAGTTGCGCCAACTAAGTGATGCCGCCTTAAAGAAACAGATCACCGACTACAGTGTTTTTGCCCGCGTTTCGCCAGAAGATAAATTACGGATCATTAACGCCTGGCAGGCCAATGGCGCAACCATTGCGATGACTGGTGATGGCGTCAACGATGCGCCAGCACTAAAGGCCGCCGATGTTGGTATCGCTATGGGGATCACCGGCACCGATGTTTCCAAAAATGCCGCTGATATGATCTTGACCGATGATAATTTTGCAACGATCCTTGATGCTGTTGAAGAAGGACGTACGGTTTACCATAATATTCTCAAGGCGATCGAATTTTTGGTCGGGGTCAATTTCGCTCAGATCTTCCTCATGCTATTTAGTGTCAGTCTCGGTTGGGGAGCAATCCTGATCGCCGAACAATTATTACTGATCAACGTCCTGGCTGACGGCCTACCTGGCTTCTATATTGGTGCAGAGCCTGGCGATCGTGATAATATGCAACATCCGCCAGTTAGCAAAAATCGCTCACTATTTGCCGATGGCCTAGGCTGGCGGTTAGCCCTTCGTGCGTTGGTTTTCATTATTCTAGTTGGCGGGGTCTACTATTGGGGTCGTTTCGGTCTGAACGACGGCTCACAGCTGCAAGGTATGACCATGGCCTTTCTCGTATTAGCTTTAGGTTCAGTCATCGACGTTTACGCCATTAAAACGCGACAAATGTTAAGTTGGCGCACCTTAAAACACAATCGCGCCTTAAACATCAGTGTCGTGATCGCTATCAGTCTAGTTTTAGCCGTTGCCTTAGTTCCATTCTTACAAAAAGCATTTGGCCTAACTGACCTGACAGCAAGTGCTTGGTGGATCACAGTTCCCGCTATTTTCGGTTCGCTACTCTGTTTAGAGCTCACCAAGTATTTCCGCTTAAAACGTAAAGCACGCCAAAATTCAGCGTCACCTGAATACGAACTAGACTAACGAAATACTAAGAAGATACGCTGCGCAGCAAGCACCTATACCGCTGTAAACAAAAATGTGGCCGCGTTATTGCGAGCCACATTTTTTATGCCAATAAATTTTCTTCATAATTTTGCTGAATATAAGCCTTGATCGCCTGCAACATTTTTTTAGTCGATGGGGCTACTGCTTGCACTTTGTTGGCTACCAGCGCCACCGTTCGATGAAAGTCTTGATCAAATGGATAAATATTCACATTACCGGATAATTTCTGCAAGGCTAATTGCGGTAAAATCCCCATCCCCAAACCACTTTCCACCATCGCCAGAATTGATTGATCATCAATACTATAGCGCAGCGAATTAGGCCGAACATTGTAGCGATCCAACGCACGCTTAGTATCCCGATCATAATCGGTTTGTTGCAAAATAAAATCTTGATCGGCAACATCAGCCGCGGTCACGTAAGTTTTGTGTTGGGGAACAAAATTCTGGGGCGTGATACAAAAAATTTGATCGGTGATCAGGGGTGTCACCACTAGTTGATCCGCGATCGGCAAGGCGGAAAAACCAATATCGATCGTCCCGATCTTAGCTTGATTGACGATATCATTAAAGTTACTTTGAACGATGCTAATCGCAATGTCGGGATATTGCTGCTTAAACTTTTGAATGATCGGTGGCAGCCAACTGATACAAACACTACTAAAGGCCCCAATCCGAATCGAACCGGCATTTAACCCATTGATATTAGCGGCCTCTTGACGCAGTCGTTCTTCAGTATTTAAGATCTCCTGTACGATCGGCAAAATACGCTGCCCATCACTGGTTAATTCAACACCAGTACGATTGCGAATAAACAGCGGAAAGCCTAACTCATTTTCTAATTGCGTGATCGAATGGCTAACTGCACTAGGGGTAACATTGAGGGCCACCGCCGCCTGATAAAAAGTTTTACGTTCGACCACTTCATGAAAAATTTCATAAGAAAAAGTTGACATATTTCTACTCCTTTCAGCCCAAACTAGGTTTGCGGATTATCTTTTAGTTAGTTTTACTAACTGAGTACACCTAAAATCAGCCCTGACACTGGGCAACGATTTAAGCAAATGATTTGCAATGAATTAATTTCACTTAATTATGAAAAAGTTGAGTTTTACTTATTATGCAGTTCATTTTATCATAATAAACAACCACTAGTAAATGTGCATTAATTGCTATTTTGGGCAACAAGTTATAAATGGAGGGATTAACATGGTAAAATTTGCAAACCGAATTCAACCTTGCGACAACGGACTAAACGATATTTTCACTTACGCCAACGACCCAGCATTGATTTCTTTTGCCGCCGGCTATCCAAATAACCAATTATTTCCTCGTGCAGCACTTCAAACGGCCTTTAATGCCAGCTTAACCGAGCGGTGCAACTTACAATACAGCACTGCCGCTGGTTTACCTAGTTTACGGGCAAAAATCGCCCAACACATTTCAACAGCCCAACGTCAATTCACTGCCGAACAAATTTTGTTGACTCAAGGTGCGCAGCAAGGGCTTGACCTCACGGCTAAATTGTTGCTGAACCCAGGCGATGGGGTCGTGGTCGAAGCGCCAACTTATTTAGGCGCCTTATCCGCCTTCGATGCTTATCAGCCAACTTATTATGAGGTTCCTTTGATCGCCGATGGCATGGATCTAAATGCTTTACAAAAAATATTGCTGACGCACACCGTTAAATTTATCTATACGATCCCCGATTTTCAAAATCCAACTGGCTGTACGCTATCCTTGGCCAAACGCCACGCACTGTTACGCTTGGCACAACGCTACGATGTGATCATTTTAGAAGATAACCCGTACCGTGAGCTACGTTTCAGCGGTACCCCACTGCCTTCTCTGGCCAGCTTGGACACCACCAACCACGTGATCAGTTTAGGCAGCTTTTCGAAAATTCTTTCTCCTGGTCTGCGTTTAGGTTGGCTGGTGGCCGCACCAGAACTGTTGGAACCACTGACGGCCTTAAAGCTAGGCAACGATGTCCAATCTTCGACCCTAGTCATGAACGCAGTTGATCACTATTTGACCACCTACGATATTAAGGCACATATTAACGCAATGAACAGGGCGTACGCGAAAAAGATGACCGTTATGCTAACCGCGTTGGCCCGTTATTTACCGGCAACAGTTGCGTTTACCAAACCGTGCGGCGGCTTCTTCGTTTATTTAACCTTACCTGCGGAAATTGATACCGGCCAATTGCTTAAACAAGTGATCCTGCGTGACGCCAAAGTAGCCTATGTGCCCAGCGCCAGCTTATTTCCAGTAAGTCATCAAGCGAACGGCATCCGCCTGAATTTTACCAATCTAGCTAATGAGACCATTGAACTAGGCGTAAAACGTTTAGGTCAGATTCTAACGCAAACATTACACCAAAAACATTACGCTAAATTATAAGTCCCTAAAGTTTCTGATAGCCGCACTAGCAACTAGGCGTTACAATGAAACTATCAGAAAATCTGGGAGGGCAAGTCATTGACCATTAAATTAATCGCAACGGATGTTGACGGAACGTTTCTAACTGATCAACACGAATATCAGATCCAGCGTTTCAACGAGCAACTTCAAGAAATGCAGCGCCGCAACATGCATTTCGTTATCGCCAGTAGCAATCATTATAGCCATTTACAGGCTGTTTTTGCGACTAAATCACCGATCACCACGTTTATCGCTGAAAACGGCGCGTTAATTATGGACCGTGGTCAGGTCATTGCTGAAAGTAAGTTGTCGGCCGCAACGATTCAGCAATTATTACGCCAATTAAAGGACGATCCAAAATTACAACCCGATTCGATTCGCTTATCCGGCCAACGCGCCAGCTATATGGTGAAAACAGAAACCATTGATGAATACGTGCGCTATTTCTTCAATAATTTGCAGCTAGTCGATGATCTAAGCCAAGTCGATGATCATATTTACAAGTTAAATGCGGTGTGGAAACAGGCTGAATTAAAAGATAAGGCAGACTACCTCAACGCCAAATTTTCCGGCGTGATCCACGCGACTGCCAGCGGTTTTGGTAGTATTGATGTGATCGCCGCTGGGGTCAACAAAGGTGTTGGCTTGCAACAGTTAGAAGATCACCTCCAGCTGACAGCAGACAACATTGCGGCCTTCGGTGATAATTATAATGATCTAGAAATGTTGCGCCGAGCAAAATACAGTTACGCAATGCGGAACGCCCGCGCGGAAGTACAACGAGAAGCCGCCTTTATCACCCGATTAGATAATAATCACAACGGCGTACTGGACACGATCGATCAAATTTTAAAATAATTAAATCTAGGGCAACAGTGAAAAGTTTCGTTTGCTTTTTCGCTTGTTGTGCTATTTTTTTAATTGATTTTAAATAAAATTATCGCTTTCATTGGCTTATCTAAGCTACAATATAGTTAAACAAGTTTTGGAGGTTATGCTAATGCCTATAAAATTAATTGCCACTGATATCGACGGTACCTTTCTCAACGATCAACACGAATACGCGATCGACCGTTTCAATGAATTACTGCAAACCATGCAGCAGCGTCAGATCCATTTTGTTATTGCCAGTGGTAACCATTATGGGCATCTGGTGGATATTTTTACGGCAAAATCACGGATCAACACGTTTATGGCCGAAAACGGCGCCTTAATCATGGATGGTTCCACCGTTGTGGCCGAAAAACAATTGCCGCTATTAACCATGCAGCAATTACTCAAAACGCTTCACGATGATCCCTTCCTAAAACCAGATTCCGTACGTTTATCTGGTCAGCACGCTAGCTATATGAATCGAACCGACCCAGATATCAATATTCCGGAAATTCGTTACTACATTAGCAATTTGCAGTTAGTCGACGATATTGCTCAGGTCACCGACCACATTTACAAGGTCAACGTGGCCTGGAAGCATGCTGCCAGTAAAGAAAAAGCGGACTATCTAAATGCCAAGTTCCCTGGCGCTTTCCACGCAACTGCCAGTGGTTATGGTGGTATTGATGTGATCCCAGCCGGCATTAACAAAGGCGTTGGCCTACAAGAACTAGAAGATTATTGGCAATTGACACCTGCCGAAGTAGCCGCCTTTGGTGATAATTATAATGATCTGGAAATGTTAAGTCGCGCTAAATACGGCTATGCCATGCTTAATGCCGAAGCCGCAGTGCGCAAACAGGCCGCTTTCACAACACGCTTAGATAATAATCATTTTGGCGTATTAGATACGATCGAACAACTGTTGTTAGCAGATTGACATGTGTACTGATCAATCGAAAAAGCGGCTGCGGTCGCTTTTTTGCTACCATAAAAAACATAGAAGACAGAAGGTTTAAAATGCATTACTCAACTTTATTATTTGACCTTGACGATACATTACTCGATTTTCAGGCGGCGGAATATGCTGCTTTGACGCAACTTTTTGCGCAAACACACCACAAACTAACACCAACACTGCGATCCCAGTATCACGACCTGAATCAACAAATGTGGCAGGATTACGAATTAGGTAACTTGACACGCAGGGATTTATTAGCGACACGCTTTACAAAATTCTTTACCACATTAGGTGAAACCGTCGACGGACCGGCTTATGAAAAACTATATCGCCAGTCACTGGCTGAAGGCCATCAAAAAATAACCGAGGCCACTGAGTTATTAGCAACACTGAAGCAGGCAGGTTACCATTTGTTTGTCGCTTCAAATGGGATCGGTCAGACGCAGCGCAAGCGCCTGACTGCTTCAGGTTTGATCACTTATTTCGATGATATTTTTGTGTCCGAAGAGCTGCAGGCCCAAAAGCCGACACCGGAATTTTTCAAACGCGCCGCAGCCCAAATTCCCAACTTCAAAAGTGCGCAAACGCTGATGATCGGTGATTCACTCACTTCTGATATCAAGGGCGGCGCTGCCAGTGGCTTAGATACGGTCTGGTATGATCCCCACTTCCAAGCCAACCGCACTGGGATCCTACCAACTTATCAAATCGATCACCTGCTGGAACTAGTCAACCTGCTACAAGCCGCATGAGGAAAATAATGCGCCAATCTGCGCACCTTGCCAAACACCCGCTAACTTCAATTAAGCTACAGCACGCAATAGCGCCAGTAAAAGTAGCAAAAACTACTTTTACTGGCGCTATTTATTTACGTTTTTAAAATTGTTGTTGACCGTTTGATTCAAGTTAATGGTGTGCTTTAATCACAAATCGCTGTTCAGTCCTTTTCACACATTAACCGTGTTTTTAGCCTGAACATACTTAACCAATTCCAACGAGATCTCGTGATGCCGCAAAGGCGTATTGATGTGCACCCCATTGAAATCGGCACAGATCGCATCAATCGTTTCTTTGGCGATTTGGATGCCGACTTCACGTTCATTACCAGCAGCTTCTGCCTGTTGCATCCGCGCTAAAGTATCGTCGGCTAAACGAATACCTGGCACTTCATGATGTAGGAAGTTAGCGTTCCGGTAAGACAGTAACGGCATGACGCCAACAAAAACTGGCGTAGTGATGCCTTGTTCATCAAGGGCCGTGCGCAAAGCATGCACCTTTTCAATATCAAACACTGGCTGGGTGATAATAAAATCAGCCCCATAAGCCACCTTTTTAGCGATCATTTTACAAGCACGATCAACGCTGCGCACATTGGGGTTAAACGCACCACCAACGGCAAAGTTAGTTTTTTCCTGTAAATGGCGGCCAGTTGGCGAAATACCAGCATTAAATTTCTTGATCATTTGCATTAATTCAACGGAATGTAGATCGTAAACCGAAGTGGCACCCGGTAGATCGCCGACCTTGGCTGGATCACCGGTGATCACCAAAATATTGGAAATTCCCAGTGTGTGTAGGCCCATGATCTCCGCCTGTAAACCGATCAAGTTATGATCCCGCGTTGTTAAATGTACCAGCGGCGTGATCCCGTACTGATATTTTAATTGCGCCGCTAACGCCACATTGCTGATCGTCGGGTTAGCCAACGGTCCATCCGACAAAGTAATGGCCCCGACACCGGCCTGATTTAATGCCTGTGCTCCCCGAAAAAACTTAGCCGTGGCAAATGTCTTTGGTGGATCCAGCTCGACTAACGCAACCTTTTCCTGGCGAACTTGTTGCAGAAAATCATGTTGCCGCGGATCGGCGGCCGCCGGTGGCGTTACAGCCGCCTGCGGGGTCACGATTTTAGTTGTGATCGGTTGACGCGATTGCAAGCCAGCAACCAATCCTTTGATATGCGCTGGAGTGGTGCCACAACAACCACCGATCAAATGCGCTCCTTGCTGCTGGAAGATCGCGCTATAATTTTCAAAATACTCCGCCGGACTATCGTAAACTGTTTTGCCATCCTGAACATCAGGTAACCCAGCGTTAGGATAAACGGCTAAAACCGAATTCTCTGGTAAATTAACACTTTCAAAGGCACGACTCATGTTATATGGACCTAAGCGGCAGTTAGCACCAACAGCGTCGGCCCCTAAAGCGGCCAGCTCCTGTAAGGCAGTATTTAGATCCGTGCCATCTTGTAACACTCCCGGTTCATACATGGTAACGTTAGCAACCACCGGTAAATCCGTTAACTGGCGGACAATTTTAAATGCCCGCTTCAGCTCGTTAATATCATAGTAAGTTTCCAGCAAAATGCCGTCGATTGCTTGGGTATTCAATAAATATTCGGCTTGTTCTTGCACACCAGCATCAATTTCTTCAGCCGTCAAAGGTTCAATCTCTGTATCGGTGATCCCAGCGATTCCACCGATCGTGCCTAAAACGTAAACCGGATGTTCCGCCGCAACTTGGGCTGTATGTGCTAAACTAACCGCTGCTTCATTGATAGCCTTCGTTTTATCGGCGAGGCCATAGCGATTTAACTTGATCCGATTAGCCGCATAAGTGTTGGTTTGGATCACATCGGCCCCCGCCGCAATATAGGCTTGATGAATCTTGAGAATATCGCCGCCATGGGTCAGATTCAACCCTTCAAATGCGGAATTCACGCCATATTGACTATAAAGCAACGTTCCCATGGCACCATCGGCGATCAAAACTTGCTGTTGTAAGGCTTCCTTGAAACTCATTTGACTCCTCCATTCACCCTGAACTATTCGGTAACGCCTAATTTAGCCCGCACATTATTCCGTGCTTGCACCATATTGCGCAAAGCCGCAATTGTTTCCGGTTCCTTGCGGGTCTTCAAACCACAATCAGGATTGATCCAGAATTGATGAATATCGATCACCTGCAAGGCACGATCAATATTTTGTTCGATTTCCGCAACTGAAGGCACCCGCGGACTATGAATATCGTAAACACCTAAACCGATCTGCTTATCGTACTTCGTTTGTTCAAAGGCCTTAATACTCTCACCGTGTGAACGCGAAGATTCAATCGAGATCACGTCGGCATCCAACGCGCTGATCGCTGGCAAAATATCTTCAAAATCGGAATAGCACATATGGGTATGAATTTGGGTCTCGTCCTTAACCCCTGTGGTAGTGATCTTGAATGCTTTGACGGCATTAGCTAAATAATCAGCGCGGTAACGCGGTTTCAAAGGTAAGCCTTCCCGTAAAGCAGGTTCGTCAACCTGAATGATCTTGATTCCTGCATCTTCTAAGGCTTTAACTTCATGCCGCAACGCCAAACCAATTTGGTCAGCAACAAGATTTTTAGCCAAATCATCACGTACAAAACTCCAGTTGATGATCGTAACCGCTGAGGTCAGCATCCCTTTGACTAACTTATTGGTTTGTTTTTGTGCAAAAACCGTATCGCGTACCGTAATTGGTTCAGTCCATTGCACATCCCCAAAGACAACTGGTGGTTTGACCCCACGGGAACCATAGCTTTGAACCCAGCCATTTTGCGTGGTTGTAAAGCCCTTTAGTTTCTGTCCAAAGTATTCCACCATATCAGTCCGTTCAAATTCGCCATGAACTAACACATCAATGTCAAGATCTTCTTGAATTTTCAACCAACGTTTAGCTTCTTGATCCAAGAAAGCTTGATAATCTGCTGTTGATAAGTCACCTTTGCGCCAAGCTTTCCGGTGTGAACGGACTTCAGCCGATTGCGGAAAGCTACCGATCGTCGTTGTTGGTAATAACGGCAGGTTCAATACTTTCTGGGCTTTGACCCGTTCTGGATAAGCGGAATGGCGTTCAGTTGGTGCAGCAAGTACTGCCTTGACTGCTTTGGCCACCTCCGGATTGTTACGATGCTCAGAATGATTTAGCTGGTCTAAGGCCACTTGGCTCGCCGTTAATTCGGCAGTAACATCGTCACCGTTAGCAGCTTTGGTCAAAGTAACGATCTCCGCTAATTTTTGGTCCGCAAAAGCTAGCCCATTTTTGATCACTGGATCTAGTTTGTGTTCGTTAGCCGTGGTGATCGGCACGTGTAACAATGAGTTGGAAGGTTGCAACCATAATTGCGCGCTTGCTACCTTATCCCGCAACTGTGCGACTAATTCTTGCTTAGCACTTAGATCGCTGCGCCAAATATTACGCCCATCGACCACCCCAGCAGCTAAAACCTTAGTTTCAGGGAAGCCATATTTTTGTAATGCTTGTAAGTTTTCACCATGATCATGGACAAAATCAAGTCCAAAACCTTCGGCTGGTAAATTAACGATCGCCGAATAGTCATCTAATGAAGCGAAATAAGTCTGAACCAAAACGTTAACTTTTGGCGCCGCTTCGTGTAAAACTTCCAAGGCATGCCGGTAAAGTGCAATTTCGGCCTTATCCGTAGTCACCAAAGTAGGTTCATCTAACTGGATCCATTTTGCCCCGGCAGCTGCTAATTCACGGAAAACTTGGACATAAAGTGGCAATAATTCGTCTAATAACTGACTTAAAAGTTCGCCGCTAACGTAAGCATCATTAACCTTACTGAGCTTTAAGAAACTAACTGGACCTAAAATAACGGGCTTGCCGTCAATACCTAATTCGGCCTTAGCTTCGTTGTAATAAGTTAACCACCGATTATCCAATAACTTGAATTGGACATGATCTAATTCTGGCACAATGTAATGGTAGTTAGTGTTGAACCACTTCGTCATTTCAGCGGCCACGGCCTCCTTAGTGCCCCGAGCAACACTGTAATAAGCGGCCAAGCTCAACTTTTCGTTGAATTGACCAAAACGCTGTGGGACAGCACCAAAAGCGACTGCTGTATCTAACACATGATCATAATTTGAATAATCAGCCACTGGGATCAGATCAACGCCAGCCACTTGTTGCTTTTTCAAATTAGCTAAACGTAAAGCCTTGGTCTGCGCGGTAAACTCAGTTTCATCAATTTTATGACTCCATAAATGCTCTAGTAAAAACTTCCATTCCCGTTTTTCACCTAACCGTGGATAACCTTGATTACTACTTTTTACCATAATTTCTCATCCTCCTATGTATTTAACGATACAAAAAAAGCGCCAGCCTTTGTATAACAAAGGACGACGCTTCTGCGTTCGCGGTACCACCTTATTTTTCCAACACCTCACAGTGTTGAACTCTACCAGTACGTTGCTTAGGCAACAGACTGTGGTGCGGTATCGGGCACAACCGTTGGTAACTAACCGAAGCTCGTTACCAAACGCTCGGGGGTCATCTTCATCACTGATGCGCCATTCCTTTTCACTAACGGAACTCTCTGCAGGCTTTCTCAGCAATTACTTTCCTCGTCTTAACGTTCTCATTCAATTTTAATCAGTGGCTAGAGAATACCACCAGAAATTTAACTTGTCAACCATGATAATTTTTTTCAATACTAGGCGTCACCGGATATAGCCAGTATAATAAACGCAGGAGGAACGCTTTTATGCTAAAAACAATTCTCACGGCTATTATCTTATATGCTTCGACAGCATTAGATTTATTAGTGATTTTAATGCTGATTTTTTCAAAATATCCTGATCGTAGTGCTCGCCGCGATATTTACATTGGCCAATACGTCGGCTCACTGTTCTTAATTGCGGTCAGTTTATTTTTTGCCTTTGTGCTCCACTACGTTCCGCAAAAATGGCTACTCGGTTTTCTCGGCCTGATCCCGATCGCTTTTGGGATCAAATATTTGATCAGCGATGAAGATGAAGCCGCAGAAGTTGACGAAAAATTAGCCCAACGGCAGCATAAAAATTTGCTGGCCACCGTGGCACTGATGACCGTGGCCTCGTGCGGCGCCGATAATATTGGTTTGTTCGTTCCCTATTTTGTTTCGCTGACTTTACTGCAACTGGCCGTAACCTTGCTGGTCTTCATCATCTGCATTTACTTATTGGTTTTTTGTGGTGAAAAATTTGTCCACATCAGTTTCGTCAAAGTTTTCCTTGCTCGCTATGGCAATTGGATCATGGCGTTGATCTACATCGGTTTAGGCGGATTGATCATCTGGGAAAGTGGTACGTTGCAACATTTTATAAACTAAAAGTGACCCGTACACCGATAACGGGTACCAGTACGTTGGGCCAGCTTGCGTGGAGAGGCCGAAAAGGAGTCGCGCCATAAATCGCAGGCGCAACTCCTTCAGATCAATTCTTATCTAATTGTAAATTAGCGGCATACTTGGTTTCTTGAGCAACGACCCGTGCCCGTTCTTTTTTGTTGTACCATGGGGAGATGGTGAAGGCCAAAACATCGTTGGCTAAGTAAATTGAACTATTGATAAACATTGCTAACGTCGCCGAACCTTGCCGGAAAGAGATGAACCAAAGGACCATCTGGGCTAAACCAGAGGCAACCCACCAGAAATACTGATTGTTAAAGCGTAAGAAACAGATCACGCCGGCAGTCAAACTGATTGAGAAGCTGATCGCATCGATCCAAGGCCGCGGATCATCGGTCAACGCTTGAATCAAATACCCAGAAACACCATAAACGATCAAAGTAGCAATCACCGCAATGCTCCAGCTACCGGCAGTAAACTTGCGGATCTTTGCGGCCATATTGACATTCCAACTGGCACTAAGTAAAACGGGAATATCCAATGTGATCATATAGGCAATCTGTTCACCAATACTCAGATAATTTTTAGCGGCATAACCAGTAATGATGAAACAAATTGCGGATAAAATCCCGAGCCAACCATTAACCGACTTAGCGGCATTGATCGCCAATACACATAAAACCCCTAATGTGGTCCCGATAAAGGTTAAAACGGTTAATGGTGTAATATTATTGCTAACTAGGTTCATGACTTGACAGCCTAAACTGAAGAAAAATAGATAATAGTTCTGCTGCGGCCAGCCCTTTAACTGATGCGATAAGAATTTAATATAATTGCTCATTATGTGTCTCCTCTATATAAACAGCAACCAGATATATAGTATATAAAATTGCTATATTTAAGTTTTCGACACAACATGTTGTGTTTTTCGTTCGCGACGTTTTCTAGTATAGCACAGATTTTTTAACGCTGCGCGGTTAATTTTTGCTGACTAAATTGCAGATGATTAATACACCAGCGAAGAAAGCGGTTAAGCTCGCTTTAAAAATTTTTCAACCAAAAGTAGCGGTAAAAATGACCATACTATTTTTGATCAAAGTTCATTAAACCTAGAAGTGACAAACATTAATTTTTAAAAATTCAGGCGCAGCAGCTGCGCCCAGTAAAGCGAGGCACCAGCACGCGATAGCGCTTGCAATTCTCTAGATAACTTGCTACACTTACAGTGAAATTAGGAACGTCTTTATCCAGAGTGCACGAGGGATCTGGCCCGTTGACCGCACAGCAACCTACCTTAGGCAAGGTGCTAATTCCAGCAGCAAGTAGCTGAGTAGATAAGGAGCGATAACATATGATTCCAGCGCTTCTTTCAGCCAAGGCTCAAGGGGCGTTTTTATTTTCAACCAATAACTGATTGGAGGAATTCATTATGCGTTTAGGCGAAGAAAATTTCCGCGGTAAAATCGTGGGACGAACGGACAAGAAAATCAAAAATGATGTTGCGGCTTATTTGATCCAACAGGCGCTTAAAGCTGCGTTAGTTGCCCATGATCAAACTAAAAAAGTGGGCGATGAATAAAAAAATAAGAAGCGTGGGCTGAATTTTCAGTCCGCGCTTCTTATTTGCCTTGAATGTACGCTTGAATTCGTTTGACGTCATCTTCTGGTGGTGTCATCTCCATCGCTTTTATAGCGTGAATATGTTCTACCGAAACGTGACTACTGAATGCCAATTCATTATCAGTTTGGTCATGCCGTTTTTGGTACTGAATAATCTGTTCAGCCAACGCGCTTAATTCCCGTGATTCACTCATGTCAATGCACCATCCTTCATTAATTTAATGTCATCTTTACAACCAAGTGTACCACAATCACATCCAAATAGTTACGACTGCGCTAGTGTCGCCAACAAACGTGTAAAAGTAGGACTACCATTAAATGGATGCAAATAAGTAAAGCTACGGCCACCATTTTGCATAAAGTAACCCCGATTTTCATGACCAATTTCCTGCAGGGTTTCTAAACAATCGGCTACAAAGCCGGGAGTAATCACCACCACGTCTTTGACCCCCTGGTGCGGCAAAGTTTTCAGTAATTGCATGGTTGCCGGACGCAACCATTGCCCAGGTCCAAACTTAGACTGATAAGATTGGCTGTACGGCACGTTTTTTCCGATCAAAGCCATCACCTGTTGCGTCGTTGTCGTGCATTGTTGCGGATACGGATCACCATGGTCAGCATACTTCTGCGGAATGCCGTGATAGGAAAAAATCAGCTGTGCGTTGGGCCGCCGCACTAACGCACGCTTAATTTGATTTGCTAAAGCCTGAATATACTGGGGTGCCTGGTAAAAAGAACTTATAAAATGCAATTGCGGCAAGGCGGATGCCTGCATATAAAACGCTGCTACTTGATCAAAAACTGAACCAACGGTGGTGGTCGAATATTGTGGATATTGCGGGATCACCGTTAAATCTGTCACCCCTAATTGCTGCATTTCCTGAAGTGCAGTTGGTACGGTAGGCGCACTGTAACACATTGCGTAGCGGACAACTTGTTGTGGTAATAGTGCCTGTAATTGCTGTGCCTGTTTTTGTGTATACAAAAGCAATGGTGACCCCTGTTTAGTCCAAATCTTGCGGTACAAAGCCGCCGAACGATACGGCCGTGTCGGTAAAATCATACCGTGCAAAATAGGTTGCCAGACCCACCGCGGTAGCGTGATCACCCGTCGATCAGCTAAAAAACGCGCTAAATAAGTGCGGACTGCTGGTGCTGTCGGTGTCGTTGGCGTTCCTAAATTAACCAGTAAAATTCCTTTTTTCACGTTGCCGCCTACCCTCATCACTTACTAAATAATGCTAAATTAGTCTTAGTCGCTTTGACACTGGTCACTAAAGTACCTTGAATCGCTAACCGATTGACCCCGCCATCGGCACAAGTGATCAACGTGATCAATTTCTTTCCTGCTACGTCAGCGATCAATTCAGTGGCGTACGGATTGACCACTTTTTTGACCGTTACCTTATACTGATACACCCGCGATAAATTAGTAATATAAACTGCCGCCCCCAGCTTGATATTATCTAAAGGTGAAAATAAGTTGGTCCCATTGTTCAACATGTAGTGACCGGCCAGCGCGTAATTACCTCGACCCATTTTTTGGTTGGCCTTCATTGTAGCGCCACCAGTGGCTAGAGCATCATTGGACAACCCTTTAACGATCGGTAAATGCATCCCGACACTTGGAATAGCTAACTTGCCGATGGTCAATATGCCGTTTTGATTAACCGCAGCGTGAGCGACTTCGTTAACACCTAATGACTTAACTTTTCTAAAATCAAAGGTCGTTTTCTTTTTGGTGTTAGTGGCCACTTTTTTCTTGGTCAACTGTTCAATATGATTCTGCGCCATATTATCAATGATCCAATTCTTGATCGGCTCATTAAAAATTAAAGCTAGGCCAACGACCAATAACACACCGATCACCACATTAACGATCCACCTACGCACCCGCTTCGACATTTATGTTCACTGCCCTTCAATAATTACTTTCACGTTGTAATTGCTTCCCCTATAGTGTACCAAAAAAGCAACGATAACGTTACCAATTTTTAGACTCAGTTTAGCACGCCACCGCGTAAAACACCATCGTTAGGGCCAACAGGAAAAGCGGCCGGCAAAGAATGAATATGTTAAACTAGAAGGTAGTTTAAAACTATTTTCCAGCTATCAAGCGTGTCCAGTAATAGGTGAAAAAGAGGGGTGACTATGTTACAAACTATATTAATGATTCTCGGTGTTGGTTTACTAGCTGGTATTTTAGGTGCCATTTTGGGGATCGGCGGTGGTATTATCATTACCCCGATCCTAACGTTAGGCTTTGGCCTTGATATTAAATACGCAATTGGCGCCAGTGTGATCTCCGTGATCGCAACCAGCTCTGGGGCAACTATCGCTTATATCAAAGATGATTTACTAAATTTGCGGGTGGCTATGTTCCTGGAAATTGGGACGACAATCGGTGCGATCGTCGGTGCCGTTTTAGTCGGCGTGGTTCAGCCTAATTTTCTTTATGTTTTATTTGGCGGGTTGCTCTTATTCTCTTCTTGGAATATGTACCGTAAATTACGTGCTGGTGTTGAAGTGTTGCATAAAACTAAACCTGACCCAATTGCCGCCAAACTCCGGCTAAACAGTAGTTATTTTGACAAAAACACGCAGCAACAAGTCGACTATCAAGTTGAACATATTCCTGGCGGTCTAAGCGTTATGTTTGGCGCTGGTTTGGCCAGCGGTATGTTAGGTATTGGCAGCGGGCCGTTTAAAGTAATGGCCATGGATACCGTTATGAAAATGCCGTTGAAGCCTTCCAGTGCCACCAGTAATTTGATGATGGGGGTCACCGCTGCTGCCAGTGCCACCGTTTATTTTTTCAATGGTGCCATTTTGCCACAAATTGCGGCACCACTGGCGGTTGGTGTTTTGATCGGCGCCACGCTTGGCACGCGGATCATGCAGCGGCTCCCTGCACGTTGGATTCGGATGATTTTTGTACCACTGTTGCTGTACATTGGCGGTCAAATGATTCTTAAAGGATTCGGGGTGACCTTCTAATGGCAACACAAAAGGAACAGCAAACTCATACTGAAATGGCGCAAGTTGAAAAAAGTATTGGCGTTATTTTGCAGATCGGGGTTATTGTTTCAGCAATTATTATTGGTATCGGGTTGCTACTATTATTGTTTACTGGTCACAGTGGCTACCCAGCCGCAACTTTTCCAGCCCATTTCAGTACGATTTTTCGGGGGGTCATTCAACTAAAACCGTTCGCCATTATTATGTTAGGACTATTCTGCTTGATCCTGACCCCAGTGTTGCGGGTGGTGGTTTCGATCTATGCCTTTGCTAAAGAACATGATCATCTGTACGTGATAATCACAACTGTGGTCCTGATTATTTTATTGTTCGGGATGGTCTTAGGTTACCTCGATATTTGATCTAAATTAATCAGGCGGCTAAAATTCTCAAGTCTGGTTATTAAATGTATAAAAACAAGATTAGTTAGGTGCCATTTTGGCGCTGGCGGATTCCAGCTGTGTAATAACTGAGCGTTGACCATTCGCCGTTAAGTCGCTTAGTTAGTCCACTTGAACATAAACGCTAATTTCGGTAATTCGCAAATCTAAAATTAAATCAGCTACACCAAAAAAGCACTGATGAAAATAGTGAAAATTCACTTGCTCATCAGTGCTTTTGGCATTATGAATTTGAATGGTTTACCTAAAGCTGCCACTACCCAAAAAATAGTTTTAAGACTAGTTGCAGCCTGCTGGAATGGAATCTAATGTCTTTTATGGGAATTTAACCAAACTTAACCAAGGGCCTTAGGTTTAGTCCACCTGGTTTAAATTCTGGTACAAAACATTACATTATGCTTTTTGCGTGGCCGCTAACCAGTCAGTATCGTCAGGACTATGGCTTAAACGCTTGTTTTGATCTAATTCTGCGATTGCCGCCATTTCCGCAGGCGTCAAACTAAAATCAAAAATCGCCATATTTTCTGCGACCCGCTGTTCATGAACGGACTTAGGAATGATGATCACACCGCGATCAATATGCCAACGCAACACAACTTGTGCCGTTGACTTACCGTATTTAGTCGCGATTTTTTGCAACACCGGATCACTTAAAATATCCGTTTTACCTTGACCTAAGGGGCCCCAAGCTTCATGAGCAATTTGATGTTCCGTCAAATAACGGTGCAATTCTTTTTGCTGAAAAATTGGGTGCGTCTCGATTTGATCAACCACAGGCACCACATCAGAATGAGCCGCTAACTCAGCTAAATGGTGGGGCTGAAAATTAGAAACACCGATCGCCCGAATTTTACCTTCATGATATAAGTCAGTCATGGCCCGCCAAGATTCAACGTAACCTGCAGCCGGCCAATGAATCAGGTAAAGGTCTAAATAATCGAGTCCTAGGCGCTTTAAACTAGCCGCAAAGGCCAACTTAGTTTCTTCATAACCGCGATCAGCATTCCACAGCTTGGACGTGATAAATAAATCTGCGCGCGCAACGCCGCTTTCTTTGATCGCTTCACCGACCCATTCTTCATTTTGATAGATCATCGCGGTGTCGATCAGACGATAACCATCTGCTAACGCCCATTTGATCGAGTTTTTAACGTCAGCAGCATTATCGACTTTAAAAACACCTAAGCCAAACTGTGGCATTTTAACCCCGTTATTAAGTGTGATTTGCGGAATTGTTTGTCCCATGGTTTTAACATCCCTTCTATAAATAAGTTCAATCTCAGAATACCGAATTATTTAGCGTAGCGCAAACTTTTCAATCGCCTCTGCCACTGCACTGTGCTGGTGGTCGGCGCTTGTCACATAATCAGCGGCTGCTTTCACTGCCGGGATACCGTTTTGCACACTGACCCCTAATCCAGCCGCTTTGATCATCGCCAGATCGTTGCTGTTATCGCCTAACGCCATCACTTCATCAAGGGCGATCCCCAACTTAGCGGCCAATTGCACTGTGGCCTTACCTTTATCCGCCGCAATATCATTAAACTCAACATAACGATCGGACGAAAAAGTCGTTGCCAATGGTGTTGTGACTTGCTGCGGCACAAATTTAGCCAGTTCACGCCGCCGCGCCGGATCATCATCTTGCAATAAGATTTTCATCAATGGCTGCTTTTCCAAGAAATCAAGCCGTTTGCTAGGCAGCAATTCATAGTTGACCCCACGTTGATCCAGATAGTGGCGTTCCTCCGCACTTGGCCGCCATAAGTATAAATGCTGCAGGGCGTAAATATGCCCACTGATTTTTTCTGTTTGCGCAAAATCATAAATTTGTTTAACCGTAGCAAAATCTAGCGGGTTAGTGGCCAAAACTTGGTTACCGGCATTTTCGATCAACGCACCGCCATTATAAGCGATCACATACTGATCGGGTTGTTGGTACAGGCCTAATTGTTGTAGATCATCCTGCACGGATAAAAAGCTCCGGCCAGTATTGATCACAAAGTGCCCACCTTGCGCAACAAATGTCTTGATCGCCTTTTCGTTAGTTTTAGAAATATGGGCAGCGCGATCCAACAGGGTTTCATCCATATCGCATACAATTAATTTATACATTTAATTTTCCTCCAAAATTGATCCGCTTTCATAGATTTAATCATAGCATATTCTGCGGCGTGAATTAATCAACATAAAAAAGATTGCCCTTAAGCAATCTTTTACCAGGTTGGCAAAACGCAACCCTAGAAACTGGTCAATAGCTTATTGCCAGCTTTTAAGCGTTGATCTCTTTAGTAATATCAATAACGTTAACGTTGGGATCCATCTGCTCACTTTCACTGAATAAACCTAAAGTATTCAAACGCGGATTAACGTCTAAACGCATGTTAGCAGCAAGGTATTCAGTGGAATAGGGTTTAATGTGCAGCGGACCGATCGTACTCGCCAAAATTCCTGAATAATCTTCACTAATATCCGTTGCCGCATCAACTACTAAAAGCCGGTAACTAAGGTTCAATGCACACGAACCCAGCTTAGAATACTTGCCGACCCCGTCATCTAGATCTAAAATAAGCTGCCGCTCAGCCGTTAAATACTTAGCAAGTTTTGCTTGGGCTGCTGCAGTCACGGTTAAGAACATCGTCATTCCTCCATTCTAGCGAAAGTGCTTCGACTGAATAAATATATTGTACCCAAGTCAAATATTACCGGCAACTGATTTGCCTGACCTACTTAAGTTGATATTCTCTAGTTAAACGTCGTTTTAATAGTTCCGCTTGTAGTAAGGGAATGGCACTTGCAATGATCTGCTGCTGATCAGTTTGTTCGAGCACTAGATCCGCTACATCTGCCTGCACTGGCGCGCGCACGACCCTTAAATAGTCGGTTGGCTGTACCTTTAGCCGGTGCAAATTATCTTCGGCGTGTGCGAGCTCGACTCGATCAATCGCTAAATTTTCGTCCTTCCAAGTTGCCGGTAATTCAACATTCGCAATCGACTGCCGCCCGGTCGTGTTGTCGATCCAACCTAATTTCAAATCTAACCCAGCGGCCATTTTTGATAGTGTCTTTAATGTAGGTAAATATTCCAAATTTTCGACCCGGGCCACCATCGCTGGGGTCATATTCGTCTTATCCGCTAATTCTTCGCGAGTGATCCCGCGCCGTTCGCGTAATTTAACTAGTTGCGCCGCAAGTTCTAAAATATTCTCTTGCCGTCTGCTCAAACCTTCAATGCCCGAAACTTCTGCCATCGAAAAAACCTCACAATTTTTGAATTTCAGCTGAAGCGCTTACCATATTGTAACAGATACACACCTGCCTATGGAATTTTTTTGCTAAGCCTGTTACGCTATAACTAATTATCGAGGAGGCGTTCAGTATGATCTTAGCTTTACTATGTACCCTTGGTTTCATTGTTATTGGTATTCTCACAACGGTTAAATTAAATAGTCTGGCTAGTCTAGTTGTCAATGTGATCGCCTATTTTGCTTATTATTGCGCGCTAGAAATTGCTGGTTTAGTGACTATCGGTAAAGCAGGCGCCGTATTTTTTGGCTTTAGCTTCGTGATCTTAATGACTATCATCAGTTTCCACCGGCAGCGGCAAAGCTAAGCGCGCTGAGCTTAATTCAAACAAATCCGCCTGACAACACGTGGTTAGTGCGGTATAATTAGTCAAGCACCGTTTCAAGCGCGCTTAACTCAGTAATTATTTAAAAAGGATGATTTTTCATGAAAAACGTTTCTGGTCAGGAATATCAAACGCCAAGACAAGCTGCGGACGAATTAGCTATCAGTCCGCAAACTTTGCGCGCTTATTCAGGGTTGGTCGAAAAAACAACCGGCCGTGCTGATTACTTTCATCGTGATCAAAATAATGGTCGGCTTTATTCTGCTCAAAACATCAAAGATCTCGCCCAAGTTAATCAAATCAAAAAGGAACATAGTAAAACCCTGAAAGATGCGATCAGCGAAGTCTTTGAACAGCAGATCATCAAATCGGCTGCTTCCGCTGCAACGTCTGCGGCAACAACTTTACCAACGGCGGCTGCCGCCAGCGCCACACCTCAAGTTTCCGATGATAATTTAGCGCCGATCCTTTACACTTTAAAGCAATTAACTAACCAAAACGCTGAAGTCGTCACCCAGATCCACCAGTTAAAGGAACAGTTGGACACCACCAACAGTAATTATGAGCAGCTGCTTAAGGCCATTAAAATCCGCAATACTGCAGCGAGTGCGGCTAGCCAAGCTGCAGCAAGCAGTGCGGTAATTGCACCTAGTGCTGCTTCAGCTACTAGTGTGGCTAGCTCGCAAAATAACCGACCAACTTCATCCTCCAGTCTATCAATGGCTAGCTCTTCGGCGATCACTTCCCCGAAAAAAAGTTTCTGGGCACGACTATTTGGCCGCGATTAGGCCTAAACAGAAAAATTATGCGTTACGCCATTTTTTGGGGGTGGCGCTTTTTTTATGCCTAAATTTACTCAGCCGACTTAATTACAAATGATTCTCATTTTCAATTAAGTCTTTAAAACCTAGTAGAAATAGCGTATTATAAGGTAAGAAAGCGTTATACTTGACAGTTTATATTTTTAACAAATTGACCTAGACTGAATTTATTAATTGCGATTTAACCATGGGTGATTTTAAGATGGAGGCGTGATCACTATGCAATTTGCTCAGGTACATCAACAACCAGAGACTTTTCATGTTACAAATTTACAACTACTCGATGCAAAAACACAGCATCGGCTGAAAGATCTGGGGTTAATTGACGGTAAGGAAGTTACGATCATTCAACGTTATCCCTTCCATGGCCCGGTTATTATTGCATTTGATCACCAACAAGTCGGTTTACGCAGTAAATTAGTCAGTTGTCTTCAAGGAGAGCAGGTGAGTAAATGACCACGGTAGCTCTTTTTGGTAATCCCAATACAGGTAAAACTACCTTATTCAATCGGTTGACCGATTCTTATGCTTACATGGGCAACTGGAGCGGTGTCACTGTCGAAAAAAAGGTTGGCGTGATCAAGAATACTAACTTTGCAATTGTG
Source organism: Loigolactobacillus binensis (assembly GCF_005405165.1). Classification (GTDB taxonomy): domain Bacteria; phylum Bacillota; class Bacilli; order Lactobacillales; family Lactobacillaceae; genus Loigolactobacillus; species Loigolactobacillus binensis. The sequence continues at coordinate 53,345 of NZ_BJDN01000005.1, forward strand.
GATCTCCCCGGAATCTACTCGCTTAATCCGTTGACTAAAGACGAAGCAGTAGCCACCAATTTCTTGCTGACGGAAGATCAAAACATCATTGTTGACGTTGCCAATGCTTCACAACTCAAACGTAACCTGCTGCTTTCGATCGAGCTTCTAGAATACGGTAAACCAACGATCATTGCGTTAAATATGATCGACAGTTTACGGAAAATGGGCATCAGTTACAATCAACATGTACTAGCTAAGGCCTTTGACTGTACGGTATTAATGACCAATGCGCGGGGGAATAAAGGAACCCAAGAATTGAAACAGGAAATTCTAACTGAGGATCCTTGCTTACCGCCCACTAATTTTGACTTACCTTACCCAAGTTCGATTCAGCAGGCGATCAAACAGGCTGTTGAAGGTTTAACTACAGAATATAATTTCAACCCCCGGTATGCCAAATGGTTGGCGATCCAATTTATGAACGGTAATGACGCGGTACTTAGCTTTGTCGAAGCCCAAGAATTAAAGCCCTTGCTGGATCAGGCGCCTTATTACCGTGCACAGCACTTTGAAGATAAAATTTATCAAGCGCGCTTAGGTTTCATTGAAGCAACTCTAAAAACTGCGCGTGAAGCGGGAGCTGATCCCCGTGTCCGCGATATCACCGCTAAAATTGATCGTGTGGTTACACATCCAGTGTTAGGCTTACCGATTTTCGTTGGTATTTTTTTCTTAATGTTTAAGATCACTTTTGATTGGATCGGTACGCCATTATCCAATTTACTTGACGCTTTCGTCAGTGGCCCGCTTTCTTCAACCGCTGATCACTGGTTAGTGGCAGTGGGTGCTTTACCTTTTTTGCGATCATTGATAGTCAATGGGTTGATCTCTGGGGTTGGTGGCGTTTTAGTCTTCATGCCGCAAATCTTTGCTTTATTTGCCTGTATTTCTATACTGGAAGATTCCGGCTATATGGCGCGAGCTGCATTAGTGATGGATAAGTTGATGTCTAAAGTCGGCCTAAACGGTAAGGCTTTTATTCCCTTGATCATTGGTTTCGGCTGTAATGTACCAGGGATCATGGCCGCACGGACCATTGAACAACCTAAGGAACGGTTGATCACTTCACTGATCTCACCGTACATGAGCTGTTCGGCACGCTTACCGATCTACAGCCTATTCGTCGCAGCATTTTTCGCTAAAAATCAAGCGGTGATCGTTTTATCATTATATTTCTTAGGCATTGTAGTCGCTTTGGTGTTGGCCAAAATTTACCAAAAAGTTTTTCATTCTGAATCCGAATCCGTTTTTATGATCGAATTACCTGAATATCATTTACCACAGCCAGCCATTATTTGGCATGGTACTTGGGACAAGGGTAAGGGCTTCATTCATAAAGCAGGAACCGTGATTTTTGGTGGTACTGTCTTGATCTGGTTACTTAGTTACTTCGGTCCAAGTGGTATTGCCAACAATATTGGTGATAGCTTTACTGCTTTGATCGGCCAATTCTTCTTACCGATTTTTATTCCGATCGGGCTTGTTTCTTGGCAAGCGATCAGTGCCATGCTGACCGGGATCCTTGCTAAAGAAACGATCGGTGCAACCTTGATGGTTCTTTATCACACTTCTGGGCGCACTGTGTTAGTGGCCTCATTGGCACATATGTTTACCCCATTATCGGCTTACAGCTTTTTAGTTTTTATTTTACTTTACATCCCTTGTTTCGCAACGATCGCTGTGATCAAGGCCGAAACTGGTAGTTGGAAATGGGCCGCTTATTCCGTTGTCAGTAGCCTAATTATCGCCTATTTCGTCGCGGTACTCATTTTTCAGGGTGGCTTGTTACTTGGTTTTCATTAGAAAGAAGTGAGCTTGATGGCTTTAATCGTTAATATTCTGATCACGGCCGCCATTGTTGGTTTAGCTTTTTGGCAGATCGTTAAGGTAGTGCGCAAGTCGAAACAAGGTAAATGTGCGGCTTGTGATTATAAATGTGCAGCTAAAAAGATGTCATTAACCGCTAAGCGGCGGCCAAGTTAACATGAGGTGTGGCAAACTAAGGCTGGCTAGTTCAATTAGAACGGCCTTTTTTGTTTATAATTTTTAACTTTGTTAAGCAAAAGTGCTGACGAAAGCAATAAAATTGTGTAAAATGTATTTGAAAGCTAAACTATTTTGTTTGTTTGTTTTATTGGCAGTTTAAGTCACATTACCGCGCTTTGTGACCGGCAATTTTAGGGGGATATATTATGACTAAGCCGATTCGTTTGGAGGAGCAACTTTGTTTTTCACTCTACACAGCGCAAAAGCAATACAATAAGTACTACGCAATTGCATTGGCACCCTTTCATCTGACCTACCCACAGTTTATTGCGTTATTGACTTTGTGGGAACATGACACATTGACGGTCAATGATCTAGGCCACTATTTAAATTTAGACAGTGGCACTTTAACGCCATTACTTAAGCGTTTAGAAAAAGATGGTTGGGTCGAACGGCGCCGGGACAAGGCCGATGAACGGCGGGTATTGATTTACCTGACCCAGAAGGCCCTAGCGAACCGGGATAAAATCTACACCCGGGTCAATAGTTGCTTAGCGCATCTAAATTTTTCACCGGAACAATACCGTTCCTTAAAGTCTGAAGTGGATCTGATCACGGAACATTTACATCAATTCACCGACAACCACACTATGGAAATTTAAAAAGTGAACCGAAAATTGCTTAGGAGGGCCATTAATGGCCTTGACCGTTTGTTATCAGGCAATAAAAAGGTGAACGCACTTATGCGTTCACCTTTTTATTTAGACTTCTTTTTATACTTAACGGTCAGCTTAGCAAATTTATCTTGTAAGCGGCGAAAATCACTAGTTGATTGTTGCGCCTGTCTCACCATATCTTTAAAATCATGTGATCCTGTTTCAGATACTTTGCGGTCTTTAGTATGACTTCTCAAGTGAATCCGCATGTTCTCGCCTCCAACTACGAGCTCAACCGCCAAGTTCGTAGTACTTTTTTTGCTGGATGTTTCTATTATAGGTTGCCTGTGAGCGAGAATCAATACATGATGTTGCCACCACGTAATCGATTTCAGCGGTGTAATTCGTTCATTAAGTCAAATCTAGAGGTAAATATTTTTGCAAAGTAGTCTGTTGTTGATCTTCATAATGATAACGGGGAATCAGATGAATATGGCAGTGCATAATTTTCTGACCACCTACCGGACCAACATTAATGTCGATGTTATAACCTGCTGGATGATAACGCTGATCTAAATAAGTTTTCGCCTCATCTAGCAAGGTATTCATATCCATGCGCACATTAAGGGGCAGATCAAAAAAAGTTGGGTAGTGTTGCTTAGCAATGATCAAAGCGTGGCCTGGTGAAACAGGGTGAATATCCAATAATAAACCCGCCGTTTGATTTTCTAACAAATAATTTCTATTCTGTGGTTGACAAAAAATACAATCCTTTTCTAGCAACAGGTGGCCTCCTTTTATTTATCAACATCATGCCTATGCTACCGCGTATTTAGATTAATGACCAGGGCTGCTAAACTTATTTTTAATGGCGCCCTTTAAGCCATAAAAAAAGAAATCAATCGACTAGGAATTGATTTCTTAATTGCCATTAATCTTCTAATTTTTGTAACTGCTGATTTTCATCCAATTGCGAAACGCCATTTAGATGAATTTTCTGTAGAACGCGCATAGTCCACCAAAGTAGTAATAAGCTGACCCCTAAAATACCTAACAAGGTACCGATAGAACTCCAAACTTGTCCGCTACCTAGGCCAGAAGTAATGGCTTGACGGAAGCCTAGAATCGAATAAGTCATCGGAATATACGGGTGGATCGCATTATAAAACGAATTAGTCACTTCCATTGGGAAGGTCCCCCCAGAACCACCTAATTGCAACATCAGTAAGACCATAGCGACAAAGCGACCAGGGTTATCGAAGGCCATTGACAATAGCATGACTAGAAACATCGACGCCAGTGCGAAAATGATCGCGATCAGATAGAAAGCGCCAATATGATCAACTTGCAAGCCGAACAATAACATCAAACTTGCCTCTAATACTGCCATCATAATCGCAACGACGCCCCCAACAGAAACTTTGCTGAAGAACCACGCAGTTGCTGATTGTCCTTTAGTCGAAATCTTACGAATTGGGTAAGCAAAGTTGAAGACAATCGCACCGACATACAAGGCTAGCGATAAAACATATGGCGCTAACGCATGACCGTAATTCGGTACGTAACTATATGATTTATGACTGAGTTTGGTTGGACTAGCAAACATATCGGCCGTTTTTGCTGTTGTTTGAATCCCGTTAACTTTTTTGCCACCGGCTGTCAAGGCCACTGCTAAAGTTTTCGAGCCACTATTTAATTTATCACCGCCCGTCGTTAATTCTGGCGATTTAGCGGCTAGTTGACTTGTCCCTGTAGCTAATTTAGTTACCCCGGCAGTTAATGTGGGAACCTGACTATTCATCGTGTTCAGGCCACCGGCTAATTGCGTCGCGCCAGAATTTAAAGTGCCTGAATTGGCATTTAGCGTTTGCGCGCCGGAATAAAGTTGGCTAACACCACTAACTAAAGTTGGTACTTGGCCATTTAGTGTATTCAAACCACCGGCTAACTGAGTCGCCCCAGAATTTAAAGTCCCCACACCAGCAACTAAAGCCGGTACTTGCCCATTCATTGTATTCAGTCCGGCTGCAACTTGGTCGGTGCCTGCAGTATATTGACCAACACCAGTTGCTACCTGATTTGAACCTGTTGCTAATTTAGCGACACCAGTCGTTAAAGTCGGTAACTGGGTGTTCATTGTACTGATCCCACCAGTTAACGCCGTCGCCCCAGAGTTTAAGGCAACCGAATTAGCGGTTAATTGGTTCAACCCACTATCTAAACTGTTGGCGCCCGTTGTTAATTGGGCTAAGGCCGTGGTCAAACTAGGTAACTTAGCCGCTAATTCATTAACGCCGGTAACGCTCTGATCTAAGCCAGCCGTAACTTGGGTAGCTCCTTGATATAATTCACTATCCGAAGCCGTATTAGTAGCAACTGTCCGTAATCCTTTGATCGCACTTTGACTACCAGCATAGAGTGATGGTTGACCATTAGTACCTGTAACGTAGCCAGCATATAGCTGGTTGATCGCACCTTGGAGTGATTGTACCTTAGTTGCTAATGTTTTTAACTGAGTCACATCAATTGATTTCAAAGGTGCTAAGGCAGTCTGAACATTTTGCAACTCAGTTTGGTTACTTTTCTGTGCGGTACCAACAGTCTACACGGCACTGATAATCGCTGCTTTTTGCGCCGCACTTAAATTGCTGGCCTGAACCGCATTAGTATCGATCGCGGTCACAGCCTTAGCCGAACTTGCTGTATTATTACCGATGGTAGTCAAACTAGTCGTTGTAGTTGTTACCGCACCTTGAAGGCGATCAACTTGGCTTTGTAACTGGCTGATGGTTGCTGTTACTTCGGTGGCATTGACTTGCTCATTTAAGGCAGTCAGCCCACTCTTCATTTGATCTAAACCAGTATTTAAAGCCGTTAATTGTGCATCTTGACTGGTAACACCTTGATTAACTTTTAAGATACCATCAGCTACTGCTTTGCTGCCTGTTTCCAACTGCTGTAAACCAGTATTGAGCTCGGTCACCTTTGCGGGTAACGTTTTGACCGAACTATTGACTTGGGTCAACCCAGTAGCGAGTTGCCCACTACCTTTTTGTGCGCTTTCAGTGCCCGCCGTATATTTTGAAACGCCAGTTTGCAGCGTATTGGCGCCAGTGGCTAATTGTTGGACGCCGCTAGCTAACGGACCAACATTACTTTGCAACGTGGCAAGGCCGCCGGAAACCTGTTGTGCACCACTGTTCAGTACGCTGGATTTAGCTGTTAACTGATTGCCGCCGCTGGTCAATTTGGTGACACCACCAGCCAATGGGCCAACGCTATTTTGCAATGTGGTCGTCCCTGCTGCCAACTGATTCCCACCAGTAGCCAATTTGGTCACACCACTGGCCAATGGCCCGACACCACTTTGTAGCGTGGTAATACCGGTGGCCAATTGGCCGACACCATTAGTATAAGTTTTAACGCCGGTGGCTAGTTGATCGCCACCAGTAGCAAGTTGCTGCACCCCACTGGCCAACGGTTTAACACTGACTTTCAGTGTTTGAACACCAGCATTGACTTGAGAAACGGCCACTGTGTATTGGCCAAGGCCATCATTGAATGTGACCAAGCCATTATCCAGTTGCGTCGCCCCTTTGGCGGCCGTTGTCATTCCTTTGCCAACTACATGTAACTGGTCAAACATAGCACTAGCATAGGCATTAGTGACTGCTGCCCGAATTTCTTTGTCCAGGGCCGTGGTTCCAACCTGGCTAATGACCTCGCCGATATAATTCAACGAATCATTTGTTTTATAAGTTAATTCCATTTTCTTCGGGTTTTTATTTAGCGCTGTGGTCGCGTTCGCCGAAAATTCTTCGGCAACGTGATCACTGTATAATATTTCTTCGCCTTCAGCCCTTGTTGTGCTTGCTTAGCCGAAACAAAACGCCAACCTAACTGCTTATTATGCTTCAACTTTTGGACCGTTTGTTGGCCAACATTTAAAGTCTCCCCATTATACTTGACCGGCTGATCCTGATTGACCACCGCCACTGGTAACGCCTGGGTTTCACCGTATGGATCCCAAACCGACTTTAAAAAGAAGACGCTATACAAAAACGGGATCAACGTCATGACGATCACCGATAGTAAAATCAACCGATTGTGACGAATAAAACGCCACTCATTTCTAACCATTTTCATTACTTAATTCCTTCCCCACCTAATTATCTAAAAGAAAACCGCTACTTTTAATATCCATAAAACACTCTAGAGAATATTCTACAAATAAACCAGTGTTTTGTAGCCGGACACTTTAATAAAAATGTCCGGCTACAAATTAAAACGATTTCATTTTAGACTGACAACCCTAAAAAACACCCAATTTAAATCAAATCCGCCTGGTAAAGTTGACCAAATAATGACAACCGCTCTCGCTTGCGTTGCTTGGCCGGAATAAAGACGCCGACTTTCTCCAAATTAAAGCCGGTGATCAAACTATGCTCATCAAATACGATCGGATTCTTCAAGATCTGGGGGTGGGCCTGTACGGTATCCACCATTTGGTTAAAAGTCACGTCATCGTCTAATTTTAACGCCTGAGCAGCCTTGGAACGTTGTGCCAATAAATCAGCAGTGCCATTATCTGACATTAAAAATAGTTGCGTAATTTCTGTTTTGCTCAGCGGCTTTTGCAAAATATTGCGAATTTGCACGCCTAAATGTTGGCGCTTGAACCACCGAACCATTTTATTTTTAGCCGGGTCACTGGTATGAAAATACATTTTGATCATAAGTCTAGCCTCGCTCTCTTTAACTTAATTTACGGGAATACTTAGTAAAATAAATTGATCACCATCAACTATGCAAAAAACCGCGCAACCTGCGCGGTGGTAAAAAGTATAACGCTTTAAATTGCATTAAAAACTTTTTTTAGTCATTTTTCAAGCGGAACAACCTTATTTTAGTCGCTACCTTTAATCAGGCATGATCACCGCAGCTAAAACGTAAAGGATCACCATTGGAAAACCGATCGTCACCACTGCCAATGCAGCAAAAATGACCCGTAGAACCGTTGCATCGACGCCATAGCGTTCCGCAAAACCACCAAGAACGCCGGCAACCATCCGATTATTCGCGGATTTGTGTAGTTTATTCATCACCAAGCTCCCCCCTTTACTAATCTCCTGATCTGTTAAGTTAATTATAAAAAACAATCAAGCAACCAGCATCATGCTTACGGCTGAGTTTTGTCTTGCGCTGAGGACTGAACTTTCTGCGAAAAAAGATTTACCTGCAGCGAATTTAATGGTAAATTTGACTTGAGGACTGCTTAACCTCATTTCTTAAGATGATGTGCCTGCTACTTAGTAGTGGGCATTTTTTATCCTTTTTTGCTGAAAAGTTACGCCTAATTAGACTATAATAGTATTGTCAACTATATTACGAAAGCGGGGGAAGTATTATGTTACAAGAATATCGCAACATTTTAGTGCCCATGGATGGTTCTGACGAAGCAGAATTAGCTTTAGAAAAGGCCATCGAAGTTGCTAAACGGAATCAAGCGCACATTGATCTTTTAAACATTCTCGACACCAAACAATACAGTTATAATTATTCTGGTTTGATCGATGGCGATGTGATCTATAAAATGTCTGAAGATGCACAAAAATATTTAGAAGAAATCGTCACCAAAGCTAAAACCAATGACAACTTCGAAGATATTGATATTCATGTCCGTTTTGGCAGTCCTAAAACGGTGATCGCCCAAGATTTTCCAGCAGAACATCATAATGACTTGATCATGATCGGCGCAACGGGCCTAAATGCCGTTGAACGCGTGTTAGTGGGTTCGGTTACGGAATATGTTAATCGCCACGCATTACCCGATGTGCTTGTGGTTAAAACCAAGCTTGATAATCACACTTCATTAGAAAAATAAATCGGCAGGTTGATATAAAAAAGCAAGCCGTTAGTTGTGTTTCTTCACAACTAACGGCTTGCTTTTTATATCGTCCAGTGTTTTGTACTAAGTTCTTCACTCATGTCCGTAGACATGTTCTAATTACGGCGTATACTCGACTCGATCACGCCGAAAACGTAAGCAATGATCGCCACTAAAATGCTGGCTAGCAGCACAGTCGTAACTGCGTTTAGCAACGTGAATGCCCACGGCAACTGTAATATTGCCAAAACACCCAGCACAACTGCTAAACAGCCGATGAGCGCAAAGACGATCTTCCAGCTTGTCTTCATCAATTAAGCCACCTTTGCCTTTTTAACGAGTTTCCTCGTCATTCAAAACAAAAGCTATCTTAGCATATTCACCTGCTACTTGCAAAGTTACCCTTATTTCCCCCACAGAAAAGCGATCAAAGCGCCATCAACTACTGGATTGTTTTGGTGTAAGCGACTGTGCTCCGCATTAGGTCCCGTTACTTTCTGGGTTTGGTAACTGGCCGCCTGATCAGCCACCAAATAACGTAATGATTTAGCGGAAACCAACGTGACCACTTTATCTGCTGCAGTACCATCCTTGAGATCACCATAAATATTCAACACCTGCGCCTGCTGAGGAAAACGCCGCCGTAAACGTTCCAAACGTAAATACTCTGGATGAACGATCAACGGTTCGCCGTTGGCCATTAGGCGGTTTTGGTGCGGTCGATCAGTCCACGTCGTGCCATCATCTGGATGGGACACTGCTGAGCTACCGATAATGCCGTCAAAAGGCCCGGCGATCGCCACTAATTTATTCAAGCGCGGATAGGCCCGCCTATTACCTGCCGCCATGGCGTAAGCAACTACCGCATAGGCACCCATGGAATGACCCACTAAATTAACCTGCTTAACATGATAGCGCCGCTTGAGATCGCGCATTAGCTTACAAAGCCACCGCGTATACTGAACTTCACCAGCCCGATTATTAGCAAAAACAACCTGAATGATCGGATTACGCTGATTTTTTCGCCAAAAACCACTATACGTTAACCGTCCATGATAACCAACAGTCACCGTTAGAACTTTTTTAGCCGCGCCAACTTCAGTCGCGGCGGTGATCATTTGGTCCGTTGAATGGGCAGTTCCCCGCCAACCGTGAACAAATAACGTTGGCGTCGGCGAACTTAAATAACGGCTGCTTTGCTGATGCTGCTGATACCAAGTCAATAGTACCGCCCCTAAGCAGAACGTTCCAAGTAAGCCGATCACCCATAACCGCCACTTCTTCATTCCTAGATCACACCTATTCATTAATTTTCATTGTAGTTGTGGGGCCAGCCAAAATAGTCGTTGGCGACTTTCCTTTAACTGCTCCAATAGCATCATTATCATCAATGGTATCACAATGCCAGCAATAACCAAAAGCAACCACGAGCTACCGGTCAACTGTTGAAAGATCGCAAAGATTAATTTGTGTAAGTACATGATGATCATTGTATGTTTACCAATAAAGGTCAGGCCATTAACTAATGGTGTATATTGAAGCCAATAAGCCAGCATAAAAATTACGTTACATAAAATCAAAGGTAGCACTAGCGCTAAGCTTGGACTAGTGATCTCGTGCGATTTCAAATATAAATGTAGATCGATCATCCCCCACTGTTGCGCCATAATACTAATACTGCTAACACCAATGATCACCGCTAACCACCAATTAGAACGTAGCCGTTGGCGGTGATAGCGAAACAATTCACGCCCAGCATACATATAAAATAATGCACAAAGGGTCACATCTGCATCGCCAGGCAAAGTAAACCCAAATAAATCCGCCGCATTAGAATAACTGGTCCCCAATAGAAAGGCCACCGTGACGATCAACCACCGTAACCAATTTTGCGGGATAAACGAAATCAACATGGTTAACAACGTGACTGCCAAAATATAAACCGTCATATACCAAAAGGCACTAAGCACCCCATTGAGACGAGTACCACCATAAAACAGATTACTTAATGCTGCTAATACTCCGGGCCAATGCGCCGGCGTGATCCACGCGCTGACGATCGTCAAAAACAAACCGAAACCAAAATATTCACGAAGCAGCGGCAGTAACTTGTGGTGGACAAAAGTTTTAAATTGGCCTAATTGCAAAGGGCGAAGAAAGAAACCGCCAATCATGAAGAATAGCGGCATATGCCACCAATACAAAACTTTATAAAACGTATCATGCTCAGGATAAGCATGGCCGATCACTACGGCAATAATACCAATGGCCTTAGCGATATCGATCCACGCGATCCGGCGTTTTCCGATCATTAAGTAACTCCTCCCTCATTTTTTTAATTATTCTAGAACCTGACGCTATACCGCAAAAATAACGTCCAGCTTAACTTGCTGCTTAAAATAATATTGCAACAGCCTTACACGCCAAACCTAGCGTGCAAACAGTACCAAGACATAGTTTAAGCCTAACGCAATTTTTTGAATGAAGCATGAAAAAAGCACGTTAATTACAATTTTTTTAATCGCTACAAATTCACTTTTACCGCTTTTTTTCCACCAGATGGGCATTTTATTTGAAAAATAGTAATTGACATTCATAAAAATTACAGATAAACTAATAACCATTAAAAATAAATGAAAATAATCTGTGAATTCAATTGAGGAGTCCCCGTTAGGTAATGTTGCCAGAAAGTATCGTTGCTGAGAAGATACCTTGCCTTACGTCAAAAGTCATTGAACACGCAATCTTTACGAGGAATGCTGGCTAGCCACCAATATCAAGCTTAAGCGTTTAAATAAACGCTTAATGAGTAATATCATGTAAGTGATATTAATATTCAGGTGGTACCGCGCTAGTCGCCCTGAGGAGTTAAAACTCTTCAGGGCTTTTTTTCATTTAAAATTAATCTTATTAACAGAAAGGAAGATTATTATGCATTATGGGATTATTGGTGCCGGCGCTATGGGGTATCGGTTTGGGGTATTATTACAGGAAAACGCAGGGGTCAAAGTTGATTTTATTGATACTTGGCAACCGAATGTGGAAAAAGTTCGCGAACAAGGTGGCGTTTACGCTTCTCGTAACCACGAAAATCGTCATTTAGTACCGATCGACATTTTCTATCCTGAAGAATACAAAGGCACGCCTGACGTCTGGATCATTTTCGTTAAACAGATGCAATTAGCCGATGTCCTAAAGCGCTGTGCACCATTATTTAATGATCAGCAAGTCGCTTTCTCGGCCATGAATGGGATGGGGCATATCGACAAAATTCGCCAATACTTTGCTGACGACAAAGTGATTGGTGGTACGGCCATGATCGCCACTGTTTTAAACGGCGCCGGCGACGTTGACTTTATTGGTGAAGCGGGTGCTGGCGAAATGCACATGGCTAACTATACGGAAGAGATCAATCCGCAGATCAAAGCTGTTGCGGCCGACTTTAAGGCCGCTAATTTAAATCCGATCGTCACGGATAACTTCATGGGAACATTGATGGCCAAAGTTGTTTTCAACGCCGTTGTCAATACCTTATGCACCATGTTCGAACTAACCATGGGCCAATTCATTGAGTATCCCGGCGCCAAAGACATGGCGACACAGTTAATGAACGAATCCTACGATGCCTGCGAACGGGCCGGTATTCAAATGATCTCAACGCGGCAAGAAGAAATTGACTCCGTCGATTACGTTAGTCGCATCGGTAATCCTTTGCATTACCCATCGATGTACCAAGACTTTTCTAAAGGCCGACCAACTGAAGTGGATTATATCAATGGCTACATCGCAAAATTAGGCCGTGAACATGATTATGTTTGCCGGACCCATGAGTTCATTACCCATGAAGTTCATTTAGCAGAAATGATGCGCAAATATAAAAAGGCTTAGCGATATAAACCGTTAAACCTGTTGCAACAGACAAATTAAACTGATGAATCAGTTTAAGCGGATCAATTTCCTACCGTTTATTTCAATAATAGCCGCCAGCTTAAATATTGAACCTTAAAAACACCGCCAAAATCGCAGTTAAACTGCTTTTGGCGGTGTTTTAATCGTTTTGGACCACTGAGTTAACGTTCTGACCACGCAACCTTCAACATACCAGCAATCCCCATTCCTAAACCTAGCAAGGCCCCAAGCACTAATAATAGCCAGAAAAGCCAGCCCAACGCACGATCAGCATAACGGCTTTCCGCAATAACACCTAACATTGCCCCTACAACAGTACCAATCAGCAAACGACTGCCAAACACTAGCCACAAAATTTTATACGTGACTTGCTCCAATTGAGCATAATAAGTTTGCCATTGCCGGTATTCTGGATTGATCACCAACGGATTTTGCGGTGAATCGACGGTGAACACATCCTCCGCCTGGGCCAATGCTGCATCTTCCGCCAACCCAGCTGCAGTTAATGCTTGAATATAATCGATCATGTAACCGGCCAGTTCATCCGCTTCAACCAAATGAGTTTTAGGTGTAAACCGTAAAATACCATGATAATGAATGTCGCGCCCCACGCGCATCCCTAATTGTTCAAAATAAGTTCGTTCATTTTTAACTAGTCGCAGCCGCGTCTGTGTACGCGCGTAACGCTGTAACTCCGCCTGAGTTGATTTACTGATCGCCATGAAACCCCTCCGTTTTTTTAATTGCAATACCACCAAAACATAAGCCATATATTTACCCAAATATTTTACCGGACTGCCAAAATCATTTTAAAACCAACCATTGGTGTGGGCCATAAATTAACGCAGCAACGAAACCTGTACCCAGCCAGCGCCAGCCTAGTTTAGCCCACCCAATAGAAAATTGAAATCAGTACCCGCACTTTTTAAGCCCCGTTATGCCAAATTTTATTTGAACTCGCCTCTGATCATTTGTTTAACACTTAAATAACTTTAGAACTAGTTCAATAACGGGTTTTAATAATAGTTTTCAAGGAAACTAAATGTAAATTTAGTCGCTGTCCATGTTCAGCTTTACGGGTATTAAGCGCGATAAAACTACTTGACAAAATAAATTTTACCAGTAAACTAAGCTAAGTATTCTAAAAAACACCTAATTAAGTTTTAGTATAACAAATTAAGGTGTGTCATTTAGGCTGAAGTCGCTAATATTATACTTTTTTAACTAAGAGGAGACCTTACCCATGAAGCAACGTAAACTTTGGGCTAGCGTAATGATGCTAGCCAGCCTTTTATTGCTCCTAGTTGGTTGCACCACTAAACCAACCACCAAACATAACGGGATCACAGTTGTCAGCTCATTGAATTTTTACGGTGAAGTTGCCAAAGCCGTTTTAGGCGACCATGGTACGGTCACGTCGATCATCACTAATCCCAATACTGATCCCCATGACTTTGAACCAACCACGAAAACCGCACGCACCGTCGCGGCAGCAGATGTCATTATTGCCAATGGAGTTGGTTACGATGCGTGGATGCAAAAATTAGTCAACGCCAACGGCAATTCAAAGGTCACTGATCTGCGCGTCGGCGAAGATTTAATGGGCAAAAAAAACGGCGCCAACGAACATCTTTGGTACAATCAGGCCACGATGCCGAAGTTAGCCCGCCATTTAGCTAAGGTGTATGCCCGTCGTGATCCCAAGCACAAGGCTGACTACCAGCGCAACGCGGCCAAGTACATTAAGTCATTGCACCCGATCACAACTAAATTAGCCCGTTTGAAGCAAAACAGTCGGCAGCAGCACGTTGCCGTCAGCGAGCCAGTATTCAACTACGCCTTAGCCGAACTAGATTACAAAATCAGCGATCAACATTTTGCTCGCGCCATTGAAGAAGGTACTGATCCGTCGCCTAGCGACATCAGAAAACTACAAACAGCGATCACTCAGCATCAAATCGCCTTTTTTGTACAAAATAGTCAATCAACGGATAAAGTGATCGCTAATTTAGTTAACCTAGCCCATAAACACAACGTCCCGGTGATCAAAGTGACTGAAACCATGCCCCACGGTCAGAATTATCGTCAGTGGATGTTAAGTCAATATGAGCAATTGGCTAAGATCCAACAAGCAAAATCATAAAACCAGCCATTCAAAACAAAACTTAGCGTAATTACTATACAAAGGAAGGTCATCCATGACGCAATCACCACTTTTAGCAGTTGAACATTTGGCGGTCAACTTCCCTGATCACCAAGTTTTTCAAGATTTGAATTTCACTTTGCAACGCGGTCGCTTTCTCAGTATCGTCGGCGAAAACGGCGCTGGTAAAACGACGTTGATCCGCACCCTACTGCACCAGCTAAAACCTAGCGCCGGCACGATCCGCTTTTATCCTGAACGTAAGGCAATGCGGATCGGGTACGTCCCCCAATTTCGTAACTTAGATGAAGAGTATCCATTATCGATCCGCGATTTTGTCGGCTTAAACCTCAGCGGGTTTCATTTACCTTGGTTATCGCGTAAAGAACGGCAGGCCGTGACCACCGCGCTACGCAGTACTAATTTGACTGCGATCGCCCAGCGACCGTTGGGAATGGCTTCTGGTGGCGAAAAGCAACGCGCCTATTTGGCCCAAGCCCTAGTTGAGCAACCTAACCTACTGATTTTAGATGAATCGACGGCTAGTTTAGATAATATGATGAAATACGAACTTTTAGATTTGGTCAAACACTTTAATCGTGAACAGAATTTAACCGTGATCTTTGTGACCCATGATTTACCGCTGGCTAAACAATACGCAGACGAATATTTATTATTACGCCACACCGGCTACGAATACGGGCCGATCGCAGAGTTACCAGAAGACGCTTTGATCAGCAACGAATGCGGAGGTGAAGTCAGCCATGCTTAGTTTACCGTTCATGCAAAATGCTTTTTTAGCGAGTACTTTTATCGCCATTATCAGTGGCATTATCGGCGTCTTCGTGATCGCACGTAACATGTCATTTCTCACGCACACCTTATCAGAAATCGGCTTTGCTGGTGCGGCCTTCGGTATTTTTGCAGGTTGGCCACCGTTAAATGGCATGCTGCTATTCACCATGGTCAGTTCTGTGATCGTTGGTCAGCTCAGTGTCAAAGCTGCCCGCCGTGAGGCCTCGATCAGTGCAATTTCCAGTCTATTCATCGGCTTAGGGATCTTGTTTTTATCTTTAGCTAATAAAACGGCCAGCTACGCCACCAATATTTTATTCGGTAGTATCATCGGGATCAGCCGAACCAACGTGTTACAAGTACTTTTATTATCGGCCGTGGTTTTACTGGTAGTATTGTTTATTTACCGGGATTTAAAATTTGATTCTTTCGATCATATCGGTGCTCGGGTCAAGGGGTTGCGCACTAACTTTTTGTCGATCGCCTTTCTTGTACTGCTGGCTTTGTCAGTCAGTGTTGCCGCACAAATCGTTGGCTCCCTGTTGATTTTTGTTTTACTAACTTTGCCTGCTGCTAGCGCGCGTTACTTTGCCCACACTGTTAGCGGGATGATGGTGGTCGCCGTTGGAATGGCGCTGGTCGGTGTTTGGGGTGGTCTTTACCTAGGCTTTGTCACTAATTGGCCGGTGACCTTCTTCATTGCGTCGATTGAATGTTTGTTTTATTTGGTCGCTTTAGGGTATAATCATTGGCGACAGGGATAACTTAAGCATGATTAAATACAAATTAGACCGCAGCAGTAATTTGCTGGGGGTCTAATTTTTTTTGGAAAATTTAGCGTATGGCCTAAAAAACGTTAACATTTTGGCTAAGTTTCAACTAAAGCCAGTGAGGAATCAAGTTTAAAACACAGCCCAGATCTAGGAGGCAAACAGTATGACTAAACGTCGGGAATTATGGTTGTTAGTTTTATTAGGAACTTTAAGCGCATTTGGTCCGCTATCAATGGACATGTACTTACCAGCACTACCGCAATTGCAACAACAGTTACATACCAGCGCATCATTGACACAATTATCGATCACCACTTGTTTGATCGGCTTAGCAGTTGGCCAAATTTTCATTGGCCCGTGGAGTGACCGTGTCGGCCGTAAGTTACCGACAATGCTGGGAATGATCGGTTTCACCGGTGCTTCTTTACTAGCAGGATCAGTAACTAACGTGGGCTGGTTGATCTTGTTACGGGCACTTCAAGGCTTAGCTGGCGCGGCAGGCCTTGTCACCGCTCGCGCCATCGCCACCGATCTATTCACCGGCAAAAAGCTGACCCAATTTTATGCGCTGTTAATGGGCGTCAACGGTATTTTCCCAGTTATTGCACCGATCATCGGCGGCTATGTGCTGACCTTTACCACTTGGCGCGGCATCTTCTATATTTTAGCTGGGATCGGCATACTTTTGTTCGTTGGTGTTTGGCTAGGGTTACCCGAAACACACCCAACGCAAACAACCGTAACTGAAAAACCCGTAACTGTATTGACGGCCTTACTTCATGATCGTATTTTTATGGGTTACACCTTAGTGATCGGCTTAGTTGCTGGTGGGTTATTTGCTTATATTGCCGGTTCTTCATTTATGTTACAAAATATTTTTGGCCTAACATCCCAAGGCTTTAGCTTAGTCTATGCCTTAAATGGTTTAGGTATCGTGGCAATGTCGCAACTAGCTGGCTATTTAGCGACGCGCTTTAACGAATACCGTGTATTGCAAGGCGGCGTACTGACGGCCTTACTTGGTGCACTTGCATTATTGGCCACCTTGTTCTTCCCCCGTAATCTGATCGCAGTGTTAGTGCCGCTATTTTTAGTTGTGGCAATGGTGGGCATTGTCAGTACCGTAGCCGCCTCGCTGGCCATGCAATACGCTCACGCCAATGCTGGTAGTGCCTCTGCCTTGCTCGGCCTAACGCAAAATTTACTGGGCGGTATCCTTTCACCGTTTGTTGGTGTTATGGGGCAAGCTTCCTACATGCCGATGGCGTTGTTAATTTTACTTTGCGAAGTTGTGGCGCTGATCATTTATCAGCGTAACTTAGCGCCATTAAGTCATTAATTATAGAACAACTGGCCGCGTTATTTTCTTACTTCCGGCGATCACTAAGCCAAAATCTTGCTCAGTCAGCGGCTGGCTTACCCGTAACCCATTTTGGGCCAAGATCGTAAAGGGATAATCTAATTCCACCGCTACCCGCAAGTAACGGTTGATCAGGGTCTTCCCCATCCGTCCGTTAATGTAGATCCGCATACCCGGATAACGCTTCAAAACATCCCGGACTAAACTTTCGGCCTTAGTCGTGCGCAATTGTTTGATCGTCAATGCTAACGCCACTCGCTCACGAAAATTCCCCAGAAACGAGCGCTTTTCATCTGGTTTTAATTGTGGTTGGCCGAAAACATGGCTTTTTAAATAATCTTGAATATCATCTGCCATTTAGAAACATCCTCTCAATGTTTTTGTTCTACTGCCATGTTACAATAATAGTGCGACAAATCAACCGAATATTGGTACCGTCACAAATTCATAACCAATGTTCAATATCAGCTGTGCACAGTGTGCGCCTGCTGGTATAAAGGAGCCTTTTATGATGAGTAATAAGAAACGTATTTCCCAATAATTAACCGTAACTTAAGTTTGAATTTTAGGGAGGAAATATGCAAGAAATCGAATTAACAAAAGTTTTGATCGGTGGGGTCAGCCAGAACCAAGCCTATTTTGAAAGCGACATGGCTGAATTGGCCGAGTTGGTCAAAGCCAATAATATGACCGTAGTTGGTGATATTCGCCAAAACTTAGAACGTAGTGTGGCGGCGACCTATTTTGGTAGTGGTAAACTGGACGAAATTCGCCAATTAGCGGCCGAAAATGAAGCCCACACCTTAGTGGTCAATGACGAATTAAGTCCGTCGCAAATTCGCAATCTGGAACGCGACCTCAAAATGAATTTATTGGATCGAACTGGCTTGATCCTAGCTATCTTTGCCAACCGCGCAAAAAGCCGTGAAGCCAAAATGCAAGTTCAGATCGCACGCCTACAATATGAATTACCACGGTTACGGGTCGGCGAACAGGCCAATATGATGCAACAAGGCGGCGGACCTGGCTTCGCCAATCGTGGTAGTGGTGAAACTAAACTGGAAATGAACCAACGGACGATCAAAAATAAAATTAGTCAATTGCGCCACGAATTAAAAACGATGGAAGTCGCCGAACAAACAAAACGGGCACAACGTGAGCGGGCAGCCATTCCAACGGTGGCGTTAGTGGGGTATACCAACGCCGGCAAATCAACAACTATGAATGGTTTATTGCGCCATTTTGATGCTGCCACCACTAAAACCGTTTTCGAGCGCGATATGTTATTTGCGACTCTAGATACCAGTGTGCGGGAGATCACCTTACCCGATAATAAAAAGTTTTTGCTCAGCGATACCGTTGGTTTCATTAATAAGTTGCCTACACAGTTAGTAAAAGCCTTTCGTTCTACCTTGGCCGAAGCGGCCGGCGCAGATTTATTGGTACAAGTGATCGACTTTTCTGACCCTAATTACCAAGAAATGATCAAGGTCACCGAAAAAACATTGCACGCCATGGGGATTGCTGATATTCCAATGATCTACGCCTACAATAAGGCCGATCGGCAAGCAAATACCGCCTTTCCATTACAAACCGGCGAGCATGACCTAGTTTATTCAGCAAATGATCAGGCCTCACTGGAATTATTGACCCAGATGATCACCAAGGAATTATTTGCCGATCTAACTAAAGTCACGTTCTTGATTCCGTTTGCTGATGGTAAATGGGTCGATTACCTCAACGAACGGGCCAGCGTTTTAGCTCAAGATTATACTGCTAACGGTACGCAATTAACGGTTGAAGTAACGCCAGAAGACCGGCAACGTTTGGCCAAGTATCTTGTTGAAGTTTAAACCACGGCTCCCAAAATTTTTAGCGTCGGTACTGTAGCATTAATATTTTAGTGATAAAGGTACACCAACACTTTAGGCAGTCTATTCCGTTTTGAATAGGCTGCTTTTTTGTTTTACTTAAGCAATGTATCATTTATACTTAAGGTAGAAAAATGCTACCACGGAGGTGCTGAATAATGGCCTGGCAATACTATCTACTCATGGTTGGCTTTCTACTTGCAGTTGGTTTTGAACTCTGGTTCAGTGCGCACATCAGTCCCTGGTGGTTGTTAGCTTTGGTCCCAACATTGGCCATACTTCTGATCAAAAGTCGCCGCCATAAATAGACCCGGTTAACATCAATTTAGACTACGGCTTAATTAAACGCTGGGGTTGAAGTAGTGCTCTACCACACTTGAGCTGCGTTGCGCCGTAACAAAAAATCAACGTTACGACCACAAAATAACGCGGTCAACGTTGATTTTTTTACCTCAGGCTAGTTTTTCTTGATTCAGTGCTACTTGGGCCAAAAACTGTTGGATCTGTTGACTAACTTGTTCTGGTGTCTGGGTATCGGTAACTACGATGTGGTTGGCCACAGATTGATAGAGTGGCTCGCGCCGTTGCCATAAGTCACGTAAGCCCGCTTCGCCTAATTGTTGGACTAAGGGGCGACCATCATCATCTTTGATCCGTTCAAAAATAGTTGTCGGTCCAGTTTGCAAGTAGATCACTGGGATCGCAGTTTGCTGTAATAATTCACGATTTGGCGCTGATTCAACGACCCCACCACCAGTGGATAAAATACCACTTTTAGCAAAGGCCTGCCGTAAAACTTCGGTCTCTAACTTTCGAAAAGCAGGTTCTCCAGAATCAGCAAAGATCTGTTTGATCGATTTTCCGGCAGTCGCCACGATCTCGTCATCCAAATCAATTTGCGGACGTTTAAAATTAGCGGCTAACACCTCACCAACGGTTGTTTTGCCTGTGCCCATGAAACCAACTAAAATAACATCTAACATTATTACGCCCTCCTTAGGATATTGATTTGTTGTGCAGCTAATAATTGCTGTGCCTGCGCTTGTGCGGCGGCGCTGGAAAAGGTTAACTGTAAAATACCACTTAACTCTTCACGCGTTTCCAACACTTGAATATTAACTAGTTGAATTTGCGCTTGCGCCAAGATCGTGGTCACCTCCGCAATGGCCCCAGTTCGATCAGGAATATCAACAAAAACGTCGAAAAATCCGGGAATCGCCCCTGCTTTTTGAGGATTGATCGCATCGCGCGTGACCTTAGCTTGCTTGAAAAAATTCAATAATGCAGTCTGATCACGGGTCGTCATCGCTTGCTCTAAATCGGTCAGATCTGCGATATAACGCTGAAGGATCTGTTGGATCTCAGCAGTGTTGGTCAATAAAATATCGGCCCACATCTGCGGATCGGATGAAGCGATCCGGGTCATATCCCGAAAACCACCAGCAGCCAACCGCAACGCCGTCGGTGAATCCTGAAATTGCTGCGTCGTCTCATTGACTAATGTAGCAGCTAACATATGGGGAACATGACTGAGCATCCCCACAATGTGATCATGTTCGGCGGGTGCCACCTGTAAAAACTTAGCGTGCGTTCCGGCCAACAAACGTTGTAGCCGCGCCACTTGTAGTGGTGCCACATTTTGTTGTGGCACCAAGAAGAAGTAAGCACTGCGGAATAAGTCAGCATTAGCGGCGTGGATCCCCGATTTGTGTGAACCTGCCATTGGATGACCGCCGATCACTGTAATACCTTGTGCCGCTAATGGTGCAGCAGCAGCCAGCACAGTCTGTTTGGTACTGCCGGTATCAGTAACGATAGCGTTGGGCTTCAAAGTAACCGTCGTTAATTGCTGGAGCGAAGTTGCAATATTTTTGACCGGCGTCGCTAAGATGATCACATCGGCCCGTGACGCCACCGCCGTTAAACTTGTCCCAATCTCATCAATGATCCCCGTTTGTTTAGCAAAGCGTAGGCCGGCCAGATCACGATCAAGTCCGATCAGATAAGTGTCAGCCACCTCCTGTTTAAGCGCAAGCGCGAGTGAACCACCGATCAAACCTAAGCCTTCAATAACCACTGTTGTCATGACTGACACCTCATTTCATTTTTATTTAAAACAGTCCGTTAAACGGCTCCTTTAGCCATTCTATAAAAAAAGTCCCTGCTGTCTTATGACAACAGGGACGATTTACCGTGGTACCACCCAGCTTCAGAAATTATTCTGCACTTATTCATCGATAATGGTTAAACCCATTGCTGCCGCAAAATAATTCGTTTTATTACCCTGCTTGGCTTGCACCGACCGCCAATTCTCTGTTCACTGAGGTAATACACTACTGTAAGCATTGTGCCAACAAATCCGAATATTAAATTATTATGAGAATAGCACATGAAATGAAAAGCGTCAACTTTATTTTGACCAGTAACTAGTTTTAAGCGCGCTTAATAATGCGCTTAGTCCTTGTTAACTGCGCTAAGCGTCATATTAATACTTTTCTGTTTATCCGTGACGATCACGATGGTGCCTTGCCCTAAGAAATCAGTCGGCCCATTATAAGCTAATGTGACTTCTTCGGCAACATGACCATTTTCCTGCATGACTAAAACGTAAATATTGGTATCATCATGATCGTCGCTAAACGCGATTGCTAACGGTGAAGAAACGATTTTCTTTTGCTGCCGAAAATCACTGATGGTTTGCCACAATAAGCTGATCACAGCCGCAGGAACGCGCGCTTTAACTTCATCCGTTGTTTGCCGTTTTTTTGTTGGTTCAAACATAGCTTTACCTCATTTTATTAGAATTACTTTCTACTGTAACAAATTTTCACCTTTTCTTAAACTAAATCATCGCCAAAAATGGTGCTTAAGGGGTACAATAGATGTATAGTAACGATTTAAACAGAAAGTGGTGGTGACCATGATGATCCAATTAAGTATTTTGATGATCCTATTAATGGCTGGCTTGATCGGCGTTAATTTCCGGCAATTGCAGGCAGTTAAAGTGCGTAGCCAACGGCCAATGAACCGCGCAATGTTAGCGCGCGAATATGCTGCGGGTCGCCTAACAACTGCTGAATATCAACGGGCACTACGGCAATATCGTTAAACTTAATGATAGCGTTGCGCTGTGAATCATGGCACAGCGCTATTTTTATACGCTATGCCACTTATTTCTTTGCCTAAACCTATTTTGCTTAGGTATAATGGAGATAAATTTAACTTTGGAGGCGTAATTATGACTCACGTAACGATTCTTGGTAGCATCAACGTCGATACGATTCTACAGATTTCCCGTTTACCTAAACCAGGCGAAACTCTAGCCATGAGCGGTAAGCAAGTGGCCGGCGGCGGTAAAGGTGCCAATCAGGCCATCGCCGCGGCCAGAGCAAAGGCCGAAACGGCTTTTATCGGTAAGGTTGGCGACGATCCGAATGGTAAACTAATGCGCCGGGCCTTAGAAGCCGCACAAATTGACATTACCCAGATCAGTACTAGTAATTACGCGGATACCGGTGAAGCCTTTATTTTGTTAGATGATGAGGGCCAAAACAGCATTTTAGTTGATGGTGGGACTAATCAAGAAATTAAAATTGCGGACATCGAAAGAGCGCAAGCCAGCATCGATGCCGCGGACTTTTTAATCGCACAATTTGAAACGCCCTTGACCACCACTTTAGCTGCCTTTCGCTACGCTAAATCGGTTGGCGTGACGACTATTTTAAATCCGGCACCGGCTAAAACCGATTTAGACCCTGAATTACTTAAATTAACTGACTTGATCGTTCCTAATGAAACCGAAAGCGAAACTTTAACTGGGATCAAAGTCACCGATGAACCTAGTATGCAGGCCGCGGCCCACGCTTTGCTCAACCAAGGCGTTAAGGCAGTGATCATTACTGTCGGCGCTAAAGGTGCTTATTATCAAACGAAAACAGAACAAGGCTTCATCAAGGCTTTTAAAGTGGATGCCGTGGATACAACCGCAGCTGGTGACACCTTTATCGGTGCGTTAAGTTCCCAATTACAAGGTGACCTTAGTAATTTAGCCAGTGCCATCCGCTTTGCCAATAAAGCTTCCTCACTGACCGTCCAAAAACTAGGGGCTCAACCTTCGATCCCCCACCTAAGCGAAATTTTAGCCGACGGCGATATTCAAAAAGCGTGATCTTACAATGATCACGCTTTTTTATTATGGCGTCGTTCCCACCAATCCCGTAATTTACCGGGAATCGGTTGAATTTTGCCGTAAAAATATTCTTCGGTCAAGCGATTTAGGAAGGCGCTGAATAACATGATCTCCGCAATAAAAACCAACCAAAACATAAAGACGATGAAGGTCCCGATCGCACCATAACTACTGACTGAGCGGGCAAAGTAGCGCACATATAAGGCAAAAAATTGCGATAAAGCCAACCAGCCGACACCGGTTAATAAGGCGCCCGGAAGAACACAGCGCAGGTGTAACCGCACATTAGGAAGAAAATAAAACAGTAACAGTAAAATAATCAGCAACATTAACCCGGTTACTGGTAATTTTAATTGTGCAAACACGCGGGTGATCATTACCGGTAAGTTTAAGCGCGGGCCGATGTAATCCAGAATATCCTGACCGAACCCAAAAACTAGTACTAAGATCATAACGACTAAAACAAAAAAAAGCGTCATGATCAATGAAAATAAACGTGCTAATAAGGCGTTCTGTGGCGTTTTAATACCGTAAGCTTGATTAATACTATCGCGCAAGCTGACGATTCCCCGACTGGCCGACCACAATGTAACAACGGCCCCAACGGATAATAAGCTGCCACTACCTTCCGTTAAGAAAATTTTGATCTGTGCCGCCAACATTTTATAAATCGAATGTGGTAATAACGCTTGAATATAGGTCAATACTTCCTTAACCGGAATATTCAGGAACGGTAACAAATTACCGAGAAAAAGTAGTAATGGAAAAATCGACAGCAGCGCGTAGTAAGCAACCACCACTGAATTTTTACTAATATTGGCGGCCGAGTAGGCGGCTACCAACGGCGCACTTTTTCGTTGCCAATAAGTTAATTGCTGCCGAATTTTTTTCATTGCCGCCCCGCCTCGCTTTCTAGATCTAGTATAGCAAGTCCGACCATAAAAAAGAAAAGACCGGCGTTATTCACTAAGCCGCGCCACAAACGTTGCAAAATTGGCAGCCAAATCAGTTTGTTGTTGACCATCACCACGAACAACGCGCGGCGCTCCAGCCTGGGCATAGGAAAAGGCCAAGTAACGTTGCTCACTGGCGGCAAAAATTAACAATTGTTTCGCCTGACTTGCCGTTAATAAATCGTGCCGCGCTGCTTGATTTAAATAAACTAAATCGGCAGCAACGTTAGTTTGACTGCAACCGGCAAAGAAGTAACCAAAGCCTTGTAAAGCACCTAATTCCCGTAACATTTGTTGATAACCACGTGGTAGTGGTAACGGTAATGCAGCGGTCAAAGCGGTTAATTGCGCAGGTGTCAAACGGCTAGCAGGCAAAGGCGTCAGTTTTTGCTCGGCAATTAACTGCCGTAGATCAGCCAAAACATCTGGCTGTTTAGTGATCGGAACTTTTTCAATATCAAGCGCCGTTTCAAGCGCGCTTGATTGAGGCTGTTCATCTGATAATAGCGCTAAATTCTGGGCCAGCGCATTTTCGTTTTGTGGTGTTGTTTTAATTAAACGTCGTTGCCGTTCCTGGGTCGCACGTTGTAAATTTTTAAGTTTATTTTTTAATTGTTTTTGCCGCTGCTTGGCCATAATCGCTTACCTCCCTTAATCCAGGCGTAATATTTCTCGTTTCTTGGCTTCAAACTCTTCATCGGTCAGTAGCCCTTGATCCCGCATTGCTAAATAATCCATGATCAACTGCCCGTTGGCCACAAAATCATCTTCACCCCAGGCACTATTTTTATCGATCTGTTGTTCTAAAATTTGTTGTAATGTCAGAATAAAAGGTTCATCCGTTGCCATAAACCAGAATTCAATATTTTGTTCCGGCGCTTCCTTGGTCATTTTATAGGTCAGTTGCAAGTGCCCATTGGTAGCAGCGGTAGGTTTATGCATTTCCATTCCGATCATTGTGGTCCGCGGAATATTCGTTGTCACCAAGTTACGGCGCAATCCAGATTTAACCGTTTGCTGGATGACTAAGTTTTGTTCATCTAAAAATAATTTAACCGCACTAGGCTTCTTGACTTTAATTTCCATCAGGCTAACCCCCTCTTCACACCGAGTATTCGTACTTCAAGTTTACCTTGCTAAGTAACGAAGCACAACATTCCCACCAGAGTATTTTTCATTCACCACAAAAAAGGTCATGCCGTAAGTAAACTACGCCATGACCTTCGCTAATATTTTTAAATAGCCGTTAAAACTTATTGAACTGAGTAGTTAGGCGCTTCCTTGGTGATCTGCACATCATGGGGATGTGATTCCCGTAAGCCTGCGCCAGATATCCGTACAAATTGCGCATCGTCAGCCAAACCTTGTAAATTAGCTGCGCCAACATAACCCATTCCGGCACGAAGACCACCGACCATTTGGTAAACAATATCGGCAAGACTACCTTTATAGGCAACGCGACCTTCAATTCCTTCCGGTACCAACTTGTTGGCTTCGTTAACCCCACTTTGGAAATAACGATCGGAAGAGCCGTGGGAACTGTCCATTGCGGCCATACTGCCCATGCCACGATAAGTCTTGAAACGCCGACCTTGATAAATTTCAAATTCGCCGGGTGCTTCGTCAGTTCCAGCTAACATTGAGCCGAGCATCACCGCATTACCACCAGCGGCTAAAGCCTTAACAATATCACCGGAATACTTGATCCCGCCATCAGCGATGATCGTTTTGCCATATTCACGGGCCACACTAGCAGCATCGTAAATAGCAGTTAACTGTGGTACCCCGACACCGGCAACGATCCGGGTTGTACAGATCGAACCAGGGCCAATGCCGACCTTGACAACATCGACACCAACATCATACAGTGCCCGCGTTGCCGCAGCTGTCGCAACATTTCCAGCGATCAGCGTTGCCTTCGGGAAGCGTGCACGGATCTCACCGATTTTGCGGATCACACCGGCAGAATGCCCGTGAGCAGTATCAATGATAATCGCATCAGCACCAGCTTCAAGCAAGGCCTCAGCGCGCTCAAAAGTGTCGCTAGTAACGCCAACTGCAGCCGCAACTAATAAACGACCCTGGTCATCTTTGGCGGCATTAGGAAATTCGACTGCCTTTTCAATATCTTTGATCGTAACTAAGCCACTTAAACGGCCAGCATCATCAACCAAAGGTAATTTTTCGATTTTATGTTGTTGCAAAATCTTTTCTGCATTTGCTAAAGAAGTGCCTTCTGGTGCTGTCACCAAAGGTTCCTTCGTCATGACAGTATCAATAGCAACCGTATAGTCACTAACAAAACGAATATCACGGAAGGTGATGATTCCCACTAATTTACGGTTATCCAAAGAATCAACGATCGGCACACCGCTGATGTGATACCGCTTCATCAAATTTTCAGCTTCTTGGATCGAATGTTCTGGAGTTAAATAAAATGGATCAACAATAACGCCACTTTCAGAACGTTTAACTTTGCGCACCTCATCGGCTTGTTGTTTGATTGTCATGTTTTTATGGATCACGCCTAGGCCACCTTGGCGCGCCATCGCAATCGCCATTTCTGATTCCGTGACCGTATCCATGCTGGCACTCATGATCGGTACATTCAGGTGTAAATTCTTAGCTAGCTGCACACTGACATCAACATCGTGCGGCAAAACGTGACTCTCTGCAGGAATTAACAATACATCATCAAACGTATAACCTTGTTTCGCAAATTTCGTGTCCCAATTAGACATGGCGATTATCCACTCCTTCGGTAGTTAACTTAGATTTTAGTTTACCGACTAACTTACCAGAGATAACCGGTAGCGTCAAGGGTTTTTAATCGTTTTTTCATAAACAAAATTTAAGAAACAATATCTTATGTTCGTGTTTTCCATATATAATTTAATGACTTTATATTATTGTTCGGATAAAAAATAATTGTTGAAGTAAATTGCGGCCGTTTAACCTGAAAAACGGCGCAGATACCTTAATCAGATTTCATTCTAGCCGCTATTAGTTGAATATTGACTTAACCCAAGCAATTAAATCGTCCTAGCGGTGCTCAATTTAGTAATACTTAGCAAATAAATAGCACCGCTAAAAGTAACGAAAAAACTACTTTTAGCAGTGCTATTAAATTCTTGCGCGCTTAAAAGACAGTGTTTTTAATATTAAAGCGCCGTTTAAGGTAAAGCCGTGCGGCCAACGTAACGGCCCCGATCACAATATAGACTGTTGCCGGTAGATTAGCATTCAACGGCCCTGGGATCAGCATCACTAATGTATAGGTCCCAGTCAGCACAATGAAGAAGATCACCCCGTACATGATCAACCGCCAAATTGGTGGTCGTTTGCTACCACGTACCGCAAATGTTGACTGCATCATCATAATACCGTAGCCGGCAACAACCGCCAGAATCACTTCTGATAGAATACCTGCTTGTCCCGTTTGAACTTTTGAACGACTGCTAAACAAGAACATCAGGCCGTACATTAGATTGAACACCATGAAAACCATTAATGAGCTATCCATCATCAATAACCATTTATTCTGCGGTGCATTAGGGTCAGCTTTCGGCCCTTCGATGATCGCCGTGACCCGTTCCGCAACGGTACCATATAGCTGGCGCGCCGTCTGACCTTTTTTCTGGGCAGCCAACATCTGGGGCACCATATCATCAATAGCCGCTTGCTGTTTTTCCGGCGTTAACTTAGTTTCGGCTAATGCTTTTTTTAAATGGAATAAATAATCTTGGTTTCTTTTAGTCAATTCTTCAGGCACTCTACTAGTCGGCTTGTGTTGCTGCACACCAGAATTGCGCCCCTGCTTATCCTCACTCATACTTACCCTCCATTAAACGTTGAATCTAAATTCAACGATATCGCCATCTTGGATGACATATTCTTTACCTTCTGAGCGCAACCGGCCAGCTTCCTTGACCTTTTGCATGCTACCATACTGATCTAAGTCCGCAAATGAAACCGTTTCGGCGCGAATAAAGCCCCGTTCAAAATCAGAGTGGATAATACCAGCCGCCTGTGGTGCCTTGATGCCACGCTTAAACGTCCATGCTTTTGTTTCTTTACCACCAGCGGTAAAGAAAGTCCCTAATCCTAACAGATGATACGAAGCGCGGATCAAACGATTCAGGCCTGGCTCTTCAACGCCTTCAGCTTCAAGAAAATCGGCTTTATCCGCATCATCCAATTCGGCAATTTCTTCTTCTGTTTCTGCACAAACAGCAATCGTTTCAGCGCCTTCTTTAGCAGCATATTCGGTGATCTGCTGAACATAAACTGATTTTTCAGGTTCCGCCATGTCGTCCTCAGCAATATTAGCGACGTATAAAATTGGTTTAGCCGTCAAGAGGAACAAGCCCTTAACAATCGGCTGTTCATCTTCATCAAACTCGATCGAACGAACAGAACCACCATTTTCTAGCACCGGTTGAATCTTTTGTAAAACTGCTAATTCTGCCAACGCATCCTTATCCCGTGATTTAGCTTCGCGCTCTACCTTTGCCAAACGTTTATTAACGCTTTCTAGATCGGCCAAGCCTAATTCAAGATTGATGGTCTCAATATCATCTAGTGGGGCAACCTTACCAGTCACATGGGTAATATTATCGTCATCGAAAGCCCGTACCACGTGTACAATAGCGTCAACGCGGCGAATGTTTTCGAGAAACTTATTGCCTAGACCTTCACCCTTGCTAGCACCCTTAACGATACCGGCAATATCAGTGAATTCAAAGGTCGTTGGTACGATTTTTTTAGCTGGAATAATTTCGTCGATCCGCGCCAAACGTGCATCCGGCACCTCCACCATCCCAACGTTAGGATCAATAGTGGCGAAAGGATAGTTCGCCATTTCCGCACCGGCCTTCGTGATTGCGTTAAATAATGTTGATTTGCCGACATTCGGTAAGCCGACAATTCCTGCAGTTAATGCCATTTTTATTGTCACTCGCTTTCTAGAATTAGCGTGGTGAACGCCATCACGCCTACTATAAATATTATTCGCTATCTGTTGCTTTTTCCAAAACTTTCTTCATTTTACGGGTAAAATCACGCCGCGACATCATGACAATATGTTGACATTGGGTACATTGAATCTTAATATCTGCGCCCACACGAATAATTTGCCACCGATTAGCGCCGCAAGCATGCGGTTTTTTCATTTCAACGATATCATTTAGATCAAACATCGTACTTCCCCCTTATGTTCTGAACCAACTAATCCGCACTGATCCCCAGCAAATCCAAGATCCGGTTCAAATCTTCAGTCGATAAATAGTTGATCTCAATTTGGCCTTTATCACCACGAGCAGTAATATTAACTTTAGTGCCAAAATGCTGTTGCAACTGCGTCTCGCTGGCCCTTAAGTATGCCGATTTATGAGGCTGCGCCGCTGGCTTAGCTGGCTTGATGGTGTTTAACTGACTCACTAACCGTTCGAGTTCCCGCACAGTCAATTGTTCCTTGATCGTTTTTTGCGCCACCGCCGCCATTTTACTTTTATCCTTTAAACCAAGCAAGGTCCGCGCTTGCCCCATGGACAGCGCGCCGGCTTCAACTAATTGTTTCACCTTAGCCGGTAAAGTCAGTAAACGCAAATAATTAGCGATATAGGGCCGGCTCTTACCTAAGCGAGCAGCCACTTGCTCTTGCGTCAAATGTAGCTTCTTCATCAGCATATCATAGGCAGCGGCTTCTTCCAATGGATTCAAGTCTTCGCGCTGTAAATTTTCAAGCACCGCGATCTCCATCATCATCGGTTCATCAACTTCTCGGATCAACGCCGGAATTTCTGTTTTACCAGCCAATTTAGACGCCCGAAAACGCCGTTCACCAGCGATCAGTTCGTAGCCATTGATACTTTGACGCACGATCACAGGTTGAAAAACACCATTTTCCTTGATCGAAGCGGCTAACTCTTGCAGCGCCGTTTCGTCAAATTGCCGGCGTGGTTGGTAGGGGTTAGGCCGAATCTCCTTTAAGGCAAGCGCAGTGACTTGCTCACTGGCTTGCGGCGTGGTGAACTCATTAAAATCACTGAATAGCGCGTCCATTCCACGCCCAAGTCCTTTATTTTGCTTACTCATGAGCAGCTAACACTTCCTTTGCCAATAAATCATAGACTTCCGCGCCTTTAGAACGGCTATCATAATCGATCACCGGTAGCCCGTGACTAGGCGCTTCGGACAGGCGCACGTTGCGGGGGATGATCGTTTGGTAAACTTGTTGCGGGAAAAATTTACGTACTTCGGCGACTACTTCCGCGCCTAAATTAGTCCGCGCATCGTACATCGTCAGTAAGACCCCTTCGATCCGTAGCTCAGGGTTAAAGTGCTTCTGAACCAACTTGATTGTATGCAATAATTGACTTAAGCCCTCTAAGGCATAATATTCACTTTGAACTGGGATCAAAATACTATCACTAGCCGTAAAGGCATTGATAGTCAAATTACCTAGCGCCGGTGGACAGTCGATCAGAATATAATCATATAGCTTCCGTGCAGGCGCTAAGCTTAACTTTAAGCGCGACTCACGGGCCATCAAATTAGTGAGCTCGATTTCAGCACCCGCCAATTGCAGCGTTGCCGGAACGATAGCCAAATTTTGATGTTGCGTTTGCTGAATAGCTTGTACTAACGGATATTCATCGATCAATACATTATAAATATCATGGGCAATATGACTTTTTTCAATGCCAACGCCACTTGTGGCGTTTCCCTGCGCATCGGCATCCACCAACAAAACCCGTGCGCCTAACTCGGCCAGACAGGCACCGAGATTGATCGCAGTGGTTGTTTTACCAACGCCGCCTTTTTGATTTGCGATGGCGATCACTTGTGCCATAAATTCAGTTCCTTTCACTATAGAAGTTACCAACATCTGTTTTGCAATGGTGCTTAGCTAATCCATTTCGATAAATTCAACCCAAACAAAAGCTGAAAGAACCCCAATTAATCTGCGGCCACCAGGGGCTCACGATTAGGGATACCGGCACGACGCGGATAACTTTTAGGCGTCTGCCGTTTTTTAGCGATCACGATCAAGTGGCGCTGATCACCGGTTTCCGGCAAATTAAACGCAGTGGTCGTGCTTAATTTGCCGCCTAACTTGCTGATCGCATAGTCCGCTTCTGCTAGCTCGCCATCAGGTAATTGTCCTTTCAAAGCCACAAAATGGCCGCCTTTCTTAACTAGTGGTAGGCAAAGCTCACTGAGCACGTTTAACCGCGCTACCGCACGTGCCGTCACTAGATCATACTGCTCCCGGTGTTCGCCTCGTTTACTGCCAAAAGTCTCGGCCCGATCATGGTAAAAGGCCACATTAGCTAAATTTAATTCTCCTGCCAATTGATTGAGGAAGTTGATCCGCTTATTCAAAGAATCCACAATGGTCACTTGCAATTGCGGAAAAGCAATTTTTAAAGGAATTGATGGGAATCCGGCACCAGCACCAATATCACAAATACTTAATGCTGTCGTCCGTAACGCCGGTAAATAAAAACTAGGCGTCAATGAATCGTAAAAATGTTTTAAATAAACTTCCGGTTCCGCCGTAATATTGGTTAAATTCATCTGCTGATTAACGGTGACCAGCACTTCAAAATAACGGTGAAATTGGGCCATTTGCTGATCAGATAAGGTGATTCCCTGTTCAGCTAAAGCCGCTTGAAAAGTAGTCGGAGTCATGGCTGCCGTCCTTTCGCTTGACATCAGTTTTCGTGAAACACGAATGTTTCACACACCTATTAACTGTACCGAAAATCACTGCCAAATGCAAGTCGTGCTTGCCAAAAATGCGGCGTTAACTTTAAGATCCGCTCTAAAGCATATGGGTCGCCTGTAAAGTAACGTTTGGCGGCTGGGAAGCGGTGTTAATTTTAACGATTTTAAACCCTAAATGAGCGTAGAAGGCCAGTGCCGCCGTATTACCTTGAACACATTTTAATTGTAGTGGTTGCTGATATTTGCGCTGCAACTGTTGTAAGAGGGCCCGGCCGACACCATGGCTCTGCCAAACAGGAGCAACGATCAATAGATGAACAAAATTAGCCGGTCGATAGAAAGCCGCGAAACCACAAATTTGTTGGTCGATCGTGGCCACCAATAATCGTTCTCCCTGTGTTTCTCGCCGTAGATCTGCCAATTGCGGTGTCGGCACCCAAGTAAAGGTGGTTTGCCGCACAAGTAAATAAATTCGTGCTAACTGTGGCAAGTCAGCCTTAGTCGCCCAACGAATCTCCATCGCTTATTCCTCCCTAATTTGAATCCAGCATGATACAAAAAAAGAAACTGTAACATAAGCAAGTTATGTTACGGCTCCTTCTTCCAAACATTATCGGTAATCTTATTTTACACCTACACAACCGGTTAAATGAATCAAATTAGCTGATCCCGAAAAAGGCGTGCATAAACAAAGCTGCACAGGCAGCCCCAACAAAGGGTGCGATTCCAGGCACAATGATCCCATATTGCCAGTCACTATTAGCCTTGTTTTTAATCGGCAAAATAGCGTGGGCAATCCGCGGCCCCATGTCCCGGGCCAAATTCATAGCGAAACCAGTTGGTCCACCTAAGCCCATCCCAATGGCCCAAACTAGCAAACCGACACCGATCGGCACGATCCCTGGCGTTTTAATTTCTGAAATAGCTAAAATACCGGAGATAAATAAGAAGGTGTCAAAGAATTCGACGAAAAAGTTACGGGGCAAATTGCGTACAGCAGGTGCCGTCGAAAATAAATTACGAATGGTGATCGGTGAAATTTCATTTTCTGAAGCTTTGAAGTGATCAGCGTACATGATCCAAACGATCACAGCACCAACGATCCCACCTAGTACTTCGGCAACTGAATACGGAATAAATAATGCCCAGCTAAGGTTGCCCAGCAAGCATTGCGCTAATACCATAGCCGGATTGATGCACACGTCGCCAAAAATAAACAAGGCGATCGTGATCCCGAAACCCCAAGTTGTGATCGCAAAAATATGGCCAGAACCGCGATATTTAGTGCCTTTCAAAACCTCACTACAATGAACGCCAACACCAAAGATGATCATCAGCGCCGTGCCCATGAACTCTGCTAATAAATGATGAACCAAAACTTTTCCTCCTGAATTTTGACGGTATCGCTTAATTACACTTAAAAGTTGACCGTGTCATTTTTGGTGGCTGTTTCAGGCTCTTAGGCAACAAAAAAGCAGTCGTGATTGCGACTGTCCACTTCGCCGGTTATTTTATGTATAAATTCAAAAGCTTAACAAGCCAGATATAGCGCTGTTTACCTTCTTGCATGAAAACCACCTGAATAACCATACCATAATTCAATCTGAGTTAACAGATAATTTCACATTCCACTAAAAAACAGCCACCAATAATTGGTGACTGCCGCTTAAACTACCTTGTGATCAATTAATTTTGCGTCCCGGATTCAATAAGTTAAAGGGATCGAGCAAGGCCTTGATCTGATGTTGTAATTGATCAACACCCTCACCTAACTCTTCATTGTTCCATTGATTCTTTAATAAACCGACTGCATGTTCACCAGAGATCGTTCCGCCTAGACGTAAGGCTTCACGGAACATTAATTGTAGGGCTTGGGTGACTTTCTGGGGGACTTCTGTTTGTTCCTTAGGCCAGATCAAGGTTGGGTGAACGTTCCCATCACCAGCATGGCCAGCAGTATAGATCTCCACATCTAATTCTTGGGCAAGCTTAGCAATATAATCCATCATAGCCGCTAATTTAGATAATGGCACCGCCATATCTTCCATAACGTGATTACCGTTAGCAAAGACTGCTGGTAACATATCTTGCCGTAATTTCAAAATTGCAGCTTGTTCATCGGGATCACTGGTCACACTTAAATGCTGCGCCGCAAAATGAGCCAAAATTTCTTTGACCCGGTTAAGTGCCACATCGCCACCAACATCTAATCTTAAGATCAGTAAGGCACTGCTACCTTGGGCATAATGCGTTCCCTCATAACGATCCAAAGCTGCAACTGTTGCACTATCTAAGGCTTCTAACATTGCTGGATAAACACCAGAAGCGCGGATCTCAGTGACTGCCGCAGCTAAAGTTTTCATATCTGGGAAAAACGCCATTCCGGTAACCGGCTGCCCCAGCGGAATTGGCATTAATTTGACGGTTATTTCGGTAATGATCCCTAAAGTCCCTTCAGAACCAACGAATAATTGGGTTAAATTATAACCGAAAGCCTGTTTCAACGTCCGGTGCCCTAAGGACAGTTCACGGCCATCAGCCAGCACCACTTTAACCCCTAGCACATTATCACGGGTGGCACCATACTTAACAGTACTCATTCCGCCAGCATTTGTAGCCACATTCCCGCCAATAGCAGACAACGGTTTAGAACCTGGATCAGGTGCGTAGAACATACCAACTTTACGGGCCATATTATCTAAGTCCTGATTGATCACGCCAGGTTGAACCACTGCTACCTGATCAGCCCGGCTAACATCAATAATTTTATTCATCCGGCGCGTGGAAAGCATTAAGCCGTGGTCAATACCGTCAGAACCAGCCACAGTGCTAGTTGCGGCAGCCTGCGGAATCACAGGTAAGTGGAATTTACGTGCTGTGCGTAAAACACCTTGAATATCTGCCACATCGGCAACTTCAATATAAGCTAACAGTTGTCCGGCACCCGTTCCCATACCATATTTACCGGATTGATGCTTTGCTAGTTCGCTTGGTTCAAAAATAACGTCAGCATTCGGGGTCTGTTCACGTAAATAATCAATAATTTCTGTATCATCATAAGCCGGGAAAAACGCCATGTTTAAAACTCCCTTTCAAAATAAAATAATGTTCTGATACTCAGATTATAACGATGACTAAAAGTAAGCGCAATTAATTCGCCTTGCCTAAACAATTGACTGAGCCATGCAACTAAACCAATGATTAGCTGGTGGCTTTAGCTTCACACACCTGCGGCCGACAACGATCTCTAAATTCTTGGGCTACATTTTAAGCTGGGATCTAAGGCGATGCTTGGTCAGCGTTTTTCAATTGCTTTAACCTGTGGCGGTAGCAGAGAAAAACTTGACCGCGTATCGGCCAAAGCTCATACTTAAATTAGACACGTATAGGGGATGATTTTGATGAATACAAACACAAATAACGCGATCCATCGCGGCTGGAACAAACGGATCGTTACCGGTAAAACCTTGGCCGAATGCGACGAAAAATTGGTCAACTACCTTAATCAACAAGACTACGGTACTGGCGAATTCGTGGTTTTACATGAAGACGACGGCAGTAATATCAATACCGGTTATAAATTACCTAACGCCGATGTTTGCTACATCAGTTTCATGATCTATTCGGGACGATTATAAACGAAAGACGCACGGCTACTGGCTGGGCGTTTTTTTGCATCATTTTAGCACTTTACGAACTACCCGCGGTGGTATAATTAACATCATTATCCACCAATAATTGTGATAAGAAGGGAACGATTGCTATGGAACCGCAGCGTGTACTTGACCTGGAAGGTGGCATTAACTTTCGTGAGCTTGGTGGCTACCCAACAACTGATGGTCGCCAAGTAAAATGGCAAAAAATTTTGCGAGCGGGTGGCCTCGATGAATTAACACCTAGTGATATTGCCGCCTTAGGTAACTACGGCTTGCGTTACGATGTCGATCTACGTTCTGAGCACGAAATGACTTCTTTTCCTGATCGTTTACCAGCGGCAACTAAACTGATCCCGGCACCAGTCTACCCATTCACTAAGCGGGACGCGTTAAGTGGGTTAAACATTCAGCTGAAAGATCAACACTGGGCCATGTTTTCCCAAGTCTATCAGCAAATGGTTGCTGATCCGCACCCACAACAGGCTTGGCGGGCTATTTTTCAAGCGATGCTGGCCGCTACTGGCAAACAAGAAAGCGTCGTATTCCATTGTGCCGCCGGCAAGGATCGAACAGGTGTCGGAGCGATGCTAGTGCTTAGCGCGCTGGGCGTAACCCCAGAAACGATCAAACGTGATTATTTGCTGACTAACCAGATCTTTGGTGCCGGTGATCGCCAAAGTCTCCAACAAGTGGTCGCGCAA
Source organism: Loigolactobacillus binensis (assembly GCF_005405165.1). Lineage (GTDB taxonomy): Bacteria > Bacillota > Bacilli > Lactobacillales > Lactobacillaceae > Loigolactobacillus > Loigolactobacillus binensis. The sequence goes on from NZ_BJDN01000005.1 coordinate 89,997, forward strand.
AATGAAAGTGAAGATCTAAGTAATCGGATGAACCAAACCCTATCCGTTGAGGACGCAAATTTTGATGCTGTTTTTGCAACGCTCCAAGCGCTAGGTGGGATCGAACGTTACCTGATCGATCAACTTGGCCTTACAACGGCAGATATCGCTACTTTGCGCACAAATTATTTAGAATGAGGCCAACTATGTCACCAAAAATGAAACAACTGCAAAATCAACTTATCAGCGCTGCTCGGGAATCACCACTATTGATTTTCGAAGCAACTAGCCGGAAGGACGGCAACAAGTTTCGCGAAATCTCTAATCGGCGGCGCTACCGGGATCTAACCAAAATGTTAACCGCTAATTATGCTTTTACTCTATTAGCCGATGAGCTCAGAGTAACTGCTGCGATAGTCGCTTGGGCGATCGCCGAGGCACAATTACACGATGAACCGGAAAATAGCGCCAAGCAAGCCGCCTTCAAAAACGCAACCAACGCGGTTTTGCAAGAAAATAACGTCGCTCAAAATAACTGAGCTGCGCTGGCTGGTTGTTTGCTATCCCGAGCATATTTTAAAATAAGGCACTAAAAATTTTTTTGAAAGGTGGTACTGTTGATGAAACCCCAGGCGCCAGAAATCATGACTGAACTACGGCAAGACCTTGTTAAAATGCCGGCGATCATCAGAACAGCCAGTGGCATTATTATTTTTGGTAAACGAATCCGCTCAATTATTTTTTCTACCGATATGGCGATCATTAAAAATACCAATGCCGATGCGGTGATCGCAGTTTATCCGTTTACACCCCATCCTGCTATTATGCAAGGAATCAGTATGGTCGCCGATATTCCCGTATTTGCAGGCGTTGGTGGTGGCCTAACTCATGGCCAACGATCGGTCAATATTAGCCTCTTTGCCGAAAGTTTAGGTAGCCTAGGGGTGGTCGTCAATGCCCCCACACCGATCGAAACGATCAGCGCGATCAATGAAGTGGTGGATATTCCCATTATTCTCACCGTTGTTACGGAACAAACTGAGTTGCAACCACGGTTAGCTGCTGGTGTGGATATTGTTAACATTTCTGGCGGTCAACAAACCGCACAGATCGTGACCCAAGTCCGGCAACAATTCCCCGATCTGCCGATCATTGCCACCGGTGGCAAAACCACTGCCGACATCGCGGCGGTCATTGCGGCTGGTGCTAATGCCGTCACCTATACCCCGCCTAGTAACGGCGAACTTTTCAGTAAAAAAATGGCCCGCTACCGTGCTGCAGAAATTGCCCGAACGACCAAGAAATGATGGGTTAAAGCTTGTTTAGTCCCATCTTTAGTCTAACTAAAATAACGCCAGCAGAAGTAGTAAAAATCTACTTTTGCTGGCGTTATTTGGTGATTGCGTTCTATTTAAACTTAAATAAGAACTTACTTGCCGTTTAAGTCATAACCCATGATCGCGCGCTGATTCAACGCTTGCAGTGCCCGATTATTATCCTGTGGGAATAGTTCGCGGTATTGCGCTAATTGTTGGGCCGAAACGGTTAACGGTTCCGCTGCGACAAACCACTCGACCCCTTCACTTAGTGGCGGTGTTGTCAGCGAGCCGATATAACGATAGATCAACCCTTTAGTAGGTAATAATGTGGTCAGCAAAACATCTTCTGGTACTGGCAGTGCAGTGTTAGGGACAAAAGCAGCTAATAATTGATCCAGCTGCGGATTAGCCTGCCCAATGATGGCGGTAACAGCGACAACGGCCTTTTGACCTAAAGCATTTTCATGCACAAAATGCCACTCCATTACTGGTTGCTGGCCTTCGATCGTGTGCTCGGCCGGCGCGTGAAAATGTAATTGGACAAACCGATAATGTCGCCGATCCAATTTAGCAAACCCCTTACCGGTCAACTGCATGTTATTGCCCTGATCGCTAAGCATTTCGCCATAATAAGGAACTTGCCATTCAAACAAATCTGGTGCCTCGACCACTTGGCTGGAGGCTACACTTAAGGCGATCGGTGACTGTTGTTGCCCGCTAGTAAACGACCATGTATTTTGTTGCGTGTAATCTAATTTTTCTACCATAACAAACCATTCCTATCTTATTTTCTAGCGACCTGGTGTAAATGTGTGGTCAAATTCTGGCGGGCCTGTTGGCGGCGTTGCGCCAGTAACTCGCTAAACTGTAGTTCTGGATGCTGATTGAGCAGTTGCTGGATCTGATTGAGAGCCTGCAGTTCTGCAGTCAGTTTTTGTGGTGACCATTTATGGATCGCACTATCTTTACGCGTTAAATAATGATATTGCGGTGTAGCCGCGTAGTAAAAACACTGCGTCTGCAGGACGTACGCCACGTTGAACAATTGATCTTCTAGCAACGTTATTTTCTCGTCGAATTGAAGCCGAAACCGCCGGATCACGGCCAAACGGTAACATTTATTCCACAAGAACCCCCGAACATCGCCACTAGGTTTCAAAACGGCCGCCAACATAGCCGGTTGCGTCAACACTTTCTGGGTCGTACTGCCCAACAATACCTTCAGGCTAGGCCAATCAGTATAGTAACCGCACAGGGCCATATCTGCTTGCGGCCGCGCCATTTGTTCGGCAAAACTGGCTAAATAAGTCGGCTCACACCAATCGTCGCCGTCAACAAAACAGACATAGTCCCCTTGTGCCTGCCGCAAACCAACATTCCGCGCCGCCGAAACACCGCGATTAGCCGGTTGTTGGTAAAGATGAAAGCGCTGATCTTTTTGTACCCACGTTTTGGCCAATGCCGCCGAGTTATCAGTTGAACCGTCGTCGATCAACCACACGTTGAAGTCAGTATATGTTTGCGCCTGCAAACTAGCAAGGCAACGCGCCAAATAAGCCGCCACATTATACAACGGTACAATCACCGTAAACTGTTTTGCCACATTCGTCACCACCCTTAGCGCGTGTTTAGAAAAATTCTACTCATAAGCACCAGCTCAGCCTCAGTATACCAAAAACACCGTTGAATCGCGTTTAAAAATCATGTTTTGCTGAATAATTTGGCCAACACCCAGCTGAAAAAGTGGGGCAGCAACTAATTAAGATCAAGCATTTAAACCGAAATGTTCAGTTTTATATTGTAAATATCCCTTATTCATAGTAATATAGGTGCTGTATTCAAGTTAAACACGAACGATATTTTAAAAAGGGCTTTAAACATTTACAGTTAAGGGGTATTCATCGTGAAAGAAAATTTGGTGCGCTACTTCGATTTATCTAACTTACACACCACTGTCCGCCGGGAAGTTTTGGCTGGTTTTACAACTTTTATTTCAATGGCCTATATTTTATTCGTCAATCCTAGTGTTTTAGGGGCTGCCGGCATGGATAAAGGTGCTGTCTTCACAGCGACAGCTTTAGCCAGTGCATTGGGTTGTATCCTTATGGGTATTTTGGCTAAATATCCAATTGCGATTGCACCAGGACTAGGCGTCAACGCTTTCTTTACTTATTCAGTTGTTATTGGCATGAAAATTAAATGGGAAACAGCTTTAGCTGGCGTTTTCGTCGCTTCGCTGATATTTATGCTGATCACTATCTTAAAATTGCGTGAGGCGATCATCAACGCGATCCCCCGGAATTTAAAACTGGCCATTGCGGCGGGGATCGGTTTATTCATCGCTTTTCTCGGTTTGCACGATGGTGGCCTGATCGTCGCTAATAAATCAACGGTGGTTGGTCTCGGTTCATTTGGCGTTGGCACCACTTGGTTAACGATTTTTGGGTTGCTCGTCACCGCTATTTTAATGGTTCGGAAAGTACCTGGCGCTATTTTTATCGGAATGGTGGCCACCGCTATTTTAGGGTTGCTCACTGGTTTGATCGACGCGCCTAGTGCCATCATTTCCAGCGCACCGAGCCTGAAACCGACTTTTTTAGTTGGGGCTTTTCATGTTGGGGATATCAATTCCTTGCAATTGTTGGTGGTCGTGCTGACCTTCCTGCTGGTCACTTTTTTCGACACCGCCGGTACCTTAGTCGGTTTGGCTGAACAGGCTGGCTTCATGGTCAATAACAAAATGCCCCGGGTCGGGCGCGCCTTATTAGCGGATTCGTCATCAATGTTAGTCGGCTCCTTATTAGGAACTTCACCAACTTCCGCTTACGTGGAATCTTCGGCCGGAATCGCAGTCGGCGGCCGCTCTGGCCTAACTGCCGTTACCACCGGCTTACTGTTTATCGTTGGCCTGTTCTTCTCACCGTTATTAGCGGTGGTCACCACACAGGTCACCGCGCCAGCCTTGATCATCGTTGGCGTTTTAATGGCGCAGTCTTTACGCGAAATTCAGTGGGACAAATTGGAAGTCGCCATTCCCGCCTTCTTGATCGTTCTCGGAATGCCATTAACTTATAGTATTTCTGACGGAATCGCTTTAGGCTTCATCGTTTACCCGATCACCATGATCGCTGCCAAACGGGGCAAAGAAGTGCACCCGCTGATGTACGCGCTATTCTTCGTTTTCGTGCTGTTCATTTGGATATTAAACCAGTAATTATTGCAAAAAAAGGTTGTGCCGCCGATCCCAGTGATCAGTGGTACAACCTTTTATTTTAAATCCGCACGCTTAAAAACACGGCGCTCACCAATTGGCAATGCCTGCCAACGCAGTAGCATTTAGCTTTTCACCCTTTGCTAACCATTGCTCATGGCTAAATTGATAAGCCGAATAGTGGCCGAAATTCAGGACCAAGGCTTGGGGAAAGGCCTGCTTGATCTGCGCTGCATAACCCTGAACTTGTCCGCCCATTAACACCAAAATACAGCGTTCAGGCATGCCGACAACTGTTTGCAGCTCATACTTTAAACCTTGAATGTTTTCGGCGATTAATTCCGGCTGGCCATCAAGAACTTGCTGCAAATCGCGACCTTCAGGTGTGGCGATCCCAGCCCCGATCCAGGCCTGCTTCTCGTCCAACGCAAATTTAAACAGGTCCGTCATGTAAGCCCCTTTGAAAACGGAAGGCGCTGCTTGATAAGTATCTAGAGCGGGATACATGGAACGGTAAGCCCCTTTTTTGGCGTATTGATTCGATAAATTATTAATTTCCCGCCGTAAAGCCAGGCGTTGTGCAACTGGTAACTGCGCCGAATGCATGACCTCAGTATAAAGTTTATCCTTTTTCCGTGCACCAAAATTAAGACCGATCATGGCGACCCCTTTTTGCAGATTGCCCTTTAACCGTTCATCAAATTCGGTCTCATTATTGACTAACAGATCAGGTGCCGCATACTTGGTTGCCACAAAATTATCGACCCAGTAGGCAAAGCTGGCAACTTGGGAATATTTCTGACATATTCGTTGATAGTCGGCGTAGTTTAATAGGTTTTGATTGCGAAAGTCTTGTGCGTTCATTTGAATCGTTCCCATCATAATGAATTTCTTGGTGGTTGCTGCTAGTTAACCGCCAAGTGCTGATTCAAATTCTACACGCGCCTTGTGTCACAATACGGCATTTAGTGTCAGGCGGCAATTATTTTTAAAATTAATCACCGTTTTAAGCGCGCTTGAAAAAACTAAGCGGTAACTATTATGAGAACAAAGATCAATGCCCTAAACAGAGAAAAACCCCCGTTAAGTTCCTCGCCGCACCAACAATTTAAATGCAACCTAATTAGTTGCCTTGCTACTGGGACTTGTTACCTTTTAGCGCTGTGTTGCTTAGCGGTTCAACACCTGCTACCGCAGAAAAACAGCGCCCACCGCAGCTTAATGCGGTAGGCGCTGTTTAATTTATTCTGCTGGATTCGGTGCTTCGATGATCACAATGTCTTTCATCGAACGAATTTTATGGTGCCGGGCCGCTTCAATTTGCTCTTTACTGAAACGCTTTGTTTCATTGATCGGTTGCCCTGGTAACAGCCGTTCGCAAACAAATTTTATTTCATCTTCCCGAATTCGCCGGTTACTGTTGGTTAAAATCACGTCTAAATGTTCAAAGTCATCAACATAATGTACGCTGGTATTACCTAGCGAATATTTGCGGAAATAACGGATCGCCTTATTGCCGTACAGGTAGGCGATCGTATTAGGAATCATTTTACGTAAACTTGTATTTACTTTAATGGGTGTTTCAATTAGTTTCATAAATCGTAACCTCCTTATAGCAGCCGTAACAGGTCATTCAATTAGCGTGTGTTGGGAAAAGCGCCTAGCTTCTGAGTACTAAGCTTATTTTAAACCCTGCAGCAGGTCAGGCGTGATTCGCTTAAACGCTGACCTCCCGCTAATCCTCATTTTAAATAAATGACGCCTAAATTACCAATTATTTACTCAACTATAAAGGTCGGCTGCGTGACGTCCACCAAGCCGCAAGTCACCGTAACGCCATAAATCGCCTGCAGGGTCTGCGCTAGATCATCCCGGGCGGCTAAGACCTGAGCTTTATTTTGTGTAAAACCGTCCAATGGGAAAAAGACCGCCTGGGTGTCTGGCGTCATTTCGCCTTGCTGGCTTTGGCGCCAGATCCAGCGACGTGTCCGCACTTCGTGACCGGAAACATAAACTAATTCATGTTCATCTGGCGTTTCTGCAGTGGTTTCACCAAAGGGAACAAAGGCATCACCGGCGGTAGTAAAGCGGACACTTTCAGTATTCGCAAGCAAGGTTGCCGCATCATGGGCACCAATGGGAATTTGATATTGCAGCGAGATAGCGTTACCTAAATCGACTAGTGGATTGATCCGCGGCAACCCTTTTTGTTTAGCCACGCGACTAAGCAACGCCTCGATCGACGCCTTATATTTATTCGGATTGATCGCCAGTGTACGAAATGCCGCGCGATACAAGGCAATATTAGTATTAGCCCGAACTTCAGTATTGTCATGAAATTGTTGCTCTGCCGCCGCAATATTGGCCGCCAAACGTTGTTCGATCTTAGGTTGAGCAGTTTTATTATCCAGTTTTTGTGCGTAGACCACACCAAACAAAACATCAGGTAATTCACGGAACACTTCTGGCGCAACTTCAAACTTAAACATAAGCAAACCTTCCTCACTTTGAATTGAATGCAGCGACTGGCGGTAACCGGCGCAAGCGCTTGTTTTCATTATATATCCAAGTGCTGTTATTTTAACAAAAAAAGTTTACAATAGTAGAGATTACTACTATGGAGGCTACTATTTTGATTACTTTAAAATCAGCACGTGAAATTGAGGGTATGCGTAAGTCAGGCGCAGTTTTGGCCGGCGTGCATCTAGGTTTGCGCGACTTGATCAAGCCGGGCATTTCAACTTGGGCCATCGAAAAATTCGCCCGCGAATTCATTGAGGCTCACGGCGCAACCGCCTCAGAAATTGGTTTTGACGGCTATAAATACGCGACTTGTATCAGCATCAATGATGAAGTTGCCCACGGCATTCCGCGGCGTGGCTTGGACCTTAAAAACGGCGATATCGTTAAGGTCGATATGTGCGTTAATTTAGACGGTTACGAAAGTGATTCTTGCTGGACCTACGCCGTTGGTGAAATTTCTCCAGAAAACCAGCAGTTAATGGCAGTCACTAAAAAGGCGTTATACTTGGGTATTGACCAAGCAGTTATCGGTAACCGGATCGGTGATATTGGTTATGCGATCCAACAATATACCGAAGTTGAAAATAACTACGGCGATGTTCGTGAATTGATCGGTCATGGTATCCAACCGACCATTCACGAAGCACCCAATGTTCCCCATTATGGTGAGGCCGGCAAAGGGTTACGGCTACGCGAAGGTATGACCATTACCATCGAACCGATGATCACACGCGGCACCTGGCATTTAACGACCCGGGTCGTCCCACATGATACTTGGGAATATTATGCGACTGAAGATGGCTCAATGGCCGCACAATATGAACATACTTTGGCGATCACCAAAGCAGGCCCTAAGATTTTAACCTCACAAGACCCTGAATTTGACGCTAAATATTTATAAGCTCACCTCACGCACTGACCTATTTCAGTGCGTGTTTTTATATAACGGCCGTTTTGTTTCAGCAAGACATGATTACCATTACTTGCCCCAATATGTAAAGCAACGGCCGCTAAATTAATAGACTTCTTAGCCAAAACAGCTTGACAATCAAGAACATATGTTTGTATGATAGAACTATCTTTTGGAAAGAAGTTGAACCGTTATGCCAATGACTGACACCAATATTGCAGCTATTCAGATTGACGCTACCACCTATATCGTTCTCCATCCTGAAGCAAGTTATGATCTTGAGATCCGCCGCCAGCACGCAGCTAGTAGCTATTCAGTGGGGAAAATGAATTACAAGTATCACCATGATACCTTTGCTTCTTTTGTGTTCAAAATTTTTCCAGAAATCACTTTATTGGAGATCCATAACTTACAAAAAGCGATCAATCGCTACATTCCCTAATTTGAAAATGTTGGCGTTTGTTGATCTGGTTGGTAAATTCAACGTAGCCCTAACCAATTACTGGTACTGAATTTCAGAATAGAGAGTAGGTCGAAAAGTTTGTTAACTAATACTGCCACAGCTAAGTTGGCTCCACAAACTGAACTATCAGCCCAGCAGGCCACGTTAATGCAGCAGCTGCTTGACTTTAGCGCAGAACATTTAGCCACCCGGCAAACAGGTTTATTCGTTATCAAAGGGGCGGCTGGTACCGGAAAAAGCGTTGTGCTTAGCGCATTGATCAATACTCTGCAACAGGCCAGCCAGAATGCCAGTAGCCCTTTTTATCGAACCCATAATTACCTACTAGTCAATCACCCGGAAATGCTAAAAACGTATAAACAGATCGCCGCTACCCAAGCTAGTCTGCACAAAAAGGATTTTATGAAGCCAACACCGTTCATTAACCAGCTGACTAAACAAAAACGAATGGCCGATATTGTGCTGGTAGATGAAGCCCATCTGCTGTTGACCAAAAGTGACCGTTACAATCGGTTTACCCAAGAAAATCAATTGACTGAAATCTGCAAACATAGCCGAATCGTTATTCTAGTTTTTGATGAGCACCAAGTTTTAAAAATGAAAAGCTACTGGAATAATACTAAGTTAGCAGCCTTTCTCGCTGACCGCCCCCACGAAACTTTTCAATTGACCCAACAATTTCGGGTGCACGCCCAACCAGCAACGCAACACTGGTTAACTGCACTGGGCACACAGGGTAAGTTATTACCACGCCCGCTTGATCCGACTTTTGACCTGCGCATTTTCGCTGATGCCAGCCAACTTTATCAACAACTACGCCAACGTGATCACGAATACGGACTGGCACGGTTAGTTGCCACAGCCGATTTTCCCTATAAATTAGATGGTCAGACTTATTATGTGACCGCACCAGGTTTCCGCTTGCCGTGGGATAAAAATATGGACCCAAACGTGACCTGGGCAGAACGACCGGCAACCTTAGATGAGGTCGGCTCGATCTATACGATCCAAGGCTTCGATCTGAATTATGTTGGCATCATCCTAGGTCCTGCAGTCGGTTATGACCCTGCTACGCGGCGCCTTAAGCTAATACCCGATAAATATCAAGATCATGAAGCCTTTAAACGGCGCGCTGATCTAAGTGAACAGCAAGCGCAACAGGTAAAGCAACAGATCATTCTTAATTCGATCAATGTTTTATTACAACGTGGTCGCTACGGTCTTTATCTTTACGCCAGCGATCCCAAATTACGTGCACAATTATTGGCCTTATAAAAATGGACTGGCAAATGCCAGTCCATTTTTATTTTGCCCGTTGCCCATAACCGCGCTTAGATTTAAAGCCAGCTGCTAGAATCATCTGCATATCCGCAATATGCCGCTGTTTAGTTGCTTCAGCCTTAGCCCCAAATATGTAACGCGCCCATTCACGCTGATAACCTGGCGTTAGTTCATCGAAGAACTTCTTAGTTGTCGGTGTTGCCGTAAGTAAGGCACTTACCTTAGGAATATCCACTTCATAATCAGCAAGTGTTTTCTTTTCTGCCATGTTTGCTCGACTCCTTCAATGATCCATTTGCAATTAGCATAGCAAATACTAGGCAAGCTGAAAAGGCCTTTAACCCAAGATGAGAACGAAGCGCGTTTCATTCTAATTGAGAACATTTTTCATTTAGCCTAGTCAGTCGCGATTTCTTCTGCTAAAATAGGATTTTAAGCAAGCTTATTTTAATTTATTCTTAATCTTAAACTAATTTTCGGTACAATAGCTAAATATTTACTGCACCGACCTATTTACGGCATTTTCCGTTAAATTAAACCGCTAGTTTATGTTTATAACATAAACTATTTAGTGCCTCGCCATAAATTTAACGCAAAATCTAACGCACCACTTGCTAGTTAGGAGTGATCAGTATGACGCAACTTGAAGGCCATGATCTATGCATCGGTTATCCCCACCACATGATCATTGAGCATTTAAATATAAAATTTCCGGACCAACAGATCATCGGCTTGATCGGCCCAAATGGTAGTGGTAAATCAACCTTACTCAACGTGCTTTCTGGCTTCCGGCAACCAGCCGCCGGCACGGTCATGCTTAATCAGCAGCCATTAAATCGGTTTCGACCTAAAATCCGGGCACAAAATATTGCTAGTTTACCGCAAAATCCGCAAGCACCGGCAGATACACTAGTACGTGATCTAGTGGCGTACGGTCGCTTTGCCTACCAAAAACCGCTACATGGTTTACAAGCTGCTGACGAAGCCGCCATTGATCAAGCCTTAACTGCCGCTAATCTTGAAGGGCTAGCCACACGTAGTTTAGCTAACCTTTCTGGCGGTCAACGCCAACGTGCCTTTATCGCAATGACGTTGGCACAAAACAGCGATATTCTTTTATTAGACGAGCCCACCACTTACCTTGATCTGACCCACCAGCTAGAAATTCTAAAGCTGCTACAAACCTTAAATCAAACCCAACACAAAACGATCATCATCGTGCTGCATGATTTAAATCAAGCCGCCCGCTTTTGTGATTTCCTAGTTTGTTTAAAGGCTGGGCAGGTCATGTATCAAGGGCGGCCTGATCAAATTTTCACGGCGCGAATGTTGGCAAAGGTTTTCCAGATCGACGCGACAGTGGCCTTAGAACCCCGGCTAAACTGTCCGATGATCACCAGTTACGATACTTTGGCTACTGCAGCCACAGCAATGGAGGTCTAGTAATGGGGGCACAACAAAACCGACGCCGCTACCTTATTTTGATCATTTTATTAGTGGCCGGCTTGCTCGTAAATTTGTGTAGTGGTCCGACTTGGTTTAGTCCACAACAACTTATTCATCCCCAGACGGACCTGCAGACAAAAACAATTCTGTTTGTGCGGCTACCACGCGCACTAGCCAGTGGCTTAGTTGGCGCTGAGCTAGCTGTTGCCGGCCAATTGTTACAAACGATTTCCCGAAATCCGATTGCTGATCCGGCAATTCTAGGTGTCAACAGCGGGGCTAACCTAGCCTTGATCGTTGGTACGGTGCTGGGCATTCCGTTTACAATCGGCGCTCGCTTCGGCTTAGCACTGATCGGTGCGGTACTCGCTTTTTGCGTTGTACTCGGCCTATCGCTGACCCGCAATGGTATGCAGCCGCTACGCCTAATTTTAGGCGGCAGTATTTTTTCTGGTTTTTTGGTCAGCGTTGCGTACGCAGTCAGTCTTTTGACGGAAACGACTGCCCAATACCGAACTTTATTAGTCGGTGGCTTCTCCGGCATTACTTATAGTTCAGTTTGGCTTTTGACGGCGCTTTTATTGATCTTACTGGTGGGTATTTTTTACCTTCGGGAGGCCTTGACTTTGCTGACCCTAAACGATCAGCTGGCCCAAAGTCTGGGTAGTCAGCGTAATGGAACGCGGATCCTAGCCGCATTATTGATCGTTTTAGCCGCTGGTGGTTGTGTGGCCGTAGCCGGTAATATTGCTTTTGTTGGCTTGGGAATCCCACAGTGTATCGCCCTGCTCAGCGGCCATCGCTTCAAAAATACTGTGGGCCAAGTTTTGTTAGCCGGAGGCGCCTTCCTCAGTTTTGGTGACGCCTTGGCTAAATCAGTACGGCCACCATTTGAACTACCATTAGGAGCGTTAAGTGCGATTCTCGGCGGTTTATTCTTATTCGTCTTTCTTTGGCGTAAACAGGGGGCGTTGACAACATGAAGCAGAAACAGCGCTTTCGTATTTGTTGTACCTTGTTCGACCTCTTATTTGTTGGCCTGATCATTTTTCAATTGACCCATGGCAGTATTCACCTGACGGGACCAGAAATTGGCCAAGTTCTACGCGGCCAAGGCAGTGCCCAGGCTAAACTAGTTTTGCTACAATTTCGCTTACCCCAAATCGCTTTAAGCGTCATTTGTGGTGTTTGCTTAAGTTTAAGCGGTGCGATCTTACAATTGGTCACCGAAAATCCATTGGCCGATACCAGTATTATGGGCATCAATGCCGGAGCTAGCCTGGGGGCAGTCGTTTTTCTAGCGCTAGGTTACTTAAATATCCCGCTGCCGCAAACCTACGGACTACCACTATTTGCGGTACTTGGCAGTCTGCTTGGTGCCAGCATCGTCTTCATTCAACGCCGTTTACAGCAACCATTACAGCTCTTATTGCTGGGGATCGCCAGCGGCACCCTATTAAATGGCATTATTCTATTGATCGAACTACAGCTCAACCAATTCGATTTTGATAAGTTGATCATCTGGATCAGCGGTGATTTTTGGAATCAAGATTGGTCGTACATTGCGGTACTCAGCCTAGGCTTACTTCTCTTACTACCGCTGACCATCCGCGGACTATGGGCTAGTGATCTACTTTCACTGGGTCAGCAAGCAGCTAGCGGGCTGGGTTTAGGTGTTGCCGGCAAACGCCAGTTATTGTTGCTCATGGCTGTATTACTCGCCGGTTTGGCCGTAGCCGGCGGCGGTGCGATCAGCTTTGTTGGCTTGATGGCCCCACATATTGCCCGCCGCTTAGTCGGCAATCACGGTCGTTATTATTTACCACTGACAGCACTACTCGGCGTTAACATCGTTCTTTTTGCAGCGGTTTTGGCGGAGAACATTTTCGCCCCTAACCAATTACCGGTAGGCTTAGTCGTGGCTGTTATTACCATGCCTTACTTCATTTATTTATTACTACACCAAACTGATCGCACAATAATTTAATTCTGGGGGGTTTCATGATGTCAAAAAAATTACGGCGGATCTGCAGTAGCTTATTGATCGCAGTCGCCTTGCTCGTTATATTTACACCACGTCCGGTTGCGGCTGCTGCCACCCACGCCTTTAAGGCCGCTAACGGTACTGTCCAAGTTCCTGATCATCCAAAGCGTGTCGTCGCTGGCCTGTACTTAGGTCAAGTGATGGCGTTAAATGTGCATGTTGTCGGTTCCACCCAGCTAGAACTGGCCAATCCATTTTTAAATCAAAGCAAAGTTAAAAAAATCACCGACGTTGGGACGCCGATGAGTGCCGAAGCTGTTTTAAAGCTGAAACCCGATCTGATCATTACTAGTAATGACAGCGACACTAAGAAAATGGAAAAAATCGCGCCAACCGTGGAAATTCCGTATCAAAAAACACAGCAATTTACCGCTTCAATGAATTACTTTGCTAAATTATTAAAGCGCCCAAAACAAGCCCAAGCGTTCAAGCAATCGTTCCGCGCCGCCACTAAAAAGCAGGTCAACCGGTTAAAGGCGGCTAAGATCAATCGCAATAGTTCCTTTGGGGTCTACGAAATGCAAAGTAGCAAATTATACGCTTATGGTTCTGGCTTTAGCCGTGGTGCCCAGGCGATGCTAGCACTAGGCTTCAAACTATCCAAGCCTTTACAAAAAGTTGATTCTGGTGCCGGCTTCAAAGAGATCTCCGTGGAATCCTTACCAAAATATCAGGCCGATTACATGTTTGTCACCTCCTCCAGTGCTAAGGGTCATCAGGATCCAGCCTTAGTGGCCATGCAGAAAAATCCGATCTGGAAATCATTGACGGCCGTTAAAAATAAACACGTTATTGAATTGCCCTTCAACAAAATGTATTACTACGATCCATTCGCAACCCGTGCTCAGTTAAAACTAGTCACCGATGCGTTGCTCAAGGCAAATCAATAGCACCCAAAATAAAGCCTTCTTACTCGATCGAGTAAGAAGGCTTTATTTATGTTTTGTGCGCAACGCGCGCCGGTCTTCTAAAAACCGGCATTAAACGATGGCTGTTTGTACTTGCGTGTGCACCTGTATGAAGTTAACAAAATGCGCAACACAACTATCCATGAAATCTAGCGTGGCTTGTTCAACAATAGCGCCTGAGGCAAACTTTTGTTTAGCGAAGTTTAACAGGAATTCATTGCCGGGTAAAACATGAGCGCCTAAACCAGGTGAGTTCAAGATCTCACGTAAATGACCTTGCGCACGTGAAGTTCCCTGGGGTCCTAGTGAAGCCCCGACGATCATCACCGGTTTATCCGTGAAGGGATGGACTGTACAAGATAACCATTCGATCGTGCTCTTTAAACAAGCGGGAATGGTATGATCATATTCTGGAGTGGCAATGATCACCCCATCGGCCGCCGCAATTTTTGCTGCCAACGCCGTCACAACCGCCGGTAACTGCTCAGTGGCCGCTTCGCAAAACAACGGTATCGCTTTGATTTCTGCGACTTCTATTTCTAAATTAGGGTAACGTTCGGCCATTTGTTTTAACAAAAGCCGATTATACGAAAGATCTGCATTATTACCGACAATTCCAATTACTTTCAATTTGTTCGCTCCTTATGCGTTAAGTTCAAGCTGATTATTTAATATAGGCAACGGCGTGCTGACCACTATTCCGGCCGGAATAAAAAGCATAACCGACACAGGTCCCCGGCATATTAGGACCGTAAGTATCACCGGCCAGCCCAGAAGCATCATTTCCAGCGGCATATAGGCCAGCAATCGGTTGCTCGTTTTTGTCTAAAACTTCATTATTTGGCGTCACTTTCAACCCGCCCATGGTGCAGAAAGCCCCGTTAGCTAAAGCAAAGCCGTAATAAGGCCCTTTTTGCAACGGCACCATGTATTTACTTGGCTTACCAAATAATTGATCAGTGCCAGTAGCGGCGGCTTGATTATAAGTTGTCACAGTAGTCGTTAATTGTTCAGCCGGTACCCCCATTTTTTCTGCCAATTGCGCAATGGAATCAGCTTTGAAAATAAACGGTTTTTGTTCCTGCACCGCTTGGTCTAACTCATCCTGTAACTTATCCATAACCTGGCCGCGTTTGACGTACACACCAAGGCCCATAAAGTTACCTTGGGTCGCCATGCGGTCGATCACCCCTTGATCAAGCACACTGAATACCTTACTTTGCGTATACAGTGCATTCCCTGCGTATGAAAAATTATAAACAACTGATTCATCAACAAAACGTTGGCCCGCTTCATTGACCCATAGCAAAGGCTGACAAGTTGCCGCAGCATTCATTTGTGAGGCCATATAAGCAAATGGCGGTTGACTAGGATCACGTAAATAGCCGCCGAATAACATGGCCATTCCGGTACCATATTGTTGTGCCCCAATTTGCCACGCCATTTGGAGACCATCACCGGTACCTTTACCTGAACTAACCGGAATCAACCGTTTAGTATCATAATGGGTGAGTTCAGCCATCATTTGCGGATTATTGAGATAGCCGCCTGTACCGAGAACGACTGCTTTGGTGGCAACGGTTTGCGTCGCCTGCGTCGCTTCATCGCGTAATTGGATGCCACTGATCGCACCGGTACTATCAGTTTTCAAGCCCACAGCGGCCGTTGAGGTCAAAACCTCAACTCCTAATGCTTGCGCTTTAGGCAACATGACCTGGTTGATCACTTGTTGGCCCATACCTTTATAAATATGCCAAGTTGCTTCGCCAGCACCCATTGCCTGAACGCCTTCATATTCAACACCTAGATCGTGAAGCCAAGCGACGGTATCCGCACTGGCATCAATATATTGACGCCAAATACGGGAATCAGCGCGATATTTTGAATAACTAACTTCTTCCTTTAAAACGGCCGTTCCAGAAACTTTGATACCCGCGGCTTTTTGCAAATAACTATCAACGGCAAATAGGCCTTCGGTATAATTGCTGCTACCGCCGGTATGGCGGCCTTTTTCAATCAATAAAACACTGGCCTGATTTTGCGCCGCTTCAACTGCTGCCGCCAAACCAGCGGCACCCGTTCCAACGACCACAATATCGTATTTATCTTTTTGTAATTGCATATTTTGACCCTCCTGGTGATTTCATGAGCAAAACGGTTTAATAAGTTCGCCAGCCGAACTTATAGTTGGGGAGGAATTAACATCGATTCAGACAAATTAAAGACTTTTCTATTAGTTGCACAATTAGGTAGCTTTGAAAAGGCAGCCCAGGCCCAATATCGCTCGCAACGGGCAGTTTCTAAAAAAATCACCAGTCTAGAACAAGAAGTCGGCATTCAACTCTTTACACGCAAAACGAACCGAATCACTTTAACTGCAGCGGGCCAATATTTTATCGGCACCGCGCAGGACCTACTACAAAGTTATCAAAGTGCGCTGCAACAACTGCAAACTGTTGATCAACAAACCACCGTGCTCCGGGTCGGTTATTTTTCCATTTTTGAAGCAGCGTTGGTGCAGCGCTCATTAAAAAAACTGCAACAAAAAATACCCACTAGTCAATTCGTGTTGCAAGAATTGAGTAATGAGCATTTAACTGAAAGCATTATTAATGATAATTTGGATCTCGCTTTTTCCATCAATTTTGGGATCGACCCATTGGCCCTAACTTCCGGATTAGCCAGTTTTAATCTGTATCAAAATCAAATGGTTTTAGGCCTTAGCCCGCTTAATCCACTGGCCAAACAAACGGTGATCACACAAAACGATCTACAACGCCAGCCGATTCTGTACTACAGCCCTGAAGGCTCCACCTTTTTATTGGAGAGCTTTTTAGCCAATAATCCAGGTATTCAAAATTACGAACACATTCAACGCGTTCCCAGTTTTGAGCAAATGCAACTCCTGGTCGCCTTGAATCAGGCCCTGGCCTTTTATCCCCAAGGACTGCTACACGCTAATATACTGGCCAACTTAGAACACAACCGGGAGATCACATTTAGACCGATCAGTGCACCTGCTAGCCAACAAACTTACGCGATCATTGCTTTCTATAAGCCGACGAATCAAAACCCGCTATTGAAACAATTCATTCAATTAAATCGGCCGGACTAACATCAGCCTTTAACCAAAACTAGGGATGCGGGCTTCAAAGGCTTCGATTTCTTGTTCATGGCTCATGGTCAGATCAATATCATCGATCCCGTTGATAAATTTATCTTTCCAAGTTGGATTGATGTCAAAAGCAAATTCGCGGCCATTATACTTCACTTTTTGGTGCTCTAGATCGACAGTGATCGTTTCTTCTGGCGTAGCCTGCGCTAAAATATCTCTAGCTGCTTGCGGTAATACGATCGGCAATAGCCCATTTTTAGTACAGTTCATGTAGAAGATATCGCTGTACCCACCAGCAATGATCACCTTAAAGCCCCAGTCTTTGATCGCCCACGCCGCGTGTTCTCGGGAAGAACCACAGCCAAAGTTATTACCGGTCACAAGGATCGTTGCGCCTTGGGAACTTGGTTTGTTTAAAATAAAGTCGGGATTAGGCCGGCCACTTCCCTTTAAATAGCGCCAGTCAAAAAAGGCATGGATCCCGTAGCCAGTTTTTAAAATATTTTTCAAAAATTGTTTAGGAATAATTTGATCAGTATCAATATCGTTGCGCATCAAAGCAACACTTTTACCTGTATGAATTGTGATTGGTTCCATTTTAATTGCCGCCTTTCATTTAATAAATAACAACTTCTATGGCCTTAATTTTCTCAGCATTGAGTTAGCTAAAACGGCGTAAAAAAGAGCGCTTGTTGTGTGCTTGTGTCAGTCAAATGATTCGCTACACACAATTTAAACACCATTTTTACACGCTAAATCGTTTCACTGCGAATATCAATAAAGTGGCCGTGGATTGCAGCCGCGGCGACCATGGCTGGACTGGCCAAATGGGTCATTGAGCCGGCCCCTTGGCGGCCTTCAAAATTACGGTTAGAGGTGGAAGCACAGTGCACACCAGCTGGCACTTGATCAGGGTTCATGCCTAAACAAGCGGAGCAGCCAGGTTCACGCCATTCACAGCCTGCATCTTGGAAAATTTTAGCATAGCCACGCCGTTCGGCCTCATCACGAATTGCTCGTGAGGCGGGCACCACCAACGCCGTAATGTTTGGGTCGATTTTACGACCACGCATAATATTAGCCGCAATTTCCAGATCCGATAAGCGACCATTAGTACAAGAACCAATGAATACAAAACCTAGATCAATGTCCTTAGCCTGCCCTTGCGGCTTTAGGCCCTCATAATCATAAGCTTTCTGCATATTGATATCTTTAGGTTCCGGAAAAGGCTGATCGATCGGCACGGCCATCCCTGGATTAGTCCCCCACGAAACATAAGGCGCTAACTTAGTGGCATCAAAATCGTACTGTTGATCAAAAGCACTTTCGTCATCTGTATAGAATTGTGACCAATAGTCACTGGCTGCTGCCATATCTTGCGGTGCGTATTCACGGCCTGCTACATAGTTAAAAGTCGTTTGATCTGGTTTAATGATCCCTGATTTAGCGCCACCTTCGATCACCATGTTACAGATCGTCATGCGCTCTTCCATGGACATGCGTTCAATCGTATCACCGTAAAATTCAATGGCGTAACCCGTACCAAAATCGACCCCATTTTGGGCGATCAAGGCCATGATCAAATCCTTAGCGTAAACCCCTTTTGGTAGCTTACCTGACACATGGATCCCCATGGTTTTAGGTTTGGCTTGCCAGATGGTCTGGGTCGCAAAGACATGTTCCACTTCGGAGGTCCCGATCCCAAAAGCAATCGCACCAAATGCACCATGCGTTGAGGTATGCGAATCCCCACAAACAACGACTTGGCCGGGCTGTGTCAAGCCTAATTGGGGGCTGATCGCGTGAATGATCCCTTGTTGGCGATCACCTAATGCCGCTAAACGGACCCCGAATTCAGTACAATTTTTCTTCAAAGTATCCATTTGCCGCCGTGAGATCACGTCTTTAACGTTGAAAATATCTTCAGTGGGAACATTATGATCCATCGTCGCAAAAGTCCGCTCAGGGCGGCGAACTTGCCGCTTATTTTCTCGTAGGCCTTCAAATGCTTGAGGCGATGTCACTTCGTGCACAAGGTGTAGATCAACGTAAATTAATTGTGGTTGTCCCGGTTCACCTGTGATCACATGTTTATTCCAAATTTTATCAAACATTGTTTGTGCCATTCGTTCATCGCTTCTTTCGTTTTAATCTGCTGCTTTGATCCGTTCAATAATGGCTTGCGTCATTGAATCGGTGGTTGCACTGCCCCCTAGATCAGGGGTCATGATCCCTGCGGCTAACGTTGCCGCAAGCGCCTGATCAATTTTGGCGGCCGTCGCTGTCGCTTGAAAACTATTGCGCAGCATCAACGTGATCGAGTTGATCATTGACAATGGATCGGCCTGACCAGTGCCAGCAATATCCGGCGCCGAACCATGAATCGGTTCATATAGACTAGGCCCGCTGATCCCCCGACTTTCTGACGGAATCGTTCCCAGTGAACCCGTGATCGTCGCGGCCTCATCGCTGAGAATATCCCCAAATAAATTTTCGGTAATGATCACATCAAAGTGCGTCGGCTGTTGAATGATCTTCATTGAAGCAGCATCCACATATTCAAAGTCGACGGTCACATCCGGATAAGCAGCGGCCACTTTCTCAGTGATCCGCCGCCAAAGTTTACTGGTCGCCAACACATTGGCCTTATCGACAACCGTTACGTGGTGCCGCCGCGTCTGGGCTAGTTCAAACCCAGCCTGAAGGATTCGCTGGATCTCACTAGCCTGATAGACCATCGTATCAATGGCGTGATCCGCCGCTAATTCCCGTGGTTGGCCGAAATAAATACCACCGATCAGTTCCCGAACGATCACAAAATCAGTACCGTTAACCAACTCTGCCTTTAATGGTGAGCGCGGTACCAACGCAGGTAGCACCTGGGTCGGCCGAATATTTGCAAACAAGCCTAATGCTTTACGGATCGCCAACAAACCTGCCTCAGGCCGTTGCGGGGCAGCATCCCACTTAGGCCCACCAATTGCGGCCAGTAAAATCGCATCAGCAGCTTGCGCACCCTTTAATGTCGCTTCCGGCAATGGTTCACCAGTTGCGTCGATTGCAGCGCCACCGAAGGGATAAGTTTTTAGCGAATAAGTGAAATCCGTTGTTGCGGCAGCGGCGGCCAGCACCGCTAAACCTGCTTGCATAATTTCTGGGCCAATATAATCACCAGGTAATACGGCTATTGTTGCGCTCATGCCGAGATCACGTCCTTCTTGTATTCTTGCATCATAGTGCGTAATTCTGCGTCGGAAACTAATTTGGTGTGGTCAGCGATGTCTTTGAACATCGGGAAGATCCGCCGCATGTCACCGCGATCGACGCGGTAACCAATGTGGTTCAATTTTTCCATAACTGCGTGGCTACCAGATAACTTACCTAATGGTAAGGCCGTTGCGGGCATGCCCACGGTTTCCGGCGTTAAAATTTCGTAAGTTTGTGGGTTCTTCAAGAAGCCATCTTGATGGATCCCTGATTCGATTGCGAAACAATTGACCCCAGTAACTGGTTGGTTATTGGCAACCGTCATTTCGGAGAAACGGCTGACCATTTCACTGGTTTCCTTGGTATATTCCAATTTAATGTTATCTTCACATTGATAGTAATCATGGCGGACATAGAAGTTAGCGGCAATTTGTTCCAACGCAACATTACCGGCGTGTTCACCGATCCCATTGATCGTCCCTTCAACACGGGTGGCACCATTTTCGATGGCGGCTAATGTATTGGCGGTGGCCATCCCTAGATCATTATGGCAATGAGAGGAGAACGTGATCTCAGCAAAGTTAGCGATATGTTGCTGTAAGTATTGGAACAAATGTGCGAATTCAGCCGGATTAGTATAACCAACGGTATCCGGAATATTGATCACTGTCGCTCCGGCGTCGATCGCAGTTTGAACTGATTCAGCCAGAAAATCTAATTCCGTTCGGGTGGCATCTTCTGGCGAAAATTGAACGATATCGAAGAAACGTTTAGCGTAAGTAACGTGATCATGAATGCTTTGAATCACTTCGGCTTTGGTCATGTGTAATTTATCTTCGCGATGGATCGGGCTAGTGGCAATAAAGACGTGGATCTGCTTATGTTGCGCGTTCTGCGTGGCCTGAACACAAGAGTCGATATCCGCATTTTTGCAGCGGGCTAAGCCAGTGATCATAGTGTGGGTCACGGCTTCAGAAACAGCTTTACAAGCAGCAAAGTCTTCGGGTGAAGCAATGGGAAAGCCGGCTTCGATAACATCAACGCCCCATTTTTCTAATTGTTTAGCAATCTGAACTTTCTGTTCAATGCTGAAATTGACCCCGATCGTTTGTTCACCATCACGTAACGTTGTGTCGAAGAATTGAATTTTTTTCATTTTGAACACGCTCCTCATTTAAGTTTTGTCTATATCAACGTGCTCTGCAAGCTGACCGCCTTGCATCACACTCACAGCAAAAAAATTAGCACCCTATCTCGGTTAAGAAATAGGGTGCTAAGCTAATTGCCTTGCATTGAGCCCTACTTCCCTAAAGCGAATAGGACTCAACACAGATTGTGTAGAGTCCTGTTTAGAGGAGGAGGGCAAAGAATAAGGAGGTGTTCGATTGATTATTAATTTGTTTCGTCATAACGATCAGCTCCCTTTCACGATTCATTTGCTTGATTTGATGTCCTTATCCTATCAATTTAATTTTTCTTTGTCAACATTAATTTTCATTTATTTTTCATTTATAACTTATAACTAATCCTATCCTCATAAGGCACCAATCAAGTGGTGTTCCCACTAGCCAGCAAAATACGCAGCAGGCCGCCTAACATTTTAGTAAAAGTTACTGCAAGGGCTGCAAAAACCAGCCGGCAATATGGTATCATTTGGGTAGTCAATTTTCTGACTGTAAGTAAAGTAATGCAACCGTTAGTCATACTGGACTTACGGTTTAAAAATACCGCAATGATCAGAATAGATACTTAATAATTGCTAATAAAACTTCGCTAGCGAAGCTTAATTCTAACTTTGAAGGAGAATTATTTGATTATGGAAACACTTTACCGTAGTACTCGGGATGCGGCTGCTAAGGCAGTCACAGCTTCGCAAGCTATTTTGCAAGGTTTAACTCCCGATGGTGGTTTGTATGTTCCTGTGGAAATGCCAACGATCAATTTAGATTTTGCTAAGCTAAGCACTTTTTCTTATCAAGAAGTGGCTTACCAGGTCATGCAGCCTTTTTTCAGCGACTTCACTGAAACAGAATTACGCGCTTGTATTGATCAAGCTTACGATAAGAAATTCGATACGCCGGCGATCGCGCCTTTACGCCAATCACAAGATGGCTACTTTTTAGAATTATTCCATGGCCCGACGATCGCGTTTAAAGATATGGCGCTTTCGCTATTACCACACTTAATGACCACAGCGGCTAAGAAAAATCAGGTCGCTAAGGACATCGTCATTTTAACGGCAACTTCTGGTGATACTGGCAAAGCGGCAATGGCTGGTTTTGCGGATGTACCGCACACGAAAATTATCGTATTTTATCCGCGTGATGGTGTCAGCCCGATCCAAAAGCAGCAAATGGTGACTCAAACTGGCGCTAACACTGCCGTAGTTGCCTTAACCGGTAACTTTGACCAAGCCCAAAGCCACGTTAAAGCGATTTTCAACGACACAGCTTTTCGGCAAGAATTAGCGCGCAATCATTATCAGTTTTCATCAGCTAATTCAATCAATATCGGCCGGTTAGTGCCTCAAATTGCTTATTACATTTATACTTACGCGCAGTTATTAAATCAAAAAGCAATCCAGCTGGGTGATAAAATCAATATCAGCGTACCTACTGGTAACTTCGGTAATATTCTGGCTGCCTACTACGCTAAGTTACTAGGCTTACCGGTCAATAAGTTGATCTGTGCTTCTAACCGAAATAATGTGCTCACCGATTTCTTCCGCACCGGTATTTATAATCGCAATCGTGAATTTTTCGTCACTTCTTCGCCATCAATGGATATTCTAGTTTCCAGTAATTTAGAGCGGCTATTGTTCCGGCTGACTGGCCACAACAGTGAACAAACAAAACGGCTCATGGAAACATTGACCACCACCGGCTCCTATGCCATCAATGAAACGATGCGAGCGGAATTAAGTGGCTTCTACGCCGGTTACGCGGATGAAGCAGCAACGACCAAAGAAATCAACCGTATTTTCCGGGAAAATCAATATACGATCGACCCCCATACTGCAGTGGCATCAGCCGTTGCGCGCCAATACCGGGAAGCCACTGGTGACAAAACTTTGACGGTTACGGTGGCGACTGCTAGTCCGTTTAAATTCCCGAATACCGTTTTAGCGGCTTTAGCCGGTGAACGTGAGGCAACTGATGGCGTTTTAGCTGATGAACGTTTAGCTAACTTCATTAACCTACCTTTGCCCAGCGCCGTCAGTGATTTGATCGGCGCCCCAGTCCTGCATAAACGGGAAACAACGCCTGAACAAATGCGCAGCATTATTGCTGATGTGCTTAAATTACACGCCTAAATAACTAGCTGATCAATCCAAAACAAGCGACCAGGACTTTTTGCCCTGGTCGCTTGTTTTTTTGGCGTGGAAGCACCTACGCCAAAACTGGCTTTCAACCGATTTTCCGGTTGTTCTTTACCTTTGTTTAATCCTTTAACCTTTTCCTAAGCAAATCGCTACACTTTGATCACACTTTTTTAGGTTTGCTTTAAGCCAGCACCAGTAAACTGTATTTATCAACTAAAGCAAGGGATGACTAAATATGATTCTTGATTATGACCAGAAAATGAAAAATATCATCACCGCCCAACTAGTCAGCGTGGCCTATCCGCAGATCGTAGCTAAAGCAGAAAGTGGTGAAGTTTTAACGATCAAAACTTCTGAAAAACAACGTGAAGATCCATTATTCTGGGCCTCACTTAAAAATATATTGACGGCGGGATTATGGATCCCAGTGGGCCGTCATTTCCACCAGTTGCTGTCATTTGACTGGATGGTCCCCGCCGCTACGGTTTAACTGATTGCAGGAAGGCGCAGCCGGTGTGCTGGAAAACTACCCGCATTTATTACGCTATGAAAGGAGCTGTTGCGTATGTTAAAAGTCGTCGAAATCTTGGTTGCCGCAATGCTGACCCCAATTCTATTAGGCCAAGCCAGCGTCCTTTGGATCAATCATCAAACTAAGAATTCACCACTGATCTATGGCAAAGAAAGGACGCACGTCATTGCAAAACAAACCCATTAAAGCAATTAGCGGCTGAGATCATCACTTGATCGCAGCCACTTTTAGTCAAAAAAAAGCCGTGCCTATTTGGCAGCGACTTAACTAATATATCAGATCATGCAGTTGGTTGCTCATTATCAGTTGTTGCTTGTTGTGCGTGAACAAGATCGTTGTAAAAGGCCGCGTACGTAGCCGATTGATAAGGTGCGATCCAGAGAAAGCCAATGCCTAAAGTTACAACCCCTAAAAGATCCCAACCTAGAAAACTAAGCATTAAAATGAAATAATCCATTTTATGCCCATACATCAAGGCGCGACTGCGCGTAATCGCGGTTAAGATACTTGCTTGTTCCCGTCCGGCCAGGCGATCATCTTGATAAATCAAGTAAGTCTGGCTGTAAGAAAATGACTTGATGATCCCAGGAATCAGAAACAGCATTGACCATAAGGTTGTGAAAACGTAAATCCCAATGGCCAATACTAACAAGGGGATAAACCAACCATTATCAAAAGTGAAAAAAGGCGCGCGTACTGGATCGATCTTACGTTGCGGATCTCGCAGCCAGCGGATGTAAGTTAATGATACCCCAACCGTGGCCAACGTGATCACAACTTGGCTGAGCATTTGAAACAGCCAGGCTAAGGTACTCACGTTGTCACGGATCATTCCAGTAAATACGATCACCGACCACAAAATAATCATTAAAAGATTAGGCAGCAAATTTAATACAATTGCGGTGCCCCAATGGCCCCGCAATAAATTCTTAGCCTCAGCCTTAAGCTCGGCTCGTGTTTTCGTCATTTAATTGTCGCTCCTTCATCAAATTAGGGTGTGTTATTGCAATTTATTGCCAACAGCATAAACAGGCTTAAAACACCGTTTAGCTTTTGCGACACTTTCTAGTATAACTGAAAACCTGTTTTTGGGGAAATAGCCTGTTGCTCCAGGCTATCTTTTTCGGCCAGTGCCAATGGTTTGACATCCGCCACCACAAGTTTAATAATTAGATGCAAATTTAAAAAAAGCTGGGCTGCTATTGTGACTGTTTTACATAGTATGTTTTCTTCCTTACGGGTCAAGAATTTCCGTTACTTTTGGTTTGGTCAGTGTATTTCAGTAATGGGTACCTGGGTACAGCGCACGGCCCAAACTTGGTTGGTTTATCAAATGACAAAATCGGCCTTGTTAGTCGGTATTTTATCAGCGTGTCAATTCATACCCATTTTATTACTGACCTTAGTGGCCGGCACGTTGATCGATCGTTATCCTAAACGAAAGATCCTCTTACTGACCCAAACTGGGTTTTTAATTTTAGGTAGTATTATGACTTTGATCGTATACCTGAAAGTGGTTCAGTATTGGCAAATTCTATTGATCGCCATCGGTTACGGTCTGCTTCAAAGTTTTGACCGCCCGACCCGGCAATCCTTTGTGGTCGAATTAGTTGGTCCGAAAGATTTAATGAATGGTATTTCGTTAAATTCAACCGTGTTTAACTTAGCTAAGATCGCTGGCCCTTCGTTGGCTGGTTTATTAATGGTTAAGTTCAGCGTTAGTTTTTGTTTTCTAGTCGATGCGATCAGTTACATGGCGGTGTTAGCTGGATTATTTTTGATCAAGCAAAAAGTTGTCCTCGCTACGCCGTCACACCAGCGGCTGTGGTCAGACATTAAATCTGGCTTAGCCTATGTTTGGTCACATGCCAATATTCGCCTTAGCGCAGAATTAATGTTGGTGGTCTGTACATTAAACTTTAACAATAATGTGATTATCCCTATTTTTGCTAAAACAGTGCTCCACTCTGGTGCACAGACCTACGCCAATTTATTGGCTGCCACAGGGATCGGTTCGCTGATCGCTGCTTTTTTGATGAGTTACCTGTCGCGTTTTGGTCTTCAACGCAATATTTATTTAATGGCTGGTCTGGGAACTGCAACGGTGCAAGCGCTAATGCTTTTTGTTCATTCGTTTACTTGGGCCATGGCACTGATGATGATCAACGGCTTCTGTAATATGATCTTCTTAAATCAATCTAACGCGTCCTTCCAATTCGCAATTCCCGATCAATTACGCGGGCGCGTCATGAGTGTCTATGTTCTACTGAATCAGGGGACCACACCGATCGGTAGCCTGTACGTCGGTGGGGTCATGGATATCTTTGCCGGCGCTTGGGGCTTTCCTGCCTGTGGCCTATTAGCTTTATTGTTGCTGATACCCGTATTGATCAGCCAACGAACATTAGTCAAACAATGGCTATGGCCTAATGCCAATGCTAATTAAGTTCAAAACAATAGGTATTTCCATGAAAACTGCGTATAATAAGGATAATTATTTAAAAAAAGAGGTTGCGCTAATGAAAATAAATAAACGGCGAGCAGCCGAATTAGCGACGCCGCTGGTAGTAGCTTCCGGCGTTTTTGGCGCTAGTTTGCGCTTGTTCGATTATGCCTTTAAACGGGTCGATTACATCCCCGAAACATCGGCCGATAAACAGAAATACGCTGATGATTATTATCGTTACTTAGATT
The DNA here is from genome assembly GCF_005405165.1 of Loigolactobacillus binensis. Taxonomy (GTDB): domain Bacteria; phylum Bacillota; class Bacilli; order Lactobacillales; family Lactobacillaceae; genus Loigolactobacillus; species Loigolactobacillus binensis. Next base: position 116,951 of record NZ_BJDN01000005.1, read on the forward strand.
GGTATAAGCAGATCCCCAAGGCTACTTGGCAATTGCATCCCACCGATTCAGCCAATCATTTAGTCGCCCATTTTATTCCCGTTGCGGCCAGTAAACGGGTTGTGATCATTTCTCACGGCTACAAAGGTGATGGCGCCACCATGGCTAATTACGCTAAAATGTTCCACGAACTCGGCTATAACGTGCTGCTGCCAGACAATCGTAGCCACGGCAGTAGCGCCGGCGAATATATCAACTTCGGTTGGTTAGACCGGGTCGATTATTTAGATTGGTTACAAATGATCATTGATAAAGTTGGTGTCACCGCAGAGATCGTACTGTTTGGCGCCAGCATGGGCGGTGCGACTGTGGAAATGATGAGTGGCGAAAAATTACCACCGCAGGTCAAAGTCTTGATCGCCGATAGTGGTTACTCCAGTATCGAGGCCGAACTAGCCTACTTATTGAAAAAGCAATTTCATTTGCCAAAATATCCGTTTGTGCCACTAGTTAGCTTGATCAACAAGCGCCACTTAGGTTATTACCTCAATACAGTGCAATCAACTACGCAATTACAGAAAAATTACTTGCCAATTTTCTTCATTCACGGTGATCATGATAGCTTTGTGCCCAGTGAAATGGCCTTCCGTAATTACAAGGCTACCCAAGGTCCCCGCGAACTCTGGCTAGTCAAAGGTGCCACCCATGTTGAAAGCTTTTGGTTGGATCCATTGCGTTATCGCCGCCACGTAGTCGCCTTCCTACAAGAATATTTACCAGATCCACCAATTCCAAACGATTGACTTGCTTAACGAATAACCCGCACAGTTGGACCAAAACCCAATTGCGCGGGTTTATTTTAGATTTGGCAAAAATAGTCGGTTCTCTTGCCCCAGTTAGTTACCTTATCTGAATGTATAACTAAAGTTTAAAAATAAACTACAAAAAGCGGCTTGACGTCTGCCTTAAACCTAAAAATGCTAAACTAAGCCTATTTAGAAAGGATCGAATTAATGTTCACACAGTTTATGACGGCATTCACAGCGACCTTTTTGCCGCTGATCGGCTATCTATTTTTACTGCCTTTTTTATTCGTATTGGTGCTCACTTACCTCAATCGCAACTCCAAACAACTGCTGGTCAACCAATTTGGCCTGCAAGCCCAAGTTTATTGCGGAGGCCTCGGCATTATTTTACACGAAACCAGCCACCTATTAACGGCGTTACTTTTTCGCCATAAAATTATCGACTACAAATTACTGGTGCTACCGTGGCACCTCAACGCTGATTCGACTGAACAGGCGCTTGGTTACGTCAAACACGCCGCAACTAAAAAGCTGTGGCCGACGCTTGGTAATTTATTCATCGGCATCGCGCCCATTTTTGGCTGCACCGCCGCCATGTACCTTAGCACCTATCTGTTATTACCAGTGACTTACCGACGTTTAGAAGCTTTCGTCACCGCTCCCAGCGGCGCCGCACTGCAATGGTTGCTGGGTAGCTTCGCGCTTAGCTCATTACCCTTACTGCTACTTTGGTTAGTATTAATAACCAATATCACCTTAGGCGGCTTTGATTTAAGCCCGGCTGACTTCAAAAACGCGGCTACTGGCGTCTTACCGACATTATTGCTGTTACTAGTTATTAGCGGGTTGATCGCCATTTTAGGTCGCAGCGATGTGGCGACCGCGCTGATCGAACATGTTGGCCTGATGACCGTCAGCTGGCTGATCATGTTCGTGCTCGTTAGCGTATTGCTAAACGGATTGCTGCGGTTGCTGCGATTAGTGCATTAGTTTTAACAGTCAAACGTGAAACACGACACTAAAACAGACAGTCGTATTGCACGTTTTTTTATTTTGCTCTTGACACTGTTATTAACTGTTATATACTGTTTATCAGCAAGGAGGTTTTGCGATTGCATCTTATCATCCAGCACTCATCCATGGTGCCGATCTATGAGCAGATCTACACCCAAATCGAACAACAGATCATTCACCAAACCGTGATCGCTGGCGCGCAACTGCCTTCGGTTCGCGGCATGGCCAAGGAATTAAGCGTCAGTGCACTGACTGTCAAAAAAGCCTATGACCAACTAGAAGCCAGCGGCCTGATCGTCACGGTCCATGGTAAAGGCAGTTTTGTCGCCACGATCGACCCACAAACTAAAAAACAAGAGCAAGAAAAAGAGATCGAAGCCGAACTAGGCGCTTTGATTCAAAAGGCGCAACGCTACGATCTCAGCCTTGACGATTTTACCGCGATCGTCAAGCTGCTTTGGGAGGAAAACTAATGTTAACAATTAATGGTTTACAAAAACACTATCCAGATTTTGACCTTGATGTTTCCTTCAACGTTCCCGATGGTCAAATTGTGGGGTTGATCGGCCGCAATGGTGCCGGCAAATCAACCACCTTTCAGACGATTCTCGGGCTGATCCAGCCAGATAGCGGTGAACTAAAACTTTTTGGTCACCCGCTTAACACGTTGACCGCCACGGATAAAGCCAAAATTGGCGCCACCTTTCCCGACAGTTTTTTTGCTGAAACGCTAACGATCAATGCGCTCAGCAAAATTTTAGCCGCCACCTACACCACCGCCTTTGACGCCACTGCTTTTTTGCACACAGCCGCACAACAACAGCTGCCGCTAAACAAGCCGTTACGCGATTTTTCGACGGGGATGAAAGCCAAAGTAAAGCTGCTGGTGGCCTTAAGTCATCAGGCCCAGTTTTTAGTGCTGGATGAGCCGACTTCCGGCTTGGATGTTGTCGTCCGCCAAGAAATCATTGGCTTACTGCAAGATTATCTCGCTGCCGATGAATCCCGCAGCATTCTGATCAGTTCGCACATTTCCAGCGATTTGGAGCAGCTGGCCGATGTGATCATCATGATCGATGCCGGCAAAATCGTCCTGCAAGAAGATACCGATGTTTTGTTAAACGATTATGGCATCATCAAGGTCACCGCGGACGCCTTTGCAACGCTGGATAAAAAGCAGCTGATCGCCACTAGAAAAACGGCTTACGGCTATGCCGGTTTAACTAACCAACGCCAGTATTATCAAGAAAACTACCCGCAATTGGCCATTGAAAAAGGCTCCCTAGATGAATTATTACTGCTATTAACGAAAGAAGATGACGTCCAATGAACGGCTTATGGTTAAAAGATCTGATCGTTTTAAAGCAGCAACGGTTGGCCTTTATGCTAACGTTTGTTTTATCGACACTTTGTATTTTAGCCTTTCGCCAAATCGGCGTTGCGATCGGCATGCTGATCTTTGCGCTAACGATCGCCTTTTTGATGCTCAGTACCGTAACTTTTGATCAGCAAAACCACGGACTACGGTTCCTTTTCACCTTACCGTTTACCCAACGCCAATATGTGCGCCAAAAATTTCTCTTCCTGCTGGCAACAATTGCGGCTGGTACTGTCGTCATGGCGGTGATCGGCGCTGGCTTCAACGCACTTTTTAACTGGCAAGTTGCGGCCGCCGATATTGTCTTTGTCACCTTCGCCATCAGCATCAGCACGTTTTGTATTTTAGCGATCACTCTGCAAATGCAATTAGCCAACGGCCCGGCCAGCGCCCAAGTTGCCATGTCGTTGATCGGCGCGATCGTTGCCGTGCTCATCGGCGGCTGCTACGTGCTGATCAAGTTTACTAGCTGGGGCGCCACTGTTTTTCAGAATTTACTACAATACTACGCCAGCGACGGCAGCCTCGTTTTCATTGTTGCTTTGCTGCTACTTGGTTTGGTGGTTGGCCTAACTAGCTATGTTAGAAGTGTTAAAACGTTATTGATTTAGTAACTAAAAGTGCTGCGCGCGGCAAACCGATAAGGTGGGGCCGTGCGCAACACTTTTTTAAATACGATTCAGCTGTAAAGCACCGTCTCATTGAACAAATAGGTTCAGATTTGGAACAGTTGTCCTGCTTGCATGTTAGGGGCAAATCTGAAAACGGCTGTTTATTCAATCATTATCGGGCAAGGGGGGCAGATCAGGCATACGCTCACGCAATTCATCTACCATCATTGATATTGTAACTTTGGATAGTTCTTCTTCCAAAGCATTTATGCCATCATCTAAATGAGTTCGCAATATACCATAAATGTTTCCCCCAATTTTAGAATGCTCATCAGGTTGCTTATTAAATCTAAAAATGTCGTTTGTATCTATTGGTTCAACCGCCGAAAATATTTCCCAAAGAGTGATGTCGTCAGGGCGACGAGCTAATGTGGTTCCCCCTGGTCCTGGAGATACTAAAATCATATTTGCTTGCTTTAAAGATTTGAATACATTGCGAATAGTAACAGCATTTACTCCCATACTTTCAGAAATAATATCGCTGTTAATTTTTCGGTCATTTGATAATGCTGCAATAATCATCACGGTATGAACAGCGATAGGAAATCTTGTGCTAAATCGCATTGATAATCACCTCGAAAAAATTGTAGCATATATCGTTACAAAATACAATCTGTAGTTATTGACGTTACAAACTATTTGTGATAGTCTGTAATATAAGCAGTTACAAATACTTGTAAAACTCTTTCAGAATAATTATAGGAGGTGTAACTTAATGAATGTTAAAGTTTTATATCATTCGTCGACAGGTAATACAAGAAAACTCGCTGATGCGATAGCAAATGTGATTGGTGTATCGGCAGAGCCGATAACAAAAGAATCAATCTCGTTTTCGGTGCCTATTGATTTACTGTTCATAGGAGATGGTATTTATTTTGGAAAACCCAACAAAAACACAATCGCGTTTATAAATCAACTAACCCCGCAAACAGTAAAGAATGTTGCTGTATTTGCAACATATGGTGGTCAAGGAAAGATTGGTGCTGATATTAAAAAAATGTTCAACGCCAAAAGTATAAATATTATTGGAGAGCCGTTCGTATGTAAAGGACAGTCGTGGATATTGATGAACCGCAAGCATCCTGATAAAGTTGATATTAAAAAAGCAAGTGATTTTGCAAAAAGTATGATACGGCAAATAGACTGATTATACAGATACAAACCGCAAGCGACCATCTTCAATTAAATAGAAACTTGACGTTTTTACTCCATTCACAGTTACCGAACAAGTTTTATTTCTTTGTTACGATGGTAATACTTTAATAATTAAAAGTGCTATGTTCGGCAAACCGGTAAGGTTCGGGCCGAGCGCAGCACTTTTTTAAATACGATTCAACCGTAATTTTTAATAAAACAAGTATACTATGTTATACTGGTTATACAAAGAGGAGGCGTTCGGTATGTTTGATGTAAAAACGGTGGCCCGCGGTAATTCACTTGCACTCAGCCTACCAAAAGACAAACGTTTTAAAAAAGACCAACGTTGGATTCTGATTCCATCAACCGATGGTGAATCATTTACCTTGATTCCACGAATTGAGGATCCCTACGCCGGTACCAGTCCAGATGAACCAATGACTGAAGAATGGCCTGATGTTAGCTTTGGCGAGGTTGAATAATGGCCTATACACCAAAACAGAAAGACATTATCTGGGTGAACTTTGATCCACAACGTGGGCGTGAAATAAAAAAACGTCGTCCTGCGCTTATTTTGAGTAGTAACACCTATAACAGAAATACTGGCTTTGTAATTGTGGCACCAATTACTTCAACACTACGCAACCAACCCGGCTATTTTACACTTCACAATTACGAAACACATGGTCAAGTTGTTGCCGCACAAATTCATTCTTTTGACGCTGCTCCACGTGCAAATCGGGAAATTGGCTTTATCGAAACAATGCGTGACGAGGATTTCTACCGTATTGCGCAAATAATTAACTATAACTTTGGATTTGCCTTTTAAAATTATCGTATTAAACCGTATAAATACGGCCAATGAATCTATAATAAAAGTGCTTTCCTCCAGTTACTGCAGTTGAGCGCGTTAATAATATCGCACAACAAATATTGACTCGTCGTTACTGATAATCAAATTTTGATCTCAAAATTCGTACTGGCATTTTTCTGAAAATTAGTGATATACTAGGTTCACTAATACAAGTGCGTATAATTGATCAGCACAGGGGCTCATTCCCTGCGCTGTTTTTTTTCGTCCTCGTAAATTTGAAAGGTAGGTTTTTGATTTTTGAAATTTCAACAGCGTTTACCCCAATCATTTAAGGAAACCCTATTATTCATGGCCGTTATTTCCATCATCTCGGTTAATCTCATTGCACCGGTGATCACTGGATTGGAGATTGGCTTTTCATTTGCCCACTGGGCGCAAGTCCTGCAGCAATTGCCACTACTGTGGTTAGCCGTTATTTTATTGGTCGTGCTGACCCAAAAGCCAGCCCAGTTTTTAGCCGGTAAATTCCTGAAACAACAGCAAAACAGCTTTGAGGCCACTATGCTAGTCACCGCGCTGTGTAATGTTTTCTTGATGTCTTTAGTATTGACGATCCTAGGCACTTGGATCGGTACTGGCGCGATCACGACGGAACCGATCATGCATTTCTTCAATAAATGGCCGCGGAACTTCACGATCGCATTTATCGTTGAAGCGTTCATCGCCCAGCCGATCGCGCGGTCAGTTATGGCTTGGTATCATGGCCGCGGCGCTACTGGTAGTGAAGCTTAGATTTTTAATTGAACTGTCGGAGGAGCTCCTCATGCCGTTAAATGAAGACTTACCGATATTGGTACTGATCTCCTTTGCTGGGACTTCTAATAATACAGCCAGTAGTAGCTCGATCATGATCAGCCAACAAAACAAGACTGTTACCCACTTATCTGAACACCAAAAACAACTGCCCCACAATGACAAAATAGTGCGGTATGATCCAATGATCAATTTATGAATCACTGAGTACCTGGAAACCCGACCATTCCAATCAATTAAATAATATAAGCTTGTGGCCACCATTATGCGGAAAATCCTATTAAAGCTTGCCACTGCAACAAAACCATCAACAGGATACTGTACAGCCAGACGACCAGGCAGTCATTAGTTGCTGATTGCCTGGTCGTCTTATTTATGGTCGCCGAATTAGCAACTAGTCAAACGGAAATTTCATCCCCCACGCGTTGCGCACGCTATCCATAATATGACTGACATCATGGGACAAGGCCAACTGACCGTCGTCGTGACCGGCCGCGATATAGCGCTGCATGTCGCGAACTTCATATTGCAAAGCAGCATTAGCGTCACCGGCAGTCAAAGTTTCAGTGGTAGAAAGATGCGCGTCAGCGGTGTAAGTGATCTTCGCGGTCGTAGCCCGCGGGTAGTTGTCGATCTCAACGTAACCTTTAGTCCCGGAAACAACGCCGCGTTTCGGTTGTTTGGCACGCAGGGATAAGGCCATCACTGCTAGTTGTTGTTGCGCGTTTTTCAGAACGATCCCTGATTGCTCATCCACACCAGTTTCAAAAAACTTAGCAGTAGTCAGCGTCACATTTGGTTGGGAAGCCAAAAACGAACGAGCAAAAGCAGTGGCATAACCGCCAATATCCAGTAAGGCACCGCCGGCTAGGTCTTTATTAAAGAAACGATTCTGCGGATCATAGTCTTTCAAACTACCAAAATTGACCTGCACCAGATTGATGGCACCGAGTTTACCGGCAGCGATCAAGGCTTGGACCTGTTGGTAGATCGGCATGTGGAACAAGGTCAACCCTTCAGTCAGGATCAGTCCTTTGTCTTTAGCCAGTTGGGCCACTTCATCAAATTGCTTAGCATTAACGGTGATCGCTTTTTCAGCAAAAACGTGCTTGCCAGCATTTAAGGCTTTTTTGATGTATGGATAATGGAAGGTGTGGGGTGTGGCAATGTAAATAATGTCCACGTTAGGATCAGCGATCAGTGCCTCCGGCTTGACCGTTATCGGTGGCTTTGCCGCTTTGATCTTCGCCAGCTTCCCAGTGATCAGCTCCTTCGGTTTGATCACCGTATTGGATACACTGTACGCGCTGATCTCCGCCTTAACGATCCTACCTGCGATCATTGGCTTGACGAAACGCTGGATTCGGATCAAGTCTGGCTTACATTAAATTCAACGCTACTAAAAAGTCGGTATTCCTGTTTATTAGCCAGGAATGCCGACTTTTTGATTCCGTATTACCCTAATCAGTTAAATCATAATTTCAACTGCCGATAGATCTGTTGTGAATCGTGTGCCAGCGACAGATCAGAACGATGATTAGTTAGTAAGATCACCCCTGATTTGCCGTCACGGCTCATAGATAAGCCAACTTCGTAACCACCTTCAACACCGTGACTGACTACAAAATCACGATAGCTGTATAATCCGCCGCGATAACTGCCATCAGTGGCGTCAAAAAGAGTGGCCACATTGGCAGCCGTCAGAAAACGGCCTTGCTGAATCGCCTGTTCTAAATGAAAAAGATCAGTGGCGTCACTATACATGTTGCCGGTACCTAGTTTGGCGTTTAATTCTGCCTGCGTTTCGCCATGCCGCTGAAGATAAGGCAAATACGCGTAGGTAGTCGTGTAGCCGATCGCAGCGTGCTGTTCTTTTTTAAAATCATTGACCATAAAGCCAGTATGCTGCAAGTTTAACGGCTTAAGTAGCCGCTGCCGCACCACAGTTTGGTAACTTTTGCCTGTAAGCCGTTCAACGATCCCTGCCAACAACGTGTAATTAACGGGTTGATAATTATGCTGACCAATTTGTTTGACCTTAACGTGTTTAACTGCAAAAGCGATGATTTGCCGATCGGACATCATTTTTTGGGGTTGCACACTGCTGTACAAGCCAGAATTCATGTCCAATACTTGGCGTAAGGTTATCTTCTTACTCTGCGCAATTTGTGGGTAATAACGGCTTAGTGGCGTATTTAACTGCACCTTGCCGGCTTGAACTAATTGCATAAATAACACTGCCGTGAACACCTTTTGCACGGACGCCAATTGGTAGCACGACCCAATCGTATTGCGCTGTAAATGAAACAAATTAGCATTGGCGTAACCAGAACTGTACTGTAATAACGTGTGCCCGTTATGAACGATCAAAGCCGTGCCAATAAAATGATGAGCCGTTAACTGTTGACGAACCTTGACAACCGTTGCGCCATCTGGCGTGGCCGCCTGCACCGAACTCGCCCCAACTAACAACACGCAGAGCATTCCCAATAAGGCCATTAGTCGTTTCATACCGTGAATCATCCTCTTATTTTAAGCCTCAAGCAACGAGCAAGAACGGCCTGATTTTACCACAAAAATGTGGCTAATGTTTTAATTAGGCAACGGCAAAACACTGATTCTTGAGTTCACTCGCTGATCTATAATTAAGTTCACCAAGCTAATTAACACTAACGCTAGAAAGCAAGGCTTGAATAATGCAAGTAATTTTAGTTATGGGTGCCCCTTCACCGACTACTCAAGTCTTTCCGCAGTTCGCGTGATGCACTTAAATATATCCAAGAACAGATCAGTAAATTGACCGGTACCACTTTGAACCGCTCAAATATAAGGCGGTATGAACACATTTCACCCCACTTGATTAATCGGTGCATGCGCCGTAAACGCCGCAATATTGTCGCCTACCATTTTGATCAAGCGCTGCCGCGTCTCAAGACCACGCCAGCCTATGTGGGGTGTCACAATCACATTAGGTAACGTAAACAGTGGACTATCATCGGGAAGCGGCTCAACTTCTTGAACGTCCAACCCAGCGCCAGCAATTACATGCTGCTGGAGTGCAGTGATCAAAGCCGCTTCATCAATCAGACCGCCACGAGCAGTATTGATCAAAAAGGCCGTTGGTTTCATCGTCTTGAGCAGCTTGGCGTTCACCATATGCTGGGTTGCGGTTGTTAGTGGTAGATTCAGTGAGACAAAATCACTTTGAGCGAATAAGTTCTCTTGGGTCGTAAAATGAATCCCCGCGATATCTTCACGTGGCGTGCGGGTAGCAACTAAAATAGTCATTTCCATTGCCCGCGCAACCTTGATAATTGCGCGCCCAATATGGCCATACCCCACGACACCCAATGTTTTACCGTTTAATTCAACATGCTTGACCAGCAAATGTTGCTCAAAATTAGCATGATCGCCTAACGCCAGCATTCCCAGCTGTGTCTGCATGGAACTTGCTAGGCTTAGCATCAGCATAATCGCCGTGTGGGCTACTCGTTGTGTACTGTATTCAGGAATATTGGTGAGCGTAATATGTTGCTCACGCAAGGCCGACAAGTCAAAGTTATTGTACCCAGTACCAGCCTCTACAATCATCTGAACCGATTCTGGTAGCTGGCGAATCAAATCGCCGGGCATCGAAAGTTCTTTGGTCACTAGGATCGTAGCACCCTGTGCGCGCTCAATAATTTGTGTCGGTGTCGATGATTCATATACCGAGACGTCTGCCGCAATGGTGTGCCAATCGAGTTGCTGATCGTAGTTGACTTGCTCGCCGTTTAAAACCACAATTTTTGTCATCTTTAAAGCCCTCCTATTATTAGCTGATCATCAAATATAAACCTGACTTACTAAATAAAGCGCTACTTAACACTAAGCAACGTTTGGATACCTTGATAAATCACAGTATAAACCACCTGATCAGGGTAAAGCTTGCTAGATCGTTAATTTATTTCGTGTTCTCAGAAACTGCGTAGCTAAAAATTAAAAAGCCAAGTTGGCCCATTGTTCAGCGGTCAGTTCACAGCGGTGAATAATTATTAGCTTCAGTCCTTTTACTTTAGCATATCAAGATTTGGACTAAAGACAACTATTTTTGTTTTTGAAGCCACAGCTTAGTCCCACGCAGATTATTTTTTACTTTTAATAAGTTGAGTAATAACGCATTTTATTAAATCGGCCTTTAGTTGTTTCGTTCCATGTGGAACATTAATTTCAGGCTCACTACCACCATTAACTAACAAAGTCATAAACGGTTTTAACAAAGAAGATCAACAAAACGATGATAATGATCGGCCGTGCAATTGCACTGCCATAGCGTTTATAGTACCGTGCGCCTAAATGATTGCCGACAATGCTAAAGATACCGGCGACGATTCCTAAGAGAAACAGAATTTTACCACCATTTAAATAGACCAACAACGCAGTGATATTAGTGGCCAAATTGATCACTTTGGTATTGCCAGCCGCCAAATCAATTGGTAAATGCGCTAAGCCCGTCAGTAATAATAGTAGAAAAGTGCCTGTACCTGGGCCGTAGAAACCATCATAAATACCTAAGGTCAAGGCGATCACCAGGGTCCAACTAAATTGCCGCTGACTTAGTGTTGTAAGTGCTAATGGATTAGCGTGCAGCGCGTGACGATTCAGTAACAAATAAAGTGCCGTTGCCGGTAAAACGATCAATAAAATCAAGCGAAAATAGTAATCGGATAATTGCAATGCGATCAGGGCACCGATAAACGAACCGATGATCGCTGTGATCGCCGATAAAAAAGCTAACTTGAGCCGAATATAGCCACTGCGGGCAAATTCAAAGGTTGCAACGGCGGTCCCCATTGCCGAAGACACTTTATTAGTCCCTACCGCAAAATGTACCGGAATCCCCGTCATAATATAGGCAGGTAAGGAAATCAAGCCGCCACCACCAGCAATCGCATCCACAAAACCGGCCAAGAAAACCAAGGGGCACACGATCAAAAATTCATTTAGCATCTGCTCATCTCATTATTTTTTAATATTAATATCATCTAAAACCAATATAGCAGAAATTGCCGGTTGCAACAGCCTTTTCTAGTGTTATTTTTAACTATTTTTTTCGCCGACTACCTCAATAGACTAAAAAAAGTTAACCGCTTTCCAACTAACTTTGTTAGAATATGTATTAGAGACGACCTAATGACTTTATTAGCTATCTTTACTGGTATTGTGCCTTAGCTAATTATTATTTACTGACTGGCCAAACTTATTCGTTATTATTAGGCAGTCTTATTCAAGCCAGTTTGCTGATCAGCACCTTGATCGCCGTCTTAGGCTATCGTGGATCCCGGTGGCGACATGATTACGAACACCGCGGTTACAGAATTTTCACTCTACGCTTTGCATTGATTTTGTTTTCTTGTCTCGGTAACGTTGCTGTTTTTGGTGGTTACATTACTCAATTTATTTGGATGTTTAAAGCAACTTTGAATTAGGTATTTCACTAATATTTTTTCACCAGCGAAACGCCTATACTGGATGTAGTTTTTTATTAAGAAAGATAGGTGAACCCATCATGGCACATTTTCACATTGATCACGCGGCGTTAACTGGCCAGCAAGAAACGCCGGCCAGCGCGGCGCAGCCAAAGGAGGAATTCCCCAACGTATTCGATTATCCCGATTTTATTGAAATGCGGCCGCAGCTCCGTCAGGCGGTCCATACAGTAGCTGAAGAATCCTTCGACCACCCTGTTTTACCGGTCCAAATCGAGCATATGGCCGTGGCCTTGGAAGAACAATTAGAACAAGAAACACGTAAATACGAGGCCCAAAAGGTCGTCTTTGTCAATCAGAAAACTGAGTGCAATGATTTATTGCGTTTGTACACTCAAGTCCTACAAGTGATCAGTCGGCATCCCGACCCTAACAATACTGATATTGAGGATCTGATCTTTGCAGTGGATCAAACGCGCCAAGCATTACAGAAATTACCGGAAAAAGCCGGTGTCGGGCCTTTATACGACCCTGATGAGACACGCGCACTTATTCCAGCTACATTTTATGATTTCGTTATTCGCCGCTTAGCACATCCCTACTATATCAACGATTATCATGAATTACGGCTCAAGGACTTATCGACGGAAGGCCAGCAATATGTAGCGCGCTTATCCGCTTATGCCTTTCGCGACTGGGATGCCTATTTGACCCACGAATATGATGCACAACATATCATTAAAAACGAAAAGCAGCTAAACGATCAAGTTTACTACACTAAATTAGAAGAAATCGAATTAAAATACGCTGACAAGGCCTATGCACAGATCTTCGCTGACACATTCAATGATTTTACGGCGATTTTAAAACCAAACTACCTGAAGCGTTTTGACATTCATACCACCCCTATTCCAGAAGCAAATGCGGTATTATGCAAAAGTCTAACTAGAATCATCCTTAAGCGTTTCCTAGTTGACGCTCAAGGCTACGAACACGTTATGGATGAACCGATCAAGCAGATCAAAACTAAATACGCCTTTTATTTGGAAAATTTTTCATGAATCATTAAGGAGCCTTTGCCATGAATTTATCCGCTGAACCTGGCAGTCCCGAATTTGAGAACGCCATTTTTATTCTGCACCAACCGCTTACTGCTAAAACTGCGCCACTATTCGTTTTTCATGACAACGTGACGCCAGAACCGATGGATGCTGAAGCTTGGGCCATGCCGGCCTATTTAAGCGAAGGCTTCAATCTATTCTGCGTTTTTGCACAGAACATGGGCACCAACTGGTCGGCCACTTTTGCGCAGGTCACGATCGAAAATGGTAACGAGGTGACTAGTATGTCGAATGTTGTCCCCACGGGCTCTGGTTTTAATGCCATTGCCCACGTTGACCGCCACGCCGCCATTGAACTTTTAGCCTACTTTGAAACCCTGGCCGCCAGTAATTTAGGCCATTGGGAAATGGGCGCTTAAAGGAGCCGCAGCATAAATGATTTATGCTTGCAGCTCCTTATTTATATTTACCCTAGGTAGCGCATCATTTTAGGCTTTGCAAAACTAATTGTGCTGGTGAGCGGTGCCGTGATTGATAAATGATCGCCGCAACTTGGGCCACCGATAGTTCAGGCTCATGTAATACCCAAAAAACTAAAATATCAAAAAGTCCGCCAATAATGAGTTCACGCAAAAATGAGCTAGGCACATCAGGCAAGCCTGTGTTGCCAGTGGCCAGTGTCGGTGCAATATAGCGTTTCAGTTGCTGCCGTAATTTTAGAATAAACTGCTGATCACCATTTTCCCCTAACAGAACCTGATAGGCCGTGAATTTTGCTTTGATCGCTGTAGTTAGTGCTCGATACACGGCTTGTTCTTGAGCGGGGCTAAAAGTTGCTAACCAGTTTGCTGGTAACGGCTGAACTACCACAGTTAAAGCCGCGATCAATTCGGTTTCTAAGGCTGTGATCGCCGCCGGTAGATCAACAAAATGCAGATAAAAAGTACCCCGATTAAGCGCTAATTTTTGCGTAACTTCTGTAACCGTTAATGCCCGCAACGGTTTAGTCGCCGCCAATTCCACGATTGCTGCCAAAATTCGTTCGTGTGTTGCAGTGAAGGTCATGCGTTTAGTCAAAGAATCAACCCCTTTCAAGCTTTCACTCAACAAATCAATTGTAATTGTTGATTGCTTCCCGTGGTTACAGGAACTACACTACCATTATACTTGGTAGTATACACATCTGAACTAGAAGGAGCTGTTGACATGCCAGAAACAACCGTTATTATTGGCGCGGATCAAGGATTAGGTCTCGCCATCGCCCACGAATTTGGCGCTCACGATCATAAAATAATTTTAGTTGCTAGAAATCAGGCCAAATTAGTGCAGGCCCACGCTAAATTAACTGCGGCTAACATTACCAGCACCTATTTAGTCGCTGATATTGCGCAATTAGATCAAATTGAGCCCTTGTTCCAAACACTGCAAGCCAAAAACGAAACGATCACTAACCTAATCTTCAACGTTGGTGATACTCATTTGGATAATTCACTTAACGGCTCGTTAGCCACGATCCAACAAACATTTCAATTAAACGTTTTAAGCGCGATTCAAGCCGTGCGCGCGTTTTTAAACCATTCGACGACCACGCAAAAGCGCGCGATTATTTTCACCGGCGGTGGTGCCACTATTCGACCGACAAATACGGCGGCCACACTATCACTAACCAAGGCCGCATTACGCAGCTATGCACTGACCTTACATCAACAGCTGGCCGACGAAAATGTTTTTGTCAGCATCGTGACGGTACAAGGTATTGTGGGCCTGACCGCCGCCACTCAACCCCAAAAAATCGCAGCGGCCTACTGGCAGTTATTCAGCGATCGCCAGCTGGCGGAGCTATGCTATCCGGCGCAACAAACTGAATCCGAATTTACGCAGCTAAAACAATTACTTAAGGATCCTGTTGCGCGGGAACAATTATTCCAAAAACAACCAGAACTAGCGGCAAAGTTAAAACCATTGCTCGCTGAAAAATAGATAGCGCACCGCTAAATCACGATCAAGGCTGATCGTGATTTTTTATTTGATCCTGATTCCCGATTTTTACCGCCAGATCGATCAATGCTTTTTCCTGGCTAGTCAATAATCGGTCACGTTTATAAGCGATCACCGTCTCGCTTTGTAATTCGGTGGTAGCTAATTGATAAGTGGCTAACGGCGTAGTTGTTGGGTGGCTTTGCCAAACAGACCGCGGGACAAAAGTAGCGGCAGCGAACCCTTGTTGCACAAGCTTGATTCCCGTATTCAAACTAGCGGTACGTAAAACGACCCGCGGTTCAATATTATTTTTAGTTAAATATTGGGTCACCAAACGCTGAAAGCCAGAATTTTGATTTTCCATAATCACTGGCTGGCCGTCGATCAAAGCCCGACAATCATTGATCACGGTCACTTTTTGGGTTGGCCGTTGGTAGGAGGCGTGCTGCGGTGGCAATAACAAATATAGCGGTTCACGATCAAATAATTGATAGTGGATCTTATGATTATCCACCGGTAAAACACCGATGTATAGATCCAAATTACCATTAAGCAACTCGTTTTCCACCTCACTGCTAGGATATTCAACTAGACGCAATTCAACCTCTGGATAACGCTGATGATAAGTCGGTAATAGACGCGGCAAAATCTGTTCCCCCAGTGATTGGGTGACGCCGATCGTCAAGCGCCCATGTCCCGCCTCATTTAACGTCGCTAGGCCGTGATAAAGTGAATCATATTGGGCAATGATGTGCTGCAGCCGGCGCAAATAATATTCCCCAGCGTAAGTCAACTGCAATGGATGATGCTGGCGCTGAATCAAACGCGTGCCTAACGCGGTTTCTCGCTGCCGGATCAATTTGCTCAATGCCGGTTGCGTCATAAATAAGGACTCGGCGGCGGCCGTAATGTTACCGAGTTTAGCCACTGCTTCTAGAATCGCGCTAAACTGTTTATCTTTTTCCAATGGTGTCATGGTTCCAACTCCTATTTAACTTATATGCGTTTTTTAGTATAACTTTAGTCTAAAATAATTATTTCACAATTTGGCCAAAGCGACTAGTATAAAGTATGAAAGGCGTACCTAAGCGGTAATCCTTTCACAGCTCATTTTAAATATGATCAGCAAAAAGTTGATATATCGTATATAGCATAATAACTTAAGGAAGGTCATTAAATGAAATTCATCGGTCTTATCGGTACCAATGCTACTATTTCCAATAATCGAATCTTACTCCAATACATGCAAAGTCACTTCGGTCCGCAACAGGACATTGAAATTTGTGAAATTAATCAATTACCTTTATTCAATGAGGATCTTGCCGAACCGACGCCGGCCAGTGTGACCGCCTTGGCCGCCAAGATCTCTGCAGCTGACGGCGTGATCATTGCCACACCAGAATATGATCATTCGATTCCCGCTGCACTTAAAAGTGTGCTAGAGTGGCTTTCTTGCAAGATCCATCCGTTGACCAACAAGCCGGTGATGATCATCGGTGGTTCATTAGGCCCTCAAGGTGCATCCCGCGCCCAACAACATTTACGGCAGATCCTTGATTCACCCGGTGTTGGTGCATTAGTTTTGCCAAGCAATGAATTTCTACTAGGCCACGTGCAAGCTGCTTTTGATGTACACCAACAATTAAAAGATCCCCAAACAGTTAGCTTCCTAGAACAATGCTTTACCCACTACCTTGATTTCACCAAAATGATCAATCAAAAATACGGCAAAACAGTGACCCAGGCAGCACCAACTGCTAAAATGACCTGGCAAGCTGCCTACGATGTGATCGTCATTGGCTTCGGGGCCGCTGGTGCCACTGCTGCCCGTTTTGCGGCTGATAATGGTGCTAAAGTCCTGTTGACCGACGCAGCGCCGGAAGGTCACGAAGGTGGCAACGTCCGCTATGCCGGTCAAGTTGTTGCCACTGGTGCCGACTATGATAAAATGTTGGCTTATTACAAGGCAATGCTTGGACCGATCGATTTAGACGCCGACCTTTTACAGACCTACGTTCACGGCATGGTCAACATGCGCCAGTACTTCAAGGATTATCTCGATGTCGCTCAACCAGTTAGCTACAACGATACCTACAAAAATGGTAGCCGTGGTGAAGTAGCCAAAGGTTTGGCCCCAGAGTATCCGGAGTACGAAGGTGCCACGACTTTTGACTTAACGACGGTCCACGAAGGCTTCTTCGATGCTGCCTTGTGGAAAAATCTCCGGCAACATGTAGTTGACCGTAATCAAAACATTGATGTTTGGTTAGCCGCTCCAGCGCAACATTTAATTCAGGACCCGGTTACAAAAGTGATCACCGGCGTTACGATCAAACGTAACGGTCAAAGCGTCAACATTCAAGCTAAAAACGGGGTTGTCTTGGCTTGTGGTGGTTTTGAAACCGACAAACAAGCGATCCAAGATTATTTAGGCGCACCCCATCTGGCACCGATCGGCACGTTATACAACCAAGGTGACGGTATTAAAATGGCCGAAGAAATTGGCGCTGATATGTGGCACATGAAGAGTTACGAAGGTTTAGGCATGCTCGCCGGTATGACCTTTGCCACTCAACCTGGTGAACGCGGTAAATTAATTTTAGCGCCTTGGCCGGATCTATACACTGGGAGTATTTTTGTGGTCGGTGACGATGGCAGTCGCTACTTCCGCGAAGATGAAGCTAACCGGCACGGTCGCCTATACGCCCACGGTACTTGGCGGATCCCAACAGCGCAAGATCATCCTTATTTGATTTTCGATCAAAAACAATATGATCAATTTAAGGCCGCAGAACCGCTACCTGACCCTGATTTCTTTAGTCGTGTGCTCAAGGCGGAGAGTTTCGCCGATTTAGCGGCTAAAATGCAACTAGACCCTGCTATTTTGCAACAGACTGTAACTGAGTTTAACCATTTTGCTGAAAATGGTGTCGACTACAGTCAGCATCGCGACACCGCAACCATGCGTGCTTTCGCTGCTGGGCCCTACTACGCCGTTAAATTAGAATCCGGTATGCTGAACACCCAAGGCGGTCCACGGCGTAATGCCCAAGCCGAGATCTTAAACACCAAGCAGCAACCAATTCCGCATTTATACGGTGCTGGTGAACTCGGCGGTGCCAACGCTAACCAATACGCTGGCGGCAGCAACCTAGCCGAGTGCTTGATCTTCGGTAAAATTGCTGGTGAAAATGCCGCGCAAGCTAAAGCAGCTACCAGCGCTGATCCCACGATCACCGTAAATACTAAACTTGATCTTGGTGGCAACGATCTAGGCCACGAAGATTCCTTGGCGGCTATCACGGTCGGCCCTAATCAATATTTAGGCGTCAGTGACGCCGGAATCGGCGGTCAAGTTGTCGTCCGGGTCACTTATGCTGCCGACAAAATCGAAAATATTGAAGTGGTCAAGCAAAGTGAAAGTGAAGATGTCGGCAAAGCAGCCGTTGACCAACTCCCTGCTAAAATGATCGCCGCTAATAGCTACGCTGTTGATGCTATTTCCGGTGCTTCAGCTTCCAGTAACGCACTTAAAAGTGCAGTTAAAAACGCTCTTGCTAAGGCAGTCAATGCCTAGCTAAGGTGATAATGCCAAAAGGCCCAGCAAGCGGATGATTGCTGGGCCTTTTTTTAGTTTAAACATAAAATTGACTGAAAACCTGGTCTAGATCCTGTGCTGCGGCGGTTAAAACTTCAGCAGCCGGCAATGTTGCCGTCCCCTGCGCGCGGGCAATGTAGAATTGGTCAAAACCCATGATCTCTTCGAACATTTTCTGCAAATAAAACCGCGAGAATTCCAGCGACGTATAGCGGTCGTCGTTGGTGTAGATCGAGCCGCTGGCCTGCAACAACAGCACTTTATAATTAGCCGTCATCAAGCCCACTGACCCATCGGCAGTATACTTAAACGTTTCCCGGGCGATCAAAATATTGTCCAAATAGTCTTTCAGCCGTGATGTGACGTTGAAATTGTGCAGCGGTGACACGATCACGATGCGCTGGTGAGCCTTGAATTGCGCCAGTAAGTCGGCTGAGGTTTGCGCCAACGCTGCCGCATCCGCCGCTAACGTTGGCTGGTTCCAAACTTTAAGTAGCTGGACTTCTTCGATCCGCGGAATTTGTGTAGCGTATAGATTTAAAATCGTCGGCGTGGCGCCAGGAAATTGAGCCGCAAATTTAGTCAGGAACATTTCCTGCAGCTTAGTGGAAAAATGGGCCTTGTTAGTTAAATCTGGTTGCGCGTTGATAATTAATGTTTGCATGTTAGAACCTCTCTACTTCACTTTTAAGGTAGTTAATTAGCAAAGAACGCTAATTAACTTCGATGTTACGGACGATGACCATTCTTGTGGCAAAAATCGTACCGCAAGAAACATGGCTTCTCGTTTGTTACAATGAGTATAAACAAAAAAGGCGCCAAAACATGGCACCTTTAGATCGGAGTTGCTATGAAAAAATCAGAACGCTTGAATCAGGAACTTATTTTTCTCAGCGCACAACACGTCTTTCAATTACGCGACTTGATGACCGAATTTAATATTTCCAAACGAACCGCGTTACGTGATATCGCCGAATTGGAAACGTTAGGCCTGCCGTTTTACGTAGAAAATGGCCGCCATGGTGGCTACCATTTGATCAGTCAGAAATTATTGACGCCGATTTATTTTAATAAAGAAGAGATCCGCGCCATCTTTTTTGCCTTAGAGGCGTTGAACTCGTTATCGAGTACCCCGTTTGAAAAGTCCTACCCGCAGATCCGCCAGAAATTATTGGCGACGATGCCAGCGGCGCAACAGGCCGACATCACTAAAGTGCTGGATGTGATCCATTATTACAACGTGGCGCCGATCAATGCGCCGGCGAACTTGGCAGCGATCACCCAGGCGATTTTGGAAAATAAAATCGTTGCTGTGACGTATACGCAATACACGCCGGTAAAAACGCAGCTACAGATCTATGAACTTTTTTACCGCAACGGCATCTGGTTCTGCAGCGCCTACGATCTGCAGCAAAAGCATTGGGGCACGTACCGCTGCGATTACATGACTGAATTGGCCATCGACCAGACCCAGACCGCCACTTATTCCCAGGCCGAATTAAGTCAGTTACAGCAAGACTACGAGCAGCACTACCACGATATTCCGTTTAAATGCCGCTTGACCCCCTTCGGCAAGGAACTCTTTTTGAAAAATAATTACCCGAACATGACCTTGAAGACGATCGAGCAAGTGCCGTACATCACCGGTAGCTACAATCAAGAGGAGCTGGCGTACATGACCCACTATCTGATCACATTCGGTGAGCACGTGACGATTGAATATCCAGCGCAACTCAAGGCCAGTTATTTGCAGCAATTGCGGACGATCATGGCCCGTTATCAGTAAAAAAAAGCGAGGCCGTGACATAAGTCATGACCTCGTCCCTATTTATTAAACCTTAATCTGAAACATGGACCCAAAACCGACTTTGGGCTCACGCTCACTCAAATTTATTTCAGTAAATATTTAGCATCAAATTCTGGATCTTGTGAAGTCAAAATTTTCGGCCCATCAGCGGTGATCACTAGTGTATGCTCGTACTGGCAGCTCAGTGAGCCGTCCTCAGTAGTTACCGTCCAACCGTCGGGCGCGGAACTGTCACAGCGCCAATCGCCAACATTGACCATTGGTTCGATGGTGATCGTCATGCCGGCCCGCAGGCGCAAACCTTTGCCGGCCTTGCCGTAACCGGGAACGTCCGGCGATTCGTGCATCGTCGGTTGAATGCCGTGACCGACGTATTCGCGGACGTCGCCGTAACCTTGCTCATCCTCAACATAAGTTTGGATCGCATGGCCGATATCACCGACGCGATTGCCGACAACCGCCTGATCGATACCGAGATACAGCGCCTTTTTCGTGACTGCCATCAGATTTTTGACTTCATCACTAACTTCGCCCACCGCGTAGGCCCAGCAAGAGTCGGACATGTAGCCGTCCACGGAAACCACGGTGTCAACTTTGACTAAGTCGCCGTCTTTCAATAGGACATCCTTGCGCGGAAAGCCGTGACAAACTTCATTGTTGATGCTGACACAAGTGGCGTATTCATAACCTTCGAAACCTTTTTCTTCTGGCTTAGCGTTATTTTCAGCCAAATAACGTAGCGCGAATTTTTCAATATCCCAGCTGGAAATACCAGGCTTGATAATTTTGCGTAAGCCGAGATGCATCCCAGCCAAAACGGCCCCGGATTTTTGCATCCCGCGAATTTCGCGAGCTGATTTTAATGTAATGAGTGACATTAGATGAAATCCTCCTATGGATTTAAATTAATTGATTTAAAATAGCCAAGCTAATCATTTACGATCAACTACTTATATTCCATTATAGCCGTTTTTTAACGCTAGTGGGGAACTGTGCCATTTGCACAGTGGTCTCATTATTTTATATTGTAACTACTTGACTTACAGTTAAAAAGTAATACAATGGGCTTGTTAAATAAAGTGCATGGAGGAAGAGTAATGACTAAAAACTTTGATTTTTTAATGCCCAGTGTAAACTTTTTTGGTCCTGGTGTGATTGAAAAAATTGGTGATCGTGTTAATGCGTTGAACATGCGTAAACCCTTGATCATAACGGATAATTTCTTGGCCGGTGTCGCTGATGGCCCTGTTGCCCAAACGCTCACTTCCTTGAAAAAAGCCCACGTTGAGTACGTCCTTTATACTGGTGTGGAACCTAATCCAAAAATTCACAATATTCAAGCGGCTAAAAAATTATATCAAGAAAATAAATGTGACAGTCTGATCACAATTGGCGGTGGCTCCGCTCACGATACTGGTAAAGGAACCGGCATTATTTTGACTAATGGTGATGATATTACCAAATTAGCCGGGATCGAAACCTTAAAAAATCCGCTACCACCATTGATCGCAGTCAATACCACTGCCGGAACAGGTTCCGAATTGACGCGCCATTGTGTGATCACTAACCAAGCTACCCATTTGAAATTTGTTATTGTTTCTTGGCGAAACGTTCCTTTAGTTTCATTCAATGATCCCATGTTACAACTGGATGTACCAGCTGCGCTAACTGCGGCAACGGGAATGGATGCCTTTGTTCAGGCCATTGAGCCATTTGTATCGACCAACGGAAATGCCATTACTGACGGTTTGTGTTTGCAGGCCATTAAATTGATCGAAGGTAGCCTACGCGAAGCTGTTGCCAACGGTCATAATATCCAAGCACGGACAGATATGGTCCAAGCAGAAATGTTAGCAGGTATGGCCTTCAACAACGCAGACCTTGGCTATGTTCACGCTATGGCCCATCAATTAGGTGGTCAGTACGACGCGCCGCATGGTGTCTGCTGCGCGCTGCTTTTGCCAGCTGTTGAACAATACAATATTGTCGCCTGTCCTGAGCGCTTCGCCAAACTAGCGCAGGCTATGGGTGAGAACACAACTGGCCTATCGACCCGCGATGCCGCGGAGTTGGCGATCAAGGCCATGCGGCAAATGTCCCGCGACGTTGGTATTCCCAGCAGTATTAAGGCGATCGGTGCCAAACCAGAAGATTTCGAACTCATGGCCACCAACGCTTTGAAAGATGGTAATGCCTTCTCTAATCCACGGAAAGGAACCAAAGCCGATATCATTAAGTTATTCCAAGCGGCTTACGATCAGGAGTAACGCCTTAACGCAATTAACGTTCATGATTGATCGTAAACGTTAATTGCTACCTATCACTTTATAAAAACAATAGATCACGCAACTGCCTGAATTCTAGTGGCTAATTGCGTGATCTGTTTTTCATAGTTCTATTTTTAAGCTTGTACTGCTGGTCTAAAGCGCTAAATAAAAGTTTAACCGTTGCTTTTAGAAAGTCTGTGTAGCAGTGCTTTCATTGTGAGCACAGCTGGAAAGCACTGGCACTTGTTCTTACTTCCGGCGACCAAAGAGTTGATTACAGACCTTAACTAAAGATCCGCGCCACGATTGCCGCAATATGAATCGCCGCTGGATTCAATAATGGCAAGGTGGCGGCCGTCGGTTTTAATAATAAAGGTAACTCAGTACAGCCCAACACGACGCCGTCAATCTGTTGTTCAGTCTGTAGTTGCGCAATAATCGCCAAAAAGTCTTGACGCGTAGTTGGCTTGACGATTCCATTTCCAGTTCCGTTACGATTTTATGATGTATAAATTGTTGCTGCTGCAAATTTGGTGTGACCACTTCAATACCAGCAGCACGGAACGCCTGTTTGAAAAAAGCATGCTGCATCGTAAATTCTGTTCCTAGTAGCCCTAACTTTTTCAAGCCGAGTTGTTGCGCTTGAGCACAACTAGCCGTCACCATGCTTAGCATTGGTACCGGCTGCTGAATTTGGTCGAACACAATGTGCGGTGTAATGCCGCACATGACCACAAAATCAGCGCCAGCGGCAGCCAATTGCTGGGCGGCCCGGGACAAGTAGTTGGCCACCGCAGTGTAATCTTCCTTTTCTAGCCAAGTAAACATTTGGTACATGTTGACGCTGTTGATCACTAATTCCGGCAACGTGGTTTGACTGCCGTATTGTTGCTGAAATTGCTGAATAATGTCATGATAATACATCATGGTTGCTTCCGGGCCTAAACCCCCGATAATCCCAACTTTTTGCATTTGCTCGCGACCTTTTTATGTATTTTTTCAGTAATAAAGTGATTTTGATTAGCGCTAATATCATTCAGTGTAACCAAATCAGTGAGCCGTGACAAGTGAATTAACTGACCGCACAGGCAGTCATTGATTTGTATTTATCCGTTTAGTTTTATACAATAAACATTACGACTAAACGCTTTAAAAGGGGGCCTTCAGTATGCGGCGGACGGCTATTATTATCACTATTTTGATCACCAGTCTTTTGCTTTTGTTAGGGCTACTGACGAAAACTCAAGCCGATGATCGCACTACCTATCTGACCCAATCAACGCACCCTAGTTTTTGGGTGCTATCTGATCCCCATTTTATCGCCCCTAGTTTACACGATAAGCGGACCGCCTTTAAACAGATCATTAAAACTGCGGCGGGTAAGGATCTAACTGACCAACCAGTTGCGCTTCATGCGTTAGTACAAACCGCTTTGAAAAAACACCCAACAGCAGTGATCATCACCGGCGACGTGACGTTCAACGGTGAATTAGCCAGCGCTAAAAGTTTGGCCCGGCGCTTACGCCCGCTGCAAAAAGCCGGTATCCACTTACTGATCATCCCTGGTAATCATGATATCTACGACGGTTGGGCCCGTAAATTTACTGGTGATCACCAGGCTACCACCACCCAAATTAGTCCTAGTGCGTGGCGGCAAATTTTTGCCGATGGCTACCGAAATGCTTGTGCTGTCGATAATGATTCGCTGAGCTACGCCGTTAATCTAAATAAGCGCTACCGGTTATTGCTGCTGGACGACAATACTTACCCCACCAGCACTTCTACCGTTGCGCCAAACACAGCCGGTAAACTCAAGCAAAGCACGCTGCTGTGGATCGAAGGTCAGCTACAAAGTGCTAAAGCAGCCGGCCAACAAACCTTGGTCTTCACCCACCATAATCTTTATGCACATTCAATGATGAAACAAGGTTGGGTCTTGGACAACGCGCCGGCTTTGCGCCGAATACTGAATCGCTACCACGTACCGCTGTTATTTTCCGGTCATATTCATGCACAGGATATTATGGCTGACCCAACTAAAAAATGTGCAACAACTGAGATCGTTAGCGGCAGTTTTTCCATGACCCCAGCCAGTTATGGCGTGGTAACGCTGACGCCGCACAAGCTACATTACCAAATACACCAGCTGCGGTTAACACCTTATCTCACGGCTAAGCAGCGCCACCAACCGTCACTAGTTCATTATCAGCAACACCTGAAAAAGTTATTCCAGCAAATGAACCTTAATATGGTGGGCCACCATATTAGAGCCAACCATGCGTTGACTAAACACCAAGCGAATACAGAAATCAATTTCTTGCTTAATGCTGACTGGCGCTTCGAAACTGGTAACGACTACACCACCCCGCGGCAACTAGCCAAACTGAAGCAAACAGCTGGTTACAAATTAGCGGCCCACGATTCACACCTCAGCGGCCCTTTAGGTACGTTAAACGGTGATCATAATTTGCCGGACCACCATTTGACGCTGCGGTATTAAAATACTGAGCTATAAAAAAGCTGGCACGACACAAACAATTGATTTGCGTCGCGCCAGTTTTGCTCACTACCGCGCACCAACTATTAATTCAGCATCGTTTTGATGCCCATCACGAATTTTAAAACAGTCGCGCCATGACCTTTAGTGATTTTTGTCATTAATTTAGGGGCGATGGCCGCACCGACTACCAACATGCAGACCAAAACGTAGGCAGAAGTGGCTGCGACGTTGATCATCGAAACCTCCCATCATTAATAGCCCTGCCATAACTGGAGCGCCAAAGGCTAGTGACAACCATTTTGACTGATTATATTTTTTATCTTTGCTAGGGCGGATCACGCCATAAACAATTTGAATACCTAAAATGATCAAGATCACATCAATAATGAGTGCGTACAGTTTAATTGAATAGAGGGTGCCACCAGCGTTTCGACCACAACGGCAGGCAAGGCGCCTAGCAGCATGGTGTTGCCTAAATAAATCGAACCGCCGCCACCTTCACCTTTCGAAAAGTGTCCAACTCACGAGGTAGACATTTATATAACACTTAAACTATAATTCTTTTAATAAGATATTATATAATCGGGTCGTCACGCTAGCGTGCCGCGGGGAGACGAAAATGAAAATTAATTATTTAGCAAAATGGGATAAAAATAGTCCTGAGTTAACATGGTCAGGAACAACATGGCATTTATACCACTATTTATCATTTCAGAATGACGTAAACCGAATTGATATAACAAAAACAAAATCTTTAGATATAATGCTTTTAACATTAATCCAAAAATTTGCAAATTTGTTTTTAAAAGGTAGATTGTAAAATTTAAGTTGAACATATTAGTGGACAGAAAAACCCGTAAAGGTCTTTAATGGTGTCACCACAACATTCCACTAGAAAGAAGGACCT
>NZ_BJDN01000006.1 GCF_005405165.1 Loigolactobacillus binensis
TTTAATATTGAGCGCAAATTTTATATGATGGTCTATAGGGTTCACGGTTTTCTCATATCCTTTTAAATGATACTGTTGTGGGTGGATTTTTTGGATGGGGGCTGTGGGCTCTTTTTTGCACAAAAAATCCTGTTAATAGCTTACCACTTTGTAAACGATCAACAGGAAAAAGTATAGAGCCACTCTTTTTGTTTATTGCTGCCGTAACTGTTGATAGCGTTGCCAGATTTTTAACTGAACTTTAGGTAAAGCCAATTCAGCAAAATCAGCTGGCATGACCACACGACCAGGAAAGTAACTTAAATCAGGTACTTGCGCTAATTCGACATATAACAACGTGATCTGCCACTTTTGATGAGTAAAGGTATGACTTACTGGCTTGCCACCAATTAGCGCAGGTGTAAGCTGAATACCGGTATTTGCGGCAAATTGTTGGGCCGTTAAAGCAACCAATTCTGGTAATAGCTTAGTTTCTGGCTCCGCAGTTAATTCATCCCATTTAATTAAGGGCACTGTCCATAACTCGGCTAGCATGCCTCGATTAGGTCGCTGCTCAAATAAATAACCTTTAGGTGTTTTTACCAATAAAGCAAAATAATCAACTGGTAGTGGCCGCGGCTTTTTCGTTTTCACTGGATAGTCTAGCTCTCGCCCATCTAAGTAGGCTTGATCAAACTCCCGTACTGGTGAATGGGCACTATCGGGATTTTTTGCCGTCATATAACTAGACCCAAGATCCATGATCGCCTGATTAAAATCGCCAGGTCTTTCTACCGAGATCACTTCTTTGATCAAATCATAAAAAATTTGGCGAGTTTGAGGTTTAGCAATATCCGCATCGATTTCAAATAAACGCGCAAAAACACGAAAGGCATTCCCATCGACCGCTGGTTCAGGCTGACCAAAAGCGATACTAGCAATAGCACCAGCAGTATAAGGTCCAATACCAGCTAATTTTTGTAATTCATTGGCAGTTTGGGGCCAAATACCTTGATAATCTTCAATCAGTTGTTGCGCTGCTTTTTGCATGTTGCGTACCCGTGAATAATAGCCTAATCCGGCCCATGCCTTGAGTAATTCTGCCTCTGGAGCTGCTGCTAAGGCGGCAACCGTTGGAAATACTGCCATAAAACGCTGATAATACGGAATCACAGTCTGTACCTGCGTTTGTTGGAGCATAATTTCAGATACCCAAATATGGTAAGGGTCATGATCATGTCGCCACGGTAGGTCCCGCTTTTCTTGATCGTACCAAGTCAGTAACGTTTTTTGAAACGCGTTGATTTTTGTTTGTGACCAATATTGCATTAGTTCACTTCCTTGATTGAATTAAGCCAGAAAATAACCAAATATAGCCTTACTAGTACGGCCGCCACTGAGAAAACACCGGCGCATAAGCGATAATAAGTTAGTCAATGGTAAACTAGCCTAACACTTATTTTTTACGTGCACGCCGTTGTTGCTGAAAGCGAGTATAGCTGACCAATAATAAGGCCAGACCAGCGATCCATAAGGGGGTCAATTGACGGGCTAACCCTAGAACCAATAAAAATGAATAGGTCGTTTTTGTTATAAGCTTCATTTCATTACTCCTTTTACCCAAAATACTACGCCGTATATTATACCATGTGTACCGTTGAAACCGTGTAAACAAATTAGCAAAGCAAAAAACCGTATTAGAAGTTGTATTACTTCTAATACGGCCTACCTAGAGCAACCTCTGATGTTTATTTAGCAGTCCACCAAAGTTTAACTAGCGCTTGCGTCCCAGCATTGCCTAGCTTTTGGTCTTCAACTAAACGCCGATACAGTTCGGTGGCAGCTTTTGTTGCGGGTAAATCTAAATTCTGCTTAGCGGCTTCATCGAGAGCAATTCGCAGATCCTTTAGAAAATGCTTAGCAAAAAAGCCCGGTGTATAATCCTGTGCCAAAATTCGCGGCGCATAATTACTTAAACTCCAATTGGCTGCACCACCAGCACTCAATGTTTCAACCACTGCGGATAAATCTAAACCAACCTGTTTAGCATAAACCAACATTTCGCTCATGCCCGTCATTGTTCCAGCGATCATGATCTGGTTAGCCATTTTCGCGTGTTGTCCTTTACCAGCCCCGCCAAATAAATGATAACTTTTACCGATCACCTTAAATAAGGGTATCAGCTGTGTATAGGTTGTCTGTGCGCCCCCGACCATAATCGTTAAACTTCCATTTTTAGCACCGATATCGCCACCAGAAACTGGCGCATCCAAAACCTGAATATCGCGAGCAATGGCAGTGGCCGCGATTTGCTGGGCCAACGTTGGCGTACTGGTGGTCATGTCAACAATAATACTGTTTGCTTGGGCACCTGCAAAAATCCCATCGGTGCCATAATAAACTTCCTTTACATCTTGTGGGTAACCAACCATAGTCAAAGTAATATCACTATTTTCAGCCACCAAACGTGGACTAGCGGCCCAATTGGCACCATTGGCCAAAACTGTAGCAGCATGGGCCTTAGTTCGATTATAAACAGTAACTGCAAAGTTGGCCTTTAACAGATTATTAATGATACCAGTTCCCATAACACCTGTGCCAATAAACCCGATTTTTTGCATTTGATCCACTCCTTCAATAATAAGTTATTGTATAATAATTTGTTTGCCAGAACCTGTTTGACACACTTGAACGCTATTTAGTTTACCATGAAAACCAGCATTCTAACTTGCAAAAGCCTTAAAAAATGCTATATTAAGTTCAATCACAAAAAGTAGAGAGGGCGATTTTTTGAAAAGAAAGTTACGGAATATTTTACAAGTCATTGAAGAACATGGGGACAGTGTCAAACAGTTAGCCAACCCGAATATTTTACAATTAAAGTTTGCCGCACAACCAACTTTTACCGATCATTTAATTATTGATAGTGAAGTTTTTCAATTACTTAAATTATACGCCGCGGATGCCGCGGTAGTCAGCACTGCACCAATTGCTGAGGTCCCAGCATTCTTTCAAAAAATGTTCCAGAGAACCAGCACGGCTGCGGCCAAAGATTTTCAGGCTCATGTCACGCCTAGCAGTTCCGTTACGGTCACGGTGGCCTTAACCACTGACGACCAGCACCATGACCTAGGCAGCTTAAGCATCCAGTTCTGGGATTAAATGGATCACTATCGTGTCCGGTACGCTACGGCAATGACTTTACGACTTAAATTTGGCGCCAAATGAATAATTGGTGCTAACCACTGGTAAAATACCGGTAGACGTAAAAGTCTTTGTCCTTGTAACGCCCTGGTCACGATTTTTTTAGCCACTTTTTCCGGCGCCAATTGTGTTTTACTTAGTAAATAGGCCAGTTGCGGTTTAAGGTATGGCTGTGTTTGCTGCTGAAAATGGCCAGTTGCCAACAAACTCGGTAACACCGTCATTAAATTAATCTGTGTCCGCTGTAATTCAAAAGCTGTCCCCTGTGCAAAGCCTAATAAGGCCGCTTTACTCGCCGCATGGAACCCAGCATAGGGCAACGCCAGCTCCGCCCCAGCCGATGCTAAATTGATCAAATAGCTAGGCCGCACATCACGATAATGAGCTTGAATAAAGAGTTGACTTAAAGTAAGGGGTACAAGCGTATTTAATTGGATGATCCGTTGAGTTTGCTGACTGGTCAAATCATTAACCGCACCAAAACCTGGTAAAGCTGCGTTATTAACCAAAATATCCGGTAACCCACAGCGTGCCACACATTGGTGCCAAACTGTTTTTCCTTGATCATTTAATAAATCGCTAGCTAAAATCGCCACCGGTGCAGCTGTCAGTCTGGCAGCACGGCGCGCAACCTGCGTCAAGCGTTGATGATTACGCCCGATCAAGACGAGTTGCATTTGGCGGCTGGCAAAGGCATAAGCTAATTGCTCACCTAAACCAGTTGAAGCACCAGTGATCATTACCAATTTTGCCATTAGTTCCTCCTACGCCACATATAACGGCGGTTATTGGCTTAAAATATAACGACTGCCATTACTTACCTACCACATAAAAAGATTAAAGTTTAACTGTTTACTGTCAGTATAGCACGGTCACCAATGTTGACCTATTTTGCCGCTTTTATCAAACTGTTTTTCAAGTATTGATCTAGTTGAATTATCTGTTTTTAAGGCCACTCAGCGACATCAGTTAGCCGCAACGGTTACAACCACTGATAACGCAAAACCGCCAGCACAAATAGAAATCTATTTGTGCTGGCGGTTTTATTTATTGGTCATTTAACGTAATAAAAATATAACTGGTCAGTGGAACATTATTTTCATGCAAGCTCCTACTTCTTATGGCTTTCTTCCTCATCGGTGCGCAAAACAGCCATGAAGGCTTCCTATCAGCAATCCATTTCTAAAATGTTCCACGCAATTCCATCATCGTCCTAAAACATTGTTAGAATAATCTTTCATAGGCATTCCACACTCTTATTTAGTCCATAACTTTCCTATGATATCCTATCGCTAATCTTTTTTCGTAGGAAAATTGTAGGAATTCACGAAACACTTCTTTCCTACATAAAATAAAACTAGCTTTAAAGAACGTATGTTTGTATAATGATTTTGAGGTGATCAAATGACCGAACGTGAAATTATTGAATTGCTATACAAGAACCTAAAAGACACTACCACCCCTGAAGAATACGAACACATCATTGCTGACGAGACAGCTAAACTAATTGAGAGCAATAAGCACCCGTACATTAGAATCAAAAATTCTGATTTTGTCGCAAAAACCATTACCGAATACGAGCAACATCTTATTTCATTTACTCGTTTATTGTCAGTAATTTGGGAAACAACCTACGATGCAATGAACGACCTAAATGATGACTTATATAATAGGTACAGATTTTATTTATATGCCGAACCAGACGTTTATTACAACGGAGAAAAATATCCACGAATTCAACGACAAAATGAGTCAATTTTTGTTGAATTTCGCGGGGATAGCTATGATGATCAGCGCTTTAACAATCCAAATATGTCATTAATGCAAACCATTTCTGCAAATCGCTTCTTGAACGCAACGATTGACGAATATGAACGAAATAATCAATAAATTATTTAAGAATTTACAGGAGGTAATCAGCATGCATCTACTTGATCAGTATAAGCGTGGAGATATTTCTTTTAAAGAATTTCATCACAGATTATGGGCAGGATCACCAGAAAAATTTATCGCGGAACTTGGCTATAAACAGTTCAACTTTTATTTATTAGCTGGGCCCGGCGAATTTTATGAAGATATTGAAACTAAGCTAAAAGTCATGCTGACTGCTGCCCCACCAAAAGTGCAAATCGAAATGCAAGAGTACCTTAGCTCATTGATTGAACATAAGTCAGCCTGATTGCGTAAAAATAACACCTCGGCTATAGAGTAGCTGAGGTGTTATTTTTGTTAATAGAAGTTATTTTAAAATGGGAATAGCTTCAGCAAATCTTTGTTCCAAACGTTCTATAACTTTATTAATAGATTCAATATCTTCGTCAGTTAATGCTTCAGGAACTTCAAAAGCCCTCAACATCACTAAAGACTTATATGCCTTATATATTTTTTGTAATTCAATATTTGGTAAACCATTATTACTAATCATCGAATCCCAAATCATGGTTGAAATTCCTTGCTTAATTGCATTAAAGGTTGTCGGTGTATCATCTCTCTTCAACCTTGGTTTTTTCACACGAATTGCCTCTAAATTATCTTCTAACTCCATTAACAATAATCCACAATTATCTTTATTTTTTCTTTTCTCAAGTTCTTCATTTTCTTGCTGTTCTTTACGTAGAGATAGAGTCGCCTTATTCGCTTGCGACTCAGAAATAAAATAAGCCATAACTGCGGAAATTATCGCCGATAGAGCCGCACTAATTGCATCGACAATTGCAATAATTCTATTTTCACTACCCAAATTACTTAAAACTAAATGTGTGATAATCCAGATACCAAAACAGAATAATAATGTCAAAAATATTGTTTGGATAATTGGATATTCTTTAAAAGTTTTCAAACGCATTTCCGTCTACTCCTCTACCACGATCATCTTCTTTCAATGTTGCATTCGTAAAAGGTAGTAAAACATCTCTTTCATCAGGATTTTTGTTACCGATAACTTCATCAATAACTGGTTGAACTAGTAAATCAAAAAAAGTCTCAATATTATCAGAACTAATTGTAACTTCCTCTAAAGTATTTTCATTAAAAAAAGTTTTTTGTTTAATTATGTCTTCTTTATTTGATGCGGTAATTAAGATTTCCCAAGTTACTGGGTCGCGATATTGGTAACATGGCTTGAAAATACCTGCTCCCGTTGCATCATCAAAAACTTGAAGTGCTGCTCCCCAAGGAACCTGAACCGATGCCGCAAATTGTAACGGATTAATAAAGTGAGTGGCTCTTGGAATTAAAGTAACGAGCCATTGATCCAGATTTTCAACCACACTTGCTAGGGATTTACCAGAAGTTCCCTGTTTCAAATATTTATCTTGTAAGGTTTTCAAAGTCTTGAAGTACACTTTGTAGAACCTCCTCTCGAACAGATTTCATAATAAAGTGAATAGTTAGCAAATTGGGAAATGCTGTATATCTCGTGCTATGAATCAAATTGTACTTTCTCCAAGATACATCTAATTCTTGTAAAGACTCTGCATGAAAAATAGTATCTTTTGTATCAAAATACGTTGTTGAACTTTCCATCGGTGGTCTTGCAGTACCTATAGTGTACATTCCACCACCATTTTTACCATTTATAGTACTACCATCTAAATCATGATAATTGAACGAAACAACACTTCCAGGCATATTTGACACATGATTCTTGAAGTTATCGAAATCATTAATAATGAGCAACCTAACAAAAGTATTAAAAATTCTATCTCTCACATAAATTCTATCTTTTTTAGATTCTAGACCTAATCGTTCTAACATATTTAAATAGAAAGTATCAACCAATGATGTTTTATTCTCAGTTTCAGCATCCATAACAAGCTTGACATATGTTTGTTCATTTGTTGCAGTTAATTTCTTATATAATTCAAAAATCTGTTTAGAATTATCTTCATTATGAAATGTAATATTGTATTCGTGAAGAAGATAGGCACTAATTATCTTAAAACTTATCATTGGTGCTACTGGCTTGCTCGGTTCATATAAATTATTAGCCATTGAATGAAAACGAAAAATCGCTTTTCTTGTTTTAAGATTCAGATTCACCCAAGTAAAATCAACTCTCAAATTATCTGCATCCGCTATATCCCTACTAGCAAAACGTCTCCCAAACATGATGTCTAACTGGTCTACTCTATCATTTTCTTCATTCAATGTGAACTTGCGATAAACAATTTGAAATCGATCGTTAGGAATAAAATTAAAGAAATTATTGACATTTAAATCCTGAATATTCTCTACGTCCTTACTATGTGTAAAAATATCCAAGCTAGAATTTAAAGTAGAATTTGTCAAATCTAGGTAGCTTAGACCAACTAAATGATTACATTTCTCCTTATATTGCAAAAGAAAACTTTCATTAAATTTTTTTATAGCAATTTGTTGACGCTCCACTGTTGTCTCAGCATTCAGACCAATAATAAAATTTGCTAGTCCATCAGTTTTTGACTTTACCTTCCCATAATTCTGGTCCACTAACAGTTCATTCAACATATCAGTATTACAATAAGCCGATAGCGCATTTAACAAATAATGACTTTGCTCATATTGCTGAAGAGGCACTTTCCCCACCTGCCTAATAGAAATTCATAATAGATTCATTATAAAATAATATGGGCAAAACAACCATACTATTTTTCAATATATTATGTATCCAGCCCATTTTGAAATACAAAATGGGCTAGTTTTAACTTAGGCATCAATTCCTATTTAAACGTGCCCCAAACGTTATTAGCAGTACCGGACGGGTGTGTTGGTAAATATAAATCTCTACCATTATATCCAATATAGTGTACCCAGACATAGCCGTCATAGTTGACATAGCTGTCATAATTGATCGACGCACCAGCCGGCAGCATACCCGCACGTGACGCATCTACACCAGCTAAATAGCGAACTTGAATCGGCTGATCACCGTTGACGAAAGTCCCACTTTCAGCCGTAAACCCGTTAGCCATTTTATTAGAGCTAGCCGCTGGCGCCGAAGTTGCTGGCTTAGACGGATTGTTGATCACGTTGCTGGAACCACCAAGGCTAGAAACACCTGTCACGACGTCATGACCTAATGTTGCTTGGGATACGCCCCACTTAGCCATATAAGCTACTGGATCAGAATGGTCACCCCAAATATTTTGACTAACAAAATTATGAGTAATAATGCCGCCATTAATATCATTAAATCGTAACGGAATATTAAACTGAACTGCTGAGTCATGTGCTAGGGCAACGTAAGCTGCGTAATCCTGCTTAAACTGTGCATAGCTATTGGCATGACCTAACTCAATTTGAACTGGGCTATTACTGTTGGCATAGTCACCGGCGCCCCAAGCAACATAACCAGGCTCACCGATTTTAAACACTTGGCCCCCGTCACCGACTGTATATTGAGTATATGTGTACGAAACATTCCAGTTATTGTCAAAGTAATTCGCATTCGCGGCAGCGCCAGACTCAGTCCCAACATCATGCAATACAATATACTTGTTATTCGCGATCTGTGACGATCCTTGCGAAGCGCCAAAGGCATACGTATTATTTACCGTATAGGCAGACGCTGGTGCTACTGGTGCCAACAAAAAAACAGCCGCGGCGGCGACTGTTAAACGGGTTGCTAATTTAGTTTTATTTTTCAACCTGATCACCTCCTGTGGGATTGTTTGTGTCAGTCAAAATTCCCATTCCAGCTAAAATCGACAAAACAGCAGTAATACCACTATATAATGCTGTGGCGTCTGTCTGTTTTACGATCACGCCAAAGGCCGCTAATAACGAAATAATGAACGCAATTACGGCAGATGACAATGTGGTCCACGCCTTGATAGACTTCACATCAAAGTTAATTTTCATTTCTAGGCTCCTTTTCATCATCGATTTGTATCTTGCTTCGTTTTAAATGACTCCGATCATACAAAATACCGATTTCTTGGTCATGCTGCCATAACTGTTTATCATGCCGATCATAATGCTGCCATAATCGATTGTGCTCGATCAGCGAATTCTCGCTAATCTGATCAATCGACTTACTGAGTGTCTCTAGCTTATTAAGCAGCGGTTTGACAATAAATCCATAAGTTCCGGACAAAATACCAACAATTCCTACCCATTCGCTTACCGTAAATCCGAAAATTACATGTGGTCCCAACCGCATCACCTTCATAATCTGAATCGTATTTAATTCCTACTAATTATTTTGGTACTGTTGCAGACACATACTTGTGTGTTTGAGTGGTCTGGTCTTGATGAACCATAATGCTGTGTAGAGCAATATTAAAATCAGGTGTGGTTCCAGAGTTATAATCCCCAACCTCGACATTAAAATAAGCCAAACGACCTTCGTCATCAGCATTTAATTTATATAAAGTTTCGGTGTCAAAGTAGAAATACTGTTTGTTAATTCCGGTATTGTTGTCTGGTTTTAAACGCAATGCATTAACACTCGTATTAATTATCTTACCAGCATCATCAACGATAAATGCGCGTAATTTGACTGAAAAATACTGATCAGTCTCATACTCAATATATCCACTAAATGGTTGCATAGACACATATGGTATTCGCTGAATTGCAATCCCTTTAAACCCACTCACATAATTAGGTGAAACATTGGTGGTTAATGGGAACATTAATCCACCCTGAGGGGTTAATGAGAATCCGGTCTTTTTAGCCGTTAGCGCATCGGCCGTAACGCTATAAATTTCATTTGAGAAACTAGTGGATAAGGCTTTATTATCGTAGATAGCACGCCACATGTCGCCACTAGACAATAGCGCGTTATCGTACGCTGTATATCCAGTTGCTTGATTGCTGGTGTCTACTGTGATCTTAACATTTTCCATAACAACCTCAACTAAAGGTTGGGTTGGGGTACTTGATGTAACTCGAAGGTTAAGCCAGACCCGTTTAAGAATCTTATCCGCGTTCAAATATTCTGAGAATATGTTATCAATGTACATTGATAACTTAATATGATGTGTGCTCTCTGTAATTATTTCACTACCAATTAGCGAACTCTGATCCGTAATGTTGGAACCATTGGAGGCATATGAATTAACAAGTAGTAGTGATTTTCCTGCCACACCGGTTACATCTAGATCAACTGTGATTCGATCTCCAATTAATAGATCGTTTAGCTCGGGTTCTAGAAAGCAATTCTGCCCACTAGCCGGCTGCTTTAGTTTAAACCACGATGAATGATAATTTGGAGCATAGATTACTCGTCCTGATGCATTTGTGTACACATTTAAATCAGGTGTAATAAGATTAGAGTAACTTCGAAATGCATTCGCTGGCGATATATAAAAACTATATTGCATATTATTGTTTCCCCCTTTTTAAGCCTGTGTGACTGTAATTGGCAATAATGAATCTGTTTCGACAAATCGAGCACCGCGCTGAATACTGTCCTCATATTGACTAACTGAATTAACGCCATACACATGTAAAGGAAAGCCGCTAGCTGCAATTGCACTATAATCGCGAGATAGATTCTCGTAAACAATTGAAATCACAGCATTTGTGTAAGTCTTGGCCTCAGCGATGTAATCATCAATATTATCATAACTCAACCAAGATAGGGCGGCATCTGGATATAATGCGTTAAGTCTTTTACGAGCTGCTGGATCTGAGATTACAAAAAATGAACGCCCCATTAATCCAGCCTGCTTAATTATTCCGACAACTGTGTTAATCACGTTGTCATCTTGCCAATCTAATTTGCCACCATCGATATTGACACCCATGCCATACTGATTAACCTCATGTAGAATTTCGGCTAAAGTGGGCACACGAATGGTATTATAATCATTCTTCCCTGAGAATGCTGCATCGACTGTCATTTGTTTCAACTGATCAAGCGTGAAATCTGATACCTTGCCAGCACCATCAGTCATTCTATCAACCGTGTCATCATGCATTAGCACAACTTGATTATCTGATGTTAATCGTGGATCACATTCAATTAATCCATATCCATACATTCCAGCATGTGCCACAGCCATAGCTGTGTTTTCGGGTGCATCAATATGAGCACCACGATGGGCACTGAGCGGCTTAATATTGTTATAAATCCAACTTGAGTTTCTAACAGTGTCAACATAGCCACTAACCGTTTTTAAAGTATCTGTAACTGTTTTAGCGGATGCGGCAAATTTGCCATCAAATTCCCCAACTGTTATTAATCCATCAAGTTTAATTTGAGCCTCTAAATCTTTAAGCGTTGCCTGCAACTGTAATAGAACGTTAGCAGTATCATCACCCTGTTTACTCAAATCCTTAAACAGCTGACTATATTTGTCGTTCCAATCGCTAATAATCTTGCTAATGTCAGATGCAGCCTTATCTTTGTTAGCATTCATTTCATCAATGAGTTCTTGAAATGGGTCCATATAATCACTAGGAATAATGCCACTGATAACTTGGTCAGCCAGCACTTCGAATGGGAACTCAAGTGTGGCCACACTTGAACCGTCCCGATATAATCTGAAAAATGCTTGTCGATATGAGCCAAATGTGGCAAATGCTTGAGCTGGAAAATCAAATCTAAACACACCATTAGGTGCATCAAGCATTACACTGTGACGACCATCAATGATTTTACGCTCATCGCCTGTCAATCCTTCAAACATTGGATTGATTCCAGTCAAATCAAATGGTTGGGTCATCTCTTTATCTTGATAAATAATTACTTTAACTTGGCGAAGAGAACGCTCGTATTGACGACCTTGAACCCAGTTCTTATCGCCAACTTGAACTTTGTCAATCTGAAAGCCCTCGGCCTTCTCAAACATTCCGCGCTTATCTTCAAGCGTAAATTTTAAAGTTTGCATACGTTAAATCACTCCTTCATCTTTTAATATTTGGGTAACAACTAATTTAATTGATTGCTGATCAGTTCCTAAGATGATTCTGTTAATTCGTTCAGTTAATTCATCAAATTGAGACGACTGATTATTATCCTCGGTATCATCAGGAATTAAATCGGTTACTTGCTTGAACATTCGTTCAAATAATCTAGCAATCACTTCCCTGACATCAACCCCATACATCTTATTTCTAAGTTCGGCTAATAATTCTTTAGTCTCATCATCTAATCCACTTGTATCATTTGGATTAACTGGATCAATGTGGGTTGGGTCACGATAATCAACACTCGTGTTTTCTACCATTATTCATCATCTCCTTCCGTGATTATGATTCGTGCAATGGGACTATATGGGCTTGCATAATCACCAATAATGGCTTTTGCTCGCACATAATAAGTGCCGGGGATCGGCCACTTCAAAAGTATTAACAAAATCAGTTGTTGGCGTTGCGTCATGATATTCAACCTTGGCTGCGAAAGTCTTCTTGTCGTTAATCCAATTTAAATAATCATCCGCCATTTAAGTTCCTCCTTTCAGCAATCTGTATTTTCGTTAGTCTTTTTATTCATTTGTTGTTCCCCCCGTTGGTGCTTCCAGCGCACTAATGCGCGCGTTAATTCTTTCGTCTGCTGCCTGCAAATCGCCAATCGACTTCTGGTTAGCCAGAACCTCCGTACCGATCTCGCCCAAGTTAGCAATCACGGTGGCAGTCTGATTTTGCAAGGCTGTTAGCTGCGAAGTGATCACTGTACTTCCAGCCGTGTTGATTAAATCCTCATAATCATCTTTCAGCTTTTTCAGTGACGCACTCGCAGTTTTCGCGGCTTCCGATAATTCTGTGATTTTTGCGTTCTGACCGATAATCACACCGTTCATTAAATCAATTTGAGCAACTGCCTTACGTTGCTTACTGTTATATTCGGCCAAAGTTAATTCCTTATCACCTATCGTCAAAGTATCGGTTTCTGGATTATCTAAATTTAAGGTTATAGTCGCAATCCTTAATTCATCGTCGATACCCATATACTCATTAATTAACCGATTGTAATTACCAACAGAAAAGCTATCAACCGCTAACCCAAAAGGTTTTAAGTCGATAGCTCCAATTTGATAGCCAACCGCAACTGGCCTATAATTTGCGAAACCTGTTTTTGCTTTAGATAAAAGAATCTTGGCATCATGAACATCATCCCAATTTTTAGTACCACTAATTCGACCGAACTCGCCAATCAAATCGGAACGCTCTAAGTAATCATGACCACTATTAACACTACTAATAGTTAAACGCGGACTTGCCACATCGGCACTATTTGTTTCAGTAGCGTTAGTCTGTTCGATTGTCGCACCATACGGATAAAAAACTGAATATACTTGTGATGGATCTAGCTTTCGCTCCATGGTCTTCAAATTAGTATCAACGTCGATCACTTGGGTGGCATGAATACCGATTTCCTTTAACCAATCGATATAATTACCGTCATTTTCATGGCGAATCCGTAACTCCCCACCCCACTTAGTAATCAGCTTTTCGTTGATTGTGGCAAGGGTTGAGGTCCCCGGCGTTACGTAATGGTAAACATTATCCGTTGAGTTTGTAATTTCTATTTTACCAACCTTAAACTGGCGATCTGCAGAAACTTGTTGATTATGAATATTGATTAGGCTGGTAAAATCCTGTGCCGGTGTTGTATTCTGGACCTTTTGAAATGGTTGCTTAGAATCATTAAGATAATCCAGATCACTAGAACAGGTTACTGCTTTATAATATCCAGTCGATCCATCATATATTTCCTCAGCAAGTAAGATGCGTCCACGCGATAATTCGCGGCCGTCAATTTCTGATTCAATTTTATACTTGGACACCATACCGTTAATTTCGTTATAAATCGATGCAAAGGGATAAATCTTAAAAGTGAATTTATCCGAAACATTAATACCTAAGCCTAACTGACCATCGGAAATCACTTGGTCTAAATAACTAGCCTGCACAACAGTTCCAACTTGATCGGCAGCATCCTTGTAAAGCGTCACTTGATACATTACAAGAGCTCCTTCCTAAATTTGAAATAAATCGTACCGGTGCCAGTTAAGGTGATTAAATTTTCACCGCGACTAAACTTAATAGGCGTCCTAGAATAACTTCCAGCCTTAAAGTCGACCGTTTGTCCGTTTAAATTAACTGTCAGTGTGCCTGTCACGTCTATATCAGGTGCTATTTTAATGGCAGAAGTATTAATAATTGTCACGGTGCGACTACCGTTAACCGTGAGATCAGTAATTTGTGCAACATCCAACTCAAAGTTGAAATCATCCCAAACATCATTGCCCTCTAACTTGTCACTAATTTTAAATGGATAGGCGGTAAACGTGACTGCTAACGTGCCAGTGCCTTTCCATTCTGTGAAAGTTGGTGCTTCCTGTACTTCGGCCATAAAATAATAACCTGGTATAGAATCGTCCACTAATTTCCGTTGAATGCCTGGAACCAGCCAATTCAGTACCTGAATCTTTTTGACATTCATAATATCCTTACGCAAGGTTCGATAATCGCCAAGATTGAAAGTGTACTTTAATTGGCGCTCACCGTACTGTTCACCAAGGATAGCGGCATAATCATAATAGCCATTACCATTTGGAATAGCGATTCGCCGTTTCTTTTTAGCAGGATTACCAATTTCTTTTTCGTTAACAGTTAAACCAAAGTCATTAAAACTAGATTGGTTATCCCAATAAATCTGCTTCCATTTAGCCACTAAATACACCTCTTTCCGTCAGAATATTATTTTGCATTTGATTCCTAGACACCACTGGCTCAATGCTTTGACCAACTTGTTTACCGTCTAAATAAAGATTAGGATTCTTATCCAAAATCTTTCCTAAATAGCCAACAATATTATCTAACTTATCTAATTGCCGTAGCTTTTCCTCTAGACCATTAAAATTAGAAACTTGTACGATCCTGTTGTTGGTTACACTTTGCTGTTGTGCCTGAATCATCGGCTTGGCATCAAGCAATGTTCTAACAGCTTGATCATGCCCTGCTGTACCATTAGCAAACTGCGGAATTCCACCAAGTAAGTGGTTTGTCTTTGCTGCAGGAACGACTTGCGTATGCTTAGGCGCATTAAATACAACATTTCGCCCTACCGGAACAAACGAATCACCATTAGGAAACCTAACTAATTCACGAAAAACAGGCCCAGCTTGATCATTGACCATTATTGCGCCACCAGCAAAATCTCTGGTACCTTTTGCGCTCTGGGTTATTTTTTTATAAATTGATTTGAATATACTTGTCAGCGTTACAGTATGGTCTCTTTTGTTTGCAAAAGCCCCAACTGCACTACTTGCAGCATTGGCTGGTCCAGACGCGTGATCTGCTGCATTTGCATTTTTAGTTGATCCCGGTGAAGTACCGCGGAATCGATTTACCGCTCCGGTTGCGGTACCAAATTGCCCCGAAGTATGGTCACTCCCGTTAGCATTTTTGGTGCCACCGGGTGAAGTACCACGAAATGAATCAACACTTCTTTTAGCATTATTCATCTGCCCACTAGCATGATCCGCACCGCTAGCATTTTTAGTTCCTCCTGGTGAGGTGCCGCGCCATTTATTAACGGTATCGATTGCACCTTGTACATCGCCACGACCAATTTGTTTCGCAACAGCCGTCTTTTGACCAGGTGTTAGTTTTTCCCAACCACCGAAAGTCTGGATAGCGCTCCAAACCTTATCAGAACCTTGTGTATTAGCAATCGCCCATTTTTGGGACGGTGTTAACCCGCTCCAGATGTTCATCTTACTAGTCAAATCAGTGACGCTACCGTTACCAATCGCTTGAGCAACTGCCTGTTGTGTTTTAGGGTTCAAGGCATTAAAGGCGCCAATCCCACCGATCATTTGTAATAACTCTGGGTGGCCTAAAGACTGCACCGTTGCATTTTTTTGCTCAACAGACATTTGGTTCCAACTGTCCATGGATAGGATAGTTTTACTGACCGCCTCACCGCCAAGCGTTTGGACTGTGGCTTGTTTCTGCTCAGGCGTCATAGAATTCCAGTTCTGCAAAGTGAGTACTGCTTGCTCGACATTTTCTTTGCCAGCAGTTTTAATGATCGCATTTTGTTGTTCTGGTGTGGAGGCGTTCCACCGATCAATGCCACCAATAGCGGCAAAGACTTCATCCTGCCCTTTTGCTTGAGCGACCGCCGTTTTTTGTTCTGGCGTTAGCTCATTCCAAAGTTTAAATTTTCCGAGTGCATCAATAACTTTATCATTACCGGTAACTTTAGCGACCAACAACTGATTCTTAGGGGTCAATTTATTCCAAGAATTAGTTGCTAACGTCGCCTTCGATACTTCTTCCATGCCCTTGACATCCATCTTGCCCTCTTTAACCAGGAGATTGATGTCATTCCACGTATCGGAACCTGCTTTAGCCTGACCGATTATTTCCGCGGTATTAGTTTTCATTTTGCCGGTTTTTGGATCGAAAACTAAATCATTCCAATTGTTGGCCGCATCATGAACCGCACTGGACATTTTCGTTGATGTTGATACGATACCATCAGCAGTATCTTTCGTTGCAGAATCAGATTTTTTTACGACTTTAAGAAAAGTATCGAATGGAATACCTAGCGACTGTACAGCTAAAGCTAAGTCCCCGTACGCGGATTGTAGCTTAGTCTGCTTGGTTGCTTGATCATCAGAAGAACTGTTGATTTTTTTTACCTGGGCTAAGTAGTTATCGTAAACTGGCCCCAAGGTTGAGACATTGTCCTTAACGAATTTGGCCCAGTTGCTGTTCTTTTGTGAATCAGACAATCCCTTATTCGCTTCTCTAACAGCATCCAGCGCACCCTTATATTCTTTAGTTTTGCTGGCAGCAGTTGCATAGGCCTGATTCATCGAATTTAATTGTGAAACCGATTTATCTTTAAAATCCTCGGCAAATTGATCCGCGACAATTTTCTGTTTTTTAGAACTTAAATTGAGTCCTTTAATTTGTGCTTCGATCAAGTCATTCTGGGCATTAAGAATCATCTGGTTGTCAGCGGTTGTTCGTTTACGTTTTGACTCACTCTGACCTTTTTCGATATTGTCAACAACGCTCTGCGCATGTTGAGCCAACTGAATACTCTGTTGATAATAAGTAGCTTTCTTTTCTAAGGCAGATGTATTATAACCGTCACCTAAGCTCCGTTCAGTTTGTTGAACTGCAGCCAATTCGCGTTTGCTGCTTTGTTCAATACTGCTAGCCATTGAATCAAAAGCTTTTTTAATCTGTTCAGTATTTTCTTGAGTCCCAGAATTAGCAGCATTCATATAAACTTTGGTTTGGGTACTAAAATTCTGCATCTTAGTCAAAGACTTATCCGCAGCGGCGCCAACATCCGTGCCCCAGCGTTCTGTCCTTTGACTAGATTCATAAGCTTTTTTACCCCATAGCTCCCATGCCGCAACACCAACTCCAGCAGCAAGTGCGGTGGCGCCAATCGCAACGCCAACAGGGCCAATTGCTGCGAGTAAACCAGTACTTCCGGTCTCTGCAGCAGCTAATCCGCCGGCCATGCCCTCTGCCTTAACGCCAACCGTACTGGCGGCGCCGGCAAATGTAGTCGCCTCATAGGCCGAATTGGAAAATCCAGCCTTCAAAACATCTAGCCCGGTACTGCCAAGCTTGGCTGCGCTACTCATTCGGCCAATACCTTTAGCTAATGAACCCATGACCGTACTAGTACCACCAATTAATGACCCAACTTTACCTAGGGTTCCCGCAACTGGTCCAATTGAGGCAGCGAAAATAGCCCACTTAATAATCGACTGTTGTGTGGACGAATCCATTTTAGAAAATGATTGCACCATGTCTGTTGCTTTGTTAATTAATGGTGTTAAAGCAGGCAATAATTTTTCACCTACTTCAATTCCAAGAACATGGATCGATTCTTTAAATCTGGCTACCTTAGCGGCTTGCGTGTCATTCAATTGATCGGCTATTTCTTTGGTAGTACCGGCAGACTCTTTTGCCCCTTTGGTATATTTGCGTAATTCATCCCCACCCGCAGAAATCAACGCATTCATCCCAGCTTGCGCTTCAGTACCAAAAGCCATTGCCACAGCAGAAGCCCGCTGCTCATCGGTCCAACCTTTTGTATTCGTTTTAATTTTGTCAATGATCTGCGGTAGAGTTAGCGTGCCTTTTTTGAAATCCGCTACATTAACACCTAATTCTTTAAAGCCAGCAACGTTTTGTTTTGATGGCTTGAGTAAACGAGTCAGCGCACCGCGTAGTGCAGTACCAGCAACTGAGCCTTCGATACCCTTATTACTCATAATCCCGATTGCGGCAGCAGTTTCTTCTAAACTGATTCCAGCAGCATGAGCGGACGGTCCAACATAAGTCATAGCCTCGCCCATATCCTGAAATCCAGCCGCAGTTGCGTTCGCAACATAGGTCAAGCTGTCGGTAACGCGACTAGTATTTTTCAGCATCCCATTGGTTGAATTGGTTTTTAAACCGAATTGTTCAAGAACTGAGGTCGAAACATGCATAACATCATTAAAGTCATCACCGGAAGCCTTAGCTGCATTTAAAACAGCGGGCATTGCGCCCATGGTTTGTTTGGCCGAATAACCACGCTTAACCATTTCAGTCATACCTTCATTGATCTTGCCGGTGGAAACACCAAATTGCATGGACCACTGCTTTGATGATGCGCCCAT
This sequence comes from Loigolactobacillus binensis, assembly GCF_005405165.1. Taxonomy (GTDB): domain Bacteria; phylum Bacillota; class Bacilli; order Lactobacillales; family Lactobacillaceae; genus Loigolactobacillus; species Loigolactobacillus binensis. The sequence continues at coordinate 18,762 of NZ_BJDN01000006.1, forward strand.
TTGATCTAATTCTTGTCTAACGGTAGCGGTTATTTTGCCGCCATTAGTTAGCAAGGGACCCATAGCGCTGATCTGTGAATTAAAATCCACTGCAGATTTAGCAGCAGCGGCCAAGCCAAGTACAATCGGCGCGGTTACTTTGGTCGTCATCCCTGAACCAAAAGTGCTTAATTTTTGACTGACTTGGGTTGTTTTTGAACCAAAAGCAACCATTTTATCGCCTGCTTGGGTCCAACCGTCTTCCTGCAGCACAATCTGTTGCTTCATCGTTGCCATACGCGCGCGTAATGCTTCAACGTTCGCAGATGTTCTGTTGTACTGGTTAGCGGCATTTGCCTGACGAGTAGTGAGCTTTTGCTGTTCCGCTTCGGTTTCGGCGGTTGTATTCTTTAATTTGTCATAGGTAGCTTTTTGACGCTCCAACTGGGCATTATAATTTTTCATCTGTTGCTGCATTGATCCATAGGCAGATTTCATACCGTTAACACTGTTGCCTGCGCCCTTAATCGCAGCTTCTTGGGCCTTCAATGCTGCCGCGGTCGATTTTATTTGTGCTTTAAGTGCTGTTGCCGATGATTTAAATGGATCAATATTCAAACTAACCGTTGAAGCTAAATGGCCTAAACTTTGAGACATTTTTTAACCTCCTTTCCTAAAATAACCATGGAAATGCCTGGTCGATAGTTGTTTCCTTTTCTTCATAAATACGATTCCAACGCTCAATATCGTATTGAGTTAACCGATCTATTTCTTGGAAGTGATAGCCTTCTTCCAATTTTGACTTATAAAAATCGTCGAGATTATTGATAGCTTCATCAACATCCTCGACGGTTATTTTTTTCCGGTTTTTTCCTCACTATCGGTATCTTTTTTGCCTAGAGAATCACCAATGGCATTATTAATTTCATCAAGTGAGGCTAGTGTACAGCCATTGACAACTTGTTCGGTCTTGAACTGACCATTCCAAAATTTAACAGCAAATTCGGCTAAATCTTTTTCATTACGTTTATAGTGTTCGTCAGAAGGACCACCTTCATCAGAATACATTTCTAACTGATGCCGTTGCAAAATTAATGCTTGAGTCATATCTTTTAGCATTGGCGGATCATTACGGCTAAACTCTTGTTTTTCATGGTCAATGACTAATTCCAGTTTATAGGTCATTTATTACATTCCCTTCATATAAGTTTATAGTCGTTTCACTCCGTTTACGTCACTGTCGATCATTAAAATACTTATGCTGTTGTCTTGGCCGTAACGGTTACTACACATTTAGCCGTAAGACCACCATCATTAGCGGTATAGGTAACATTTGCTGTTCCTTCAGCAACGGCATTCATTTTACCGTTGGCATCAACCGTAACAACTGATGATTTATCACTAGTCCATTGACCAGTTTTATCAGTAGCATCTACGGGTGTGCTAGTCGCAACCAGCGTTTCATTTGCACCCACTTCTAAACTTGTGGTCGTTTTATTTAAAGTCACTGCTGTACAGCTACTTTTGTATCTGCATCTGGAATTTTTGCTTCTTCATCAGTTTTTGGAAAAGCCCACTTATGGAATTGATCGAAATCAAAACCCGGATTATCCTCACGCCCAATTAAAACAACGTTACCGTTTTCTTCATCGCCACGTGGGACAAACGATCCTTCAATGGAATCAGCAGCCGGATCAGGCGTTCCATCAACCGTCTTTTGATCCATAGACGGCAACGAAAATTTACCTTTCAACATGGCCACCCAAACAAATTTGCCATTACTTAGCTTGGTGCGGAAAATCGTGGCCACATCACTAGGAGTTAAGTTTTTGGGATAAATTTCAACCCCACTTACGACACGAATGCCATACAGATCCTGTTTCATCTGCGAATCAACGTCATAAATTTCGATTGACTCAGTAGCTTCGGTGATCCCACCGGATAAAATAACGTATGGGCCATCATCTGCCGCAATCGTCTTCAATTCATTTTTTAGATCCATTTTAATTGAGCTTAGGCCTGGTACTTTGCGCGTTGTTGCTACTAATTCCGTATCATCAACAACACCATACTCAAAACCGCTAGCACCGAATTTAACTAATTTTTTTGCATCTGCCATTACAGATACCTCCTTAAATTTGTGTATAAAAATAGGACTTAATCGAAGCCCTGAAAGTTTCCTTGAATCATCATTAATGTTTCAATATCTGTATCTTGCTCATGATTCTTGTAGTAACGTTCGTAGCCACCCTCATGGAGTACGGAATAGATCAACGCTTCGAGTTCTGCCAACTCCTGAGTCAGTTCGCGCCGAATCCAGAAGTCAACTTGCACTCGCGGATACTCGACGATTCGTTCATCATCGGCGTAATCGGCCTCATCCCCCGGAATCAAGGTGACGCGAATCCACGGTGCATTATCAGCACCAGAATCCAAGAATTTATCAGTTGGTGTAGTCGTAAAGATCGGTGGAAACGTAAGCTTGAATCCGCGAATTTTATCCATTAAATCCACAATTGCTTGGTTATTATTTAACAGATTTCGCACTGTCACTTCGGGTACCGACATTTAATCACCCACTTTTAAATTTTTAACAAATGCTTCTAGCACAGGTCCCCTAGCCTCTTGCTGTGACTTTTCTATGAAGTGCTGGGGATCTTGTTTCGATGTACCTGCGTTTGGAAAATGAGCAATGCGCCCCTTCACATTATCGTAACCGACCTGTACTTCATAGCCACCCGTCTGTACGGAAACACCGGTAACCGTAACATGTTCTGCCAATGGCCCTTTACCAGTTTTATCCTCGTTAGAGACTGGTGTGTTTGGCTTTAAAATGTCGGCGAAGACTTGCCCGCCTTCTTTGACCGCTTTACGAGCGCGCCGATCATACCCCTTAGTTAAATTATCAACCGCTAACAATAATTCTGCTTCGCCTTCGACACTCATTGGGTCACCTCCTGAGTTGAAATCTGAATCAAATCCTTAGTTCGGTAATCAGGATCCAGCGATTTGATTTCATACATGACATTGTGCCACTTAATACGCCAGTTAGGTTTAACTTCTTTTTGGGTTTTAAAAGCAATAATAAATACTGGCGATTGTTTCCGATAGCCCACTTTATTGCCTTGATTAACAAACTCACGAATTGATAATTTAGGTACTTCCGCCCAAACGGAAAATTCTTCGGTCTCAACGGCGTCAACTTGCACACCGTCGGCAGTGATCCCCGGACCAACCGAATAGAATGTGATCCGCTCATTCATGTTAGTTGTTTTCAGCGGTATCATCCCCTAACTCAGAGCGTAACTGATTAATAATACCAACAATTGTGGTTGATAGAATCGGCCGATAACTGTCTGCAGTAAGTCCGCGTTGATAATAATCCTCTTTAACTTGCTTCATCAACGCAATCAAAAAACGTGGCTCTTCAATAAATTCTTGTGCTTGGGAATCATACTTGATTGCTCGGGCGATTTCTAATGCTGTCGCACCAATCAGTGTCTTCAACAAGTCATCATCAAAATCTTGATCAATTTTGCAGTAGTTTTTCAGCGTTTTAAACTGATCAACTGTCAATAGCTCAGCCATTTGATCTCACCTACGCTTCAGTAACGGTGACTTCACAACTGGCCGTTTTAGCACCATCAACCGTTGCTACCGTAATTGTGGTCGTACCAGCCGCTACTGCAGTAACTTTACCAATAACTGGTGTTACTGTAGCTATTGCCATATCCGACGTTGAAAACGCAACAGTTTGATTAGTTGCGTCACTAGGTACAACAGTGGCTTTAAGAGTGGCAGTCTCGCCAATCTTTAAAGCTAATGCTGTTTGGTCCAATTCAACGCCGGTCACGCTTTTGGGGCTGCCGCATACGTGTATGTTAAGAAGAAGCCGGCTTTTTTATCTGCTGGCTTAGCATCAAACCGAGTTGCAACTTGCAGGTACTGACCATAAATCTCGCTATCCACCCAACGTACAGTTACATCAGAACGATTAGCAAAAATAACCGCACGTTTAACGTCACCAATAAATGCGTGCGCTTCACCCGCTACACCAAATAAAGTATCCGCAATTACAAAAATCGGCATATTTAACACGGTTTTACCACTCGGCGAAACAATCGAATCTTGTAGCAAGTAGCGACCATTGCCGTCCTTCAAAGTATCCAACCAATTGTAAAAGCTTTGAGTCGCAACGATTACACGCTCATAGGCGGGATCTAGATCAACATTATTGATATGTTTTAAATCATCAAGCGTATTGACTGATTTTGCGGTAAAGCCCTTCATAACTGTTGCAACTGCACCATTAGTCGTATTTTGTTTTTGCTGATTGGCATTTTCGCCCACGATTCCAACTAAATCAACTACGGCATCATCAATTGATTCTTGGGATAATGGAATGGCACCACGGTAAGTTTGAATTTTCCAATCAACATTGGCGAATTCCGGTTTAGCCAATGCCGGATTCTTTTCTAACTCGGCAACGGAGGTCAAAGTCGCGGTAGTATTTTTCAAAATTGGATATTGCCCAGATGCTGTCGTTGCGGCAAATACGTTAGTAAATTGTTTTAAGTCGACACTTGTTTGCAATTCGCGTTGCGGCGTATAACTAATGGCTACTGGGATAACCGGCTTGGCATCGGGGCTACTAATACCATCAGTAGTTGGCGTAATATCACGTAACATTTCTCCTGGAATAACGGCCTCACCATCACGAATTTCAACACCTTCAGTTATCTTGCCTTTGCTACGAATATATTCATTAATAGCATGCCGTTGTTCTTTGTTTGCTTCCACCTTATTACGCTTAGCTGCTGGCTTAGTTTTCCCTCTTAATGCTTCCTTGTACAAGTCCAAATTTTCTTCATTCATACGAATTTCTTTATTTAGATTATCCAGTTCCGACCGTTTCGCTTTTGCAGCAGTAAAATCAGCTTCATTTTCAGCCTTTTCAGCCAAACTACGAACCTCCGTTTGCAACGCAGTTACTTTGGACCGCTGCCCTTCTAATTTGGCCTTCAATGCTTTAATCTTTTCATCTAAAGTCATGAATATGACTCCTCTCCGCCTAATTTTAGGCATAAAAAATAGGCATTAATTAAATACCCTTTAACAGTTCTTCCTTTTCAATTTGTCTAAGTAGTTCCCGTTGTTCCAGTCTCCATGCGGGTTCTTTGCGTAACGCTTCAACTAATTCTTTACTTCTTGAACCAACCATCACCTCAGTATCCGGATATGCTGGTGTCGTAACGACAGATACATCATAAAGATGATCAATTTTGCGAATTGTACGCTGATAATCAACGCCCTCTTCTTCTGAATCTTCCCATTCTTCGGCACCTTTTTCATTAGGAATAGTAAAGGCAAAACTACATTGATTAATAACACCAGCCTTGATATTCGTCAGCAGGTCACGAGCAAACTGAGTATCGGTTGGTTTGACCCGAAATTTAAGGCCAATATTATCAACTTCCAAATCCAGATTAATTCCAGTACGTCCTAAGACTTGATTCTGATCGTGATTAAAGGTTGCAACAACGTTAGCCATGTCGGTTTCATCTAAAGCATGGCTATCCAAAATTTCTCTAAATCGCACAAAACCGCCCAGAATATCAGAAGGTTTGTTGAATTTAAGCGCGTACCCCTCAATGACAGATTCTTCGGAATCCTCAATCTGTCTTAGGTTGAGCGTCGTCGTTATCTGTCGCGTTTCCAAACCTGTTGTCATTCATATCACCTCCCTTCGCTGCCTTCATTGCTTGATATTCTTCCTTTTTATCCATAAACACGGTATTAAGATTTGACTGATAGCGATCCATATCAGGATTATCTACAGGAACCCGACCAGATTCAATTAATGCTTGATTAGGGGTCAATAACCCGCCTTCTACTGCCTTCTTAGCATCATCAACAGTTAATCCTGTTTCTTGCCGCGAATCGACTTCAAAGCGCCATTGGTGACGTTCTAGGTCATCAAATAATTTGAGCTGTAATTCTGCAGTAATCGGGGCAAAATAATAGGGTAAATCAGACTTAATGAAATCCTCATTCAATTGTTGAATGGACTGATTAGGACTATTGACGGCTAACTTATAGGCTGGAACGTGTAGGGCCTTGGCAATTTGCGCTGTGGAATAATTATTAGAATTGATCAGTTGAAGCACATTGGTGTCAACTTCTAACGGTTTATATTCCATGGTTTCATCGACAACGATTGGTGAACCACCGCTGGAACCTTCTTGCGCAAATTCAAAATCCTCGCGCATCTTTTTGCGGGCTTCACGGCTCAGCTTACCTTTGGCATTGAGAATTGACCCTTTTAAACCGCTCTTGAAGAAGCGTTTAAGCGTTTGAATACCCGATTCCTGTAGTCCTATCTCATCCCTTAAGCTCAGCAATGGCGATCGACCGTGAACACCATCATAACTAAAGAATTTCCAATGGATCACATTCGCTGCTGGTTCAACAATTGTTTTGTTCGAATTATTCGGTGTAAATTCATAGATCAACGCATCTGCATGAGAATCGTCAACATAGGTCTGGCTAGGCAAATAAAATTCTAACAAGGCAGGCTTGTCCGTTAATGGGTCGCGAACAATTCTGGTATAACTATCACCAGTTAAAATTGTGTTTACGGTCATAGCAAACTTCCAATGGTAACTGTCCATAGCAGTATTAGCCTTCTTATTCAATAAATAATCAAGCTCATTACCTTGAACAATTGTGCCTGTTTTCTCATCAATTATCGCGTACGGGAATCGCGCAACATTATTTGCTACGTGAGACACGGCAGTTAATACATCGGAATTTTTTAATGCTGAAATACCAATATAGCTGCCACGCGAATAGCTAGGTAACACACCACTATCCAATAGTTGTCTTGCCCAATCGCTTCCTTCTCCTTGATCAGCACTTCTAAAAAAAGGCATGCATCATCACCTCCCTTCCGAAATAATCGAAACAGAGGCAATAATTACTAGAAATAGACCGGTAATAAACAAGCCAAGCGGTAAATTAATGAAGAAACTTGCTGCAACAATCAGTGCTAAACCAATTAATAGAACAAATCTTGCTACATTTAGCTTTATCCAAGCAATCAATTAACCACCTCCTAAAAACCAAAATCCTCATCAAATACATCATCATCAGTCAATGTCTCGACGCTCTGCCGGAAACAAATCGCAAAAGCATCCAGTAGCGCGTCAAGTGCATCTATTTTGTTCGAATATTTATTTTTATCAATGCGAACGCCGTTATTATCCGAAAGTAGCACCGCATTATTAATTGCTGCAGTTAAAATCTCATTGCCAGAATGTTTGATTTTCTTTTCTAGCACATCATCCCTGAATTGCTTGGTCGGCATAGACAAGGTTAAGGTCCCTTGTCGCACCTGAATTTGCAACCATTCCGGGTGACCTTTTTCAATTTGAGTTAATAAGGTACCGTACTGTGCTGGGTCAAAGCAAATACCCTGAACATCTAAATCATTTTCGGCCACAAATTGATCTAACCATTGGTAAACCCGCTCAACGTCGATTACTCCCGATTCAAGCGTGGTGATCTCGCATTGACCGATTTGCTGCAGGCGCCGATAATCAAGCCGATCAGACTTAATTTTAGAGTCCAGCCCATACTTTGTACCAACAAACGCAAAAGAATCAGCATACCAATAACCATCCATTGGAATTAACCAGCTAATAGCATACAAATCCGAAGTTTTACCAACATCGACGCCGATCCAGGCTTTCTTGCCGTGAATATCAATTGGATCAATTTTCGCAGCATTCCAATGGTCAATATCCATATATGAGTTTTCCTCCGCTTGCCGCCACATATTAAAATTCTTGATCAACTTACTATTCAGCGAGCCGTCACCACGTGCTTGCTTCAACTTACCAGTCAAATAACCTGTAATTTGTTTTTTTAAGCTATCTACGTCCAATAGCGGGTTTGATCTGATCCACGTTTCCGGTTGATCAATCTCACTTAAATCATTTTGCTCAGCTACGAAGGCAAAGTAGCGTTCAGCTTCGACTTCACCTAACAAAACTTTTTTAGCATAGGGATAATTTGAGACAAACATAGGAACATTCATATCAAATCCAGCGGTTGAAATAATAAAAGTCAAATAACTTGGCAACAAAACTTGCCCAGAAGATAAGGTTTCAAGCATATCTGTCGTTTTAGCATTTGCATATTCATCAACTACCGCCACATGGGGTTCATAACCGTCGACTAATCCAGCATCCCTTGAAAATGAACGAATAATGGAGCCGTCATCAAGATTAATAATTTCATCACGCGTGATTTTCGTCATCCGCTTAATTTCATCATCCTGACGGCACAATGCTTTCAGTCTATCTTTGACCATATTAAATACTATTCCGGCCTGTTTACGATCATTGGCAGCAGTATACAATTGCCGTTTAAACGCCGGATTCTTGCCAAATAAGAATTCAAATAGAATAATGCCTGAGATCAATAAAGATTTACCGTTTTTCCGTGCCATTGTAATGAATGCATCAGTGAACCTGCGAATCGTATGATTTTCCTTGTTGACCCAGCCATAAATTGAACCAATAATAAACTTCTGAAATGGCGCCAGTGGCTGCGGTTTACCCGTTTTTGGTTCCGGCAGCATTTCCATAAAAGCAACCGCCTTGCCTGCAAGTTCTTCATCATATTCCCATTCCCAGTCAGTGCGTTTTAAATCAGCCTCATGTCGTTTCACTGCCAATAAAACCCAACGAGAAGTTAAAAGCGTGCCGTCCAATACGCGCGGATTAAATGTTGGCATCGGATCGTCAAACTTCTTCATCCAAACATCCCCTTAAGCGAATGATGTTCCTTTTCCTCCCCCTTAGGCATATTCATTTGCATACGCGAATTAACGTTTAAACCTAAATCACTAGCCAAGCCTTTAATATTCTTGGTTGCTTTGTCCAAACGTGAAATTTCACGATCACGTTTGGATTCAAGCTGATCGCACGCTGACTCGGCACCATCTACCTTAATCGCTGCTGACTTAATAATTTCCGGGCTACCAATTGCTTCTGCCTGCTGAAGTTCATCTTCAACAACTGCCAGAGTTTGCTCTGTTTTCGCTAACTGATCGTCAACTTTTTGCAGGCTTTTCGAAACCGATTTATAAATCGAATACCAGGTACAATAATTTTCTAGCTCGGCACGATCTAGATTTCTAAGTGGTAACTCACCAAGCGATTGAATAATTCGTTTATATTCTTGTTTGGCAACGCCGGTTAAATGATGAGGCGCCGTTTTTTGTAAGTTTGGCAAACCGTCTTTGGCTAGAATTTCCGCTTTGTACTTGGCTTCTTGCTGTAAAACCGTCAAATTTCCTTTTGACTGAGAAAGTAATTTTTGTTTACGCGCCATACCCCACAAACACCTCCCTTTTCTGCAAAAATGGGTACCATTCACCACCTAAAGGCGAAAAATAGATAGAATTTGGGGTGCAAAAAAGAGGACGTACGTTCAAGAGCACGGCCCAAACTAACCCCCGTTATTTTTAGGTGGGGGCTTCCCACTATTCTATTCGGTAACGCGTTTGAAATTCGTGAAATTTTTTGTTTCAAATTCATTGAAAACTGAAATTAAACTTGAATTTAATCTTTTATCATTGTTCAATCGATCAATGCAAGTTTGCTTATCAACATCAATCAAGATGTGATTGACATGATGATAAGGACTCAATAGACTATCGATCCGCTCATCCGGATAGGTCTGGATGATCCATACATTATCGAAGGTCTGTTCACTCTTAAGCTTGCGCAGCATCTGTTCAAAGAACAAGATAATATAATCATGAACATCAAAGTTCTTGCTATGACTTGGCAATCCGGTTAACGATTGCATCAACGAATCATAATCATAGATCAAGTCGTGCTTGGTTTGATGCTTGTGAACATAGGTTGTCTTACCCGAACCAGGTAAGCCACACACAACAGTAATCGTCATATATCTGTTAGCTCCTTTATGATGCTTAATCCACTCACGTTTAGTCTTAAGTCGATGACAAGCGTTGCACAAGCCTTGAAGATTATCATCACTCAAGCGATCTTCCCAATCATCTTTACTAGGAACAATGTGATCGACTAGCTCCAGTTCCATACCACAACGCTGACACAACTCAAGATCACGTTGCTTTATTGCTTCTCGCTTATGCGTCCACAAAGCCGAATGGTAGAATTTAATGTACTTAGTCTGGTTAGCATCCCTTGCCTGGTTGTAGGCCTGATCATTATCAGTGCGTTCTACCTGATCATATGGGACCAGCACTGGCTTACCACCAACAAACGTTAGCTTACTCGGTTTCGTCATTGGCCGACTCCATATCTTTCATCACACCAACTTGAGTAATCATTGCACGTCCATACTGTTCAAGTGCTGTTTCAAAGTCTAACTTATTCAGCTCAGCATAATTGCTGACCATGAAATAAGTAAGCCTAACCAACACGAATTCAAGTTCATTGACCGTAACATCTTTAGGTACATTGATGTTGAATTCATCTTCTTTACCCTTATATGATTTCACATTAGCGGTTACAACAGATTTCACTTTCATCTTCTAGCCCTCCTTAATGGTCATATAAAAGTTAGGTTACTTTATGTTAATTCTCACGCTCTGTCAAATGTCTAATTGAATGTTACAAAGGCAGTAATTATTAGTGTATAATTATTTTGTATCACATAATTTGTTACATACTTTGGAGGGAAAAACTTTGAAAAAATTAATGCTATCTGTTGCCCTACTTGGAACACTCACAGCACCACTTCTTAGCAATCCAGAAAATGTTGCAGCTAAAGTCAAAGCAGAAAAGAATCGTGTATACGGTAAATTAAAAAACGCAGATGCCGAGAAATTATCTAAAACCGCCTATAAGGACGACTACACTACGTTTGGAGTAACAGCAAAAAAGAAAATCATCAACGTTGTAAAACTTGATTTTACCGATCTACCATTAGACACCGAATTGGATAAGGATACGATCAACGAGCACATAACTGACTGGTTAGAAACAGATGCACAGATAACCGAAGATACCGCCGAGCGTGACGTATATCACTCCGATAAATTAAACAAAAACTTCATTGTCAAGTACACGCGTAATAGTGACAATCAGATTACAATGATTAAAATTATGCGTGGTGATGTAAATGGTATATAAATACTATACCTGATCTGTAAGGAGCAATAGAGAAATTAGACAATTTGTCTTTTAAATTAAGCTACCATGGCTTGATACCTGTCACAGGGGTCAAGTCATTTTTGTTTCTTGAATATTCATAGCATATCAGCCTCACCTCCGGCTATTTAATTTTATGTAGCGAAAAACCCTGACCAAGTTAGCCAGGGCGGTGAACTATTATTTAGAAAAGGAGGTCAATCAAAGTGACATCTAAAAATATCACACTACTATTATATAATGTGAAGTATGGACAAATGTTGGCGAATTTATGGCGCGAAATGACCATTGCTTAAAAAGTCAGAAATGGCGTCAATGCCGTATAACATAACCGATAAATCATTGACTGCGCGGCGTTTGTCCTTATGAATCGTACTGACATCACAATTAAAATAAATCGCAATTTCCGACACACTCAAATGGGTTGTGGATAAGTAGAGGAACTCAATTACCCGGAAACGACGCCATGCAGCTTCATCTCCATTTTTAGCTTGAAACTCAAATCCAGCTAAAATCGAATCAATAAATGACAAGAATTGCTCGGTCTTAATGTGATACTTCATCAGTGAATTAAGTGTGATCTCATCCCCAGTTTCACGCTCATATTCCCTTTGCTCGTCCGACACTTCCGGTTGTGTGTCAACATGTGACTTTAATTTACGATAATTATCCAGCAGCAAGTAAGTATTGCGTAATCGGTGATCACGACGTTCTTTCTTACTACGTTTTTCCTTTTTATCCAAGCTAGCAACAACATTTTCAGTGATTGTTGCTACCTGCACTGCTGTTAATCCGTCCATGACTTCACCCCGTATGTTATAATTAATCTGCGAAGATTTAGGGATGAGCCACTGGAGACAGTGGCTTTTTCTATAGCAATGAAGCATCTGAATCACGATCATTCGTGATGACATAGTACACTTTGGTAGTTTCCTCTGACTTATGACCCATTTGGATCAGCAGTTTCTGATGCTTGCCAGCCATCAATAAACCCGTCTCCCATTTTTTGCTGATCACTTTTGCTTAGCCTGTCAAAGCCAACTTCTGCCTTAAATCGTTTGAGTAAGCGCCGTGTATACTCACGGCTATCAATTTCTAGGATCATAATATTTCCTCCTTAAAGTTATTTTTTGTCTTGTGCCAGATGGTCTAAAAGCCAGCTAACGTACTCTATTGCATCTTTCGCTGTATTAGCACCATAACCGCGCCCACCTTGATTGTTTGCATCAACCCACGATATATCGATAAAACGGCTTGCATTCGGTACAAAATTTTCCACGTTCTCCAATAAATGATGTTCGTAGTCATCTGTAAGATACCCTGGTCTTTCAATTACTTTCACATCGCTTAAATACAGCCAACCAATTAAGTGATTGTTCCTTGAGATTTTATAAATACCTGGGCATTTCTCAGGTATTCCAATCAGATTTGGAACTTTATCAGTCCACACAATATCAATATCTGCATTAACTTCAATTCCATATGCCATTTGGCTAAAAAGTGTTAGCTGCTCAGCCATACGATTACCCCCTAAATTTAACTTTTAGCGGCAAAAAGTAGCTGCTACTCAAACCAACAGCGGCGCATGTTTACTCTTTGCCTTTTTACTGCTATTCTGTCAATTTTTGCTACGTTTTTTTAAAACCGCAGCGGCAACATTTTCTGCAAATCTCGCTTGCTGTGCCGCGTAAGCATCATCGGGTTGTCCTCCAGCAAGCACCTAGTCACCTATGCGTGTCCGAATATCTTCCAATGCTTCCGGCGGTAGCAAGTGTGCTACTTTAGCAATCCGATCCGATGGTTTTAATTGCTCACTCATTCAATCATTACTCCTTTGCAAATACTAGCCAGTGTGTCTTGCCGCGTTTGTCGCCAAACAACGGCTGATATCCGGCAGCGTCTAGAATTTCACTTAATTTAATTTGATCTTCGTTCCACTTAAAATTAATGAATCCGTTCGGCCGAAGCACTCGCATACACTCAACAAAGCCTTGCCGAATATCAAAGGGCCAAGTCTCGTCAAGTTTGCCGTATTTACGCGCCAACCAGCTATTTTCGCCGGCATGGATAAGATGTGGCGGGTCAAAAACAACTAAGTCAAACGTTGCATCATCAAACGGGATCGCTCTAAAATCGCCGATCACGTCCGGTTGAATATTTACGGTACGAATTTGGCCACGATCGGCAAACTCAAAACTGCCGCTACGGATATCCATATACGTCGTATTAGGATTATGCCGATCAAACCAAAACATTCGGCTGCCACAGCACACATCTAAAATTTTCGGCACGGTGGCCACCCCCTATAAATCAACGATAAAAGCTAGTTTTTATCAGGCAGTCCAGTTCGTTTCGTGGCTGCCATGATTTTCTTTAAATCTTCTTGAATGTGCCAGTTAAGAGCTACTTCTTCGGCATGTGATCCCGGAATTCCAATATCAGACAAAACTGCCTTGATGTTTCTATAAGCATTCTCACGCCGCTTATCACTCATATTTTCATCAATTTTGATTTTATGTTCCATAGTTCAAAAACACCTCCATAAATTTAGTTTTTACTACGAAATTCATCCATGCTGACGCCCAAAGCATCAGCAATTTTTTCCATTAACAAGAAACTAGGCTTTTTTATTCTGCCGTGTTTGAATGCATACCTACTCTCTTTATTTTTAAATATCGTTCTTACGCAACCGTTCTTTAACGAAAGCATCTACCGCTAACAGTAAATGCATCAGTTCTGCCGACACCTCTGATTTTCCAGTACCCATTAAAGCATCCTGCCTATCTGAGATAAGTTCTCTAATGGCATAGGCACCAGAGATGTAGCCTTCGCCACGACTGGCATCTAGCATAGCTTGTGTATTTGGGTCCAGCGCTCGCGTTTTTGGTGCTGGTTGCTCTTCTTTAAATGGATCGACGCCAAACTCATAGCTACCTCGTGGGATCACCTGGTCAACCGCAGTCAAGCTGCCAACGTTATATTTGAGTACAACCGCCTTGTAGACAATATTGCGCTGATCTACACTTGCAACCTGTTCAGCTCGTTTAGCGTACTGCTTAGCGGCTTCCATTGCTGCTTCATACGTGGAGTAGTGTTGGCTGAACCAATTAAGTTGATTAGTCTTCAGATCAACTGTAGCCCACACCCAGTCTTCAGGAATTGCTTCCCTTGGAAAAATCGGCTGTTTCATATTTTCACTCGCTTTCCATCGCGCCATAAACCGACGTGATTTGCTTTATAATTACCAAACGTAAAATCATATATCTTCGTGCCTATTTTAGCCTTAGCTATCGTTAACTTACGCTGTTTATGCTGGTTAAATTCACGTAAAGACCGGTAATAAGCTACACTGTTAAAATGTTTGTTTAGCACCCGTAAATGATAAATCTCGTTCTGATAATTCAAATTACGGCGGATCACACGTAGTTCACTAGCCGTAAAATAATCGATCATATCGGCGCGGACACGTCCATAAGCTAATAGCCCTGGATGTTCTTTTTCAGCCCTATTTTCTGCCGCAATAATCATTTCTTTAGCTATTTTGTATTGCTCCGTCGGCATCAGTCATCACCTTGCTTTTTACGATATTCGTTAAATCCAGCGCGGGTCAGCTCGTAATCAGCATGCAGCACCCGCCTGATCAATTCAGACGGCCGCTCGTGTGTCACCGATACGATATAAGCCAGTTCCTGCAAACTCTCTGGCGTCATAGTGTACTTGACCCGCTTATTTTCAGCTTTTACAGTCAAGTGGGGTCACCTCTTTTTAGTGGGTGGGCCCACCTTGTTTTACGCAGTCAGCTTTATAGTTAGCATTCACCACTGCTTTTAGCATAGCGATTGCTAACTGCTCTTTACGCCAGTTAACAAGTGCCTGCCGCTTAGCCTGCTCTTGCTGTATCTGACTAATAATTGCTGTCATATCACGCCTCCAATTGTTCCTTGAAATAATATGCGGTCCCTTTGCGCATAATACCTAATTTGACTAGCTGGTCATAATTAAGCTTGATCGGTTTTATGTGGTACCGCTGAATAAAAGTCATGATGCCAATATTGTGCTGTTCAGCATGATGGATCGGGCACAGCGCCATAAAGTGATACTGGCTGTGATCGATTTTATGCCGATTGCGGCCCATGCCGACGGTCTCCACATGCGCGTATTGCGCACGTTTACGGCAAATCACGCACTGCCGGTGCTTAAGGCATTGCATCTGTGTGCCGAAATCACTGCTGATGGCATCCCAGGTCTTGGTGGCAAATGGTACATCCCAGCGAAAGCAAAATTCCAGTAACAGCTGAATATAAAGCCGCGCAGTCGTCACACTGCAATTAGATAGGCTGAAATGTTCTGGAATCTCGCTAAAAGTGCTCATAGCAAAATACTTAAACATCTCTTCAACCGCTTGCGGTAAATCTCCCTGCCAGCTAGCGATATCACCGATCATGGCGAACGCCTTTTTACGTTGTTCCGGCGTAATTGTACGATTGTCCTCAATATCAACTTCAACGCTGGGTTGCACACCACCAGATAGCTTGGCTAGCACATCAGGATTAATTGGGTTATCAAGGTCGATTACGAGACGGTTGTCCTTCGTGTGAATTAATTTACCGTTAGTGATCATGAATTGGCTCCTTCCTGTAGCTTAGCCATTCGTGCTTCTAGGGCTGCGCGTTGTTCGGCAGTCACTTCTTTTTTAGGTGCTTCATAGCCTTCTTTAGCCCAATCTGGTAAGGTTTCTTTACGTATTGGCTGACCATTAGAAGACTTAGGGACAGGTGGCGTTAGATCAAGTGTGTCAGTATAGCGCCGTTCTTCAAAATAAGTTTGTGGATTAATCATGTAACGCTGCTGTGTGCCGTTGATACGATAATATTCAGCTAGATTTTTCAGTGCTCCTATAATCTGCTCGTTAGTAGCACCTTCTAGTAAATCCTCGTAATACGCCTGATATGCGCCCTCAAACTTTGTCTTTTTATCAAATAGCGGCCAAATTTGCGTTATAAAGGTTTGTCGAATTTCATCATCAGGTGCCGATAATTCACGCTCGCTATTATTGTTTGTTTTATTTTTATTTACTTTACTTTTGTTTCCTTTACTTTGTGTATTAATGTTGACATTAATACTATTTAAATTTGAGCTATTGTTAACATTAATCCAGTACAAAGATGGTTTTGGCTTCTTTCGCCTTTTTGTCGCTTCTTGATAGGTCTCTTGAATTTCTTGACTAGTCAGGACACCGGCCGAATCAAACAGGGCTTTATCAAAAAACTCCCACTTAATCAAGCGATCCACGATTTTATCAAGTAAATCCGTACTTACACCGGGTAGGCGCTTAACGAGTTTCATCTTAACGAGATCGTTCCACACAACGAAATATCCTTTTTCATATATCGCGCATAGCAGTTTTATCACCGTAAGCTCACCTTTAAGTCCAAATTCACCGGACAAAGCTTCAATCCTATCATCTTCAAAAAAATGTACATCTAAGGGGAAATAGTCCAGACCATCTTTAATCGGTCGTGCCAATATAACACCCCCTAGTTCAATAATCGATCAACTTCAATAAATCCGTGAAGCTGTTTGTTATGCCGACAATAATCACATTCACCGCAATAATGTGGTTCGATTTCTCCGTTCATTACGTCCATAATTCGTGGTAAATGTTTTTTGATGTATTCCGCTTCAAGTGAATAACGAGCATCATCGATTTTTACCGCCGCAATATCGGGCGGCGACTGCTTACTAACAGCAAAAATATAAGGGGTAAATGGCTTGTGATACATTTGCTGCAATAACTCTTTATAGACATACATCTGCAAAACATAACCGTAAGCTAAGATAAATGATACATAACCACCAAAACGATCAGACCAAACACGTTTATGCAGATCAGCAGCCGTTTTTAAATCAACAAAATAACCCTTTTCAAGATTAAGACAGTCAATTTTACCTTTCCATTCAACACCAAATAACTCTCCAGACACGATTGATTCTTTTTCACCTTGATAGACAAAATTAAAGAAATCATCTGCTTCTAAGCGACCTATCATAGCATCTGCAGTTTTATATTCACTTCTTAATGCTCCTTTTTGAGTCAACATCTCTTTAGCATGAGCTTTTCGGAAAGCCTCATGTGCCTTTGCTGATTCAAAATAACTGTGGACGTAATTCCCTACTAATAGTGGGGTCGCAGTTTCATCAACTAACTTATCGGACTTAATCTTTGCTAAAGTTGCACCTTCGCATTGCATGAAGCTTTTGAAAATTGTTGCTGACATGTACTGCCAGTCAGTTACGTGATCGTAATAGTTATCCTTGGTCAGTTTCATCAAAGATGGTTGACTGCTTTGTATCATCACTTACACCCTCTTTTGACTTGGTGGTCGCTTTTCGTGTTGTCTTACGAGCCGTTTTCTTAGTGGCATCATCGGATTTTGTTTCTTGACTTTTCTTAAATTCATCAGCAACTGGATCATCGGACTTTTCTTGATTGACTGACTCACTAGCTTCACGTTTTTCAAACCAATCAGTAGGCTTACTCATGTTATCTTTTAAGGAATTGAAAATCTTAACCAGTTCTAATAGATTCTTTTCACTGAATTCATCCACTCCATAGGCAAATCGTTGTTCAATCTGTTCCTGAGTGACGTCAAAGTTCTCTTTAAAAGCATCTAGGCAACGTGCCATCCGATCTTTAAATGGCGTTTTATTATTACCTGACAGGGTTTTATTACATTCATTAATTGCATCCTCGACAATATCACCTGGAATAATACTCAGAATACAAGCCCGAACCCGCCGTGAGGATTGATTAGCAATCAACTCATAAATGTCACGAGGATCAGTCAGCATTTGTACCCGTCCATGTGCTTTTCGTGAATGGGGTTGCTGGAAAATACGTTCTTGACGTGTATTTGTTTCGACATCCCACGCATATGCCATTACCGTTGACTCGCCATCTGATTGACTAAGCTCTTTAAACCCGAAAGAAACATTGCCCCAGTTTTGTGCTAACACTTCTGCTAATCGAATTGATGGACCGGTAACATTTTGACCACCACGTGGATATGAATACAGTGCAGATTCAGCAAGTGTTTGTCTCTTGCATGCATCTTGAATCCGCTTTTGTGCTTGAAAGACATTACGTGGGAATTGTTTAGCCATAAATATCTGTCCTTTTACTTCTTCCATTTCACGACTAGCAGTGCTCATTTGCATTACACTGCCACCCTGCATATTTCCTGACATGATCTGTTGATTTTGAAATTGTTGTTCTAACTCGTTACTCATTGCTTTCGCTCCCTTTCAAAAATTCAAATAATGCTGCGGCGCGCATCTGTTCTTCTAGTGCGTCTTGAGACATCTGTAGCGTCACCACGATTGGTGTTGGCGCAAAGTAATAGTCTTCAGCTGCTTTTTGATCTGATTCGTCCATTGTATCTAGCCTCATTTCTGCTATAATTGAGGTATAAATTTTCTGGTTAGAATTTTTACACCTTAGCGCGTTGATGTTCCAGCATCAACGTGCTTTTTTTATGCTGCTTTATTTTGATCATGTGTAACACCTCGTACCCAAGCATCAAGCACTTTATTTTGTTGCTCAGTCGGCTTAACTTCCGTAACATGACTGTGATCAACTTTATTAATCCAAGGTGCATCTAGCCAAAAGTTGTGCCGTACCGCATAAGTGAATACACCGAAGAAAAACATAAACTCTAGAAATCCCATCATCCATCCCTCCGTTCTGCTAACTTAGCCCGACCTTCATCAAGCACATCACTTAAATCTCTGCCTAAGTTATCACTAATGAATCGATCTACTTCCGTTTCCGGAATACCGATACTGCCAAGCTTTAAAGTTTGAATATAACCAGCATCAATCAATATAGAAACGTTTTGAGTTTGAGTACGTAATTGCCGCGCCGCCTCCGTCATACTTAGCAATTTAGGTTTCGGCTTACGCTTAACGATCAATCTCGGCACTGGCTGATCAAAACGCCGAATAACATTGTTTTTCATATGATCCACCTCAATTCGTGATACCCTCGCGCCGCCATTTTTGAGTCCGTTTGGTCAAAACCTCTTGAAAATTCAGACCAGTCTCACGGCAAGCGAAGGCTACATAATTTTGTAAGAATAAAATGGCGTCTAATGACTCGTTAATTGACTGCTCAGGGTCGGCATGTTGCTCTCTAGTCCAATAATCGGACGGTGTGGTATATTCGTCCTCACTTTCGATAATGGCTTCTACAGCTTCCTTAGCCTCTTTTACAGCCTTGATTGCCATAGCTAGTGGCTCCTTGATCACATGCGAACCATTGATCACTGGGACTGTGACACCAATCAACTTGTTTGAGATATCCATTGCTAAGAACGGATCAGGTACTTCTTCAAGCAGTTGCTGTAAAACTTCAAACGGTACATTCTGTTTACCATTCGCAAATCGCGAAATAGTCGATTGATTGTAATGCAGGATATTACCGAGCTGGGTCATCGTTAATTTAACTTCACGGTGCTGTAATGCCGGTGCCATCGTCTCGCCAACGTTAACGCTTGACGCTATTTTGTACTCTTCCATCTAAATCACCTACTTGCATAATTTCCTAGCGACTATTCGCTAGGTTTTATTTATCATTAAGTTATGGGATGCCATGAAGTGCTTATTTCAAGTCACTCCAATCAAAGTAAAAACCAGTATCGACCGGAATATAACGAATACCGGCTTCCTTAAACTCAGTCAATAGTTCAGGAACTTGGCTGTAGTCAGCATGGATGATACCGTCTGTTTTGCCGTAATAGTCGCGAGCTTGGAACATCGCCTTGAATAGTTCCATCAGACGCTCAGCAAGTCGTTTCTCGCGGTTTGATTTTTGAATTTCAATTAATGCTTCATGCATTGGATTCACTTCCTTTATCAATTAATCAAAATGTTTAACTTTTTCGCGCAAAAAATCATTAATATCTACTTCAAATATATCGGCTACTCTTAACGCTATTTCTAAGCTTAACTTAGCATGTCCGTATTCAATGTTTGCATAACGCTGACTCGATTTAAAACCAAGTTTTTCAGCTACATACGTTTGCGATAAGCCTTTTTCAATTCTGATTTCTCGCATACGCTGTGCCACTGTTTTTCCTAGGTTCATCAAATTGCTCCTTTCTTTCTTAAACTTTACGTTTAACTTACAAGTAAATAATAACTAAACGTATAGTTTAAGTCAAGCTTTTTTTATACTTTTTGTTTAAATATCTAAATATTACGTTTAATAATGATAAACTATCACTGAGGTGAAATTAATGGCTATATTAAGTGAGCGCCTTACTCAATTACGTGAGGAAAAGGGTTGGTCAAAAACCTTAGTTGCACAAAAATTAGGACTTAAAAATATGGCAACTTATGCCAACTATGAATATGGCACCCGTGAGCCGGATATCGATACATTGAAGCGAATCGCTTCACTTTATGATGTCACAATAGACTATCTACTCGGACAAAATCAAACGCCTAAATGGGCTGACCAACGTGATACCCTGGACTTAAAGAAGTTTATAGATGAGGATGCTGGGATGACTTATGACGGTGATGACCTGACGAAAGAAGAACTTGAACAATTAAATGTCGCTTTCACACAGATATTCTGGAAACGGCGTAAGGCTGAAAGAAAGATTGCACGCGATGGAAAAGAAGAATAACTATTAAGTGATGTGATTTAGATTATGAGGGAAGATTTAGAGACGGTTATCGAATACATGGGTCATCGCTATAAGACCTTCGATCCGTTTATCATTGCTGAAAAACTAAATATTCAGGTTGACTGGCGCCCATTTGGTGCACATCCTGCTGGGCAAACGAGACACTACCCTACAATAGGTGGTGGCAAAGCACCGATGATATTATTAAATGAGCGTATTCGCAATACACCTGAACGTTATTTTGCTATGGCTCACGAATTAGGACATGTTTTAGAGCACGAAGGATTAGATGGCTATTACGACTTTGATCGCCGAAATCGAAGTAAAGTTGAAGTTGAGGCTGATTCTTTTGCCGCACACCTACTGACGAATTTTTTTGTTGAGGAATACGATCGGGCTGCTGACAATTATCAAGAATTAGTTTGGACATACGGCTTTCCTAAACTCAGTGACTATTAAATCAATACTAGTTGTATACACTTTATAGCATGGGACTATCTTAATTATTATGTCCAAATACTGATCGACACTAAAAGCTGATTAAGTTTGGGGGAATTACAAATGAATAAGCACCACAAACTCATTGCACAGGTTAGTGTACTTAGTTCACTTATGTTAGGCGGCGTTATCGCTCCACTACCTACTTCGATGCACAATAACGACCAAGTTACTGTGCAAGCAGCAAAGAAAAAATACTATTTCAAAAAGGATACAGCAAAATTAAGGGACTTGAAAATTAAAATTGATAAAGTTCGTTTTCTTAGCCCTTCTGAGGATGGTACTACAGACAAAAATATGGTTGTATTTGAATATAGTATTACAAACCTATCAAATAAAGACATTGATGCAGTTACTGGATGGCAGGCCGTATTTAACGCTTATCAAAAAAATAAGGATACTGAAGGTAAGCTTGAAGTGGGTTCTACGCCGTCTGAGTATCAAGATGCGATAGACGTTCAAACTCAAAAAATCAACAAAAATGGAACAGTTAAATGTGTTACAGCCTATGAATTAGCTGATACAAAAACTCCAGTCGTTTTAAAAGCTACCAAAGGATTTGAAGGTAAAAAGTTAGGGCAAAAAACATACAAGATTGGTACTTTTGAACAAGCTAAAGACTATAGTACTGAGTCTGCAAATTAACACTTAGGCTATTTGGGAGGATTTTATGGAAGTAAAGTATGGGCGTTCATCTTTTTTTGATGGTGGGTTATTACAATTTATCGGCTGGTCAATTCTTGGTATTTTAATTACATTCTTCACACTTGGAATTTGTTATCCTTGGGCTCTAACAATGTTGTATGGCTGGAAAATAAATCATACTGTAATCGATGGTAAGCGAATGAGTTTTCATGGTTCAGCCATTGGGTTATTTGGTAATTGGATCAAATGGCTGCTACTCACTATAGTTACACTTGGTATCTACAGCTTTTGGGTCAACGTTAAACTTGAAGATTGGAAAGCTAAAAATACATCTTTTGCATAAGTTATTGTATCCCCTGCCGGTGCACCGTGGTTCGATTCCATGGAGGGGAATTTAAATTTTAATTTCATTTAAACTTTGGAGGGTATAAAATGAATAAAGAATCTGATACAGTAAATAAACCAAAAGTAATTTCTTTTATCAACATGAAAGGCGGCGTTGGGAAGACGACTTTATGTATTAATACCGCTGATTACTTATCTAACAAAGGAAATAAAGTTATTATACTTGACTTGGATCCGCAATTTAATGCAACTCAAGCTATGTTGCTACAAAAAACACGTTTATCAAAGTACGATGAAGAAAAAAACAATATTGATGATGAATCACAAGAAGAAAACGATATTATTCGTGCAGAAGCAGATTCTGCTAAATATTATGAGAAATTATCTGATGACGAAAAAACGGTCATGCAAATTTTCGCGCCTACAAATGCTAATAAAGATACTAAAAAGGATATCATTATTTCATACTCAGAAAATTTAGATTTTGTGCCTGGTGATTTAGAGTTATCAGCCGTTATTGCTGGTGACACAGCAGGTAAAGTAGGTGCAATTCAAGATTATATCGATAATTATCTTGAAAGTAATTATGATTTTGTATTAATTGATTGCCCCCCTACATGGTCTATTCTAACCCACTCTAGCCTGTACGCTTCTAACTATTATGTTATTCCAAGTAAAATTGATTTCTACTCTTCGATAGGTATAAATTCTCTACAAAATAAAATTAAAGAGAAGCTGCTAGATGATAGCTTATATAAAGCAACAGGAAAGAAATTAAAAAATTTAGGTATCATCTTTTCAATGACAACAGGGTTAAAAGCTGAAGCAGCCATCAGAGACATCGTTGAACGTGATTTTTCAAATAAAATAGAAATTTTTGCCGGTGAAATTCCATTAATAAAATCTGCTTCATCTGCTTTTATACTCTATTCAGAAGTTGAAGATAATGGATTATACTCAAATTTAACTAATGGATTCGAAAAATTTGCGACTCAGTTTATGGAAAGGATCTCACAATGACAGAAAATAGTAACTATGTGAAGAAAATAATAAAGCAAGTTGATATTTTACAAAGTAATAAACTAGATTCGGAGGAATCTATCAACTATTTTACAGGTTTTATGTATTCATTAATATTGGATAAGACTGTATTCAAACGAAATGATGAACTACCTGATTTCATTTTCAATTTTTTCCTAAAACCATTTGGATCTATGCAATATAAGGATTATGTATATAAAAGTAGAACGCTTCTAGGTGCAAGAGTATGCAGACATATAATTGATGATTTTAATTACTCTGATACTGTTAAATTATCGAAAATAATCTTAAATTATTTAGAAAAAAAGTATGCCTTGGGACAAGATGAGAATGCTCATAAAAAGTTAAATAGTATAGCAAACGAATTATCAGGATGGCTAAATCAATGAATCAAGATCAAAGTCGTACTAGAATCGCAAATCAAGAATTTGAACTAATAGATGATTTACTCCCAAAAACGCTGGCAAGGTTAGATGAAATTGGAAATAAAAAGCTTTATAAATCTTATAAGTATGTTTATTTCATTCATTATTTTACAAATAGGTTTGAATTGCGTAAATTCACTAATGACGAATACTTTAAAGTTTCCATTTCATTTTGTAACGAAGCCTACATATCCATGATGTTAAATCAAAAAAACGCTTCATTACTACTATTAAGATCTTCAATCGAAAACTTTATTAAGTTTATGCTGAATTATTATGGACTGGACATTGACCCTACAAGGTTTAAAACTAACAAAGGTACTCTGCAAAAATCAGGTCTTCTAACAACTGATTTAAATTCAAAACTTGATCGATTACTTTCATTTTATAATGATTTTTCCGGTTTATCACATTCAGCAACAAATATTAATACAGATATTATTGAGTTCCTAAATTTAGCAACAACATTAAGACCAACGAACTTTAACAAGAATTACTGTTCATTTACAAAAATAATGAAAATCTATATTTATTTTATTATCAGTATCTGTAGCGAGTCCTTAATAAAATGGGATACTGCCGATTTGAAAAATAGTTTATCGATTATTTTCTCGGACTATGAAACAATCCAAATAATTAGTGAAATCAAAGATAACGAATAGCAGCCCTTCAAGGGCTTTTCGTTATCCCATTAAAGAACATACGTTCCCTACTTGCATAATCAAGTCTTGAAAATTCATCTTATTAGGAGGTCATTATCATGGCAGAAGGTTATATTCGCCACCGTGGCGACAGTTATTATTATTCGTTTGAAGCGGCTGTAATTGGTAGCAAACGTAAGCGTATCGAGCGTTTTGGCGGTCATACAGAGAAGGAAGCTAAAAGAGCCTTACGTAAGGCTATCGCCGAGTATGAGCGTGCTGGAATCGAATACGAGCTATCAAACCTGAGTATTTCTGATTTTTTTGATTACTGGTTCAAAAAATATGTAGAACGTAATTTGAAGTATAATACTCAGCATAATTACAAGAATATTATTGATAAGTATATCAAGCCACACCTAGGTAATTATAAGCTTCGCACCATTGGCCCTGCTGTACTGCAAAAATTCATTGATGATGTTTCTGAAATCGTTGACGATCGAACTCACCGAACTTTAGCTAAACACACCGTTGAAATTATTTTTACGGTTCTTAAGGGTGCATTTCGTAAGGCCGTTTATCCATATCAGTTTATTCGGGACAACCCGATGAACTATGTTGATATGCCTAAATACAATATAAAGCCGCATAAATCACGTGAAGATTTGAAAATCATCACCTTGCAACAGTACGATCAGATTCTACAATTCACACCGCCTGCCGATTCATTTCATATACCACTCCTGATCGGTTTTAATACTGGAATGCGCCGCGGCGAAGTTTGTGGCTTACAGTGGGATATGGTCGATTTAGACGCTGCAACAATCAAAGTTGAACGTAATATGATCCAACTTACTGGACACGACTACGAACTGGCATCCCCGAAAACAGCTGCAAGCTATCGCACGATCCTTATTGGTAGCTCACTTTTGAATGAATTACGTACCTGGCACAAACAGCAAATGGAAAATCGCTTACGTTATGGCAGCTATTACTTTGAATCAAATTTTGTTTGCACTCACGAAAATGGTAAGCCTGTAACCCCCAACTCGATCAAATACAAGTGTGGTCATATCTCTAAAGAATTAGGCTTCCCGTTTAATTACCATTCCCTGAGACATACCCATGCCACGCTATTATTAGAAAATGGTGCTAAGCCTAAAGAAATTCAGGAGCGACTCGGTCACTCACGGATCTCGACTACATTGGATACCTACTCGCATGTCACCCAAAAGATGAAGAAAAACACAGTGGATATTCTGGAAAGAATACAAAAAAACAGCTAGGCAATTAAGCCTAGCTGCGTCGGAAAAATATACATTTATTTTTGTATATTCCTACGATCAAAAAATCACGTAGGAAAATCGTAGGAATTCACCTATTTTGTGGAACATTATTTTCATGTAAGTCCCTATTTCTTGTGACTTTCTTCCTCGTCGGTGCGTAAAACAGCCATGAAGGCTTCCTGCGGCACTTCCACGGAGCCGATCTGTTTCATTCGTTTCTTGCCCCGCTTTTGCTTCTCAAGTAATTTACGTTTACGGGAGATATCACCACCATAACATTTAGCTAAAACGTTCTTTCGTAATGCTTTAATGTTAGTTCGCGCAATAATTTTATTCCCAATAGCTGCCTGAATAGGTACCTCAAATTGCTGCCGGGGGATAATTTTTTGCAACTTCGCGACGATTTCGCGACCACGATCAAAAGCAAAGTCTTGATGAACAATACTGCTTAAAGCATCGACTGATTCACCATTAAGTAAAATATCCATTTTAACTAATTTACTTTCACGGTAACCTTCAATTTGGTAATCAAGTGAGGCATAACCCTTAGTGCTGGATTTTAATTTATCGAAAAAGTCATAAATAATTTCTGATAACGGCAAATGATAAATCACGTTAACCCGGTTGTTATCTAGGTATTCCATCGTGTCAAAGTCGCCCCGCTTATTCTGCGACAATTCCATGACCGCACCAACATAATCATTAGGCACCATGATCGAAGCATGGACAAAAGGTTCTTCAATCGAACGAATTGAAGCCGGATCAGGCATCTCCGAGGGATTAGCAACCACTTTTTGGCTACCATCAGTTAAGTTAATATGATAAATAACCGACGGCGCCGTTGTGATCAAAT
This sequence comes from Loigolactobacillus binensis, assembly GCF_005405165.1. Taxonomy (GTDB): domain Bacteria; phylum Bacillota; class Bacilli; order Lactobacillales; family Lactobacillaceae; genus Loigolactobacillus; species Loigolactobacillus binensis. The sequence continues at coordinate 45,377 of NZ_BJDN01000006.1, forward strand.
CCAGATCAAATTCGCGCTCCAAACGCTCTTGGATCACATCCATGTGCAATAGGCCTAAGAATCCACAACGAAAACCAAAGCCTAATGCTTCTGATGTTTCTGGCTCAAAGGTTAAAGCAGCATCATTTAACCGTAATTTTTCTAGTGATTCACGTAATTCATTATATTTTGAGGAATCAACTGGATATAAGCCACAATAAACCATTGGCGTCATTTTTCGATAGCCTTGAATAGCATTCGTAGCCGGATTATTGGCTAAGGTAACTGTATCACCGACCTCCGTGTCCTGAATCGTTTTAATGCTAGCTGTGATGTAGCCTACGTCACCAGCCATCAGCATTTCTCGTTGAACCGCCTTAGGTGACATTACGCCGACTTCAGTCACTTCAAAAGTTTTACCGCTTTGCATTAATTTGATCGTATCGCCTGGTTTAACAACCCCTTCAAAAACCCGTGTGTTCAGAACGACCCCACGGTAACTATCATAAACCGAATCAAAGATCAAGGCCCGTAACGGTGCCGTCAAATCACCTGTTGGCGCGGGAATATCCGTGACGATTCGTTCCAGGATCTCTTCAATCCCAACACCTTGTTTAGCACTTGCCAGCACAGCGTCCTGGGCCCCAATGCCAATATCATCCTCAATTTCTGCTTTCACGCGGTCCGGATCGGCCGCCGGTAGATCAATTTTGTTGATCACCGGAATAATCTCCAAATCATTATCAATCGCCAAATAGACGTTAGCTAACGTTTGTGCTTCCACACCTTGAGCAGCATCAACCACTAAAACGGCCCCTTCACAAGCTGCCAGACTACGCGAAACTTCATAAGAAAAATCAACATGGCCTGGAGTGTCGATCAAATGAAAAGTGTAGGTTTGGCCGTTTTTAGCTTGATAGGCCAATTCAACTGCATTCAACTTAATTGTGATTCCCCGTTCACGTTCAAGATCCATTGTATCCAGGATCTGGGCCTCCATATCGCGTTTAGCAACAGTGTGCGTCAATTCTAAAATTCGATCGGCTAAAGTTGATTTACCATGATCAATATGGGCAACAATCGAAAAGTTGCGAATATGTTTTTGACGTTCTTGCATCGCTTTAATATCCATTATCTTGCCTACTTTCTCAATGCCCACTTGCGTAAGCCATTCCTTTAAATTATAGCAAGCTCATCGCCTGGACGCAATTGGTCTTTAGCCGCTAACAAAAAAGCAGGCGGCCTTACGCCACCTGCTTGTCACTATTTCTTTCGCTTACCAAATAATTTATCAAACAAGTTGCCTTCCGTTTCAGTCATATCTTCACCGCTAGCTTGAGCAAAAGACTTCAAAGCATCCTTTTGCTCGCCACTTAAATGTTTAGGCGTCACGACTTTAACCTTGACGTGTTGGTCACCACGACCATTACCACGCAAACGTGGTGCGCCTTGTCCGCGTAATCGGAAAGTAGTGTTAGTCTGTGTGCCGGCTGGAACTTTTAACTTCACTTTACCACTAACTGTATCAACTTGCAGTTCGTCGCCTAAGGCAGCCTGAACAAAACTGATCGGTACTTCTAAATAGATCTCAGCACCGTCTCGTTCAAACTTATCACTTGGTGCTACACGGAAAACAATGAATAGATCACCGTAAGGGCCACCGTTTTCACCAGCTTCACCTTGTTCAGATAAGCGCATCTGCTGGCCATCTTCGACCCCGGCAGGAACTTTGACCTTAACACTATGCCGCTCTTCTTCATGACCAGAGCCATGACAAGTTGGGCATTTTTCTTTGATTTCTTTACCAGTACCATGACAGACATCACAGACCTCGCGGGACTGCATCCGCCCTAACGGCGTTTGCCGTGTGACTTGGATATAGCCAGAGCCATGGCATTTATGACACGTATCCGGTGTCGTACCTGGCTTAGCACCAGTTCCATTACAAGTATGGCACATTGCTTCACGAGTATAAGAAATCGTTGTTTCCTTACCAAAAACCGCTTCTTCAAATTTAAGATCCATTTGATACTGTAAGTCAGAACCCTGGCGTGGCGCATTTGGATTGGCGCGTTGACCACCGCCACCACCGAAAAATTGGCTGAAAATGTCGTCAAAGCCGCCAAAGCTTTGACCGCCACCACTAAAGCCACCAAAGCCTTGGCCGCCAAAACCGCCCTGACCTTGAGGACCGGCAGAACCATATTGATCATATTGCGCACGTTTATCTGCATCGCCTAAAGTTTCGTAAGCTTCCGAAATATCCTTAAATTTTTGCTCCGCATCAGGTGCTTTATTTAAATCAGGATGATACTTTTTGGAAAGCTTACGGTAGGCGCGTTTGATTTCATCTTGTGAGGCGTCACGACTAACCCCCAAAGTTTCATAATAATCTTTATCCGCCATGCGTACTAAGAACCTCCTAGAAATTTAACGTATTTGAAAAAAGGCGTCCATATTCCTGCGCTTAGTTGGCAGGAATCAATTTCTTCAAATTCGTTTCTACTAAATCAATTGAAAAATTTCAGTGCCTGTTTAAGCAGCCAAAAAGGATGCTTTTACCAAGACACGCCGCTACCCTAAAAAACTTTGTCAAGCATACCATAGATTAAAACAAAAAGCCAAAAGCCGCAATGGCTTTGGCCTTTTGTTGGAAAATATGCTGCTTGTTTTTTAGCACAAACGTATTCCGTAGAGTAGCCACTTTCCTCTAGTTACAATTAATTAACGATCCGCTATGCGTATCCTATAACTAATCTAGACTAGATTGCTGAGTGCTCTTCGTTATATATTCTACTTCTTATCCTTGTCAGGATCGACTTCTTCAAAGTCACCATCAACAGTGTCGCCATCATCTTTCTTGGCATCATCTGTAGTTTGACTAGCTGCCCCAGCAGCATCGCCGCCTTTAGCTTGTTGTTCTTTAGCAGCTTGTTCATACATTTTAACGGATAAATCTTGGACGATCTTGTTCAAATCATCGCGTTTAGCCTTCATGTCGTCTAAGTTGTTTTCATCTTGAGCTTTCTTCAAAGCAGCCTTAGCGTCTTCAGCCTTTTTGATTTCATCGTCGGACACTTTGCCCTTCAATTCCTTCAAGGTCTTATCAGTTGTGAAGAGGAGTTGTTCAACGTCATTACGCAAATCAACTTCTTCTTTCTTCTTCTTATCGGCATCAGCATTTTCTTCGGCTTCTTTTTGCATCCGTTCAATTTCTTCGTCCGAAAGACCTGAAGAACTCTTGATCGTGATCTTTTGTTCTTTTTGCGTACCCATGTCTTTAGCCGAAACGTTAACGATACCGTTCTTGTCAATATCGAACTTAACTTCGATCTGAGGAACACCCCGTGGTGCTGCTGGGATATCAGCTAATTGGAAACGCCCTAACGTTTTGTCGTCAGCTGCCATTGGCCGTTCACCTTGTAAAACATGGATGTCAACGGCTGGTTGGTTATCAGCAGCGGTGGAGAAGACTTGTGACTTGCTTGTTGGGATCGTTGTGTTACGATCGATCAACTTAGTGAAGACACCACCCATAGTTTCGATACCTAATGATAATGGCGTAACGTCAAGTAAAACAACGTCCTTAACATCACCAGTGATGACCCCGCCTTGAACCGCAGCACCTAAGGCAACGGCCTCATCCGGGTTGATCGAACGATCTGGGTCTTTACCGGTCCATTGCTTAACCGCTTCTTGGACGGCTGGGATCCGAGTTGACCCACCGTTTAAGATCACCTTATCAATATCACCTAAGCTTAATTTAGCGTCACGCAAAGCGTTGTCAAATGGTACCTTCGTCCGCGCAACTAAATCAGCAGTCATTTCATCAAATTTAGCCCGAGTCAAGGTTTTTTCCAAATGTAATGGACCTGCATCACCAGCAGAAATAAATGGCAAGCTGATCTGTGCTTCATTGACTCCAGATAAATCTTTTTTAGCTTTTTCAGCAGCATCCTTTAACCGTTGTAAAGCCATTTTATCTTTGGCAAGATCAACACCGTTTTCTTGCTTAAATTCAGCAACTAACCAGTCAATGATCTTTTGGTCAAAGTCATCCCCACCAAGGTGAGTATCACCATTTGTGGAAAGTACTTCAAAGACCCCATCGCCTAATTCAAGGACGGAAACATCAAAAGTACCGCCACCTAAATCATAAACCAAGATCTTTTCATCGGCGTCACCTTTATCCAAGCCATAAGCCAATGCTGACGCTGTTGGTTCGTTAATGATCCGTTGAACGTTTAAACCGGCAATTTTACCAGCATCCTTAGTAGCTTGCCGTTGGCTATCATTAAAGTATGCCGGTACCGTAATAACTGCATCGTTAACTTCTTCGCCTAAATAATCTTCAGAGAATTTCTTGATGTATTGTAAAATCATGGCCGAAATTTCCTGTGGCGTGTAAGATTTACCGTCAACTTCTACTTTATAGCCTGCTTCACCCATGTGCCGTTTGATTGAAGCAACGGTGTTAGGATTTGTGATTGCTTGTCGTTTAGCAACTTCACCAACTTGAGTTTCACCGTTCTTGAAAGAAACAACAGATGGTGTGGTCCGATTACCTTCTGGATTTGTGATAATTTTTGGTTCGCTACCTTCGAGTACGGCAACAGCTGAGTTAGTCGTCCCAAGGTCAATACCGATTACTTTAGCCATAAATTCTAACCTCTTTACTTATTTTAGTTTTTATTGTGCGACTACAACCATTGCAGGTCGTAAAACACGATCCTTAAGCTTATAGCCCTTTTGCAAGACCTGTACTACAGTATCAGGTTTTTGATCACCTTCCACAGCGACAGTTTGCACTGCCTGGTGAATGGTCGGATCAAAGACTTGATCTGCAGCTGCGATCTCAATGATCTGATGATCCTTCAAAGTGCGTTCCAAATGGTCGTACACCATTTGGACCCCCTTTTTCAATTGTTTACCATTTTGATCACTAACATCAACTGCCAAAGCACGCTCTAAATTATCGATCACTGGTAAAATATCTTTGATCAAGTCTTGGCCCTCGTACTTCAGTAATTGCTCACGCTCTTTTTTAAAACGATTATTCATATTTTGGATCTCGGCTTCTGCCCGTAGATACTTGTCTTCGGTACCGTCAACCTTATCCTGCAATGCCTTGATCTGTTCAGCCTGCGGATCTTTCGTTTCTGCCGCTGCACTAGTTGCCGTTTCAGCGGCAGTACTATCAGTCTGTTTTGGTGCATCACTAGCTGTACTTTGTGGTGCTGCACTAGTTGCTAAATCCTTTTCTGATGGAAATTCCGCCTTTTGCGTCAACTTATCTTCAGCTGCTGCTTGCTCTTTCTTAGCCAAACAAATTCACCTCCAATGATCACTCATCCCCGCGATGGGTATAATAATCAGTTATTTTTTTCGCCAACTCTTCGCGGAAAACATCCAGTAATCCAATCATCCGTGAATATGGCATACTCGTTGGACCTAATAGTGCGATCATGCCTTTACCGTGATCACCGACATCATAAGTGGCCGTGATCAAACTAAAATTGCGTAATAGATCACTGGTCAATTCATCGCCTAAACGCACCTCGATCGTCTGGTCTGGCACACCGATCAATTTAGCCAAATCATCATTCTGATCGATCAATGAGTAAAGTGACTTCAATTGATCCACATTTTTCACTGTCGCCGGGTTAATCAGATTCATTTTACCGTCAACGTAGAAGCGCTCCTGGGCGGCCTTCTTTAACACATTGCCGAAAATATTCAAAAAACCGGTCGGCGTGATCATGTAATGCGTTAACAACTGTGGAATATCACTTTGCAGCTTTTGAATCACTTCAGTTAACGATAAACCAACCAATTGATCATTGATGATCCGAATAGCCTTCTCCAGGCTTTCACTATCTAACTCCTGCGGCACACTAAAAATTTGATTCTCCACCGCACCATTGTCGGTTACTAGGATCGCCATTACTTGATGATCACCTAGCGGAACCAGTCGAAACCCAGTAAGCCGCGCATCCCGTAACTCAGGTCCTAACGAAATTGCCGTGTAACTTGTAAGGCTCGAAAGAATCTTAGCCGACTGGGCAATGATTTGATCGATCTGGTGATAGCTTTGGTCAAAGGACGTTTCGATCACGGCCAGATCACTGGCATCAACACCACTTGGCTCAACTAAATGATCCAGATAATAGCGATAACCTTTAGTCGAAGGAATGCGTCCAGAAGACAAATGAGTTTTTTCGATCAATCCCATATCTTCTAAGTGCACCATCTCGTTGCGTACCGTGGCCGAAGAAACGTGCATTGGCAGTTGGTCCAATAATTTTTTGGAACCCACTGGCTGACCACTTTCAGTATACAAACGGACAATTTCCTTTAAAATCACTAGTTGTCGTTTGGTCAGCATTCGAACCACCTCTTTTTAGCACTTGATACATTTGAGTGCTAACACAATTATTAATATAACAACTCCATCGCTTTAAGTCAAGGCACCAGCTGGTTTTTCCAGTAAAAATTAGAAAATCGGTCGCAAGCCGGAGAAATAGCTCCTGCTTAATCACGATGATGTCAAAAAAATCGCCACCTAATCGGCGCGACTTTTGATGTTCTGATTTTAAGTTTCATCATCTAATAAAAAGGCCTGAAAAACTTCATTCCCCATAAATTCGCCGCGCCGAGTTAGATGAATATGCTGCTCATCTTCTGCTAATAAACCGCGCTTCACTAACGCCGCAATCGTTGTGCCATACAGCTCGGCCATAGGTAAACCAAATTTAATAGCAAAATGTTGCTTATTAACGCCAGCTGCAGTTCGCAAACCGAGAAACAGTTCTTCCTCAATTTGCTCACTACGTGGCAAAACATGCCGCTGTAATACTGGTACATGGCCAGCATGTAGTGGCGTTAAATATTGTTGGATCGGGCCAAAGTTTTGGTAGCGTTCCTTTCCTAAATAGCCACTAGCACCGGCACCAAAACCAAAGTAATTGTCATTCTGCCAATAAGTTAAATTATGTTGTGATTCATAGCCTGGTCGTGCAAAATTACTGATCTCATATTGCCGGCGACCTGCTTGCGCAAATTTGTCGATCGCCAGTTCATACATATCAGCTTCTACATCTTCCGACGGTAAATGTAATTTACCCTGACGCATTAAATTATAAAACACGGTTTTCCGCTCTAAAATTAATGAATACGTCGAATAATGGGGCAGATCTAAAGCAATCGCCTTATCCAAACTATCAGTAAAGTCGGCCATACTTTGCCCTGGTAAACGGAAGATCAGATCAATACTGATATTTTCAAAACCAACTTTACGAGCATTGGCAATTGCGGTATAAACATCGGCACTGCGATGAATTCGCCCAATTTTTTTCAGCACCTCATCATTGAAAGATTGCACGCCGATACTTAAGCGATTCACACCATATTCATGTAGCACCGTTAACTTATCCGTGGTCAATAAATCATTAGGATTAGCCTCAAAAGTAAATTCATGGCCGGTAAATGGCAAAATTTCCTGCATACCTTTAAGTAATCGTTCTAGCTGCTTAGGCGTTAATGTAGTTGGCGTACCACCACCAACATAAAGCGTATCGATCTGTTTTTCCGGGTGAGCCAGCGTTACCAACCGCATTTCTTGTAATAAGCAGTCAATATAATCATCAACAGGCTGTCCCGCTAAAAAAACTTTGTTAAAATCACAGTAGTAACAAATATGCTCACAAAAAGGAATGTGAATATAAGCGCCGGTCATAGCGTTACCTGGCCGCTATGTGTTGCAAAATAATCACGCGTATGTTGTTCGTCTTGAGTCAGCTGGGCGATCAAACCATCAGCACCAGAAAATTTAACTTCGCCGCGCAAACGGGAGAACCAAGCAACTTGTACTTGCTCACCGTAAACCATTTGCTTAAAGTCAAGCACATAAATCTCCACAGTGACCAAGTTATCATCACCAAACGTAACGTTACGCCCAATGGAAGCCATACCTAAATGCCATTGACCATTGATAGCTAATTTAACCGCATAGACACCGAGCGCCAGCATATGCATTGTGGGATCAACCGTTAAATTCAGTGTGGGAAAACCGATCGTTCGTCCCCGCGCAACACCGTGAACAACAACCCCTACTGTTCGGTAAGGATAGCCCAATAGCTCGTCGGCTAAATCAATATCCCCCACTTTGATCGCTGCTCTGATCCGTGTAGAGCTGATCTTAGCTGCAGCAGTTTGTTGTTGGGGAACTTCAACGACTTCAAACCGCTTTGCAGCATAATCAATTAGATCAGTCATCGTGGCCCGATCAGCACCAAAGGTATAATCAAAACCAGCCACTGCAACCTGAGCGTGTAACCCAATAATATATTGCTCAACAAACTCTTGCGGGGATAAAGCACCAAAGGTTGATGTAAATTCTACAATATATAAAATATCAACACCTAATTGGCGCATTAAATCGATCTTCATTTCCGGTGTAACCAAATACTTCATTTGTTCTGAATCTAATTTATTAAATACTAAACTAGGGTGTTGATTAAACGTCATTACCGCTAACGGTAACTTCTTTGTCTTAGCGATCGCAGCTGCCTGCTTGATCACTGCCTGGTGCCCACGGTGAACGCCATCAAAAAAGCCTAACGTCAATACAATTGGTGTCTCATCGATTTGTGTTTGTGCATAGGGATGATGGATCCGAACAATCTTCATAACCTAAACTCCAATCTAAAAATTAATCATTGGCCAGAAACATTTTTTCCGGCTGGAAAAGGTGCGGATATTCTGAATGGGGCCGATATAGGGCCTTGATCTTACCTGCATAGACCAACGCGATCACCTCATTTAGCGCCGTTAGCTCTGCCCGCGGTAAAAAAGCCCCATGTTGAACTTTATCCCATTGTTCACTGGTTAATTCAACCTGTGGATAGTCACTTAATGCTGATTCCAACGGCCGTAAAACCGTCATGATTTTCCCCGAAGCAGCCAGTTGTGCTACCGTATCTAGATCAACGGTATCCGCCAAGGTAAAGCCGCCACTTTGAACGCGAGTCAACGCAGACATTACTGCGGCCACCCCTAATTTACGGCCCAGATCCACTGCTAGGGTCCGGACGTAAGTCCCTTTGGAACAGCTGACTTCAAAACGAAACTTTTCCGTACCGGCAGCCCTATCGAATTCTGGCTCACTTAAGCGTTTAAAAGTGGTAATTGTTACTTGCCGGTGTGGCCGCTCCACCGTTTCACCAGCACGAGCATAATCATATAAGCGCCGTCCCTTTACCTTGACTGCAGAAAACATAGGCGGAATTTGCGTAATGGAGCCAATAAAGGCCGCCAACTGCTGATCAATTTCGGCTGCAGAAAAAGCGGTCGCTAATGGCGTTGTTGTCACAACTTCACCATCGAGATCTTCTGTTGTAGTGGCAAAACCGAGCGTCACTTCACCGCGATACGTTTTACCACTGGCAACCAAATAATCTACGACCTTGGTTGCCGTACCAATGCAGATCGGCAATACACCATCCACGTTGGGATCAAGCGTACCGCCATGACCGACACGCCGCGTATGAAATAAATGCCGCAATTGCGCATCACAGTCGTGACTGGTCATTCCGCGCGGTTTATATAGTGGTAAAATGCCATTCATAATCGTTCCTCCGAATTCTTTCTTTCAACTAGTTCTGCAAACTAAATTATTATAGCACATTGCACTAGTCCTACTTCACTTGCCAACTAATAAATCAATGAGAAATTGATCAATATAAAAAAAGAGTTGCAACAATGATTGTCGCAACTCTGCTAAACACTTCAATTAACGTTCTTCGCGATGTAATTGATTGATCAATTCGTCAATACGATTACCGTATTGAACCGATTCATCACGGGCAAAAGTTAACTCTGGAATTTTGAACAAACGAATCCGCTGGCCTAATTCTTTACGAATCAAGCCGGTTGCTTTTTCCAACCCACGCTGTGCTTTTTCACCATCGCCAGCTTTATCCGAAAGAATACTATAATAGATTGTTGCTTGTTGTAGATCGCCAGTAACATTGACGCCAGTGATCGTCACACCAACAACTCGCGGATCACGCACCCGCTTCATTAAAATATCCGTCGTTTCCTTTTGAATTTCTTGGGAAACGCGGCCAATGCGATATTGTGCCATTGCGTTGCCTCCTCATAATTAAGAAAGTTTATTAACAAGTTCTGCTAATAAGCCAGCTCCTTAAAGATAAATTATTTAACCGGAACTTCTTCCATGATGAAGACTTCGATCTGATCGCCTTCTTCAACATTGTTGTAGTTTTCGATCATTAAGCCACCTTCAAAGCCCTGTTTAACTTCCTTAACATCATCTTTTAAATGCTTCAAACTAGCAATTTTACCTTCATAAATAACGATGCCATCACGAATCAAACGCACACCTGAATCACGACGAACAACACCTGAAGTGACGAAGAATCCAGCAATTGTACCGACCTTAGAAACCTTATAAGTCTGCCGAACGTCCAACTGGCCAATCACTTTTTCTTGATAGGTTGGTTCCAGCATCCCTTTCATCGCCGTTTCAACTTCATCAATCGCCTGATAGATAACATTATGCAAACGAATATCAACATCTTCAGTGGTTGCTTGATCCTTAGCGCGCGGCGTTGGGCGCACATTAAAACCAATGATGACCGCATTACTGGCAGCAGCTAAAGTAACATCACTTTCGTTGATCGCACCAACCGCCTCATGAATAATATTGACGCGAACCCCTTCAACGTTGATCTTCTGTAAACTATTAACCAGAGCCTCAACTGAACCTTGAACGTCGGCCTTGATGATCAGGTCAACTTCTTTCAATTGACCTTCTTGCATTGTTTCAAACAAGTTATCCAATGTAACGTGCTTAGTCCGATTACGTTGCGATAATACAGCTTGTTTAGCACGTTCTTCACCAGCAGCCCGCGCCGTTTTTTCATCTTCAAAAACAATAAACTTGTCGGCTGATTCTGGTACATCACTTAAACCAGTGATCTCAACGGGTGTTGCCGGTTTAGCTTCTTTGATTCGCCGACCACGGTCATTGGTCATGACCCGGACACGGCCAAAGGTATTACCAACAACAATTGGGTCACCAATTCGCAAAGTTCCCTGTTGAACTAATAAGGAAGCAACCGCACCTTTACCTTTGTCCAAACGAGCTTCGATAACCGTCCCTGCACCTTTTTGGTTCGGGTTAGCTTTTAATTCAAGCATATCAGCTTCTAATAAAATCATTTCTAATAGCTGATCTAAATTTTTACCAAATTTAGCCGAAATTGGCACGAAGATCGTTTCACCACCCCAATCCTCAGGAATCAAGCCATATTCGGTTAATTGTTCCATCACGTGGTTCGGGTTAGCGTTAGGTTTATCAATTTTGTTAACCGCAACAATAATTGGCGCATTGGCAGCCTTCGCATGATTAATAGCTTCAATCGTCTGCGGCATAACACCATCATCAGCAGCAACCACCAAAACAATAATATCGGTAACATCAGCACCACGAGCCCGCATATCAGTAAAGGCCGCATGTCCTGGTGTATCTAAGAACGTGATCAGACGGTCGTTTGACTTAACTTGATAAGCACCAATTGCCTGTGTGATCCCACCAGCTTCGCCTTCAGTTACATTAGTATGACGTAGCTTATCCAGTAATGTGGTTTTACCATGATCGACGTGCCCCATGATTGTGACTACTGGTGGCCGATTTTCTTGGTAATCCGTATTGGCTTCTTCGGCCGCAAAGAATTTATCCAGATCAGAAATATCAACTTCCACTTTTTCTTCGGCTTCAATGCCATAATCTGCCGCCAAAACTTCGATGGTATCTTTTTCCAAGGATTGGTTTTGGTTGACCATAACCCCCATCATGAACAATTTTTTGATGATTTCGGCTGGTTCACGGTGAATTAATTTAGCAATATCTTGAACATTCATGCCTTCTGTATATTGCAATACTTCTGGCAAAGCACGTTCTTTCCGGGTCGTTGCTGGCGTTACTGAATGATTTTGTCGTCTGTTACGGCGATTGCGTTTCTTATTGAAACGACCACCGTTGTTGCCACCAAAGCGATTGCGACCACCACGGTTATTGTTGTTACCAAAACGACTGTTGTTATTCCGGTTGCCGCCAGCAGTATTACCGCCAACACCACCTTGATTACGATTATTGCTGCTGCGTACAGTATTATTAACTGAACTGATCGGTTTAGCAGCATTAACTGGTGCCCGATTATCCGCTCGATTTTGTGGGTTCGGTGCTACCCGGTTATTACTTGCAGAAACTCGTGGTTTATTATTGTGGTTATTATGGTTGTAACGATCGTTACGATTTTGTGAATGATTGTTATTTCCATGTTGATTTTGGCTACTATGTGAGCCTTGATTACTGTGTCCCTGATAATTACGGTTTGGTTGGTTGCGCTCACGGTCACTATGTTGTGGACGGGCTTCATGACTGTGTTCATTACGGGTCGGTTGTTGTGGGCGCGCTGAAGTTACTGGCGCTGCCTTTTTGGTGTGATCCACCGGCTGAGTATTTGGCGTATTGGCCACCTTTCCGCCACTGATCGCGTTACGTAAAGTCTTTTCTTGCGCGTCGTCGATCGTGGACATGTGATTCTTAATGTCGATGCCAGCTTTTTTTGCGGAATCGATCACTATTTTAGATTGAACATTTAATTCTTTTGCTAATTCGTAGATACGTTTTTTACCCATATCTTCACGCTCCCTACGTTTTCAGTAAGGCAATGAGCCGATGGGCAAATCCAGGCTCAGTAATGCCAACGATTGTTCGCGGGCGGCCTAGTGCTTGGCTCATTGCTTGTTTTGTGAAGGCTGTTATCACCGGCACTTGGTAAAATTCACCTTTGGCGCTGAATTTATCACGTGTTGCCTGACTAGCATCAACGGCAACCAAAACTAGCGCAACTTTACGCTGTTGAATCGCCTTCAAAACTAAGCCTTCACCCATCGTCAATGCACCTGCTCGTAAACTTAATCCTAGCAGGTTTAATGCCTTTTGATTATTTTCCATTTTTGTCGCCAAAAAGTTCTTTACGCGCTTTTTGATGTTTCACATAAGCTAATAATTCACTATAAAAATCGTCATCAACCGTAGCATTTAAGGCTTTATCCAAGATATGCTTATTGGCAGCCTCTTCAACTGCAGTTGGTTCTAAGGAAACGTACGCCCCACGCCCCGACTTTTTGCCAGTTGGATCAATGGCAACTACGCCTTCTTTACTGCGCACGATCCGCACCATTTCTTTTTTAGGCTTCATTTCATTGCTGACGACATCTTTACGCATCGGGATTTTTCTTGGTTTCATACTCAAGTCTGCTCCTTTTTCGTTAATTAGTCGTTAGCGGCCGCCGAATCATCAGAAACAGTTGGCGCAGCTTCCGGAGTTGCTTCCGTTGGTGCTGCGTCAGTCGCTGGTTCTGCTGCTTCCGATGTTGATGGCGTAGCCGGTTGATCGGCTAATTCATCCGCTTCAGTTTCTGACTTAATATCAATTTTATAACCAGTCAACTTAGCAGCTAAACGCGCATTCTGTCCACGTTTACCAATGGCTAAAGATAATTGATAATCTGGTACGATAACCGTTACGGCCTTATCGTTGGTTGGATCAAACGTAACATCAACAACTTGCGCCGGGTTCAGCGCGTTTGCAATGTATTCAGCCGGATCATCCACCCACTCAATGATATCCATATTTTCGCCAGATAGTTCATTGACAATTGCCTGAACCCGCTGACCACGAGGGCCAACACAAGTTCCGACCGAATCTACATTATCATCGTGGCTACGAACGGCCATTTTAGTCCGATCACCGGCTTCACGGGCAATTGAAACAATCTCAACTGTGCCATCATAGATCTCGGGAACCTCTTGCTCAAATAAACGCTTAACAAGATCGGGATGAGTCCGACTGACATAAACTTGCGGGCCCTTGGGTGTATTTTCAACTTTGGTCACATAGACTTTGATCCGATCATGTGGTTCATAGTGTTCATTAGGCATTTGATCGCTTTTAGACAGAATAGCTTCGATCTTACCCAAATTAACGTAAATATACCGGCTGTCCCGTCGTTCCACGACTCCTTGCATAATTTCGTTTTCATACTTAATGTATTGGTCGTAAATGATACTGCGTTCAGCTTCCCGGACTCGTTGCATAATAACCTGCTTAGCAGTCTGGGCTGCGATCCGACCGAAATCTTTTGGTGTAACTTCAAACCGAATATCATCGCCAACTTCATAGGCCTCATTGATCGCCAAAGCTTCCTTTAAGCTAACTTCCAAACGAGAATCAAAGACTTCATCCGTAACTTCTTTTACTGCGTAAACGTGGATGTCACCTTTTTTTTGATCAAATTCGACTTCTACATTTTGGGCTTGGCCGTAATTACGCTTGTAAGCTGACACTAAAGCAGCTTCCAGCGCTTCGATAACGACTTCCTTTTTAACGCCTTTTTCAGACTCAAGTGCGTCTAAAGCACTTAACATTTCCTTGCTCATGGTAATTGTTTCCTTCCCGATTAAAATTCGATGGCTAATCTAGCTTGCGCAATTTGTTTCCGCGCAAAGGTAAATTCCTTACGCCGAGTTTTGATTTTAACGGATAACGTTAATTCATCAGGCGTGATCGCCGTCAAAGTGCCTTCATAAATTTTGGCACCATTCACCGCTTGATACAACGAGATATGGATGTAACTATTTAATGCACGCTGAAAATCAACTTCCTTTTTCAAAGGCCGTTCAGCGCCAGGCGACGAAACTTCTAGATAGTAAGCTTGTGGAATCGGGTCTGGATCCATTGAATCCAGCGTTTCACTGATCTTTTCACTGATCATGGCACAATCTTCTAAGGTAATCCCAGCAGGTTTATCAATATACACCCGCAAATACCAACTTTTACCTTCTTTAACAAATTCAATATCAACTAATTCAAAATGATTACTGTCCACGATTGGTTGGACAACATCTTGGACTCTTTCAACAACCGAGCTCAAACCATTGCCTCCTTTTCGCAATTTTAGTTTATTCGCTGACGAACAATTGCTGCTCAATACCGACACGCTGCGACCATAAATGCTTTAATGACGCGGTTTTTTCCTTTGGTGATACTCGCTTTATCCAATAAAAAGAGTGAGCATCGCTGCTCACTCGACCAAAGTCTCTAAATACAATCATTATATTACCACAAATTCGGTCATGACGCAACTTACACGCCGACTTACATCATATCAAACAGTGATAATTGGTTCTCATCTGGTAAGTCATTTAAAACGTGATTTTCGGTTAAGTAATCGATCAACGTTTTAGAAACTTTACCCCGTTTGCTTAAATCTTCCTTGGACAAAAACGGCTTTTCTTCCCGCGCGGAGACGATCTGTTTAGCCACGTTCATCCCAAGGCTAGGAACTGCCCGAAATGGCGCTAACAACGTTTTACCATCAGCTTCGATTTGAAATTCGGCCGCATCGGAACGGGTGATATCGACCATTTCAAATTTGAAGCCGCGCTCGATCATTTCGTTGGCCAATTCTAATACCGTCAATAGATTTTTCTCCTTAGCGGAAGCATCCATTCCCTTGTCCGTAATTTCTTTCATCGCTGCTTTGACTGCATCTTTACCACGCGCCATAGCCACTAGATCAAAATCGTCTGCCCGGACCGTAAAGTAAGCGGCATAATATAAAATCGGATAATAAACTTTGAAATAAGCGACCCGTAGCGCCATCAAAATATACGCCGCCGCGTGCGCCTTAGGAAACATATACTTGATTTTTAGGCAAGAATCAATATACCAATCCGGTACATTTTTATTATCCCGCATTGCTTGCTGCCAATCATCCGGAATTCCTCGGCCCTTACGTACATGCTCCATAATGTTAAACGCCATTGACGCATCCATTCCATAATGGATCAAATCTAGCATAATATTGTCCCGACAGCCAATGACATCCTTTAAGGTTACTACACCTTTTTGGATCAGTTCTTCGGCATTGCCTAACCACACATCGGTACCGTGAGATAAACCAGAAATCTGCAATAATTCCGAAAAAGTTGTTGGGTTGGTTTCTTCCAGCATGCCCCGTACAAAACGTGTCCCAAATTCAGGGATCCCTAACGTACCCGTTTTAGATCCAATTTGTTCTGGTGTCACGCCAAGTACATCGGTTCCAGAAAACAACGACATCACCTTAGGATCCACAGGCGGAATCGATTTAGGCTCGATTCCGGATAGATCCTGTAGTTTACGGATCATAGTAGGGTCATCATGCCCAAGAATATCCATTTTCAAAATGTTATCATGGATCGAATGGAAATCAAAATGACTGGTTCGCCATGATGCATTTTGATCGTCAGCAGGATACTGAATAGGCGTAAAGTCATAAATATCCATATAATCGGGCACGATCAAAATACCAGCCGGATGCTGGCCTGTGGTCCGCTTGACCCCAGTCGTACCTTTAGCCAGACGGTCGATCTCAGCACCACGTAAGGTTTGGCCAGTATCGCGTTCATAAGCCTTGACGTAGCCATAACCGGTTTTATCCGCCACTGTACCAATAGTCCCAGCTCGGAACACATTATTTTCACCGAACAAGACCTTCATATAATTGTGTGCGATCGGCTGATAATCACCGGAGAAGTTCAAATCAATATCCGGCACTTTATTGCCGGTAAAACCTAAGAAGGTTTCAAACGGAATATCATGACCATCTTTTTCTAAGTTAGCGCCACAGTTAGGGCAAGCCTTATCAGGCAAATCATAACCCGAGCCATATTCACCTTTTGTATAAAACTCAGTATAGTGACATTGCGCACAACGATAATGCGGCGGCAACGCATTGATTTCAGTGATCCCGGCTAAGTAGGCAACTAAACTGGAACCAACTGAACCCCGTGAACCAACTAAATAGCCGTCCTTATTACTTTTATACACTAATTTCTGTGCAATTAAATAATGAACCGCGAAACCATTGCCAATGATACTCTTTAACTCTTGTTCGATCCGATCCGCCACAATTTTTGGCAATTCTTCCCCGTATAATTTATGGGCCAGACTGTAAGTCATATTTTTGATGTCATCTTCGGCACCGGGCATTTTCGGCGTATACAGTTTATCTTTAACTGGTGAGATCGTGCTGTCGATCTGATCGGCCAGGGCGTTGGGATTTGTCACCACTACCTGCTGAGCAACCTCATCACCTAAAAACTGGAATGACTTTAACATTTCATCTGTAGAACGAAAATGTACATCCGGTAAATTAATTCGATTCAACGGATTAGCACCGCCTTGCGAATTAATCAAAATTTTCCGATAAATTTTATCTTCTGGATTTAAGTAATGCGCATCGCCGGTGGCCACTACTGGCTCTTGTAATTCTTCGCCAATTTTAACGATATTGCGAATAATATCTTCTAAGTCACCATTGTTATTAACCAATTCGCGCTCCAATAATGGTGCGTAAACTGGCTTAGGCATAACTTCCAAGTAATCATAAAACTTAGCCTTATCCCGGGCTTCATTGTAGCCTTTTTGCATCATCGCGGTAAAAACTTCACCACTGGAACAAGCAGAACCGATCAACAGACCTTCCCGGTATTGATTAACTAAACTGCGCGGCATTCGGGGAATGCGGTAGAAATATTTGATCATCGACAATGAAACTAATTTGAACAAATTTTTCAAACCAGCCTGAGTTTGAGCCAATAAAACAGCATGAAAAGGCCGCGCTTGCTTATAAGCCTCATTCTCACCAACACGATCATTTAGCTGATCAACATAAGTCATCGCGTAGTGTTGCTTTGCTTCCTTCAAGAAAATATACAGCAAGTGGCCGGTTGATTCAGCATCGGCATTAGCGCGATGGTGATGTTCCAAGCTAACTTTAAACCGCTTAGCCAATGAATCCAACTTATGATTCTTAAATTCAGGATGCAACATCCGCGCCAATTCCAAAGTGTCGATCACTGGCACATCGATCTGCCCCATTTGATGACGAGCATAACCAGCATTTAAAAAGCCAACGTCAAACGTTACATTGTGACCGACTAAAATCGTACCGGCATAAAATTTCTGAAACTTAGCAAATGCTTCTTCTTCGCTGTTGGTTCCCCGCACCATATCATCGGTAATGCTAGTTAAATTGATCGTGGTCTCCGACAACGGGTGACCAGGATCAATAAACTCTTCAAATTCGGCGATCACTTCGCCATTTTTCATTTTAACGGCAGCCAATTCAATGATTGAATCATAAACCGCTGATAAACCAGTTGTTTCTGTATCGAAAACCACATATTCAGTATCATCATTTAACGGTGTATGCGCTACGTTATAAGCGATCGGCACCCCGTCATCGACCAAATTAGCTTCAACCCCATATAGAATTTTAACGCCATTTTTTTGACCGGCCGTATGAGCTTCGGGAAACGCCTGTAGTGCAGCATGATCGGTAATCGCAATTGCTTTATGCCCCCACTTAGCTGCCTGTGCCACATAGTCGGAAACACTATTAGTTGCATCCATTTGGCTCATGTTAGAGTGCAAATGTAATTCCACGCGCTTCTGTCCTTCGGGTGCGGTATCTTGCCGCGCAGCATGCTTAATTTCTTGTAGATCACGGGCATTGACCACTAGATCACGCATAAAATTATCTTCTTGAACACTACCTTTAACCTTGACCCAAATTCCCTTTTTCATCGCCGCAAATAACGCCTCGTCCTCGTCATTGCGCGAGAATTTTTTTACGGTGAATGAAGAACTGTAATCGGTCATTTTAAAAATCAACAATTGCCGTTTTGAACGTAATACCCGGATTTCTAAATCAAAAACATATCCTTCGATCACTAACGAATTTTCTTCTTCTTGAATATCACTCATCCGCCGAACAGGCTCATTCGGATTAATGCCGCGGCCCATAGTCACTGGACCTGTAATCGCTTTTTCGTTAGTCTGTTGCCGTTGCTGCGCAGCCTGTTGTAAAGAAGCCGCAGCTTGTTGTGCCATTGCAGCGTCCTTTTTCTCTTTAGCCACCTGAAAAGCAGCAATTTTGGCCTGTGACGCTGATTCATCGATCATGGCGTGAATCGACAATTTAGGAAAACCAACGTCACTGTAAGTGGTTTCGATTGGGCCTAATGCCTGGCTAGTCAAAAAGTTCTTTACAATTTCATTGTCAGCTAATAACATGACCCGACCGTCGTCCAAATAGGGCTGTTCTTTTTCACATAGCTCTTGGATCAATGACGACGTGATCCCACTAGTTTTGACCACATATTGCCAGTAATCGCCAAGCTTTTGGTCAGTTAATTTTGGGGTTCGGGTTTGGATCGTTAATTTGACCTTTGCAATATTATTAAAT
This sequence comes from Loigolactobacillus binensis, assembly GCF_005405165.1. GTDB lineage: Bacteria > Bacillota > Bacilli > Lactobacillales > Lactobacillaceae > Loigolactobacillus > Loigolactobacillus binensis. Next base: position 64,745 of record NZ_BJDN01000006.1, read on the forward strand.
GCTTGCTGTAAATGTTGCGCTAAATCAATAAACAGCGGGTAAGGCAAAATATCAGCAAATTCCAAGTAGAATTGCCAAACTTTAGAACGCTGATGGACAACAACTTTATTGACTTTAGCGGCAGCTAAAAATTGTTCATTTTCGGCGGTAACTTCTAACTTGATCTGCTCGCGCAGTTGATTAAATAATTCCGTTTCGTTTAAACTCAACGCAGCCATCCTTCCAAAATTTAAACAAGAAAAGAGCGAAACGGTAATGTTTGGTCATAACCAAACGGTGGCGCTGCCGTTCCACTCTTATTCCGCTTTATTTAGTTTAACCCAATTTAACTTAAGGTCAACTGGATCGGCATACTTTTATGCTTCAGCATGCTGTTTTAATAAAATCTGGATCGTACTAACTAATTCAGACTTTTGCACTTCAATCGTTTCACCAGTTTTACGTAATTTGATCTCAACGATCCCATCACTAGCCTTTTTGCCAATAGTAACCCGAACTGGTAGGCCAATCAAATCTGATTCAGCAAACTTCACACCAGCGCGTTCTTTACGATCATCAACTAATACACTATAACCGGCTGCTTCTAATAAAGTTTCGGCTTCAACGGCTAAAGCAACTTGCTCTTTATTTTTTGTGTTTACAGGAATAACGTGAACCGCATAAGGCGCAATATTCTGTGGCCAAACTAAGCCATTATCATCTGCTTGTTGTTCTGCGATCGCCGTTAGTAAACGACTTACACCGATCCCATATGAGCCCATGATCAACGGTTGGCTCCGCCCATTTTCATCTAAGAAAGTAGCGTTCATAACTTGTGAGTAACGTGTTCCCAATTTAAAGACGTGACCAATTTCGATCCCTTTGGTAAACTTCAGCACACCTTCACCATCGGGAGCAACTTCGCCTTCTTTGACAAAGCGTAGATCCGTGTAAGCCTCTGGTGTATAATCCCGTTCGGTATTAGCATTTAAATAGTGATAACCATCTTCGTTAGCACCAACTACTAAATTAGCGGCATTTTTCAAGCTTAGATCAGCTAAGATCCGTACTTTAGGGTCCAAGTTAACCGGCCCTAATGAACCAAAGTTTGCCCCTAACACGGCCAAAGCTTGTTCATCAGTGGCTAAAGTTAAAGCAGCAGCCGCCAAATAATTCTTCAGCTTAACCGGATTAACTTCAAAATCGCCACGCACAAGAACTAAAACAGGTTGTTCATCCGCAATGAATAACATGCTTTTTGCCGTTTTAGTAACATCAACATTTAATAACTCAGCAACCTCGGCAATGGTTTTAGCCCCAGGTGTGGCCACCTTTTCTAATTCAGCTGGTACTTCAGTTGACTTTTTATTCAACGTTAAGCTAGTTGCCATTTCTAGATTAGCCGCATAGCTTCCAGCATCTGAATAAACGATCGTATCTTCGCCAATTGCAGCTGGTGCAGAGAATTCAACGGAATCTTTGCCACCCATCGCACCGGCATCACCGATAATAGCTTGATAATCCAATCCACAGCGATCAAAAACTGCGCGGTAAGCCGTTTCCATTTGTTGAAAAATCTTATCCAGATCTGTCGTATTGGCCGTAAATGAGTAAGCATCCTTCATAATAAATTCGCGGCCACGTAATAAGCCTGCACGCGGTCGTTTTTCATCCCGGTACTTTGGTTGGATTTGGTATAGGACTTGCGGCAACTTCTTATAAGAATTCAAATTATCCCGAACTAAATCAGTAAAGGATTCTTCGTGCGTCGGACCAAGAATAAAATCGCGATCATGACGATCCTTTAATTTAAATAATTCCGGACCATACGTCGCGTAACGGCCAGATTCTTGCCATAACTCGGCAGGGATGACTTCTGGCATCAACATTTCAACTGCATCAATTTTTTCCATTTCTTCTTCGATGATGTGATTGATATTTTGCAAAACTTTATAGGCCAGTGGCAGATAACTATAGATACCGGCGCTCATCTGGCGAATATAACCTGCCCGTAACATCATTTGATGTGATTTAGAATCCGCCTCATTAGGGGTTTCTTTTAACGTGGGAATAAATACTTTTGACTGTTTCATGTATCGTAATTGCTCCTTTTTTACCGATTACCTTAATTGACAGTAACTTTTAGGACTAGCTACCAACTAATTCTAATTTCAACAAACCTAAGTCATATTGAAAAATGACGCTTTTAGTTAGCCTCAATCGAACTAGTTTGCGTTTAAATATAATTGCCAACACAATTTAGATCATTTAATGAAAAAGCGCTGAAAATCATTCCAAGTCACGGCAATGATCAATAGCAACATTAAGGCAAAACCAATTAAAGTGATGATGCCTTCCTTATCTGGATCCAGCGGCTTACGTCTAATCGCCTCAATAATATTCAACAATAATTTACCGCCATCTAATGCTGGAATCGGCAATAAATTCATGATCGCGATACTGATCGACAGCAAACCCATTAAATTTAAAATTGTGGTAAAGCCCATTTTAGTAGCTTGTGAAGTCATTGAGTACATGGCAACTGGTCCACCAAAATCATTTAAGTTAAATCCATGGATGAACATTCCGCCCAGTGTTCCCAACGTATTCGTTAGAATTTGCCAAGTGTAGCTAAAACCATAACTGATTTTAGCCCCAAAGGAATGATCTTGAGAAACCGCCACCCCTATCACGCCGACCTTCTCCCCATTACTGGTAGTCGCTTTAGGGGTAACTCTAATCAGCTGTGTTTTACCATTTTGTTTAACCGTTAAGCGAACTTGTTTGTTAGGGTATTGATTGATCTGCTGAGCAATCGCCAAAAAAGTCGGGGTTTTTTTATCATTAACTGCGGTGATCCGATCGCCACTGTGCAGGCCAGCCTTTTCAGCAACCGAATTAGGTTCGATTGTTCCCAGCTGATTAGAATCCGAACGGGCCACCCCGCCGGCAATAAAGGCCACCACCATAAACGTCAAAATACCGAGAATAAAGTTATTCATTACCCCAGCAATATTGATCATCATGCGGCGCAATAAGGAAACCGACTGAAATTGTACATCAACTGGCGCGATTTGAACTTCGGTTCCACCTTTTTCAATGATCGTTGCGTCATGTGTGACTGAATAGCGTTTTAATTCATCTTCATTACCGTTTTCATAACCACTAATATATAACGCTTGTTGTAAGTCACTTTGTGCTACTTCTAAAGGAACTCCGTCATTGAGCAAAACCTTTTTACTCGCATTGATCCGCGTCACCGCACCGGCAGCATCTAAGGTCAGAGTGACTGGCGTACCCGGCTGTAACTCATCATCTTCATCGTCCTGTAAACCTGCCATGCGTACATAACCACCCAAAGGTAATAGCCGCAACGTATACGTGGTACCATTGTAGCGTTTAGCTAGCAATTTAGGTCCCATACCAATGGAAAATTCACGAACTAAAACCCCAGAACGTTTAGCAAAATAAAAATGGCCAAATTCATGCACAATCACGATGGCACCGAATATTAAAATGAATACAATTAATGTCTCCACAAAATTGCCCCTTTCTCTCTGTACAATTTGTGCCGCTTTTTAAGCGATAATGTCAGTTGTGATGGCGCAATTAGTTAAATCAAAGTAAACAAGTGTACGATTGGTAAAACAAATAATAAACTATCAAAACGATCCAAAATACCACCATGACCAGGTAAAATCTTGCCTGAATCCTTAACTCCATAGTGACGCTTATAGGAAGATTCAACTAAATCACCTAATTGCCCACAGATCGAGAAAATAAAGGTAAATAAAATCATAGTTGGTAATGAATAAAGTTGAATGGCCGGGACAAAGGCCACAAAAATACCACCGATGATCACGGCACAAATAGTCCCACCGATTGATCCCTCCCAAGTCTTATTGGGACTGACTTGAGGCGCCAACTTATGTTTACCTAATTTACGACCAATTTGGTAGGCACCGATATCAGTAGCCCAAATGGTGAAAAGAATATAGAAGAGCATCATCAGGCTTTCTTGACGGGCGGCAATAAAGTAGTGAAACCCAAGCCCAATATAAATAGCGGCCAAACTGGTCACGCCTATATCGTCAAAATTAACGCGATTCTTTGAAAAAACCATATTGACCAGCATTAACATCACGATCAAATAAAAGAAAAATAACCGATTTACACCATTAGGTAACCACGAATTAGGCACCATGATCACTAACATCGCCAAGGCCCCTAATAAGGCCTCTAACGAAACGATGATTTTTTTGCGCATAATAAAGATTTCAGATACGCCGACTAGACCTAAAACAATGGCCATAATATCATAAGTGATGCCGCCTAGTAGGACGATGGGGATGAAAATAATTAATGCAATCACAGCAGTTATAACACGTTGACGCATTTTAAGTAACACTCCTTTTTTATCATTCGGATCAACTGTTAAGCCAAACTTAACGTGATCAAACTAAAGTACAACTCGATCGGTAGCTGTTTTTCTTACTTTTTCAAGCCACCAAACCGCCGATCACGTTTTTGGTAAGCCAAAATAGCGGCCTCTAACTCGTGATCATCAAAATCAGGCCATAACGCATCGGTAAAAACTAATTCACTATACGCAATCTGCCATAACAGGAAATTAGAGATACGTTCCTCGCCGCTGGTGCGGATCAATAGATCAGGATCAGCATACTCACCTAAACTGGCCGTCATCAGTGCCTGATCAATGGTTTGCTCATCAATAGCTGCTGGATCTAAAGTTCCCGTAGTAACTTGAGCCGCAATTTTTTGGACCGCAGTGACAATTTCAGCACGGCCCCCATAATTCAAAGCAAAATTCAACACCATGCCTGTATTTTGAGCAGTATCCGCCATAGCATCACGCACAGCCTTTTGCGTTTTTATTGGTAATTTATCAACGTAACCCATCACATTGACCCGCACATTCTGCGCAATCAAATCAGGAACAAAAGTGTCGAAAAAATCAACTGGTAATTGCATTAGATAATTAACTTCATCATTAGGCCGTTTCCAATTTTCAGTTGAGAAGGCGTAGAGGGTCAACACTTTGACCCCTAATTCGCTGGCGTGACGAGTCACTCGTTTTACGGTTTCCATGCCTTCGCGGTGCCCGAACACTCGTGGCCGATGCTTCCGCTGCGCCCAGCGGCCATTGCCATCCATAATAATTGCAATATGGGCCGGAATGCGTTCCGGATCAAGCGTTATGGGCGTGGTTTGCTGTTTTTTTCCAAATGAGAACAAAGATTAGCGCCTCCACGTGAAATTTTCAAACTAACCCTAATTGTATCAAAAAAGCCTTTGCCTGACCATTAAATACCAATTAAATCAGTTATTGCTAAAGAATACTTAACTTAAGCATAGCAAAAAGCCGCGGCATTTGCCGCGGCCATTAGCGTATTCTTAATCAGATAAAATTTCTTTTTCTTTAGTAGCCGCAATTTCATCAAGTTTCTTAGTCGCCGCATTCGTGATCTTTTGTGTTTCGTCCTCTAATTCATGCAGATCATCTTCGGTTAGCTCATTACTCTTTTCACGCTTACGCAAGTCATCGATGGCTTCACGCCGAACATTACGGATAGCGACCTTCGCCTGTTCAGCCTGTTTTTTGACTTCCTTAGCCAATTCACCCCGCCGTTCTTGAGTTAATTGTGGAATAACTAACCGAATAACTGTACCATCGTTTGCCGGTGATAGACCTAAATCGGAAGCTAAAATAGCCCGCTCGATTTCCTTTAAAGTTGATTTATCATAAGGTGTGATCATTAGAACCCGCGCCTCAGGAATCGTGACGGTCGCTAACTGATTAACTGGGGTTGGTGCCCCATAATAATCAACGGTGACCCGCGTCAAAATACTAGCATTAGCACGACCAGCACGAATCTGACCGAGTTCGCGCTGCAACGCTTCCTCAGCCTTGACCATTTTGGTTTGTGCTTCAGTAATTGCTGGATCTTTAGCCATATTACTTGTCCCCCTTGATTGTTGTACCGATCTGTTCGCCTTCAACAACCCGTTTGATGTTACCAGATTCATTAAGGTTAAAAACGACCAGCGGAATATTATTATCCATTGATAACGTACTTGCGGTGGAATCCATAACGTTTAAGCCCTTATCAATAATATCTAAATGGGTCAGCTGATCGTACTTGGTTGCACTGGCATCCTTGTTTGGATCGGCGGAATAAACCCCATCCACATTGTTTTTCGCCATTAAAATAACATCGGCCTCAATTTCAGCCGCACGTAAAGCAGCCGTTGTATCCGTGGAGAAGTAAGGATTCCCGGTGCCGGCAGCAAAAATAACGACCCGATCTTTTTCCAAATGACGAATAGCCTTCCGACGAATATACGGTTCAGCAATTTGGCGCATTTCAATCGAAGTTTGCACCCGAGTTGGTACATCAAGCTGCTCCAGATTATCCTGTAGCGCCAAAGCATTCATCACCGTGGCTAACATACCCATGTAATCGGCCTGAGCACGTTCCATCCCCATTTCGGCACCTGTTTGACCCCGCCAGATATTACCACCGCCAACAACAATTGCGATTTGAACCCCTAACTCGTAAACTTCCTTAATTTCCTTCGCAACATCCTTGATCATCGGTGGATTAATGCCAAAGCCCTTGGCACCGGCTAGAGCTTCACCACTGACTTTAAGGACCACTCGTTTATACTTGATTTTCGACATGAACTGCTTCCTCCTGCTTCACCATTAATTTATTATTCTGACTGAAAGAGTTTCCCTTTATATTTTAGCATATCTAAAGGCAATTGACCTTAAAAAAAGGGAGCGCAGGGGTCTGCGTTCCCTAAAATTACGGTTAATTACTTGTTTAATTCGGCTTGAATTTCAGCAGCAAAGTCTTTTTCAACTTTTTCAATACCTTCGCCGACTTCATAACGAACAAAGTTGACTACCTTACCGCCCTTTGATTGAACATAATGATCAACCGTCTGATCAGAATCTTTAACGAATTCCTGATCGTCTAAGCTAATTTCAGCCAAGAACTTGTTCAAACGACCAACCACGATCTTTTCAACAATTTTTTCTGGTTTGCCTTCTTGCAAGGCCTCATCCATCAACTTGGCCTTTTCGGCATCCATAATTTCAGCTGGAACATCATCACGGGAAACATAACGTGGGTTGATGGCAGCAACATGCATGGCAACGTCTTTAGCAACTTCGTCATCCGCACCTTCTACCACCGTCAAAGCCGCAATTTTACCGCCCATATGCCGGTAAGCACCAAAATGACCATTAGCTGTTTTAGTTAAAAGCGCAAACCGCCGGAAGCTGATTTTTTCACCAATCGTTGCGGTCGCATTGATCACGGCTTCAGCAATCGTTTTGCCATCGGTCATTTTAGTTGCGTTAGCAGCTTCAAGATCAGCTGGCTTGTTAGCAGCAATCGTATCCGCAATTGCTTGAACTAAGCTTTGGAAATCTTTGTTACCAGCAACGAAGTCAGTTTCAGCATTGACTTCAACAATAGCTGCAACGTCGTCGTTAACTGCAACATCTGCTAACCCTTCAGCAGCGATCCGGCCGCTTTTCTTAGCAGCAGTTTTAACGCCTTTTTCGCGTAAAGCTTCCATTGCTTTGCCCATATCACCATCTGCTGCAACTAATGCTTTTTTAGCAGCCATCATGCCGGCGCCAGATTTTTCGCGCAATTCCTTAACTTGTGCCGCTGTAATCTTTGTTGCCATTGTGTACAACCTCCTAATTATTAAATGCTTTTTCACGTATTTTGTTTTGTGACCAAAATAAAAGTAAACGCGTTTTTAAAAGTCTATTTTTCCACCTGACTACACTTGATGAATAGATTGCTAATAAACTAGCTACCAGGTTTCCTACAGCACAAACTGTGCCACAAGAATGCATCAAGTAGGCGGCTACTACTCAAAATATGAGTGGCCTTAAAAACACGCCACAAAAAAAGACTGCCTCGTAAATAAGGCTTGCAGATTGTGCCTAACCTTGGAGACAGCCCTAATCACTCATTGTAAATGATAAATGAATTTTATGCTATTTGTTTGCGTTTTTGCCTTCAACAGCTTTTTGTAAGTCTTGTAAGCTTTCCTTACTTGGTGCTTCGCTATCAGCGGCCGCAGATTCTGCAGGAGCAGCTGATTCAGCAGCAGCCTGCTGTTGTGCTTCAACTTCTGCTTCTTCACCTTGACGACCTTCAACGATTGCATCAGCCATTTTTGAAGTTAACAGACGTACGGCACGAATCGCATCATCGTTTGATGGGATGATAACATCAATGTCATCAGGATCACTGTTAGTATCAACCATTGCAACAATCGGAATGTTCAATTTTTGTGCTTCTTGAACGGCGATTTTTTCTTTGCGAGGGTCAACAATAAACAGAACATCAGGAATCCGTGGCATGTCTTCAATACCACCCAAGAATTTTTCAAGTTTTTCACGTTGTTTGTTCAACTGTGAAACTTCCTTCTTAGGCAATTTTTCGAAGGTACCATCTTCGCTCCATTGTTTGATTTCCTTTAAATGAGCGATTCGTTTTTGAATTGTTTGCCAGTTAGTCAAAGTTCCACCTAACCAACGATGGTTAACGTAGAATTGGCCAGCACGAGTTGCTTCTTCAGCGATTGAATCTTGTGCTTGCTTCTTTGTGCCAACAAAAAGGACGATCCCGCCATCAGCGGCCGTATTCTTCATGAAGTCATAAGCGTTATCAACTAATTTCAAAGTCTTTTGCAAGTCAATGATGTAGATACCGTTTCTTTCAGTGAAGATGTAAGGCTTCATTTTTGGATTCCAACGACGTGTTTGATGACCGAAATGAACGCCGGCTTCAAGCAATTGTTTCATACTAATAACAGACATGTTTGTTTCCTCCTAGGTTTTTTCCTCCCCTGCGGTCAATTAACAAGTGAACTTGCACTGCAAGCACCACGCTTATTATCGCGCAAGGTGTGAATTGTAGTACTCTAAAGCACCGAGTAACAGTTTACCGTAAAACTAGTCATGACGCAACTATTTTTTCTAGAACTATTTTTAACGGCTTGATCAATCGCGTTTCGTAATCATAGCACTTATTATCGGTAGTAAAAAGGATCCGTCGTTAGACGGATCCTTTTTAGAGCCAAAACTTAGCTTAAAGTTTAACTTCGTTTTTGCTTTCGCCTTTTTCGACCATGTCTTTAGCAGAGCCTAAAGCAATTGTAACCATGTTATGAACCGCTGTTTCTGTATAGAAAGCAACGTGTGGTGTTACTAAGATATTCTTTTCGGCCATCAATTTAGTCAAAGTTTCGTCAGGTACTTTCTTACCAGTGAAGTCACTGTTAAAAATACCAACTTCGTTTTCGTAAACGTCAAGAACAGCACCAGCAATTTTACCTGACTTGTAGCCAGCAAGTAAATCTTCACCAACAACTAATTCACCACGAGCAGTGTTGATGATGATAACGCCGTCTTTCATCTTAGCGATGGAATCTTTGTTGATCATATGATGGTTTTCTTTAACGGCTGGTACGTGCAAAGTAATAACGTCTGCTTGAGCGTACAATTCGTCCAAAGTATCAACGTACATACCTTCAGCCTCAAGTTCAGGGTTACGGAAAACATCATAACCAATAACCTTGGCACCAAAGCCTTTGTAGATATCAATGCCGGCGCGGCCGATACGGCCTGTCCCAACGACACCAACTGTTAAAGTATGCAATTCACGGGCAATATTTGGTTCCCAACGGAAATCGCCTTTAGCTAATTTTTCGTTAAAAGCAGGTGTTTGCCGTAATAATTGCATCAAACCTGTAATTGCTAATTCAGCAATTGCATTTGGTGAGTAGCTTGGTACGTTCGTAACATGAACACCATTTGCCTTAGCAACATCAGCAGGAATATTATCGACCCCAACGTTACGGATAGATAAGTCTTTAATGCCATATTCTTTCATGGTAGTGAAAACTTCATCTTGGTAAGGTAGTTGTTGATAAGCAACGATTGCATCGTAGCCCTTAGCTAACTTAACAGTTTCCTTATCCAATAAATCAGCGACAAGCTTGACCTCTACACTGTTTTCTTTTGACCAGTCGCGTGCATAACCTTCTTCGTCTTTACGCACACCATACACAATAAGTTTCATAATATGTGATTGCTCCCTTCATAGTCCTTTATCATTATAAACGTCAAGCCAGACTAGGTAAAGGTTAAATTACTGATTTCACTAAATTTTAGTGCATTCTCAGCCGAATGCCATGCTCTTGTAAGAAACTGAGCTTATCTTCACGTGGCTGGTGCTTAAAATGCCATTCCGCCTGTAATGCCGCTCTTTTATTATCAAAAGTTTCGTGAAAAATTAATTTTACGGGTCGGCGCGTACGCGGTTTGGTATATTTTGCACCCTTACCTGCATTATGAGTGGCCACTCGTTTCACCACATCAGTAGAAAAACCACCGTACAAAGTATTATCTGCACATAAAAGCACATAAAAATAATAACGTTTAATCGTTGCCATATAATAAGCGCCTGACTTCTGGTAGATAGTGATTATTTTGATCGTAAACTGTTAATGGTGGCAAAAAGCGCTGACCTCCAGGCCGGCCATCCTTAATTAATTCGATCAACACCATATTAGCTTCCCGACCGACTTTAGGATAAACCAAGCGAACACGCTTAGTTTGCAAGCGTTGTGCCGCTGCCTTAGTCACAAATTCATTAAAGCGATCTGGCCGGTAAACAAAATACGCCTTTCCATTCATTTTCAGTAAACCGCTGGTGATTACTAAGATCTGTTCTAAGGAAGTGGCAATCTCGTGGCGGGCGATCGCCAAATACGGATTGGGGTTCTTCTTGCTAGTCGCAAGCGGCGGAAAATAAGGCGGATTACACGTCACAACATCAATACTGTCTTTGGCGATTTTGGTAAACGTATCCTTTAGATCCAACTGATAAACCGTGAGCTGTTTTTGTAATTGATTTAGTACTACTGAACGCTGAGCCATATCCGCTAAACGGGGCTGCAATTCGACCAATGCAATTGACCCCTTAGTTTTTCGGCTTAAGAATAAGCCAACCGCACCGTTGCCAGCACAGAGATCAACTGTCTGACTACGCGGTCTGATCTGCGCAAAATCAGCTAATAAAACGGCATCTAATGAGAAGGAAAATACACTGGGACTTTGAATGATTTTGATCGTTTGACTATATAATTGATCGATTCTTTCATCGGCTTTTAACACAATTTCACTTCTTTCTCCAAATCAGATTAGCTAATTCAATAGGAAAATACAAGTCAAATTACAAATTTTTGGTATAATATGATTCGTGCAGTGGTCAACCAAGTAAATCATAGTGTCAAACTGCACTTTAAAAAGTAATATTCGAAATTGTGTTTCAGAAAGGATTCGACTTAAATGTTTTATACTTTTATTCGCGCATTTGTGCGTGTTTTGGTCTGGGTGATCAACGGTAATGCCCATTATCAAAATAAAACGATTTTACCAGAAGGTTCTTACATTCTGGTTGGTCCCCACCGAACCTGGTTTGACCCGATTTATTACGCTTTAGCCGCCAGTCCAAAGAAATTCTCCTTCATGGCTAAAGAAGAACTGTTTAAAAACCCCATCATTCGTTTTATCTTGGTGCATGCCAACGCTTTTCCTGTTAACCGCGCGCACCCTGGTCCCTCAGCAATCAAGACACCAGTTAAACTCTTAAAAAAAGGTGAGCTATCATTGATCATGTTTCCTTCCGGCACTCGACATTCAGCTGAATTAAAAGGTGGTGCTTTAGTGATCGCCCGCATGAGCGGTGTTCCCTTAGTTCCCACTGTCTATCAAGGCCCGCTGACCTTTAAACAGCTATTCACTCGTAAACGCATCACCGTTCGCTTTGGCGAACCGATCTATATTGATCGTAAACAAAAAATGGATAAAGCAGGCATGACGGCCATTGATGATAAAATGCAAGCGGCGTTCAAACAATTGGACGCCGAAATTGATCCGGATTTTAACTATATTCCAACGCCAAAAAAATAAAAAAATGATCGTCTGAATAAATTCAGACGATCGTTTTTTTATTTACCCGCTTTACGCGACTGGGCTTTCATGGAAGCCATCATTTGATTTAATTTCTTCTCAGAAGGTTTTTGACCCATTTGCATCATCATTGTCCGCATCATATCTTCAGAAATTGGCGGATTGTCTTGCAAATATTTCTTCATGTACTGGCGAGCGCCAAAGAAACCACCGATAACGCCCAGTGCAGCACCAATAACAAAGATCAGAATTAACATTCCCACGTTGATTTTCCCCTTTCAAACGATCTCGTCTATTTATTTTACACAATTACGCTTGAAATTAAAAGCTAAGGACTAAATTAATCCTTACGCCAACCGTTTTTACGTTGTAATTCACGCACCTTTTTTGGGGTGGTTTCACGACCTTTTTTATCAAAAACTTGGGTGGTTTCGATCTGCTGCCGTAACCCTTCACGAAATTCTCTTACGTAAGCTTGACGCAATTGTTTTTGCTCAACCTGCTCGTCGGCATTTAGGCCTTCTGCTTTTGACTTATGTGCCAACTCATTGATCCGTTTAAGGTATTTATTTTCCATTCTGCTCGCCACCTTTCACAAACTACAGATTCTATTCCCTCAATATACTCAAAAAACCGTTTAAATCAACTATTCTCAACCGAACATTTGTTTGAAATAGCTTTTTAAATATGCTACACTAAAATTAATAAAATATGACTGAGGTGTCAACCATGATTAAACCGCATGAACCCAAACAATTAGAAGTCTTACGTTTCATTCATGAACGTGTGGCTGAGAAAGGTTATCCACCAACGGTGCGCGAAATTGGCGCTGCGGTCTCGCTTTCCTCAACCTCAACCGTTCACGGTCATTTATCCCGCCTAGAAAAAAAGGGGTGGCTTGAAAAAGACCCAACTAAACCACGGGCGATCGAGTTAACTGAAGCCGGCTTAAAAGTGTTAGGCATTGCGCCTGAACGGATCCCAGTTTTAGGCACAGTCACCGCGGGTGAACCAATTTTGGCAGTTGAAGAAGCAACTGATTTCTTTCCGATTCCACCTGACCTAGATGATACTGAACAGGATTTATTTATGTTGACTATCCGCGGTGAAAGTATGATCAATGCTGGCATTCTAGACGGTGATCATGTAATCGTTCGTAAACAAGCGACTGCTGATAATGGTGACATTGTCATTGCAATGACCGCGGAAAATGAGGCAACCTGTAAGCGGCTTTTTCGAGAAACCGATCATATTCGGTTGCAGCCAGAAAATGATACCTTTGCACCAATTATTTTGCAGCAAGTCACAATTCTTGGTAAAGTCGTTGGCTTATACCGGAATCACATGTAAATACACTTAGCAAACTTGGACTGTCGTTCAAGTTTTTTTTATGCTAAATTAATTCGCCGATACATATAATAGCCGGTTACTAGTGAATGGCGTTCATAAGGTGTAGATGTAAGCAGTTGTACCATAGCCTGAGCCCGTTTTTCCATTTTAAAAGCGCGCAAAACTTCAAATTGGGCCGGCAAAACTTGCGTATTACAATAGTACACCACATAGATCCATTGATTCATGCCACTCACCTCCAAACTTATTTTTCTCACAGCCAAGTATTGTATCAAGAAATCACCGATAAGTAAACTATAATTTTAGTTCTTTACTCGACCTTTTCAACATCGATCACAATTTAATCAGCAAGCTTTCTATATTGTATAATAATATATTTTTATTGATAAACGATAAATTTCTTGCTAAAATAAACTTAACTAATTTAGTCTGAGGTGAAAACAATGCGCCATGAAACTTTCTATTTAAAACTGATGATCTATTTACTTGGTCTGCTTATTTTATTCTTATGTGTCGTCCCATTACCACTGATCTGGCCAGTATTAACTACACGTTACCCTACGATCATTTTCTTATTTATTATGATTTACGCAGGCTTGTACGTGACCGCATTAATTTTCTTTTTCGCGCTTTTTCAGGGTCAACGCCTACTTCATTATATTGATATTGGTAATGCTTTTTCTACTATTTCAGTGACCGCACTCCGTAAAATTAAGCTTAGTGCAACGGTGATCAGCTGCTTATATGTTTTGGGGTTACCCGTCGCCTATTTAGTTGCTCAAAAAATGGATGCACCTGGTGTGCTCATTATTTGTACATTCTTTGCTTTAGCCGCCGGAACGGTTGCCGTTTTCGGAGCGGTACTACAAAAACTATTGCAAAATGCGATTACGCTAAAAGCAGAAAATGATTTAACGGTTTGAGGTGAGAATATGGCAATTATCATTAATTTAGACGTCATGTTGGCAAAACGCAAAATGAGTGTCACCACTTTGGCCCAACATGTTGGCATCACTATGGCCAACCTTTCAATCCTGAAAAATGGCAAAGCAAAAGCAATCCGCTTTTCTACATTAGAAGCCATCTGCGCAGCGTTAAGTTGTCAACCTGGGGATATTTTGGAATATCGAGGCACTAAAAAACAGGAGTGAACCGACTCCTGTTTTTTGATGCTGCATATCTCATTAAATAGTATCTACAACACCGGATAAGGACACTGTAGGAATACCATAATTAAATCAAGTTCAACCGCCCTTTTAACTAAACTTAATGTAACTTATTTTTTGCCATTATTACAACTGAGCTTGCTTAGCACTAATTTTAGTACTTTCCCCTATTTAGTCCAACTATTGGTCCATGTTAACCTATAACTAATGTCTTGTATAGGCATTAACATCCTTAATTATGGAGGAATTTAAATTGGAACAACCAATAAAACTGGCGACCGGCAATTTGAGCCTAGAACAGCTTAACGCTATTTTTGCCACGATCGATCAGGAATTTGATTTTATAGATGAAAATGATATCGTCCGTTGGTATTCAAACAATCCGCAGCGATTATTCAGTCGGCAACCGCAGCATTTAAATAAGCATGTATTAGAGGTACATCCGGCGCACAGTGCTGGTCGGGTCAAGCAAGTATTGGCCGAAATGCACAGTGGAACTACCGGTAAGGTTCAAATGACTGTTCCCATCAAGAATAAACAAGTCCACATGGCCTTTTACGCGTTACATAACCCTGCTGGTGAATATGTTGGCTGCATTGAAGTCACCGAAGACGTGACCCCGTACACTAAGAAAACTTGGCTAGGTAATTTGCTACAGCTAATGAAGTTAACCAAACAGTACAAGTAAACTTTAAATCAAGAAAAATACTTTTTGATTTGGTTTGAACATATAGATGGATTAAAAAACAAGGAGCTAATGACAGCATAAACGGTGTCATTAGCTCCTTGTTTGGATCTCATTATTTTTATTAGACCACCACTTTTATTAGTTTAATTCTACCTGATACTGTTCAGCTCGCCACGTTAAGCGAATTAAACTAAAATGCTAGTCGGATCTAGTGTGGACGCCACCATCTGCCCTATTTTAGCCCCGCCACTTAAAAAATAATGTTTATTAATCATTAAAAATTTGGCCATGCATCGTTTTTAGTTACTGCCTAAAACCAGTACTGCCCATAAGTCTATTTTTTAGCTACATTGGACCGAAAGTCTTCCCAGGCAATGGCGCCATTTTTAATCGCGTAAGTTTCTAATAATTCGGCCATTGAAATTTCAGTTAAAGTGGCCACAAAATTCTTTTGCGCCTGCTCCAGTGTCCTGGCGATCAACTGTTCACCTGCTTTGACGTGATCTATGTCAGTAAATAAACGCGCACCGATATGTTCGAAGGTCAACGGTGCTTCGGTTTGAACAGCGCTATAAACATCCGCCAAACTGATCGAATTGATCGGCCGTTGCAATTGAAAGCCACCGTCTTTAGAAGCTGCAGAAGTGATCACCTGACCAACTACTAATTTACGTAGGATCTTTTTAAGGTACGAGTCAGATACTTGTAAAATATCGGCTAAAACGGTGCTTTTCAATGGTCGATGATCAAGTTCTAGCGCTAAAATAAGCACCACATAGACGGCCTGTTCAGTACTTTTATTTAACTTCACCCACACTGCCCCCTATTTTTCTAGCAATTTAGTGACCAATTCATTGGCAACTGCATCCACATGTACTGGCTTTAAGCCCTTCGCAAAAAGCCCTAAGAACTTCAGTAAGGGAACCATCTTCGCCATACTATCAGAGCGACCATTGCCATAAACCAAAGTTGGTTCAACATAGACCAGTGGAATACGGCTATTTTGCAAATACTGAATTAATTTAGCCTTCATTTGTACAAACGGTTTTGGACCTAAAATACCCCCAATAAAGCCCATTGCCCGCACTTGATATTGCTCGGCCAGAGTCAACATCAACTCTGCTGGAACCTGATTAGCTTGCACCAATTCCGCCTGAGTTTTAGCTGGTCGACCAATAAAATCAATGATATAGTCCACCTCCGCTGGCAAATGCTTCTGGATGGCAGTAACATCGCTTAAATCAACCGCAATATTTTTGATACGCGGATCTTGCAACTGATTTTTGCCCGACCGAGATAATACATACAATACCGCATCAGAGGTTTGCTGTAGTAACTGTTGCGTAACGTTACGACCAATATAACCATTGCCACCTAAAAGTATAATATTCATTTCATTATCCTCTATTCATAGATTATTTTTTATCTATGGATATTTTAATGTAGATAGAATGATTCGTCAACTAAAAGTAACTTAAAATAGCCTGAACAAAGTTAATGAGGTCAGCTAGGTTCTCACTATGAAATAATATCAACTTAACCAAACATAATTCTGATAATTTTTAATTTGTCACTTCAAGTTATATTTAACGCTCCATTTATACATTTCATAATAAACGGCGAGTAAGTCCTGGCCTTTTTCCGTGATCGCATATTCAACGTGTGGTGGGATCTCATTGAATTGCGTGCGCGCGATCAGCCCATCTTTTTCCAATTCGCGTAAGGTTGAACTTAACATGGTATTCGTGATCTTAGGAATCGCGCGCGCAAGTTGTCCGAAGCGGGCCTTTTTCAAGGCAATGATCTCAAATAAAACTTGATTTTTCCATTTGCCGCGAAATAACTCAAAAACAGAATTTAGTGGATTTTTGGTATTATCACAATTGGCACTATTTTGTAACGCCTGCGTCATTAGCTCGTTTAAGGTTAACATTTTTCCTCCATTAGTACGGTTGACCGTACTTACTCAGTTTTTTTTGCGTACTTGACGGTATGATAAGTGTACTAGTACATTTACTATACAATAACTATTGGAGGAATAATATGAAAACTATTTTAATTACCGGTGGAACTAGCGGAATCGGCGCTGGTCTGGCGCAGCATTACTTAGCCAACGGCGACCAAGTGATCATTGTCAGTCGGTCAAAAGGCGCGCTGCCTAATGCAATCTATCTCCAAGCCGATTTAAGCCTGGCCGCAGAAAATTACCGCATAGCCGAACTGATCAGTACGACCTATGGCAAAATTGACGGCCTGATTCTTTGTGCCGTCGATCAAGCCTATCGTCAAAAGCCGCTAATGACAACGGAAGGCCTTGAGGTGACGTTTGCGCTACAATATTTAAGCCGTTATATTTTATCACATCAAATTATTTTGAACAGCACTGGTTTTATGCTTAATATTGCCACGCCCGGGATGAACGGCGCCGTTAATTTTGACGATCTTCAACGGCTTAAAAAGTTTAGCAGTCTACGCGCCAATATTAATGGTAATCGGCTCAACGATTTGCTTGGGGCGGCTTTTGTTAACACGGGGATCAAATACATTCTCTATAACCCGATGTCCGTCCGCACGGCCGGGGCCAGGTCGGTGTTTGCGAACCCGTTGATGCGCTTATTTTTAAAGTTCTGGCATCGGGTAAATGGTCGCGATGTGGCGACTGTTGTGCAAAATATCGGTACTGTTTTGCGGCGAACCTCAGCAAATCAATTTATTGCCTACAAAACTTTAAGCCCAGTTAAGTTGTCGCGGAATACTTTTGATCCGGATAAGGCCAAAAAACTGGAACGGGCAACGGAACGGCTGCTGGCCACAATTTCGGCGTAATATAAAACTTTATTCTTGCTGGTAGATGCTGCACACACAACAATGATAAATCGGAATGCACTAGTCTCGCTTGGACAACGTGCGTGTCGACCTGCCGCTGATCAGCATTAAGCGCCACATAAAGATTTTTGGCTAAACACTTATCGTTTCAGCAATAAATAAAATATCCGTACTAAATTATTGACTGAAGATAATTCCAATAATAAATTAAATTGTTTCACTAACATATCAATTAGAATTCCTTGGGATTAGAATTCCTCGCTCAATACTTGAAACGTTCCTTTTGTGAGTAGTTGTCGCATTAAGTTAGTAAAATCTTTTTTAGACATTTCATCAGGATTTTGAATCCAGCGGCCAACTAGCCTAAAAACAGCAGCAATATGGTAATCAAGTGCATAACTGAAAGTCAATTCATTGTTGGGTTGCCCCAGGCGTTCAATTAATGTCGTTTCGGCCTTCTCCCTGAGTTGTTCAACAAAATGTCCCCCATATGGCTGTTGGATGACGACCAAAAGATATGGCAGTAATTTTTGATCGATTTTGTTAAAGTTTTCAAGAAATCTATCTGAATTTCCGCTTGTCAGCATGCTGTTTAACACAGCCGGTTGTATTTGAATAACCAGCCAATCCTCTAAATAGCCATAAAGACTATATATATCATTAAAGTGAGTATAAAATGTGGAACGATTATAGCCTGCTGTGCTGACTATCCTGCTTACGGTAATCTTATTTACTGGGAATTCTTGATATAATTTGACAAAAGCATCTACGAAATCATTTTTTGCATTTCGATTTGAATTATCCATTATTTACCCCTTTTTAGACAAAGTAAGTAACTTTGTTGGTTGACCACAAATTGATTTTCTTGCCATAATTATAGGTAAGGAATACCCAAATGAACAGAGGTATTTCAATATAAAGAGGTGTTGATATGTTTTTTCAAACTAATGTCGCATGGTACTTTCAAATATGGCCATGGATTGGATTAGGTGGCGCAATCTCGATCTTGATTCTTCTATTCACAACGAATATCCTCCGTAGTAATTTTAACCAGAACCGTTGGCTTGACCCATTCTGGCTTGCTTGGCTATGTAATGCTGCCTATCTGATTCATAACGTTGAAGAATATGGTATTGATTTAACAGGTCGCTCATATGGCTTCCCACAGTCAATTGCAGAATTGGCAGGTAAAGCACCTGGTGGTATGTTCTTTGTTGCGGTTAATATAACAATGTTTTGGATAGCCGGTCCACTAGCCGCTGTTTTAGCACGTTATAAAGGCTCAAAAATGTTGGCAAGCGCAATGGCCTCAATTATGTTTATCAATGCTATTACGCACACCTTACCTGCAATTATCACGAAAAGTTATGATACGGGCCTTTTGACTGCATTGATTATATTCTTCCCAATTACGCTATGGACCTATTATGTGATTTTCATTCGAACTAACAAAAATTATCGGGCACTTTGTACTAGCATTAGTTTAGGATTGTTTTACCACATAATGTTATTTGTATCTATTCTTGGGTTATTTAAACCTGGGATCGCTGGGACAAATATAGTTGCTCTAATCATGTTCTTCGGCGCATTTCTATATGTCTATTTAGCGGATTTTTCAAACAAGTTGCTTTATCAACAAACCGACTAAATTTTATAAATGAATCTGATTTTATTTATCAACAATGGCAGAAATTGACTATTTGCTTAAACAATACCCCCGCAACCTTTTTTCATAGTTTGGTTGCGGGGGTATTGTTTTCAATAACTATTTAGTATTTTTGTTTCCAATTAATGACAGCATCAGAGTGCCGCCATGGAGATCTTGGCTCTTGAATAGTGAAACGTTGGTTTTGAAAATCAATGTGTTCATATTGTACAAAATTTAGTGCGTACCCGTTTATTAACTTGATTGCATAAAAAAACACTTTGCAACGACGCCGTCTTTTGCTATAATATATTTTGTTGTGGAGAGTTGGCAGAGTGGTAATGCAACGGACTCGAAATCCGTCGAACCGGCTTATACCGGCGCACGAGTTCGAATCTCGTACTCTCCTTTGATTAAACGTTGTGATATCGGCATTAAGCAGTCTTTTGCGACTGCTTTTTTTGTTTTTAAATTTGTATTCAAGTCGAAATCAATTTTATGGTATTAGTTCTAAAAATCTAGGAGAGTAGAAATTCATCCTTTCTGAGGAAAAAACATCATCGGCTCTGCGTTATTTATTTTGAAATATATAGATGAATAAATTTCAGATAAACTTTTTATATTAATTCAAAATCTAGTGTTTTGGCACTTAAAAGTCCCTAAAGCTAACATATAGTCGCTAGCTTTAGGGACTTTCTGAATTTATTTTGAGAAACTGAAGCGACTGACATCAATGTGTAGGTTCAAATCCTGTACTCTGCTATGCAAAATATAGTAAATTATTTGGTTACTACTTTAGAAAGATTGCCTATTTTCTTTCCTTATTTTGCTTACTGTCGTTATCGCGCTGATATTCCGATATTCCACAAGGGCGTAATCACATTGATCAACTATGACAGTATCAGGACTTAGCCAGCCCCCTCAAAATATAAGTTATTTTAGATTAGCGTTAATAGATTGGCAACGGCGTTTTTATCACGTTCAAGGGTTACCCCACAATTATAACAAATGTACTCATGGTGCTTGGTCTTATGTGCGGTGTTGCCTTGCAACGTAATTTTATCAATACCTGACTTGATATGGCCACATTCAGAGCAACGTTGCGTTGACGGATAATATTTATCAGCGAGAATCAATGCCTTACCATACCAGTCACATTTATAGCTCAATACTTGCCGAAAATAACCAAACATTGAGCGTTGCAGACCTTTTGAAGCCACATGAGTCATCTGCATGTCCTTGACTGCAAGATTTTCGATAACGATTTTGTCGTAATCGGTGACTAACTGGGTCGTGAACTTTTGCATGATGTCATGCTGGATATTGGTAACTCGGCAATAATCCCTTTGTAACTTGGCTCTCGTTATCCGGTAATTATTGCCCTTAGTCGCCCGCTTGCCGTTCACGACCCGTTTGCGTGCCAGCCGCTTCTGATAGAATTTAATGCGCCGATACAGCCTATTTAAACGTTTAGGTAACGTATTGATCACACCATCAGTGTAATTAAAATGGCCTACGTTAACGTCAACTGCTGTATTTTTACTTGTTTTAACCTTTGCATTTAGTCCAACTTCAAACGGCAAGCTGGCCCAATAGCGACCATTCTCACAATAGACGCTAACAACCTTAAGCGTTCCAGTTAAATCAGCGTGCTTACTAAGTCTGATGTCATACCAAACCTTTGTGCCATGCGGCTTATCTAAACGCAACTTACCATTTACAATCCTAGCGCGGTCCGTTTTGAAGCCTTGTCGCGGTGCTCGCTTTAATTTAAATCTAGGCTTGCCCCAATTAGGCTGAGTCTTATCAAAGAAATTCTGCCAAGCGTTCCCGAGATCAGTAATTGTCAATTGTAAGGTTCTGGCGGACAACGCATATTGCCAATCGGATTTATTAGCCACTAGTTCATTGCGCACCGAATAAGCACTAGGCCGCGAACTACTGGGCTCAATCGTGTGCAAGTCGTACATATCATTCCAAGTTGCTAGACCTTCATTCCAACAATAACGGCGATAATCACAAAGACTATTGAGCACCTTCATCATGTGACGGTTAGGATAAAGTCTAACTTTTTGTGTCCGCATCATCAGGTTCATCACCTAGCAGATCAGCGTCCTTTTTCAGCATTTGGCTATATTTGTGCAGGCCAGATAAACGATCAGTAAAGTCATCCACAATATCGATCGTATCTGCGACTAACTCCCGATCAGGTGAAGTTGCTTGGTTATTTAATACGATAATTTTAGCACCGTGGGCCGAACACAGATGTTCAAACCAATCGTAACCAAAGCGAATAAAACGATCTTTATAAGTGATGAAGATTGTACCAACTTTGTTTTTTAACACTTCTTCAAGCAGTTTGTTCCATTTATTGCGATCATAGTTTAGTCCACTACCGATGTCTGTCATCACTTCATCAAGAATGAGGCCTTTGGCATTGGCGTACGTTTGAATGAACATAATTTGATTTTTTAAATCAGCTTTTTGTCCATTCGTAGAAACACGTGCATAGGCTACAATTTTTTTGGCCGTAGGTTCGTCGTTAATGTAGGCTTGATACTGTTCCTCAGTATAATAACGCCGATTTGTCGGTGAACGGTGTGCTGGTAACTTACCTCTACGATCCCATTCTTGCAAAGTACGAACGGTAACGCCCAAACGCTTAGCCATATCATTAGGCTTAATCATCGCCATACTAGTCACCTCCATATTTACTTTCTATAAACAGAATAGCATTTTATTCCGCTTAATTATACATTAATCTACATTTTCATTAAAAGCCAATGCAGGTTAATATCTTTTTTAAATGGTCAATAAATATGAACTCCTTAACTAGAAAAAATCCTGCCGCAATGATCAAGCATTGCAGCAGGATTTTATTCAGATTGAACGCACTAGTTTATCTATTGAAATACTGTCTAAAATAGATCGCCAAAATACCGATATTTAGTATCAAATCAACCGATATCAAATCGAATTGAGAGCCAAACACTTAAAATGATCAACCCAGCACCGAACAAAAAGCCCCAGGTGATCGCTTCGTGAAGCAGCAGCCACCCTAACAAGGTGCCGACAAGTGGTTGTAATAAAAAATACAGGCCGGAGCTGCTGGCATTGACCAAGCGTAAGCCGTGATTCCACATGACAAATGCCAATGCAGTGGAAATAACACCTAGATAGAGTAAGCATAAAATGATCGTTGGATTCATGAAGTTGATCTGCGTGATCACTGAACGACGTAAGATAATCGCCGGTGTTAGGCAAATAATGGCCACCGATCCAGATAAAATCGTCGTTTGCAAGGCACTATAGGTTCCCGAAAGACGCTTGATTAGAACTGACATCAAGGCCCACGTCAGCGCCGCAATGATCAACGCCACAACGCCGAGGAGCACATGTTTACCAGTGAGATGAATTCCTACGATCATAATCACACCAGCCGTCGCCAGACTAATCGACAGCACACGCACTTTAGTTAGTCGTTCCTTAAGTAGCCACGCAGCAAAAAGCAGCATAAACGTCGGTGTCGCTGAAGTAATGACCGCACCAGTTTGGGCGTTTGACAACCAGGTCCCAGTTTCCTGAGACACGATCGATAGCGTATTGCCAATCAAGCCGATCAGTAAAATCAGTTTAAGGTCGCGCCAATTGATCGGCCACCGCTCGTGTAGCAAAAGGGAGATCAGCGTTAGCACGAGCACTGCGATCAGGTAACGCAGCCAAACCAACTCGATTGGCGGCACCAAACCGACAACGAGTTTGACGACAACAAACATGCCACCCCAGATACAGGCTGACAAACTAAGTAACAATGCACCAATTATTTTTTGTGTTTTCAATTTTAATATTCCTCCGCTTTAGATTTCTTACTGGTTGAAATCGTCAGCGTGTGATCCGCTGACTAACGGATCATTGGAACATCACATTCATTAAGTGGTGAAAAAAGCATGCGTGTCACTTCCCTTCAATTTGATTAGGACGTTGTTTCTACTATATTATCGCATGCCGTGCTGCTGGCAAAATTGCCAAAATAAATCACTAGCCGGCGTATTTTGCTGTTGCGGTCGAACAAACGCGACCACACTATTGACGGCAGGCGCAATTGGTACAGCGACGATATTGGGAAAATCGGTTAGATCAGCGGAATGACTCATCAGAATCGATACACCCATGCCACGGCTGATCATTTCCAAGATCAGCTCAACTCGTTTGCCCTTGTACGTCACATTGGGTTGGTAGCCGGCAGTTTGCATCATTTTGATCACTGGGTCCAACAAATTAGTTGCTTCATCCAATTGCAAAAAGGATTCTTCCCTTAAGTCCGCGATCGTCAACGCCTTTTTCGTGGCTAGTCGGTGTTGTTGCGGCAATAACGCGACAAAATGATCGGTCTCACCTAATAAGCGGTCGTAGGGACATTTAGCAACGTCAAAAATACGCATGAAAACAATGTCGGTTCGCCGTTGCGCAATCGAATTAGCCAGTGTTTCGCTTTCCGCCTCGGCAAAATTTAATTTGATCTCCGGATGTGCTTTAGTGAAGGCCGCTAAAATATTGAACGCGCGATATTGTGAGATCGAGGGGATCGCTCTGATCGTCAGTGTGTTGCTTTGTTGACTTTTTAAAACATTTAGCTCCGCCATTAGCGCTGCATTATTCGCCACTAATTCACGAACTAAAGGTAAGATTTTTAGTCCGGCAGCGGTGATCGTCACTTGGCGGTGGTCCCGCTTAAACAACTGCAGCCCAATTTCTTTTTCCAAAGCGATGATCTGCTTCGAAACGGTCGCCTGTGACAAGAAAAGGCGAGCTGCGGTTTCGGTATAGTTCAAAGTTTCGGTTAGATCAAGAAAGGTGTTCAGCTTATTAACATCCATTATTTTCTCCTTCAAACAAGGTTCATGTAGCGAGTTTAGGCTAAGTTCAGTCAAAATTCAACTACGCCGTATGCCAAATTGGCATAACAAACGCATAAATCGTCATTGATTGGCACTGGGTAACCAAGTAAAATAGGTTCATCAGCTTACGTAAAGTAAGTGAATTAATTAGTTGCCGCCAAACTTAAAGTGACGGCACAAACACGTTGAACCTAAAATTTAGGAGGAAATAGACATGCATTCAATTAATTGGCCCACTCAATATTTACCTGGCACCACTGATAATTTCGTTGCCAATGAGGTCATCGCCAGCGGAATCACTTTAGCGGCGGTCTGGGCAAACCTAGTCGACACCAGTAAATGGGAATCCTACTACGATAATGCGGCTAACATTGAGTTAGCTGATACGGCGGACACTAAGTTACACTTTGCGGAACACTTTCATTTTGACACGTTTGGTTTTCCCATCGATGCTCAAGTCATGTAACTCGTAGCCCCAACTGATGGTCAAGTTGCCCGACTTGCTTGGCATGGTTGGCAAAACGGTGATGCTGCCACTCAATTTGACGTTTATCACGCTTTTGTGATCGAACAACTAGCTGCTGGCCGAGTGCGGCTTTTGACTCAGGAATCACAGATTGGGCAACCGGCAGCCGAATTGGCGCAGCAATCGCCTAACCCAATGCTCAACGGTCATCAGGCTTGGTTGGATGGTCTCGTTAAAGCAGCGCGCAAACAAAATAACAACTAGGAGGTCATGACAATAACAAAAACATGGTTAATTACGGGCACATCTAGTGGCTTCGGCAAGGCCTTAGCCACCTTGGTCGCCCAAACTGATGGGCAACATTTGCTGGCAACTGCACGAAAAATGGCTGATCTTGATTATTTAGATGCCTTTGATCATGGTCAGATCACCAAAATTATTTTAGATGTCACTGACGACGCCGAGGTTGCGGCATTAAGTGACAAAATTCGCGCGGCTGGTGGTGTCGATATATTAGTCAATAACGCTGGCCTAGGCTATTTTGCGACGACTGAAGAAGCCCAAGCTGCGGATGTTCGTCAGCTTTTCGACGTTAATTTCTTTGGCCTCGCGGCGGTAACCAAAGTCGTGCTCCCCTTTATGCGCGCCGCCCGTCAAGGGGTTATCGTTAATATTTCCAGCGTTTTAGGTCTCACTAGCTTGCCGACCTTAGGTTACTACAGCGCCTCAAAATATGCGGTTGAAGGTTATTCCGAAGGCTTGCGCCAAGAAGTGGCGCCGCTAGGCATTCAAGTGATGTTGGTCGAACCTAGTGGCGCACGAACCAATTGGGCGGGCGCATCCGGTAAACACGTTATCCCCGCCCTAGCTGACTATCAGGCCTTCAAGGCCAATGTGGTCGGCGTTAAAAATGGTGCCGGGCATGAACCAGGTAACCCGACTAAAATTGCCCAATTGATCTTTGCTAGTGTCACAAACGAAACTCAAGTGCCGCTACACCTGCCATTAGGCGCCTTTGCCACGAATGCCGCCCAAGAACATTTGACCGCGGTGCTCAATGAAGTGACCGCACGGCGCGCCACTGCACTTAAGGCTGACGATTAAAAAACTACCGCAAATAAGAACCGGCGCCACTGTAGAAATTACGGTGGTGCCGGTTTTTATTTGGCAAAATCATTCAATTGCTGATAAATATGCTGCATTTTAGTTTCGATCTGGGCCAATTCATTCGCATAACCTTGTAGATCATTGCCGTACTGTTCGACCAATTTAGCGTCCATATCGGTTTTATAACGTAACTTGTGTTCCAAGCTGGCCCACATGTCCATCCCCACCGTGCGAATTTGGATCTCTACGTTGACGGCTTGGCTGCCCTGCGCCTGAAAAACCGGCACGGCAACGACAATGTGCAGGCTGCGATAGCCACTGGGTTTCGGTGTTTTGATATAGTCTTTACGTCTGATCAGCGTGACATCGGTTTGCTTTAACAGCAGCTTTTCAATCAGGTAGACATCGGCAATATAATTGGTCACGACCCGGATGCCGGCAACGTCGAAAATATGATCTTGAACGTTGTCGATCGATAAAGCCAAGTTTTTACGCGCCAGCTTCTGCACTAAACTTTGCACATCCTTCATCCGTTCTTCCATGTGATGAATGGGATTATGGTCGTGGTTGACTTGAAATTCGGCATCTAAATTCTCTAACTTGGTGCCGATCTCGTTGGCACCGGCCTGACTTAATTGATACAACTGCGCTAATTTTTGCAACTCGGCAACATCTGGTGCGTCTAGTGCTGGCTTAAAATGATCACCGATTTTTTTGAAATTCATTAAATTACGTCGTTCTAATATCAAGAATTGGCCACCCTTACTTTTTGATTGGCTTGCCGGCAATGCCATACATAAACAACTTTTCAAATTGAGGCATTAACTTGGGATCATCCACGTGCGTGGACACATATTGCGTAAACATGCCCGCAAATAGGCCAATAACATCATCGGCAACATCACTGTTGATCACGCCATCCGCGCGGCCGGCCTTGATCATTGAGCGCCAAAACTGCTGGTTCCACTCAGCCGCATAGGCCTGAACTGCTGCCGACTGGTTAACTTTCTGCAAAAACTCATCACTGATATCCGGCGCCAGATTTTGCTGGATCTGCTTGGGTTTTAAACTGAATTCCTGAAATTTAGTTAAAAAGTCGGTGGCATCATCCTCAGCGATTTTTTGTAATCCTTGCGCGTTTTCCTTAAAGAACAGCAGCGCCACTGCATCGGCCAGTTCATCTTTATTTTTAAAATATTTGTACAGCGTCACGAATGAGATGCCCGACAGTTCACTGACTTCCTTGATGCTGGTTTTTTGAATGCCTTTCTTGGTCATTAATTGATAGGCTGCGTCAACGATCAATTTACGATTCAATTCCTTCTTTAGATCTCGTTTCATGAGCTCACCCTTTGTTTTTACGCTAATTGATTTTTTTCATTCTAGCACATAATGATACTTTCTGCAAAAAAGTTAAATAATAAAAATAATATTTAACTTTTTATTGACAGCTACCTGGATTCCGCGGATGCTCAGGTCTATAAATAAATTAAATATTTTTAATTTTATTAAACTTTCTGGAGGGATCCTATGTCATTTTTAAAATTAAGCAACATTCATAAATCGTATTTCCTAGGTAAAGAGGAATTTCCGGTACTTAAAGGAATCGACTTAGACTTTGAACTAGGCGAATTTGTTTCTATTCTAGGTGAATCCGGTGGCGGTAAATCGACGCTGATGAATATTATTGGCGGCCTGGATCGTGAGTTTGAAGGGGCCGTCAGCGTGGCCGGGCAAAAATTAGATCACAAAGACGAAAAGGCCTTGGACGCTTATCGGCGCGACACGATCGGCTACATTTATCAAGCCTACAATCTGATCAGCCATTTAAGTGTGCTCGACAATGTTTTGATCTCCTTGGACATGACCACCTTAAATAAAGCGGAAAGAGAAAAGCGCGCCCTAGCTTTGCTCCAGCGCGTCGGCCTATCCGACCAGGCCAAAAAATACCCTAATCAATTATCCGGCGGCCAAAAACAACGTGTGGCGATCGCCCGCGCCTTAGCCAGTGACCCGAAAGTGATCATCGCCGACGAACCAACTGGGGCCTTAGATTCACAAAATACAGTCGAAGTGCTGCAAATTTTAAATGAGATCGCCGCGGAAGGCCGTTTGGTCATTACAGTCACGCACTCGCAAACCGTTGCCGACGCCGGCACCCGGATCGTCCACTTAGCCGATGGCAAAATTGACGCGGACAAACGCATCCGTGCTGCCTACCCGCCACAAACAACGCCGTCACCGATCAAGTCGCGTTTGCTACCGGCGACGGTCAGTATTAAAACCGCCATCAAATACCTTAAATTTAATTTTTGGCGTAACTCGTTGATCGTCATTGGCACCGCGATCGGTTTGTTCGCGGTGATCTTATTTTCCGGTCTCGGCAACGGCATCAGTGGCTACATCAACAGGCAGATCACCGATATGGCCAATCCACAAGTCGTGACCGTGGCGCGCTATCAAAAGAAGACCACCACCACGCCAAGCGGTGATAACCCTATGGTCGCGGCGCTGACCAGTTCAGCAGCGACGAAAAAGCCAACTTTCAGTCACCACCAAATGGCGCAGATTGCTGCACTTAAGCACGTTGATTCCGTTCAGAAAAGTTATACAGCCACCAATGTGACCGTCAAGTATCAGACGAAAACCGCAACGATGACCACGCTATCTAACTGGACCAAATCGGCAACGACTTCTTCGATCGACGTCGGCCACAAACCGGGAAAAGGTGAAATTATTTTAGACAAAAACGCAATTGCCAAGAAAATTGCTAAAAGCGACTGGCAGAATTTGGTCGGTAAAACCGTGACGCTTAGCTACACCGCCCTTGACCGCGCGGGTAAACAAGTCACCGTTAACTTCTCCGCCAAAGTAGCCGGCATTGGCAGTAACGCCAATAGTATGCAAACAATCAATATTATCAACACAACCACCCTAACCGACGCAATGCGGGCCGCAAATGTTGCGACCACCCCGACTGCGCTGGCCGTCAAGATCGATCAGTTGGCCAACGTTAAGTCAGTTAATCGGAAGATCAATCGGCTTAAATCAAATGATAGCCGCTTATATTCTTCATCCTCGATCGTCAGTACAATTGACACGATCCAAACTTATGTTGACTTGGCCTCAACTATTTTAGCCGTGATCGCTGGTATCTCGTTAGTCGTTTCCGCTTTAATGATCATCGTCACCATGTACATGTCAGTCAGCGCCCGCACCAAAGAGATCGGTATTCTACGCGCTTTAGGTGAAAGTAAACGCGATATTCGGCGGCTTTTTATCAGTGAGTCCTTGGTCATCGGCGTCGTTAGTGCCGTTTTAGGTACTGGCCTTGCTTTCGGCTTTGGCGCAATTGCTAATCTGGCACTACAATCGATCGCCAACTATAGCTTCGTCCAGATCAGTTTACTGAACGTGGGCACGACGTTTATCATTGCCCTGATCATCTCATTGATCGCCGCGCTGTTACCTTCACGCCACGCGGCAGCACTTAATCCGATCGATGCGTTAAGTGCAGACTAAAAATTAGTAAAGCCGCTAATGATCGGGCCAATGTCACTGTTTTCGGTCATTATGGCTAAAACTGAAAGACACTTTAAGCTGCCTGCTAGCTTATAAAAAATCCTTTTCCGACTAGAAAAGGATTTTTTGCGCTTATTTAGCTAATCCGGCCACCACCTGCACGTTAAGTAATTGCCGTAAAATAGTGGTCGGCAGTTGTACTTTAGAATTTAACCGACCGCTGCCGATCACAACGGTTGGCTGCTCAAAAACGCTGGGATCAATTAAAACGTGCCAAGTACTAGGTAGCCCCAATGGCGTAATGCTGCCTAATTCCATTTGCGTTTGCGCCAACACGTCAGCTAATGGCGCAAACGACACCTTGCTGACATCTAGGGCGTGTTTCGTGACACCGCCAGTATTAGCTTTGTGGCCGTACGGCACCACTAGCGCCGCGTATTTGACGGTGGCTTGGCGTTTGCCTTGGACGATCAAACAATTCAGCTCCGCGGCAAACGGGATCGCGTAGTGCTGACTAAGCAAATCACCATCGGCGTACGCCGGGTCGATAGGCGCCACTTGAACTTGATCGGTTATGGCTAAGGCCTTTAACTGCTGATAAACGGGTGCTGCCACTAAATCGGGCTGTTGTGTCACGGATTGAAAAACTAATTGCACGCTTGCTCGTCTCCTTAATATGGTTGCATATACAATCATATTACCACAATCAGTCAAAAGTACAATCGACTTAGTCAGCCGGCAGATCGATCAATTGCCGCACATCATCGGCTTTTTTCAAGGCCGCTTGGTATTGCGCGTGGGTCGTGGGTGCAACAAAATTGGTTCCCGGTGTGAAGTGGATCGTTTCAGTCCCCGCTTCTACCGCCGTTTTGTAATACCATTTCTTGAAACGCAGAAAATCTAGCTGCGCCTGCATGTCACGGACTTTATCCGCCAGCACCGCCTCTTCTTGATCCAAGTAATCGTAGCGTTGGCGCAAGGTGGTGTCGCCTTGTAGGCAGAGACTGATAAAATGGCCAATATCTTTGATCGGCACGCCACTGCGCTTTAGGCAATCGATCACTTCAAGAAAATTAAAGTCGTTGTCTTTAAACTTGCGCCGCCCAGCCGCGTCACGCTCGACAAACGGCAACAGGCCCTTTTTATCGTAATACCGTAATGTTGAAGTGTTGGTGCCCATGCGTGCAGCGACTTCGCCAATTGAATAATTCAAAATTTTCGCTTCCTTCTTGCTTGACTTAAACCTAGGTTCAAGTCGTATGATAGCAGAGAAATCAGAAATAGCAACTCAGGTTCTCAAGTAGCGGCAGCCGGAACCAGAAAAATTTCTGATACGAAATCAACTATTTATGGAAGAGGCGTTTCTATTATGACAAACAAAACCTGGCTGATCACCGGCACTTCAACCGGTTTCGGCAAAACATTAGCTATTTTTTTAGCGCAAAAAGCGGGCATCAACCTAGTGGCAACGGCGCGGAACACGGCTAAACTGGCCTACTTGGATCAATATGATCATGGTCAGATCAAAAAACTAAGCTTAGACGTCACTAACCAATCAGAAATTCAAAACGTGGTGGCCCAGGCGCGCGCCGCCTTTGGTACGATCGACGTTTTAGTTAACAACGCCGGACTCGGTTACTTTGGCACCTTTGAAGAAAGCGACCGCGCCGCCGTTAAGTCTATGTTCGACGTTAACGTCTGGGGCCTAGTTGACATGACCCGCGCGGTTTTGCCGACGATGCGCCAGCAACAATCCGGCATTATTCTTAACTTTTCCTCATTAGCCGGATTGTTCTCATTCCCAACGCTGTCGTTTTACAGCGGCACTAAATACGCCGTCGAAGGCATTAGCGAAGCGCTAGCCAAAGAAGTCGCCGACTGCAACATCAAAGTGATGATCATTGAACCCAGCGGCTTTCGCACCGACTGGGCGGGCCGCTCATCCGAAAAGGCATTGCCGCAGCTTGCCGATTACCAGCAGTTTACCGCGACGATCAACGCCAATATCACCAACGCCCACCACGAAGCCGGCGACCCTGAAAAAGCGGTGGCGATCATTTTTGATCAGGTGACCAACCACGCGGCCGACTTACCGCTGCGCTTACCTTTAGGCAAATTATCGACTGATACGGCGATCGCCAAATACACGGCATCGTTGGCGCAGTTTAAAAAGTTGCACGATCTGTCGGAATCGGCCGATCAACCAGAATAGAGGCGCAACATTATGGATCGTTTAACGGGTAAGGTTGCCGTGATCACCGGTGCTAATTCTGGCTTTGGTCAAGGAACCGCACTGGCTTTTGCGGCGGCTGGTTGTCATTTAGTTTTAACCGCGCGGCGTGCAGCAAAACTGCAGGCCGTCGCTGCTGACTGTGAAAAATTCGGGGTTAAGGCCGTTTATTACGCCGGCGATGCGCGGGACGAAAATACGGCAACGGCAGTAATCAAATTAGCCCGCACCACTTTCGGCAAACTTGATATTTTGGTCAATAACGCAGGGATCGGCCGCACCCTTTCACTGACTGATACCACCATGGCCGATTATGATCTGATCATGGACACCAACGTTCGCAGTGCCTTTGCGTTCACTAAAGCGGCGGTGCCAGAAATGTTAAAACGCCATGACGGCCAGATTATTTTAGTTTCTTCGGTAACGGGGATCGTCGGTCACGCGGACGAAACGGCTTATACTTGCAGCAAATTTGCGTTGCGCGGTTTCGGTCAAGCCTTGGATAAAGAGCTGCTTGATCAAGGTATTCGCACCTGTGTCTTTTGTCCGCATGCCGGCGCGACTGAATTTGAAGTTGGCTACGGCCGCACCGCTGCTGGGGTTGCCGCATCAGGCTTTTTGACCCCAGCAGATGTGGGCCAAGCCTTGCTAAGCGTTTGTACTCAACCAAAAAATTCGCGGATCGTTGAATTACGACTGGCGTCAAATAATGTGAAATACTAAAAAAATGCAGTGATCGCCTTGATTATCACTGCATTTTTGTGTTATCAGTTACTGCAAATAGCGCGGCTTGTAATTGTTCAATGACTTGAGCCAGCGATAACGGCGTTGTGCCCACAACCGTCATTTCCACGGCTTCATAGATCATAACCGCATTCATTCGATTCTGAAAAGCGATCGTCGCATTCGGTGCTGCATTTTTGGTCTGAATAAACGTGGTCAAGGTTGTGAGCGTAAGCCTGCGCATATAGGGAAATAATTCCAGATAACTATACGGACAATGCTGCTTGATCCGCTGTAAATGCGCATTGATGATCGTACTGATCTGCGCGATCAACGCTGGCCCCCAAACGCCATTAACTAACATTGGGCGTTCAAACGGCGCTTGAATCGTGCCGCTCATCATTTGGTCAAAAAGATCATATTTATCAGCGTAATGCGCATAAAAAGTCGCCCGATTAATTGCCGCGGCCTGCGTAATGTCCTTGATCGAGACTTTCGCCAGCGACTTGTTCATTAATAACGTGATAAAAGCCTGCGCGATCTTTTTTTCGGTTTCTGTGTTGCGTAACTTTTTTACTTTCAAACTATTTCTCCTTAAAGCAACACTCAGCAAAAGTTGTTGGTTGTCGTTGCATTCAGTTTAGCATATTCTTTTATTAACGCAACACTAGTTGTTTTAACGAAAGGAATGTTTAATTTATGAAAACAATTGTAATCGTCGGTGCAGGGCCAGGACTGGGCCTCTCATTAGCCAAAAAGTTTGGTACACAAGGGTTCCAAGTGGCACTACTTTCTCTGCATGAACGGACCCTAAACAACTTAAGCACCCAACTTGACCAGTTAAAGATCAAAAACAAAACTTACGTTGTCGACGTTACTGATCTTGCCGCACTAGCTACCACTTTAACGCAAGTAATCCGCGACCACGGCACCATTGATGTGATCGAGTTTAGTCCCTATGCTGGCCCACAGTATTTTAGAAACGTTTTAACCATGACCCAAGCCGAAGTTCAGCAGCAATTGCAGTTCACCTTGTTCCCAGTGATCAGACTTGTTCAATCGGTATTACCGAATATGCAAGCACAAGGCCACGGCGCGATTTTGATCAATTCAGGAATCACATCAGTTTATCCATTGCCACAGCTCGGTAATACAGGAATTGCCTGCGCGGCATTACGTAACTACGCCCAAAATTTGCATAACGTGCTGCAACCGGCGGGTATTTATGTCGGCCTGCTCTCAGTTGCGGCGGCAATCAAAAAAGGAACGGCCGGTGACCCTGATTTAATTGCAGCTAAATGGTACGACTTGTTCGTGCAGCAAAATCAATTTGAAGCCATTTATCCGGAAATACCGCAGCATGTCGATTGATCGTATTAAAATGCAGTGATCACCCTGGTTGGCGATCACTGCATTTTTGTTTACAACGCTTTAATTTTACGTGCCGGTACGCCACCGACTAAGGTATTATCTGGCACATCTGCGGTGACCACCGCACCGGCGGCAACGATCACATTATTGCCGATGGTCACGCCGGGCATGATCGCCACCTTACCGCCGATCCACACGTCATCGCCGATGGTGACCGGTGACGCTTGGGCCAAATATTGGCGCCGCCCCGCCGCGGTCATAGGATGGTTGACCGTGTAGATATCCACGTTAGGGCCGATCATCACGTTGCGGCCGATGGTGACCGGCGCAATATCCAAGATCGTTAAATTATAATTGCTGAGAAAATCCTCGCCCACGCGGATGTTTTTACCGTAATCACAATTAAAATTAGCTTGCACCGATACCCGTTCGCCGGTGGCACCAAAGATTTGTTTGATCTTTTGCGTTTGCGCCGCCGGATCAGTGGCGGAGATTTGATTAAATTCCTGACACAGCTTGGCCGCGCGGGCTTTACGTTGTGCGACTGCCGCATCTAGGAAATAATATTCTTCGCCAGTGCTTAATTTTTCTAATTCTGTCATCTGCTCACCTCTAGTTTTAGCCTACCACTTAAACTAGGGTTTAAGTCGAGTGATTTTTCAAAAAAGTGGTTGCGGCGGCTAACATATTAGTCTAGACTAATATGTAACGGAGGTCAGAAAATGTCAGTAACACAAGAAAAATTACTTCATGCTTTAAATAACCAGATTCGCTTAGCGATTTTGGCGGCGCTTAAGTCGGGCAAAAAAAATGTGACCGAGTTAACCACGCTGATCGACGCTAAACAATCAAATATTTCACAACACTTAGCCTGTTTGCGCGGTTGCGGCCTGATTCGCCAAACCCGCCAAGGCAAATACTATTATTATGAGTTGGTCAATCCAGAAGTCAGCCGCCTATTGGACGAAATGGACGTGGTGATCAAAAGCCTGAATTGGACCAATGAACAGACGCAAGTGGCCTGTGCCGCACACATGCCATAAATGAAGGGACTTTTTTGATGGGGAAATTGATTTTATCCGGAGCAACGGCTTATATTTCCACCAGCATTGATTATTTAATTATTTTGATGCTGATTTTTAGTCGCACGAAAACGCGCAACCAGCGTTTTGCGGTTTACATAGGTGATCTTTTAGGCACCAGCACCCTAGTTGCCAGCGCCATTTTGCTCGCGTTTATCTTGCATTTTATTCCGGCAGAATGGGTGCTGGGGCTGTTGGGGCTGATTCCAGTGTTCATGGGGCTCAAGCTACTGGTCAGCGGTGAAGACGACAACGACGATGTGGTCCACGAAACACTGGCTAGCCGGCGCGGGCTTATTTTAAATGTTGCCATCATCACGATCGCAACTTGTGGCGCGGATAATATTGGGATCTACGTGCCGTTTTTCGTCACCCTTTCCACCACTGGCTTGTTGATCGTGCTGCTGACGTTTTTGGTGATGCTGACCCTATTTTGTTGGGGCGGTTATTTGCTGGTCAAGGTGCCGGTGATCGCCGCCTTGCTGGAAAAGTACGGCCGCTGGATCACGGCTGTTGTTTACATTTTGTTAGGATTATACATTCTGTTGGAAAGCGGCACTTTGGCTAAAGCCTTGTCGCTGCTGTAAGCATTAAAAAATCCTATACCCGCTGCATTAGGGATATAGGATTTTTTGTTACCTGGACTTAGTCGCTATAAGGTTATTTGATCACTAAAGTAGTCTGGTATATCGGTTTGGTACGTAAATCATAGACTTCTACGCTACCTCGATAGACTTCAAAAACGCGTAAAACTTTTTTGCTAGCAGGTGTTGGGTAGATCTGATTCATATAGGCATTTTTTTCGAAGATCTCGTCCAAATACTTCGTCCCGATTTCACGGACAGTCCCTTTCACGCTTATTGAAACAGAAGACATTGTATCATTGCCTTTTACTCCAGTGATCGCAACATCTGGATGAGCTAGTAATTCATCATAAAATGGCTTGGTGGTGGCAGTCAAAAAATAAAGCTTATCCCCTTTTAATAGCATCATATCAATGATCCGCGACTCTGGTTTGCCTTGTTCATCTACAGTTGAAAAAACAGTAGAGTGAATATCATCTTTTAAGAACTTTAAGTATTGCGCAACTGACATATTTTTA
Organism: Loigolactobacillus binensis; assembly: GCF_005405165.1. GTDB lineage: Bacteria > Bacillota > Bacilli > Lactobacillales > Lactobacillaceae > Loigolactobacillus > Loigolactobacillus binensis. The sequence continues at coordinate 100,931 of NZ_BJDN01000006.1, forward strand.
TGATCCATTTGTGTCACTTCTTCCCGTTTATCTATACGCTGCTGATTTTTAATTAGTAATAGACTGTTACCTGCTAATAATAAAAACAGAATGATCGTACCCACGCGTTTTATTTTCATCGACCGACCTTATTTTTGGTAATGTGCCGCTAAAAAATCGTTCATTGATTCTGGATCATGGCCAGTAATCTTTTTAAAATCAGTAGTCACCAAGTCCATCAAACCCATTGCCCCAGCTTGATACATTGAGCCTAACTCAGCACCATCGCCTTCAGCGGCATAGATAGCCGCGAACTCAGCAACTGAAACTGGTGCATAACCAATCGGCTTGCCGGTCACTTCAGTCATGATCTTACCTAGTTCAGCCATCGTATAATTTTGCTGCTGTGTCACCGTATATACTTGACCATTATGCCGTAACTCAGGTTTCACCGCTAAATTAGCAATGGCTTCTGCGCTATCGTCTTGGGCAATAAAGGATAAGGCCGCTTGACCAACTGGATAAATTAAATGGCCACGTTCGATCAATTCTGGCAAATACGGAACCAACGGATCGGCATATAGCGAATTTTTGATCACGGTATATTTTAGTCCTGATCCGGCTAGCCGACGCGGAACGTAGCCATAATAAGCCGACATCGTAAACGGATTCTTCTCTTGGTCGGCGTAAAAACTGACAAAAACAATTTCCGTCACATTAGCTTTTTTCATGGCGACCAACGTATTTTCAAATTCGGTCACGCGTTGCAAGACGTCATAAGTTTTGCTTGGAATATAGATCAAGACATCCGTATTCTTAAAAGAAGCCGTCATTGTCTCAATATCTAAATAATCAGTTTTAACCACTTCAACGCCCTGTTCAGTCAAGTGGGTTGCCTTAGCCGGCGTATGAACAGCAGCGCGGACACTATTAGCACCCACTAACTTGATCATGTCTTGTGTTACGATACTACCTAGGTGCCCAGTTGCACCGGTAATTGTATATTTCATTAGTTAAACCTCCATCACTCATTAATGAGTACTCATAAAATTTTGTCAAATCTATCTGTTACTATTATTGTAACAGGTTAATTAGAACTGTCAATTTGTTGAAACCCGATATAGGTCACATGCTTTAGTGACTATTTTTACTTTGCTATTTTGCTGTGTTATCATACGCTCATATATTGCAATAGCATAATTCAATCAAAATAATGGTGATAAAATGAAATACTCACATAGACTCAGTGACGCGATCCATATTCTTGCATACGTTAAGATCTATCACGATAGCGATCTTTCCAGTCGAACCATCGCGCTCAGTGTTGAATCTAATCCGAGCTTGGTCAGGCGATTAATGGCAACTTTAGCTAAAGCAGGGCTACTGACTACCCATCCTGGCACCGTTGCCCCGGAATTAGCGCGACCAGCAAATTCAATTACTATGCTGGATATTTATCATGCGCTAGATGATGGGCAACTATTACACATTGATGAAAAGACCAATCCATTATGCATCGTTGGCGGTAACATCCAAGACACACTTAACGAAGCTTACCAAAAAGTTCAAGCTGCTGCCGAAAACGTGATGACTGAAATTACATTACAAAGTATTATTGATGATATTTTAGCTAGACAAAAAAGTAAAGCGAAAAATAGTTAAGTCTGTGATTCAAAAAACATACAGTGTTGGTCAATTATTTTAATTGCCAACACTTTTTATATTTACGTTTACGCTAATGGATACCAGCTACTATTTTTTCAATAGATGGTGTGTTTTAAGATACTCTTTTGCGACCACTGCGGCCTTTTGGTGTTGTACCGTAACTTTATAATTCATTTCCTGCATATCACTGGTAGAGATCTTTCCAGCTAATTTATTTAAGCTTTTTTGCACACTAGGGTGTGTGTTTGCAAAACTGGTCAACATTAGTGGGCCGCCCTGATATGGTGGGAAGAAACGCTTATTATCGCGTAATAAAACCAAACCGTATTTTTTGATTTCCGGATCAGTTGTATAGGCATCCGCAACTTGTAATTTACCTGCCGCTAATGCCTGATAACGTAGCGATGGTTCCATGGTCCGTACTTTTGTAAAATTCAACCCATAAGCTTTTTTTAGACCTGGGTACCCATCTTCTTGTTGATAAAAATCAGGGTCATAACCAGCGGTAAATTCTGGATGCGCCGCTAAATCAGAGATAGTTTTTAAATGATATTTTTCGGCCGTCGCTTTTGTTACAGTCATCCCGTAGCCATTTTGATACTTCATTGGCCGTAGGAAGGTCATCTTATGTTGAGTAGCAATGGCAGTCTTGGCAGTATGATAGGCCTTTACCGGATCATGATTGATTCCACTTTTTGTTTTAACTAGCGAAGTAAGTACGGTACCGGTAAATTCAGGATAAATTTGAATCTTTTTACTTGCCAATGCTTTGAACAAGAAGCTGGTACCACCGAAATTACGTTTTACTACTACATTTATGTTGGGATCATCTTGTTCAATCACATCCTTATATAAGTTGATCAAGATCTCAGGTTCACCGCCCATTTTACCAGCAACAGTAATTGTTTCAGTTTTTGGTGTTATCAGCGAGCGTACACCGTAAAACCCCGTCCCCAAAATAGCTAAAACGATCACCCCAATTCCCAGCTTTTTAAACGAAATATGTGCCAATATCTTGATCAACCAACTGGCAACTAGTGCTAGAATGGCAGCTAAAACCGCGCCAACTAGTAGTGCCGCATTATTATTACTCTGTATTCCTAATAAAATATAAGTTCCTAAGCCACCGCCACCGATCAATGCTGCCAACGTAGCCGTTCCGATAATCATCACAACACCAATTCGAATACCAGATAAGATCAGCGGCATTGCTAATGGAAACTGGATACGAAACAACTTATACCGCTTAGATACACCTAGCGCATCAGCGGCTTCAAGCAACAGTGGATCAATATTAGTTAACCCAGCGTAAGTATTAGAAAAAATTGGCATTAACGCATAAAGTACTAGTGCAATAATTGCCGGGATCGTGCCGATTCCGACAAAAGGAATTAACAATCCCAAAATGGCTAAACTGGGAATCGTTTGGATCACACTAGCAACTTGGAGAACGAATTCGCCAGCACGCCGATGATTAAGTAAAACGACTGCTAATGGTATTGCAATAATGATCGTGATAATTGCGGCGATCACGGAAATTTCAATATGCTGCAACAATGATAGCAGAATCTCGTGACTATTAGTATTAATATACGTTTTTATACCTGTGAACATCGTCAATTCACCTCCTTATTTTAAAGTGGCCATATAGTCGATCAGATCAACTGGCTCAAGTAGTCGATTGCCCACTCGAATATTCTGGGTCGCTGTTTGTTGAACAAGTGCTGCCCACTGAAAAATAGTATCGCTCCCCTTCAATGCAACGTATTGATCATCGACGCTAATAGAGCGACCAAAACCAGAATCAATAACTTGTTTTAAAAAGCGTTGCCGCGCGACAGGATCATCGAAAAAGTCACGGACAAATTCATTAGCCGGATCGGCCAAAATATCAGCTGGTTTACCTAATTGTTGTAACTCCCCATTGTGTATGACGGCTAAACGATCGGCAAGACGAATTGCTTCACGCATATCATGAGTAACAAAAACAAATGTAGTCTTTAACTCGCGATGTAATTCAAGAACCAAAGCTTGTAATTGTCGTTTAGATAACGGATCTAAAGCACTGAATGGTTCGTCCATCAAAACCAAATTAGGATTAGAAGCCAGCGCGCGCACGATTCCAACTCGTTGTGCTTCACCACCTGATAATTCACTTGGTTTACGTTGTAAAAATAATTCAGGCGCTAGATCAACCCGCTTTAGCAACTCAAGAATACGTGCATGGCGCTTTGGTTCGGGCCACCCAAGTGCCTCAAGTTGAATTGCTGCATTTTGCTCAACTGTCATATTAGGAAACAAAGCGCCAGCTTGCAGCACATATCCTGTATGCCGGCGAAGTTCCTCTAAATTCATATCGGCAACATTTTCATCATCGATAGTGACTTTGCCACTAGTGGGTACAACCAACCGATTGATCATTTTTAATAAGGTCGTTTTGCCACTACCAGATGGACCAACCAGAACAAATAATTCACCAGCGGAAATACTTAGATCCAAGTTATGCAACGCATCTTCGTTGGCGTAAGTCTTAGTTACTTTTTCAAAACGGATCACAAAGATTCACCTCTTCCTTTCAAACTTTTTTGCATAATGCTGTAAAATATCATCAATTAGATTTTGTAACATGATGGCGGTAATGGCCCACTTGAAAAATCGCCATCGGCATAGATCACAATGTAAGTAAGACTATATACCGTATCACTTAACTTATGCGAATGTCGCATCACTATCGCTCGCCATTTACTTTGCTGCCAGACGATTTGCATCGTTGTTTAATCTGTTACTTTAAAAACAACATGTAATTTATATTGTAACAGCTGATTGTGGCTTGTCAAGTTACAACTAAAAAAGTGAACCATATTAAAAATAGATAGCCGCAATTCAAAAATTGTGGCTATCTATTTTTTCCTATATCACTAATTTATTATTTAATGTAATCAGTTGCCGCATTGGCTGCATGCCGTCCTGAATAGAATGCATATCCGCCTTCAGTACCAGGCATGTTAGGACCATAGGTGTCGCCGACTAATATTCCAGCGGCATCATTCCCGGCCGCGTATAAACCCTTAATATCTGCGCCAGACTTATCCAAAACACGATTATCTAAATCAATTTTTAATCCACCCATTGTGCAAAATGCACCAATACCCAACTCAAAAGCATAAAATGGTCCATGTTCTAAGCTAACTAAGAATTTAGCTTGTTTATGATAATCAGTGTCTTGACCTGATCGACACAATTTATTATAGCGAAGAACCGTTGTCTCAAGTTCAGGCAAACTGATTTGCTGGGCTAGATCTTTAATACTGCTTGCTTTATAGATAAACGGTAAGTTTTGCTTTAATGCGTCATCAATTTCTGACTGTAAACCCTCAAGTGTCTTTTGTTCAGTGTAATAAGTACCCATTTCCTTATATAAGCCACTGTTCATTAAATGGTTGATTGTTCCTTGATCAAGGATGCTATAAATTTTATTTTGTGTAAATAAGGCATTACCTGCGTGTGAAAAATTATCAACTACTTCTTCATTTACAAAGCGCTTTCCCTTTTCATTAACCCAAAGTAAAGACTGTTGCGTAACTGCCCCATTCATATCAGAGGTTCGATATAAATAAGCCGGTTTTGTTGGGTCCTTGATGTAACCGCCAAACAACATCGCCATCCCCATCCGGTACTTTTGCGCGCCAACTTCCCAGGCTAATTGCAAGCCATCACCTGTGTTTTTTCCAGAATTTACTGGAATTAGTTGGTTGACATTATAATTGGTGTCATTATCAATTAATTCTGAATTATTTAAGTAACCACCAGTGGCTAGAATAACTGCTGCGGTGGCAATTTCTTCTTGGTGATGATCGGTCTCACTCTGAATAACCACACCGGTAATTTTGCCATCGCTATCTTGTTTTAAGGCTTGCACAGAAACGGAAGTTACAATTTCAGCCCCTGCTTCCAGCGCTTTTGGTTCAAGTGCTTGATGGATTGCTTGATTACCGTTACCCTGCATCAAATGCCACGTAACATTACCTGACCCTAATCCACGAACATCTACGTATTTAACGCCTAGATCACCCAACCAATCAATCATTTCGGCACTACGATCAATATATTGGTTCCAACTATTTGTATCAGCCTCATAATGAGAGTACTCTAATTCTTCATTCAAAACATCCTCTTTAGTTAATTGGACATTTTTAGCCTGTTGCATATTCGAGTTAATCGCAAAAATACCTTCTACCCAATTACCACTTCCACCGGTATGGCGCCCTTTTTCTAAAACAACGACGGAAAGACCATTTTTAGCCGCCTGATAGGCAGCAGTGAACCCTGATGCACCTGCACCTACAACAACCAAATCATATATTTTTTTCTGTGTCAGCATTGGTAGTATCCTCCTAGTTATTGATCTTGAATCCAAGTAAATAATAACCGCTTTCATTAAATGTTGGAATAGACTTTCAGGTTTTCGTGATACAACTAAAAGTTACAACCAATAATTTTTACACAGATAGTTTACTTAACTTAAAATTTTATTGATCATTATTTTTTATTTGTAACATATCCTTTAACATAGGCTTCAAATAACTGTTCACCTTCTGACAATTGCCGGTCATTAACATGAACAAAATAAATATCTCTTTTTAAATCAACTCCAGCTAGTGGCTTTGCGATCACTTCGTTGTTTGCTTTTAGGTTCTTAAAATGTGGAAGCTCCAATAAATATTCTGGCACGATCCCGATACCTAAATTACGCCGCGCAAATTCAACAATAAAATCATCATTTGAAGTTTGTAGCGTATGGATTGGAAAAACCTGTTGTTTGACTAAAGCAGTTAAATGTGTATTAAATATCTGAAACTCTTTGCTTTTAGTGGCCAATGATTCCTTATTCAAATCTCTAATTTGAACAGCCGTTTCCCCTGCAAGTCGATGACCCGGTGACATGATCGTACAATAATGATTTTCCGTAACAAAAAAACCATTGAATTTTTCAAAATTGATTGGTCCTTCTATAAAACCTATATTACCGCGCTCAATAATTGCGTTTGCTAACATCGAGTCTGGAAATTCGACAAAATTCAACGTTTTGTTTGAATACCTTCTTTGAAAGTCATAAAAAAAGTCGAAGCCTAAATAGTCAGAAAATTCATCAGCAATAAATAAATTAACGAATTCTTGATGAATGTTATTTTCCGATTTAGTCATGGTAATATTTTGAAAAATGACTCGTAGATCAGTTGCTTTTTCATATAAACGCTGTGCTGATTTTGTTGGAACGATCCCTTGTTTAGTCCGTTCAAACAATTGCACATTTAATTCATTCTCTAGTTTGGTGATCATTTTAGCAATTCCTTGTGGTGACATATAGACCTTTGCTGCGGCCTGCGAAAATGAATTACTTTCATAGACGGTTGAAAATAGTGTGAGTGCTTTAGTGTCCATGCTGAACTTTCCTTCTTTCACTTAAAAGATGTTTTAAAAAGCATTTTTTCAAACAAAAATAGTTGTAAAAACTACCTCAATATAGTCCTTAAACTATTAAAAATAGACTAACTCAAAGCTACTAATTACTTTTTATATCACTTAAGTCTTGTCAATCTTGATAATCATTTAATTGTTTGCAAATATGCTGCATTTTGATCTCAATACCCGCTAATTCATCCGCATAACACTTTAGATCTTTGCCATATTGACGACTAGCTCAATACTGATATCCGTCTTATAGCGTAATTTATGTTCCAAGATAGTTCACATGTCCACGCCGACCGTGCGAATTTGGATCTCAACATTAACATTTTTGATCCCCGTTGGCTGGAACACCGGCACAGAAATCACTAAGTGTAAACTGCGATAACCGCTTTTTTTCAGCGCTTTACTGTAATCTTTACGTTTGATCAGCGTGATATCTGGCTGATTTAATAGCATTTTTTCGATGAGATATAATTGGTGATCACGCGAATACCGACAATGTCAAAAATATGTTGCCGAATATTATCAACTGATAATACTAAATCTTTGCGGATAAATTTTTGCATTAGGCTCTGGATATCCTTCATTCGTTCCTCTATAAAAATCAGTTGGTCGTGTAGCAAAGTGGCCCTTGCTGATGAAATCAATAATAAGCTGATTCACTTCGACCAAGCATAATTTAGCAGCCGCAAATATCTAAGAGCACTCGCGCCCACGAGTGCTTTTTATTGGCGATTGCCCTTTAGTGGTTGATTGGTCAGTTGTAGCAGCGCATGGTTACTATCAATAATAAACTGCGTCAACCTTTCTTCGTCAACACCACTGATTGTATCGTGCTGTTGAATGAAATAAACGAATAACCCGATCTGACCACCCATTTGATAATTGACAAGATATTGGACTTGGGGATCGCACATATTCCAATGAGAAACCTCGGTGAACATTTCTTGGGTAAACTGTTGATGTATTTTTAATAATTGGTCGGTTAAACCAGCTTGCACGATCAACTTCAGTAATTGATTATTCAAGGTGGCCGCAACGAATTTGCGCCAAAACTTATCTTCTGAAATATTTGTATCAGTCTCAACGATTTGACGCAACTGACCTAAATTCGCCTGTAGTCGGTCCAACAAAATACGATCCTTACTAGCAAAATTACGATAATAACCCATCCGCGAAACGCCTGCTTCGGTGACAATTTTAGTGATAGTAATTTTTTCGTAAGCCACTTTGTCCATCAAACGAACTAAAGCCGCATAGATCCATTCTTTTGTCATTTTATTGATTGTTTCATTATCCGCCATGTGACAAATTCCTCCTTAATGTCACAGTTTTAGGTGTGACACTTGTCTCAGCTAACTAGATGCATTATAGTACATTACATCAGCTGAGACAAATGTCACATCTGAAAATTGCTAAATTATAATTGTTGGAGGTTACTTACATGAGTGAATTAAAATTAGATACTGAATTAAACCGTCAAGCTAATGTTGACGTAATGAATGATCTGCCGCTGAAACCTAACTTTATTGTCAATTCTTGGTTTGCCGTCGGCCATTTTGAAACAGCCGGTCACCAACTGAGCTATCTCGTCCACGTCATGTCTCAACTAATGCCAAGTTCATCTGAACCGATGATCACCAGCTGTGTATCCGTTACCGATCAGACTACCCAAAAATATTATACCGATAGTCACTTATACCCGCTAAGTAAAACTGATATTCATCAAAATGAATTTCACATTAAAACCACTAACACAGAGATCACCGGTGATTTAAACCACATGCACTTGATCAGTTCCATGCCCGATGCTACGGTGGACGTTGATCTCATTCCCGTGGGCTACCCAATTTATAATGGTGGTACCGGCAAGTTTCCGCTAGTGGGTATGGATGTGTTCCAATACTCGATCCCGACGATCCGCACCAACGGCACGATTACCATTGAGGACACTGACTACCCAGTTAGCGGCCGCTCTTGGTTTGATCGCCAATGGCAACTTGATATTACCACCATGCCTAAGCTCGACCCAACCGCAACTAAAAAAGCACCTAAATTTAACTTGCCACAATGGGGTTGGATGGACCTTAATTTAGCTGACAAGACAGTTGCTAGCCTTTGGTTTGCTAACGAAGGTGCGCAGGAAAAAACGTTCGCAACCGTGTTGCATCCCAACGGCACGCAGCAGGTCGTTGCGGTTGAGCCGATCATGTCCAATGCAACGGCAGTATGGACTAGCCCTGATTCTGACTATCGCTACCCGACCCAGTGGCTAGTCGATATACCAGAACTTGATTTACACTTAACTGTGACCTGCGCGCCAAAAGAACAAGAGCTGTTATTCAGTCTTAAGGAATTGAGCCATTATGAGGCCGCCAGCACGATCAGCGGAACGTATAAAGGTGAACCGATCACTGGTAACTGCTACGTTGAACTGATCGGTGAATGGCAGTAAATTGAAAAAACGTACCAGTACCCAATTTGCCAGTTACAATACCTTGAACACGTCATGCTAAAATATAAATAGCGCCAAGTATGACTGCCAAAACTGGTTGATCACACTTGGCGCTATTTCAATTTAAAGTGACTATTTTTCAGCAATGATTCTTTGAATCCCATTAACCAAAATTTGATTAAGTAGCTGATCAAGCTCGTCAATGTTGAGTTGATAGTCCGAATTAAACCAGCCCTGATACACTGCCATCATACCGAAAATCGTGTAGTCAGCGATGACTCTAATTTTGGCATGATCATTAGGCTGCTTATTTTCAAAAAAACTGACTGCCTTGGCGCTTAGTACAGTGGCGATTTTGCTAAGCAAATTAGTGTCACCACTACGTGCAAATAAGTTTTTATAGAAACCATAATTCTGGTCAACAATTGCTTGAATCTTTTTAAAAATCACCGTTGGGTTAGTTAAATATTGATCAAAATCAAATTCGGCCAAATCCGCCGCAAAGGCAGTTACAATTTCTTGTTCGATTTCATCTAATAGTTGATAAACACCACTGTAGTGATTATAAAAAGTTTTGCGATTGATATTCGCACCGTTAGCAATATCAGTGATCGTAATCTCATCAATTGGTTTGGTTACCAATAGATCCGCAAATGCCTTGCGAATAATTTGTTTTGTTTTGACTACACGTCGATCTGCTTTAACTACCATTTTTCATCTCCTAAGTTAGCCCTCTTTTGTTGCTTATACCACACTTTATGGCTTTTGTGTCGCTTAAGTCCCACGAGGTCCGATCGTTGTCCATCGTATTTATACCGCACTTATATCATAATATACATATGAGGACGTGTGGTGCTAGTTTGTAACATTTAGAAATTTAACAAAAAAGTCCAACCCAGTTAGACTCATAAGTGACAAAACTTAAAAGGAGTAATAACTGTGTT
>NZ_BJDN01000007.1 GCF_005405165.1 Loigolactobacillus binensis
CACCCGTAGTCTATTTGGTTTTCAATTAAAGATTGAATTGACGATATTGGTATACAATTTAGGCTTTTTTGATTTTATGACGAACTAGCACCACGCGTATAACTAATATAAAATAACACAAGAAGCAACGGCATTAAAAGTACTAATAGAATTTCACGAATAAGCATAACGATCCCCCGACTTCCTTTATCGCAATCATTATAGCAATAAAATAGACATAACAACAATAGTATTAGGTTATAAAAAATAACGGTGCACCAGAAGATTCTGATACACCGCTATTTTTTAATAACCAGTTAATGAAAAAAATGATCGTTTAAGTAGCGTTTTAGCTTATAACGACACCTTTCTAATGCATTACGTGTCTGTGAATCACTTAGATCTACCTGCTCACACTGCGAATTTAGACTACTCAATACAAAGCGACAAAAAATTTGATACTCAAAAGTTGATAAACAGTGAAGAAAATCAGGCGCAGCGGTAAGGATCAATGCTAAATCAAGCGATTGCTGTGTACCTTTTGCTTCAATACACTGCCTAATATCTTCATTTTCCATTGAAACCGTATGCGCTTCACCTACACGCTTTTGCGCACTTTGCCGCCGAATTAGGGAATAGACGCGGCACAATAGACATTTCTGATAATACCGACCAAAGGTTAGATTTGTATCCCACCGATAGTTTTGTGCTGCGCGAAAGCAAACAATTCGCGCCTCTTGATCCCAATCATCATCATCAAAATCACGTAGATAATAATGTTGCTGAATCTTCTTTAACATCGGCCGATAACGGGAAAATAATTGCTCGCAAGCACGAGAGTCGCCGGTCGCTGCTGTAAGGATTAACACTCTAAGGTCTTCATTCATTTTATTCACTAGTTGTCATGTTCAAAAAAAGCATAGCAATAATGAAAGCGTCTTTCAAGCGAACTAATGTTTATTTAGCTATTACTTATCCCTAATCGTTTTGCGTTAAATCATCACGTAATTTGGCTAACGATAGCATTTGTTGTGAATCCCACGGCGAACTGCGGCGAAGATCCGTGTCACGATAATGACGAACATCCCGCGCAATCTCTGCCTTAGCACGTTGAATCACCATTTTAAACTCCCGTGATGAAATCCGAACCGCGCCACGCGAGAAGATCGTCCACTGCTCAGCCTGATCGCTGGTTACCACCGTGACTTGTGTCAACCGATTTTGTAATTTACCGGCCATTTTTTCGATATAACTATCCGCGGTTTCATCTTCCTGCGTCCAAACGACCTGTAAATTATATTGATCATAGCGCTGTGTGATCCCGGGCACATACATTGCATCAAAAACTAAAATAATTTCTGCATCTTCGTATTTACGGAATTCGGCTAATTGTGCTAACAATTCGTCTCGGGCATCCGCCAATTTATCATCCTGCTTTAGCTGCGCTAATTCTGGCCAATTACCGATCACATTATAGCCGTCAATGATCAGGATCTCATGCATCATGGGAGCTCACCGCTTCCTTGCTTAACTGCATACGCCTGATATAGCAATAAGCCGGTGGCAACGCTGGCGTTCAGGCTTTGCACATGTCCGATCATGGGGATCGTAACGATCTCATCCATCTCCCGCTTCAACAGTGGTGCGATGCCTTTACCTTCATTGCCGATCACCAAAGCAATGGCGCCTTTAGCGTTCCACTGTCGATAATCGGTGCCCGCCATATCCGTACCAAATAACCAGACACCACGCTGCTTTAATTCCTTTGCTACTGCCACTAAATTAGTGGCCCGTACCACCGGCATGTGTTCGATCGCCCCAGTTGATGTTTTGGCCACTGTACTAGTTAGCCCAACAGCACGATGCTTAGGAATAATGATGCCGTGAACACCAACAGCATCCGCAGTTCGCATGATCGAGCCTAAATTGTGCGGATCTTCAATTCCATCTAAAATCAGGAAAAAAGGCGGTTGTTGCTTAGCTTCAGCCCGAGCAAATAAATCGTCTAAATCAGCGTAAGCATAGGGTGTGATCGCCAAAACAACCCCTTGATGATTGCCATGATCACTTAACGTATCCAACTTATTTTTTGGCGCCGATTGTACTGGGATCCGCTTAGCCTTAGCCAGCTGCTGAAGCGCGTGTAAAGAATCAGACTTTAACCCTTCCTGTAAAAAAACTTTATTGACCCGTTTGGCGCCTTCAGTTTGCAATGTTTCATGGGCAGCGTGTCGGCCAATCACAAAATCAGTGGCGTCAGTTTTGGGCTCATTTGATTTGTTCATTTATTTTTCCTTCCTCTACTTGGGCAATGCACCAAGCGGCGAGCTCATCTAAGCGCTGTTGTTGGTCGCTTAACGCTAAATAGCCCATTAAAGCCTCGAAACCAGTCGAGATCCGGTAAGTCGTCACCGACGTATTTTTAGCATGTGTATGACTATTAGCGTTACGCCCACGTTTATAAAAACTCAGTTCTGTTGCGCTTAATAACTCCTGAGCCAACATGGCTTCGATCAAAGCGGCCTGCGCTTTGGCCGATACAAAATGTGTGGCTTGATGCTGCAAACGTGTCGGCTTAGTGATCCCTTTACTTAACAGGTGCCGGCGAATATATACCTCATAACTGGCATCACCCATATAGGCTAAGGCGATCCCGTTTAACTGCTGATAATCTACTGTTTCTGCCATTATTTCCTCCGCCAACGTGTGCCTTGTGCCGTATCTTCTAAAACGATGCCTTGTGCCTTCAATAAATCACGGATTTCATCGCTGCGCTGATAATCCTTATTGGCCCGCGCAGTTTGGCGATCTTGTAATAATTGTTCAATGTCGGCCGCCAATAAAGCCTTAGGTTGGAAGCTGACCCCAAAAATCTGTAGCCACATCGTGAAGCTGCTGAGTAAATGGTTCAACGTCGCCTCACGAACAACCTGCTGTTCACTATAAATATTCATCAATTTAGCCAACTCGTAAACTTCTGTCATACCATTTTGTACATTGAAATCATCGTCCATTGCCGCAATAAAAGCAGCCGTCAATTTGGTCAATTGTTGTTCGATTTCTGGATCAAGCCCAGCGGCTACATCTTTTTGCCGATAACTTAAATTATCCAAAGCGATCCGCAACTTCTGTAAATTATTGGCAGCTTCTTTTAAGGTTGCTTCACTGTAACGAATCGGCCGCCGATATTGAGTGGTCGCCATGAAAAAACGCAACGTTTGTGGATCGACTTGCTGAATCAGATCATGAACAGTTACAAAATTACCTAGCGACTTACTCATTTTTTCATCGTCATCACCAATGGTCACAAAACCATTGTGCAACCAATAGTTAGCAAATTTTTGACCGGTTTTGGCTTCACTTTGGGCAATTTCATTTTCATGGTGCGGAAATTCTAAGTCTTGGCCGCCGCCATGAATATCAAAGGTATCCCCTAAATATTTAGTCGCCATCACTGAGCATTCGATATGCCAGCCAGGCCGACCCTGCCCCCAAGGTGCTGACCAGGCAATCTCTCCCGGCTTAGCCGCCTTCCATAAAGCAAAGTCAATGGGATCTTCTTTGCGCTGAGTTTCTTCATCAACAGTGTGTTCACTAGCCCCTTGTTCTAACTGATCAATATTTTGATCCGATAATTCCCCATAATGAGCGAACTTACGGGCACGATAATAAACATCGCCGGCCGCAACATAAGCATAGCCCTTATCCAATAAAACCTGAATAAAAGCCACAATATCGGGAATATTTTCTGTTGCCCGTGGTCGTACTGTAGCCGGTTCAATATTCAAAGCGGCTGTGTCTTCGTCAAAGGCTTTGATGAACTTAGCAGCCAGCTCTGGAACTGTGATTCCGTCGCGTCGCGCCTGCTTGATCATTTTGTCGTCAACGTCCGTAAAGTTGGAAACATAATTAACGTGATAGTGACGAAACTCAAAATAACGGCGAATCGTGTCAAAAGCAATGGCCGAACGCGCATTACCAATATGAATGTAATTATAAACAGTGGGGCCGCAGACGTACATATTGACCACACCGGTAGTTAAAGGTTTAAAGATTTCTTTTTGCCGCGTCAACGTATTATAAACTTGAATCACTACTCGCACCCCCATAATTTTTAATGATTACTTTATTTTAACATTAAACTAAATTCAAATTAAATAAAAAACGCCTCTTGATCGTTATTGCAATCAAAAGACGTTTACACGTGGTTCCACTTTTTTTCGAAGCCAAATAGCTTCCTTGGCATTCGCTAACGTGAATGATTCCGGTAAGAACTACCTTGACCAACACCCGATCAAAAAACTGCCAGCCGGCTTGTTTTTAAGGCTGTACCAATTCATTCTTACACTCCAGGAGGCATTTCGATCGAGTAACTGACGCTTTTTCACCAGCCAAGCGCTCGCTATGACAGTCGCACGATCTACTTATTCCCATCACTGCTTTAATGATTCAATTCAGCTAAAGTAACTTCCAAATGATGCATCGTTTTTTCGCGACCTAACAACTCAATTGACTCTGCAATAGCAGGGCCATGAGTTGCCCGCGTTGTCCCAATACGAATCGGCATGTACAGCTGCCGTCCCTTGACCCCAGTTGCTGCACGGACTTGTTGAATTGCGTTATTGATCTCAACTGCATCAAAGATCTTAACTTGCTTGATCAATTCAGCAAATTTATTCAACACTGCCGGTGCGGTTTCCACTGCTAATTCGGTCAATGCGGCTTCATCCAACTTAGGCGGTTCTGTGAAGAAAACAGCCGATTCTTCGACAACTTGCGCCGCGTAACTCATTTGATCATGGTACAAACCAACCAAAGTCCGGGCCCATTCAATCGTCTTATTATCTGGATCTTCTGGTAAGCGCCCTGCTTTGATCAATTGATACAAGCCCATATCAGTTACTTTGCTGCTATCAGTTTGTTTCATGTATTGATTGTTGACCCATTCAAGTTTCTTAGCATCGAATTTAGCTGGTGATTTACTCAACCGCTTAGGATCGAACATTTTGATCAATTGTTTCCGGCTAAAGATCTCATCTTCGCCCACTGGTGACCAGCCTAACAAAGTAATGAAGTTAAACATGCCTTCTGGTAAATAGCCTAACTCACGGTATTGTTCAATGAATTGTAGGGTATTTTCATCACGTTTAGATAATTTTTTACCAGTTTGCGTATTGATAATCAAAGTCATATGGCCAAAAATTGGTGGCTCCCAGCCAAGGGCCTCATAGATCATCAATTGCTTAGGCGTGTTAGCAATATGATCATCCCCACGTAAAACGTGGGTGATCTTCATTTTATGATCGTCCACCACAACGGCAAAATTATACGTCGGCATCCCGTCACGCTTCATAATGACAAAATCGCCGCCGATCGAATCGGAATCAAATTCAATATGACCCTTCACTAAATCATTGAATTCATACTTTTTATGCACCGGTACATGGAACCGAATAACTGGTTTCAACCCTTGGGCTTTAGCCGCCGCAATTTTAGCTGCCTTTTCTTCCGCGTTGAGGCCAGCAAATTCATCTTCATAATGAGGCATTTCATGGCGCGCTTTTTGTGCTTCACGCTGCGCCGCTAATTCATCTTCAGTAATATAAGATTCATAGGCTAGGCCTTGATCAACCAATTGTTGGATCAAAGGTGCATAGATCGCACTGCGTTCTGACTGGCGATAAGGACCAACTTCACCAGGCTTATCGGGACCTTCATCCCAATCCATCCCTAACCATTTAAGCATGGTCAATTGGCTTTCTTCGCCACCTTCAACATTACGTTTAGTGTCGGTGTCTTCGATCCGGATCACAAATTCACCTTTATTATGCCGCGCAAAAAGATAGTTGAACAATGCCGTCCGTGCGTTACCAATATGCAAATGGCCAGTTGGGCTTGGGGCATAGCGCACACGAATTTTTTTATCTGCCAATTTAAATTCCGCCTCTTTCAAATTTTTCCTTTTTTGATCATTATTGTCAGGCACTCAGCCTGACACAGCACTTATAATTTTACTGGTCAAAACCAGACTTGTAAAGGTAACTGCTGAAATTATTTATTGTGTTCACGTAAACTTTTCTGTGAGTGAGTTGGCTTAGCAAAGATCATGCGTCCAGCCGCAGTTTGTAGCGCACTTGTCACGGTGACCGCTAAGGATTTGTTCATATAATGTTGACCATCCTCAACGACGATCATCGTGCCATCGTCAAGGTAAGCAACGCCTTGCTGACGCTCGGTTCCTGCTTTCACAACCGTCACCGTCATCCCATCACCCGGAATCACTGCTGGTTTCAACGTATTCGCCAATTCATTAATGTTCAACACTGGTACATTTTGGAACTCACTGACCTTATTTAAATTAAAATCATTAGTTACGACGATTCCATCCAGCAATTTAGCCAATTTGATCAGCTTGCTATCGACTTCAGTAAGATCTTCAAAATCGCCTTCGTACATTTCCACAGGCATCGCGTCAGTTTTTTGTAGATCATTCAAAATATCTAATCCGCGCCGCCCCCGGGTACGCTTCAATGAATCGGCCGAATCAGCGATCAACTGTAGCTCATGGAGCACGAAATTAGGAATCAATAAGGTGCCTTCAATAAAGCCGGTTTGCGCTATTTCGTAAATTCGCCCATCGATGATAACGCTGGTATCCAGAATTTTATATTTATGAAAATTGTCACCGACCTTGCGTTCCAATACTTTATTCTGTTCAGCGGTAGTTTCAACCACCGCTTTTTTACTCCGGAGTTGGAATAGCCGCCGCCATTCATCCGTTCGGGTCGTTCCCACACGAAAACCGATATAGCCTAACAACACCATTAAAATAATCGGTGCTAACGTGTTAAACAAGAAAAAGTTTATCCGGTAAAGTGGAATCGAAATGATATTGGCTAAAATCAAACCAACGATCGTAGCTAAACTACCAAATAGTAGATAGGTCGGGGATTGCTTGCTGACAAAGACCTCCGCTCGTTTAACGATTCGATCGAACAAACGCACAATTAATCCAGCCAGGAAAAGCGCAATCAAAAAGGAAATAATAGCACCAAGCAAAACATCAACGAATAAATTATTTAAATAACGCACGCTGGCCAGACCAGTTAGACGCCACAACGCGGGTAGAAAAGTTCCTGCCACTGACGCACCAACTAAAACGATCAATAACGCTGTAATTCTTTTTTTCATTAATTCACCTTCTTTCAATTAAATGCTTTTTGTAATGCCTCCGCGATGGTAGTCACACCGACAACTTTGATCGTTTTTGGGATCTCTAAACCCTTTAAATTATTATGCGGAATGAATACGCGTTTAAAGCCAAGTTTAGCTGCCTCGTTGATCCGTTGTTCGATTCGATTAACGCTGCGTACTTCACCGGTCAACCCAATTTCACCAACAAAACAATCCGTTGCCTGAGTGCCCTTATCCCGATAAGATGACGCAATGCTGACGGCAACCGCCAAATCAATCGCCGGTTCATCTAGTTTCACACCACCGGCGGCTTTTAAGTAAGCATCTTGATTTTGTAACATTAAGTTGGCCCGCTTTTCTAACACTGCCATGATCAGGGCAGCGCGGTTCCGATCAATCCCGGTGGTGGTCCGTTGCGCATTGCCGAACACCGTTGGCGTGATCAAGGCTTGAATCTCCACCAAAATTGGTCGCGTTCCTTCCAAAGACACGACCACCGCCGAACCAGTGGCACCGGTCAAGCGTTCTTCCAAAAAAATTTCCGATGGGTTGGCCACTTCGTGTAACCCGCCGGCCCGCATTTCAAAAATACCAATTTCATTAGTTGAACCAAACCGATTTTTTACTGCTCTTAAAATTCGGTAAGTTCGCTGTTGGTCGCCTTCAAAGTACAGAACCGTATCCACCATATGCTCCAGGATCTTAGGCCCCGCGATGGCGCCACCTTTAGTCACATGGCCCACAATAAAGATCGTGATCTGATTTTGCTTAGCGATCTTCATTAACGACGCCGTGACTTCCCGAACCTGTGCCACGCTACCGATCGCTGAACTAAGGTCAGGCTCTTGCATTGTTTGAACAGAATCGATCACCACGTAATCAGGCTTCAACTGCTCAATTTGGTGGCGAATACTCCCCATATCGGTTTCAGGATAAAGATATAGTTGCTTGCCAGCAACACCTAATCGGCCGGCCCGCATTTTGATCTGCGACGCACTTTCTTCACCAGAAACGTATAACACTTTACCTTTGTCCTGGCTTAACTGGCCGGAAACTTGTAGTAATAAGGTCGATTTACCGATCCCAGGATCGCCACCAATCAGTACTAAAGATCCTGGCACAATGCCACCGCCAAGTACACGATTAAGTTCCCCTAATTGTGTATGTACCCGCGGTTCCTTTTCAATACTGACCTTGGCCATTAATTCTGGTTTAGCCACTTGGCCAACTAAATTAGTCTGAGCATTGGTTGTTTCGACTTTAGTCGGCACTTTCTCCTCCACCATTTGGTTCCAAGCGCCACAGTTAGGGCAACGACCTAAAAAACGTGGTGAATTATAGCCGCAATTTTGACAAACAAATTGTGTTTTTGTTTTTGCCACAGAATACATCCTTTTCTATTGTAAGATAAATTTTAGTTTAGCCGTTTGTGCTTACTAACGAATCCGTCAAAAGGCTGAACTAACGCCCCGAAGAACCAAAACCGCCAGTTCGCTGTCCTTGACCACCTTGATCGCTATCACTACGTAAATAAGGCATAAAAATACCTTGACCGATACGTTCACCTTTTTTAATGGTCACTGAACGCACCCCTAAATTAACCAACTGAAAGAAAATTTCGCCTTCATTTTGCGCATTATCATAATAGTCAGCATCCACGATCCCCACCCCGTTCGGTAAGATCAAACCGCGTTTGATCGGCCCACTGGAACGATTGGCCAGCAATAAATATTCATCAGGTTGCATATAAGCCTTGATCCCAGTGGGAACTAAATATGGTTTTAACGTTTTACCCGCAGCAATATAATCTGCGTCAGTCAATGATTGGCCATGACGTTTATGCCACAGTAGCCGTAAAAAATCGCCACGCCAAATTGAAGGTAACGTAAAATCTTCCGCCGCTTGAAAATCATAACCGGCTGCCTGTTGCGTTGCGCGTTGGGGAAGCTGTAAACCAGCATCTCGATAGCGCGCAACGGTTGCAAATCCACGTTTCATAACAAACTCCTTATTTAATCGTATCAGCAACAACTTAAATCAAAATGAATGCTGAAAATTTTTTATTTAAACTTATTTCTTGTCTTTAATGATAGCATTTATTAGCTTAAATGGGTAACAATCTTAGTGCTTCACTGCTCCCTATCTACATGGCTAAAAGCGTTTCCTTGCCTTTTAAGTGGCGAAACTTTACAATGATTTTGCTAGTGGCGTTTTCAAAGATCCTTAACTTAATAGAGAAAGTAGGCACGGATATGAAATTTACTTTTGAACCAGGTCGTTATTATTACAATGATGCTGATGATCGTTTAGTCGCTGAAGTGACTTTTCAAAGTTTACATGCGGGAACTGTTTTAGCAGTCGACCATACTTTTGTTCGTGAAGATCACCGTGGTCAAGGAATTGCCAGCCAATTGATCACCACTATGATCACCTATGCGCAGGAACAACAAGCCAAAATTTTACCGCTTTGCCCTTACGCCAAACGTTTTTTTGCCAATAAACCTGAATATACTGCATTGCTTACATCGAAAGGCTAACTTTTAGATCACCCTTATTTACTAATCGGTGACGCTTGTACTAAAATAGAAACAGACGTGTAAACGTCATTAAAATTGGGGAGTGAATAAATTGAGTCAAGAAATTACGCCCGCTGCAATTGCCGCTTACCAAGCACAATTACAACAAGTCCCACAATCGGCCACGATCAAACGTGCCGTCATGAATAATGGGGTGCTTACTACCAGTGAAAACACTGATTCTAAAGTGGCCATGAACCAAACGTTCTCCGTTGATCTAGCTGCTGAAAAGGTAGCCAATCAAAAGCAAAGTGGTCGTTGCTGGATGTTTGCTGCGTTAAACACCATGCGCCGTAGCATTGCCGACCAATATAATTTAAAAGATTTTGAATTATCACAAAATTACACTAATTTCTGGGATAAATTTGAAAAATCTAACTATTTTTATGAAAACATTTTGGCTACGGCTAACGATCCCTTAACTAGCCGTAAAGTTGCCTTCTTACTGGCGACACCACAACAAGATGGTGGTCAATGGGATATGCTGACTGCTTTGATCGCTAAATACGGGATCGTCCCGCAATACGTGATGCCCGAAACGTATAATAGTTCAAAATCAAGCGAACTAAACAGTGTTTTGAATCTGAAATTACGTAAGGACGCCGTCACTTTGCGTCAATTAGTTGCGGACAAGGCGACTGATCAAGTTATTGCCGACACCAAAGCGCACTTGCTTAGTGAGGTTTACCGGATCTTAGTTTATACCTTAGGTGAACCGCCAGTGAAATTTGATTTCGAATATCGTGATGGTGATAAAACTTATCATATTGATCGTCACTTAACGCCGCAGAGTTTTTTCAAAAAGTATGTTGGTTGGGATCTAGATAATTATCAATCAATCATTAACGCCCCCACCGCTGATAAACCATACAATCATTTATACACGATCGAAATGTTAGGTAACGTAGTGGGCGGTCGCCAAGTACGCCATTTAAACTTGGACATTGCTACCTTCAAACAATTAGCCATCAAACAATTGCAAGCTGGCGAAAGTGTGTGGTTCGGTAGTGATGTTGGTCAGTCCTCCGATCGTCAAATTGGGATCATGGACACTGCGATCTATAATAAGGATGACTTGTTCAGCGTTGATCTGACCATGACTAAGGCACAACGCCTAGACTATGCCGAAAGTTTAATGACCCACGCCATGGTGATCACCGGGGTTGACTTAGTTGACGGACAACCGACTAAATGGAAGGTCGAAAATTCCTGGGGTGACAAGGTCGGTGAAAAAGGTTACTTTGTCATGAGTGACGCTTGGTTAGACCAATATGTCTACCAAATCGTTATCAATAAAAAGTATTTACCAGCTGAGCTTTTAGCCGTCACCAAGGAAGATCCTAAGGTTTTAGCACCATGGGATCCCATGGGCGCTTTAGCAGCACGGTAAGTACGGTCAGTGGCTATAAATAATGGTTTAGTTAGCCCAAAGATAGTGGCCGTACAAAACAGCACCAATAAAGTAGTAATCTACTTTTATTGGTGCTGTTTTTTTATTATTGGCTAATGCGCATCAGCTGCCTATTTTCCAACCGCAGCTAAACTTCAATCAATGATCGTTTTATTTTTAATCCGTAGCTTGGCGTCAAGTTCATAAACGATCGGCTGCCCATTGGCGACTTCCACACCATCAATCCCCGCATCGGAAATACCTTCTAAATATTTGATCAACGCGCGAATCGTACTGCCGTGAGCCACAACGAGTTGATCCTGACCGTTGATCAATGCAGGGCCAATATGATCTAACCAATAGGGCACTAAGCGTTTCAGCGCCATGGCCAAACTTTCGGCCAAAGGTTCAAAGCGATAACCATAACGCGTGTAGCGCCGCTCATAATCGGGTCGTGTTAATTTAGGCGGCACTGTGGTGTAACTGCGCCGCCACAAAGCAACTTGCTGCGCCCCATATTCTTGGCGGGTCAGTTCCTTATTTTGGCCCCGTAAAGCGCCATAATGCCGTTCATTTAAACGCCAAGTTTTGTGTAACGGAACCGCCGCAATATTCAATTCATCCATCACAATATTCGCCGTGACAATGGCGCGTTGCAATAACGATGTGTGTACAGCGGTAAAATTAAAATTTTGCGTCAGCAAAAGTTGCCCTGCACGTTGCGCCTCACTAATACCGGCACTAGTCAACGGGACATCTGACCAGCCTGTGTAGACATTATCTCGATTAGCGGTACTTTCACCATGCCGCAATAAAACTAATCGTGCCATTTACTGATCACCCCTTTTTAGCTTGTTTTTAAATTGTCTAGGTCACTTTTCATTTCATAACACCTTCTAGTTTACCGAAAAGATCACGAAAAAAACAGTTATACCGCGATTTTTCTGTTCACTTAAAGCATTGAATTCGTTATAATTAAAATTAAATAAATATCTAATGAAATTTTAATTTTCCGTTTTACATGGAGGTAACTTATGAAAATTCAAGTTCCCGCAACGACTTCCAACCTCGGCCCTGGCCTAGATTCTTGTGGTCTTGCGTTAGCCCTTTATTTACGAATTCAAGTGGGCGCTGAAAGTGCACATTGGGAAGTGCAGCATAATTTAGGTCCACAAATTCCTAATGACCAAAAAAATCTGATCGTTAAAACGGCACTAACCGTTGCTGGCCAATCCCTACCCCCGCATCAACTTAGTGTGATGTCGGATATTCCTGTACAACGCGGCTTAGGTAGTAGTGCTGCCGCTGTTGTTGGTGGCATTGAACTGGCCAACCGCTTGGCGAATCTCAATCTAAGCGTTGATCAAAAAATCACTTTGGCAACGGGCTTTGAGCATCACCCTGATCATGTAGCCCCTGCGATTCGCGGCAATTTTGTCACTTCGGTCATGATCAAACAACATGTTTTCTCAGTCCGCCACCTTTTTCCAGACTCTGATTTTGTGATCTACATCCCCCGGGAAATGTTGCCTGCCGTCAAAAGCCGGGAAGTTTTACCGACTACATTAAACTACAGTCAGGCAGTAGCTGGTAGTGCGGTGGCCAACGTGATGATCGCCGCAATTTTAAATGGTGACCTAAACTTGGCCGGCGATATGATGGAACACGACTTATTACAAGAACGTTATCGGGATAACTTTGTTCCTTTTTTGAAACAAATGCGCACTACAGCTAAGGACCTCGGCGCCTACGGAACTTTCATTTCTGGTGCTGGCCCAGCGATCATTACTATGTGTCCAGAAGAAGCTACCGAAGATATCAAGGCGGCGTTAATGCAAAAACACCCGACCGGCACTGTGATCTCTCTTTCAGCTGATAAGGATGGTATTCAAGTCTTTTAAAACTAAATTTCTAGCGCCAAAACAAGAGAACTTCTATTGAATTGATTTTTCAACAGAAGTTCTCTTTGTGTTTAAACTAACTGGCATCCAGCAATCCTTTTTCTACTGGCGCAAAATAGTCATTAAAATCGGAATAACGATCAAACTAAGTAACGTTGATTCCGTCACCATTAACGCCGCATAATCCGCGTCGGCCCCATATAATTTGGCCACAACTGGCGCATTGGTCATGACGGGCATCGCCGATTGTAAAATAAAAACTTGTTTCATCAACAACGGTACCGGTGCCGGCAGCACCAATAAACTCATCAATATTGGGGCTAAAATGAAGCGGCCGACTAAAATACCCAGACTGTGCCGCGAAACGCGCATTTGACTCAACCCAGCATTCTCAATCGCGATCCCAATAAAGATCATGGATAGTGGAATCGTTAATCCCCCGATATAACTGAAATCTGACATTAAAAACTTCGGTACTTGGATATGTAACAACACTAAAATAACGGCCACCATGAAGCCTAACAATGGCGGTGAGAAAACTTTTTTGATCGTCGTCCACCAGCTAAATTGTTCCGTGCTAGTGCCATCGCGTTTGATCAGGTAAACACCTAAGGTCCAGAAAAATGTGGTGTTAGCCATATAATAGACCAAAACGTACGGTAAACTTTTAGCCCCAAACAAAGCCATGTTGATCGGTAAACCAATAAAAACCGTATTAGAATTGAAAAACATGGATTCAAACAATCCGCGCCGTTCTTTACGAATACGAATAATCCGCGCCACAGCCACCGAAATGCCGAATAAAATCAGCATTGAAACAACCGGGAATTTTAGATCCGGTAGCAAACGAAATAATTCAGCCGCGGTAAAATCACGCGTGATCGTGTCCAGCATGTAGCAAGGTAACGCGATCTGCGTCACTAAACGCGCAATCAGTTTACTACTTTTCTCATCAAACCAACCTGCACGTGCCAAGCAGTAACCAACCACAATCATCACCAGGATGACCAAAACACCCTCGATGCTTTGTAAAAATATGCCCATAAAACCACACCTTATCATTGTAATAGCTATCAGTTTACCACTTTCATAAGCTTTTCCAAAGTACTGCCGGACTAAAAATCAGCCTTTAAACGGTTACATTAGCTTAAAAGGCGGTATAATTAAGTTAGTAACAATTGACGTGATTCCCTATTAGGTTAAGCGAACAGCATGCTATTTAAGCGTAAGAAGGAGTGGTTTATAATGGCTAATTATTACGATATTACTTTTAACACCATCGATGGCAAAGCTTTTATCAAACGGAATGTGGCTTCTGATCTGCCGGCAACTAAAGTCTGGCAAGATGCCTGCGAAAAAGTTGAGGCTGATAATCTTTATATTCTGATGAACGATAAAACATTAGTTAATCTTGTGCGGCACCACATTGTGCGAATTGATATGACAAAATTAGATACCCCTAGTGAAAAACGTGCGCGTTATCAAGATCAATTTCTAAATACAGTCAATTCGTTGGCCAATATTGGCTTATAGCATATAAGTAACCGCCTAGCAGCTAAGGTCAATCGTTCACCGTACCCACTCACAAGCGGCTTTCTGAAGATGACAAGTCAAGCGCGTACCATAAGGCTATCTATAGCTACCTTATGGCACGCGCTTGTTTTTATTGATCGGTAAAGCGATCTAAAATCGCTAAATATTTTTCCGTACGTTGCTGCTGTAATTGCTTAGCCGACAAGTGACCTAATTCAGTTAATTGCTGCTGCAGCACTTGTTCAATATGCGGTAGTAGTTGCTCATCTTCAGCAATGATCTGATCAACTAAGCCTAACTGCTTAAGCTGATCCGCAGTCATCGGCAAATAGTTAGCTAAGGCCTGCTGTTTATCTTTTAAAATTGCTTGCACCGCTTCAGGCGATGCCACTGAGTACAAGCTATTCGCTAACATGATGATCCGATTACAATTGGCTAACGCCAACGCACCGCCACTTTCTCCTTCACCTAAAAATAAAGCAACATTGGGCACCGTTAAATGCCCCATCTGACTGATCGTCGTGGCCAAGGCTTGACTTTGACCATTTAATTCAGCCGCAACATCCGCTGCAGCTCCAGGCATATTGATCAAGGTCACCACTGGCCAACCAAATTTTTCAGCTTGCGTCAAGCCACGACTAACTTTACGATAACCGGCTGGACTTAAAGCACCAAAATGATAATCAAGCCGCTGTTGTAAATTAGCACCACGATTAACACCGACAAAGAGAACCGTTTGCTGGTGAAAGTGGCCATAACCAACCGTAACTGCCGGATCATCAGCCTGCAGGCGATCCCCATGCAGCACAAAGAAATCCGTGGTCAGCGCTGCGATTACGGTAGCCGCACTAATTCGTTGTGCACTGCGAATCTTTTTTAATTGTTCTTCTAACATCACTGACTCACTTTCTTTGATGAAGGCGCAATAATTGGGTCAAGGTCGCGGCTAAGTCAGGCCGCGCAACCACCGCATCTAATTGACCATGTTCAAAAAGACTTGCGGCTTTTTGAAAATCAGGTGGTAACGGTTCACGACTAGTTTCTTCAATCACACGCCTACCCGCGAAGCCAATGGTGGCACCAGCCTCAGCGATCACAGCATCAGCAGCAAAAGCAAAACTAGCCGTTACGCCTCCCATTGTCGGATCCGTTAAAATATTCAGCGTAAAATTGCCGGCAGCGTTGAGGGCATCATAAGCAGCTAACACCGTATTCATTTGTAGCAAAGACAGAATACCTTCTTGCATTCGCGCGCCACCGGAAGCAATCACTAACACTAACGGTAATTGCTGCTGCTGGGCGGCAGTAATCGCCTGACGCAAACGCGCACCAACGATCGTATTCAACGTTCCCATCATAAAATGACTATCCATAACACCTAGCACAAAAGCTTGATCACTCAAAGTGGCCGTCCCAGCAGTAAAGGCCTCACTTGCACCAGTTTGTTGTTGTGCTTGGGCTAACTTCTTTTGATAGCCTGGAAAAGCAAATGGCGGTGCGGCGGTCAACTCCGGTAACGGTTGAAACTTTTCACTGAGTTGTTGAATCCGGCGGGTGGCACTTAAACGTAAGTAGTGCCCACAATGAGGACAGATTTGTAAGTTGCCCCACTCTAAACGGTGGACATTACGCCGGCATTTAGGACATTGCTGCCAAATACCGTTTGCTGGCAAATGACTCATTGCGCATCACCTGCCAAATGGGCTAAAAAGTGAATATCAACTAAATTAGCTTGATAACTAGGAAGTGCCATAATCTGGGTCAACGTTGGTAAATTGGTGCCAATGCCGTTGATCTGCACATGCTGCAGGCAGCGTTGTAACTTTTCAATCGCCTTTTGCCGCGTTGGTTGTTTAACCAAAATTTTAGCAACTAAGGCATCATAGTACGGTAAAACCTGGTCGCCTTGGCGATAGCCAGTGTCCACGCGAGCCCCGGTGAATAATCGAAAAGTTGTCAGTTTCCCGGTCGCGAGTAACGCGCCTTGAGCTTGAGCATTTAACCGAACTTCAATGGCGTGACCTTTAAACTGCTTAATACCTGGTTTGATCAACTGGCCAGCAGCCACTTTGATTTGTGTGACGACTAGGTCCATACCGGTGGTCAGTTCGGTCACCGCATGTTCCACCTGTAAACGCGTATTCATTTCCAAGAAATAAAATTGATGATCCGCAAACAAAAATTCCAACGTCCCCAAGCCAATGTAAGCCAACCCCACCATCAACTGCTGTGCTAATTGATAAAGCTTAGTACGTTCAGCCACCGTCAAAATAGCCGCTGGACTTTCCTCGACTACCTTTTGATGATTACGTTGTAAACTGCATTCACGGTCACCAAGCAACTGTAAATGGCCGGCACGATCTTGTAAGACTTGAACTTCAATATGCCGCGCGCGGGTCAAATACTTTTCTAAATAAACCGCATCATTCAAAAAAGCTTGCCGGGCCTCTTCTTGAATTAAATGATATTGATGTTGTAGCTCTTGTTCCGAGGCTAACACACGCATCCCTTTACCGCCGCCACCAAAACTGGCCTTCAACATCACGGGATAGCCTAGACGCGCCGCAGTTTGTCGCAAAGCCGCTTCATTTTTAAGCGCACTGCCCCCTGGAATCACCGGAACACCTTGCTTTTGCACGTAAACTTTGGCAGCCGCCTTATCAGCCAATAATGCAATCGTCGCTGGTTGTGGCCCAATAAAAGTCAAGCCACATTCGGCACACATCTTAGCGAAAACCGCATCTTCAGCTAGAAAGCCGTACCCAGGATGAATCGCGTCGGCACCACTTAACAAAGCCGCCATTAAAATCGCTTCCCGATTCAGATAACTAGACTGGGCAGTATTAGGGCCTACACAATAGGCCTCATCAGCTTGTTGCACAAATAAACTGGTGCGTTCGACCTGTGCATACACAGCCACCGTTGCAATATTTAATTGATGACAGGCGCGAATGATCCGCAATGCCACCTCACCACGATTAGCAATCAAAATTTTTTTGAACATTTAGTCCGCCTCAGTAATTTTAAATAAGGGTGTGGCAAATTCAACGCCCTGGCCATCACTGACCGTAATAGCGGCGACAGTGCCGTTAACAGGACTTTTAATATCATTAAATAATTTCATACTTTCGATCTGGGCCAAAGTTGTTCCCTTAGTGACCTGTTGGCCAATTTTGACAAACGGCTGCTTCGTATCATCCAATAAATGAATGATCCCCACCATGGGACTATTAACAGTCTTACCTGCTGTGGCCGCACCTGGTGTAGCCGGCTTAGTGATCACATCAGGTGCGGCCACCGTACGCTTAACGTGTACGTATAGATCCGCATCCCTTAATTCAACTTCGGCAAATTCACTTTTAGCCAACACAGCTAACAGGTCAGCGATTTGTTTTGCATCCATCCCCAAGCCCTACTTTCTAACTAGTTAATTATATTTGCACACTCTTTAGAGACGTAACAGCAGGCTACCATAAGCTAGGCCACCGCCAAAACCTGTCAGTACAGCTAGTTTACCGTGTGCTTGCGGCCAAACCTCAGCCAAGGCCATCGGGACCCCCGCCGACGAAGTATTACCATAACGCTGGACATTAGTGGGAAACTTACTCATCGGCTGTTTTAATGCCGCCGCAATTTGTTCAATGATCCTTAAATTAGCTTGATGACAAATGAATAAATCAACATCATCTGCCGTTAACTGATTAGCGGCCAGTAAGTCAGCAATTTGCACCGGCACCGTTTTAGTGGCAAACTCAAACACCGCCCGCCCTTGCATCGTAAATGGTGCCATCTGCGGCTTGTGGTCTGCTTGCAGTGTACTTAACGGCGCCACCGCACCACTCATAATTGCTTCATGCCGCCGACCATCGGTTTGTAACTTACTATCAATAAAACTTTCTGCCGTAGCAACCGTACTTTGGCTCAATAAAACCCCACCAGCCCCATCACCGAAAAATACAGCTGTGGTACGGTCCTGCCAATCCAACATTTTACTATTGGTTTCCGCGCTGATCACTAACGCATGTTTAAATTTACCCTGGCGCAAAAATTTTTCGGCAGTAGTCGCGGCAAAAATAAACCCTGCACAGGCAGCGCTAACATCAAAAGCCACTGCATTAGTTGCACCGATCTGTTCCTGAACTAAGCAAGCCGTCGCCGGCGTTAAATAATCTGGTGTGATCGTGGAAACAATGATCAAATCAATGGCACTAGCCGCCACACCACTTTGGGCTAACAACTCAGCGGCAACTTTACTAGCTAAAGTCGCCGTATTCTGCTGTAACGCAATGTGGCGCGTTTTGATTCCAGTATGACTTTGGATCCATTCATCACTGGTTGGCATTAGCTGACTCATTTCATCGTTGGTCACCACTCGCTCCGGCACATAATAGGCGCTAGCAGCAAGTTTCACGTAATTAGGCATGGATATAACCCTCCCATTTCGTTTACTTGATCGTTAACATTACTGACCTAATTAGCCGTAATGCTAAAAGTTGTTTTATGAATAAATAGTGCAAAGATTGTTCTCTAATTGGTAGCAGGAACCGTTTAGTAACTACGGACAACCCCTAAAATTTGACTAAACGTGTTGTTATGCTCAGATATCCCTGCCTTGGGGCCGTACTCACCTTAGATCAAGCGGCAAGCACTTCCCCTTCATTTTAAAGTTCTAACTTAAAATGACTTAATTCCAAACAGATTAATTATAATAAGCTGACGCGACATAAACAAGTCATCTGGTTGTAACTTGGTTTTTTATTAATAATTTGGTGGTTGTTAAGTTGAAGTGCTATTATAACATACTCACGTTAAGCGCCGTAGTTAAGCAAAAAAAGAATCGCGACATAAATAATATTATGCCGCGACCCTTTACTTTTTTCAAATCATAGACTTAAAGTGCCTAGTTGCACACTTGCTTAGGGCATACTTTATTCTTCCTGTTGGCGGGTAACACTGTGCCAATAACCATAACTGAAGTAAACGATCAACCCAATGACCAACCAAATAATAAAGGCAACCCAGGTAAACAAACGTAACTGCGTCATCAATACAATACAAAAGATAAATGACAACCACGGCAAATACGGATAAAACGGTACTTTAAAGGACTTAGGTGCGTTGCCTAAAACTTTATCCTTGCGCAAGAACACCACCCCAACCGAAACCAAGGCGAAGGCAAACAAGGTCCCGATGTTCACCAGTTCAGCAATTCGGTCCAACGGAATAATTGCGGCAAAAATTGCGGCGATCAAACCAAAAACCCAAGTGTTTAAAACAGGGACATGGGTTTTTCGATTTAATTTCATCAATCCCTTAGGCAATAAGCCATCACGACTGATTGCAAACAAGAGGCGCGTGCCCCCGTAGGACATGACCAACAATACCGTTGTCATGCCGATCACAGCGCCAACAGAAACGATCCCTGCTACCCAATTTTGCTGCATTAATCCAAGGGCAAAAGCAACTGGATCATCAACATTTAACTTCGTGTAGTGGACAACACCCGTTAAAACTGTGGATAAAATCGTGTAAAGCAGTGTGGTGATGATCAAGGAAGTAATGATCCCGATCGGCATATCCCGTTGCGGATTTTTAACTTCCTCCGAAGCCGTTGAAACGGCGTCAAAGCCAATATAGGCGTAAAAGGCCACTGATGCACCAGTTAAGACCCCATGAAACCCAAAAGGTAAAAAGGGATGCCAGTTAGTTGGCTTAATGTAAAACGCCCCGACAACCACAAATAACACGATCACGGAGATCTTGATCAAAACCATCACATTATTGACCCGCGTTGATTCAGTGATTCCGCCAGTTAACAGCAATGCGATCAATAGAACAACGATAAAGGCTGGCAAATTAAACACCGCACCCGCCTTACTGGCCGTCCCTGCGGCAGCCGTCAGCGCCACCGGTAATTTTAAGCCAAAACCGGCTAAAATATTTTGAAAATACGCCGACCAACTGACCGCCACCGATGAAACGGCAAATAAATATTCTGAGATCAACGCCCAACCTAAGATCCAGGCCAGAAATTCGCCAAAAATACTATAAATATAAGTATAGGCACTACCAGCTAACGGGATCGTTGATGAAAATTCTGAGTAACACAGCGCCGCTAACGAACAGACCACAGCTGCCAACAAAAAGGAAAACATTACCCCTGGGCCGGTATATTGAGCCGCCAAGATCCCCGGTAAAATGAAGATCCCTGAACCAACGATCGCGCCAACACCCATCATACTCAAACTAAAAGCCGACAAGTTTTTTTCCAGCCCTTGTTTTGAGTTCGCCAACGCATCTAAGTCAATGTGTTTGCGCACAAATAAATTCTTTAATGTAAACTTCAATATTAATTTCCTCCTGACACTCACAAAAAAATGGCGCAATACCGCTTTAGCGCAACCACACCCGCTGTGCTGGTCTTTTTAACCAATCACGATACTATCGTCAATTTCATTGTTTAGCCATTTAATTTTAATGCATCTCTTATTCTGTGTCAATTTTCTAAGAATCAAAGTGACATCAGTGTACAAAAAAAATCGCCGGCTAGCGGCGATCTAAATTTAAATAAATTGAATCAATTCCATTAAAATTGGCACGACGATCACGAAAAGGACCGTACTTGTCGTCACAACGTTAGTCGCATATTCCACATCACCATGTGACTGTCCCGCCAAGATCGGTAAAACGGCTAAGCCAGGAGCAGCGGCCTGGATGATCAAGGTGCTTGATTCCAAATTAGGAATACCGGCGCCACCACTTTTACCGATAATCAACATTAAGATCATCAACGCTGGCGCAATGACGAAACGGCCTAACAACGCCCAAACTGTATCACGATCAAAATGGATCGAGGCCAAACCAGCATCGGCTAAAACGATACCGATATAGATCAATGACATCGGTGTGACAATCCCGCCAACCATGGATAACGTGCTATCGATCCATGCCGGAACGGGAATTGCTAACAGCAGAAAAACCAAAGCAACCAAGAAACCGATCAATGGTGCTGGCAATAACTTACGCCAATTAAACGGTTCCTTATGACTTTTATCCTTCGTTGGATCATCATTGGAAATAAAGAAGACACCGACGGCCCAAGTAGAAACAGTATTCATCACATAATAGATCAGGAAGTACGGCATACTTTTTTCACCGAATAACGCTAAATTTAGTGGTAACCCAATAAAAATCGTATTGGCGTTAACAAACATATTAATAAACGTGCCCCGGCGTCCAGGCCGAATGTGTAATAGCTTAGTCAGTAGCCACGCGACAATGTAACCAAGCGTGAAGCTCCCAAAAGCATACAATAAGCCACCAGACAGACTAACTAACTTGTCCCGGGTCAAATATTTTAACACGGAAACGAAAATCGAAGCCGGTAACGCAATATTCATGATCAAAAAGGAAATACTAGTTTTAAATTTTTCATCGAATTTATTTTTTTTACGTAGGTAAAACCCTAAGGCAATCACTAAAATAATTTCGACAACACTTTCGACTGACGTCATAAATGCAGTCATTGATCAACACCCCATTATTTATATTCTGGTACCCATTTTAAGTTAGTTACGGCCGCGTCCACATCCGTGATCGGCTGCCGATTTAATTGCTGGGCAACGGCACTGTGTGCAACAGCGGTGGCTACAGTCTGTGAGAATTCGGCCAATTTGGAAACTGGCGGTAACACCGCAGCACCTGGTTGGCTGGCGTCAACAATGCCACCTAGCGAGTGCGCCGCTGCCGAAATCATGGTGTCATTTAAACGTGTCGCCGTTGCGGCCAACGTCCCTAAACCTAAGCCAGGATAAACTAAAGCATTGTTGGCCTGACCGATTTGGTAAGTGACCCCTTTGTAAGTCACATCTGCAGCGGGAATTCCGGTTGCCACCAAGGCGCGGCCATCCGTCCACGCAATTAAATCAGCGGCTTTGGCTTCAGCTAATTTAGTTGGGTTAGACAATGGGAAAATAATTGGCCGGTCAGTATGGGCCGCCATTTCCTTAACAATTGTTTCGGTAAATGCCCCTGGCTGAGTTGACGTTCCGACTAAAATCGTTGGTTGCACGGCTTTGACCACCGCAGCTAAGTTAGTCAACTCAGCTGCGTTAGTAAATTCACTGCGTTGCCGCGCAAATAATTTTTGTTCTGGCGTCAAAGTTGGATCATCGCTGAACAGTAATCCTTGCTTATCCACTAAATAAAAATGCCGCCGTGCTTCATCCGGTGTCAAACCAGCTTCCACCATTTCGTCAAAGATCCGGCTAGTAATACCGGCGCCGGCAGTTCCGGCACCAAAGGACAGATAAACCTGATCCGTGAATTTTTGTTGAGAAATTTGTAGCGCCCCTAAAATGCCAGCTAAAACAATAATTCCTGTCCCTTGAATATCATCGTTGAAGGTCGTGATCTTGTCTTGATAACGATTCAAAATATTAG
The DNA here is from genome assembly GCF_005405165.1 of Loigolactobacillus binensis. Taxonomy (GTDB): domain Bacteria; phylum Bacillota; class Bacilli; order Lactobacillales; family Lactobacillaceae; genus Loigolactobacillus; species Loigolactobacillus binensis. The sequence goes on from NZ_BJDN01000007.1 coordinate 23,016, forward strand.
CAGCATTACTGCGGCCAAAATCTTCCCAATGCAAGTACAATTCTGGGAATAAGTCTTCAGCAGCGGCCACAAAATGATCCACAAAGTCATCATAACGTTGCCCGCGGATCCGTTCATGCTGATTACCTAGATACAAAGGATCAGCCATTAGCTTTTGATTATTAGTTCCTGCATCTAAAACAACGGGTAAGACGGTACTAGGGTCAATACCGGCGGCAGCAGTATAAACCATTAATTTACCCACCGCAATATCAACACCATTTGTACCCCAATCGCCAATCCCTAAAATACCTTCAGCATCAGTGACAACGATCAACTTAATGTCACGACCGGCGGCAGCATGACGCAAAGTTTCTTTGATCGTTGCATCGTCTTCATCGATCGATAAGAAGGCTGCTCCTTGGGACTGTACATACAATTCACTGTAATTTTCAATGGTATCGGCGATCGTAGGATCATAAACGATCGGCATAAATTCAACTACATGTTGACTAAATAGCTTATAGAATAGGACCCGGTTGGTATTAAAGATTGCCATCAAAAACAACCGTTTTTCCAGATCAGATGATTTCGTTTGGTACTGCGCGTATGTTTGTTCAACTTGCTGCGCCAAAGTTTGAATCTGCGGTGGCACCAAACCGGTCAAACCAAGTTCTTGCCGTTCAGCGGCCGTAAAAGCAGTTCCTTTGTTTAGAAATGGATCATTTAAAATTGTTTGTGGATTCATAAAAAGCGCTCCCTTTAAGTCATTAATAAGTTCATGACCGTAGTCTACACGCAAGCAAAACTTATAGTCAAACCCAGCAACTGTGATAAAATATTTTTATATGAGCACAAAAGGAGGAGCTATTATGAACTTACGCGACTTAACTTACTTTGACGCTTTAGCAACCTTAAAAAATTACACCGCTGTTGCCCAGCGGTTTCACGTTAGCCAACCTACGATCACTTACGCGATCAAACGCTTGGAAATAGAGTTAGACACACAATTACTATTGCGCGATCGTTCCCACCGGCAGATCGAACTGACCACTAACGGGCAACAATTCGAACAACATGTGGCCTTGATCTTACATGAATTAAAATTGGCGCGAACCGAGATCACCGCCAGTCGCCAACAAAAAGTTAAGTTTGGCTTACCACCGATCATTGGGACGTACTACTTTCCAAAATTGGCGCAGCGCTTGGCGCAACACGGCCTGATCAGTCACCTAAATACACTGGAAGCTGGCTCTAGTACGCTTTTACAACAGCTGCGCACCGGTGAAGTTGATCTGGCTTTATTAGGCTCCACTACCCCGCTGACAGATCAATTGATCGCGGCCGAAATTTTATATCAGCAACCATTTAAAATCATTGTCAGTCCCGAACATCCGTTGGCCCAAGCTGGCAAAGTTGCGTTTACGCAATTGGCAAATGAAAACTTCGTTACCTTAAAGGAAGGTTTCGTTCACCCCGCCGCTTTACGCCAATTAGCACAGCCAGCTGGCTTTACGCCTAATGTCGTTTACACCACACCCGATATCAGCGTTTTGAAAAGTATGGTCGCCGAAAATATTGGTATCGGCTTTTTGACGGCTTTGGCGATCTCCCCAGCCGATAATGTGATCGCCTTAGAACTAGCCGATGTTAAGCCACCGCAATTTCTGATTTCGTTGGCCTACCGTAAAAACCAGGTGCAATCTGCTTTGCAACAAAAACTGATCACCCAATTACAACAGCCACTCAAGGCATAAAAAAAGTCACGCCACCTTGATCAGGGTGCCGTGACCAGCTATTTATTTTCGGAACCACCACGCCGTATTAAGTCGTTTTTCGGGTTTAATTGGCCGTGTAGTTTGCTAAACCTTTATAAACTAACCGTGCAACTTGCTGCTGATACGCACTGGAACTGATGTACGAATAATCAGTGTAATCGTTAATATAACCCATTTCCAACAAGACAGCCGGCATTGTGCTATCCCGAATAACTTGGAAATTACCGTAAGCTGTGCCCCGATTGTCCAAAGTCAAAGTATTCAACGATTTGGATAAGGTTTTGGCAAAAGTTTTACTAGCTTTATGATAATAATAAGTGGTAAAACCAGTTGCGGTGTTCGCCTCGGGAGAAGAATCAAAATGGAAACTGATAAACAGACTTGCTCCCTGCTTGTTGGCTAATTTAGGGCGCGCTGCTAAGGCGACACTGGTGTCACTGCTACGGGTCATGATCACCCGTGCGTGGCTGGCCTTTAATTGTTGCTGCAATGCCAGCCCCATTTTTAAGGTGTATTTCTTCTCATAAGTCCCATTTGTGGCTAACGCACCTGAATCGACGCCACCATGACCAGGATCGATCACGATGGTTTGTTCCGCTAAACGGTTAGTTGCCGTTGTCGCGTTATAATCGCTATTGATCAGCCACGACGGCAACCAACCGATTTTACCTGCATAGGTGACCTTATCCCAACCATTTTTCTTACTTAAATAACCGATTTTAGCGCCACTTTTGACTGTCGCCACTGCCTTACTGGAGTTAGGCGCTTGACGCATGATCAATGCTGGTGCAGAAACTGTGATCGTTTTGGTCGCCTTTTCATTGGGCTGCGTCACGTGTTTAATACCCAACCAAATCGCACCACATACCAAAATCAATACTATGATCTGAGCAATACGAAAAGTCATTAATTGTTTTTTGCGTCGCTGCTGCGCTCGTTTCAAACTGGTCACCTTTTCATCATCTAATTTATTTCGTAACGTCTATTTTACGCATCTTAGCTAAAAATAACCTTAAAATTTTTATTAATAATTCTGATTACCCTACATCGCGAATCAGGTGCGCCCTTCAAGTACGCCTAAAACACTCGGCTAGCCGTACCACAAGCACCGTTTACACTCAGATTACTAAATAGCTTAATATACAAACTGATTGCCGCGCTTCTGACCTACCTTCATATAGAAGTTAAGCGATTTAGACAAAAAAATAACCCTACTAATCATTGATTTAGCAAGGTTATTTTACACTGCGGCAGCTATTGAATTTTAAAAATGGAGGCGGCGGGAGTCGAACCCGCGTCCAAGCATATTGCCTCTAAGATATCTACGCTCATAGTTATCTTATTTAGAAATTCGCCTAATCCAAACGCCAGACCACACGGCAACCAGAACTAGACTATCCTGATGATCTCTTGTAAAAACTGCAGGTGGAAGTTTTTACCGTAGTCCACTTAATTTGAGACCCGTATCCAACACATGGACGATGCTAGGCGGATCTACGCAGCTACTGTTTAGGCAGCTAAAGCGTAAGAGTTGTTATTGTTTTTAGCAGTTATATTAACTGTTAACGTTTTAACGTAGTCGTAACCTACGAAGCGCAATCTTAGCTCAAACTACACCTGTCGAATCCTAAACGTCCCCATATATTACCTAAATAGTATAGCATCGAATTGGCCAAGCGCCAAGCAGTTTGCTTAGAATACTTCACCAGTAAAGGGCTTCTCCGGTAAATGTTCAAAATTTAATTGCGTTAATTCGATCAGTTGGTGGCAATAGTGATGCAGTCCCTGTGCGATCATCAAATTAACACTGTGATGTTGTTGGTAATAAACCACCACCGGGATCTGTTTAGCCACAGCATAACCGATCTCAAACATCGTACCGGGATCGCTGTAGCCAGCCTTATAATCGTAAACTGCCACCACAACATCCGCGCTGGTCAGACCCGCCAGATCCTCATGGTAAGCCAGATTGCGCCACTGCGGAGTGCCAAATTCCAAGCCCGCCGCGTTAGTATCGTTCATCGGCACAAAAATATTGGCCACCGTTGGATTTTGCTTCAAGGTTTGTTCCACTGCCTGTAAGCGTTCGATCTGATCATCATCAAAAAATGGTGCCGCAAGATAAATATTAGCTGCCACAGTAAATTGCTCCTAACTGAAATTAATAGTAGTGCCATTATACGTTAAAAACGAACAAAATTCAATCAGAAATATGATTCATTCGGCTTATTCTACAACATTTAAAAGGGTCAAAACCCGCAGGTTTTGACCCTTTTTTTAACGCTTAACTAACCATAAATTGGCGTTCTGCTAATTTAATTTGAACGTCACCTTTTTGCGCGATTTTTGTATCATGGGTAACAATGATCACCGTTTTATGATGTTTATGGGCTAGATCTTGAAATAATTTAACGATCATCGCGGAGTTCTCATCATCCAAATTACCGGTGGGCTCATCGGCGATCACAATATTGGCATCCACTAGCATGGCGCGAATGATCGCCACTCGTTGCTGTTGACCACCTGAAAGCTGCTGCACGTTTTTCTTTGCGTCTGCTTCCTCGATGCCGACACCTTTTAACGCATCCAAAACATATTGTTTGTCGTTTTTATGCTGCGAAGCGGTGACGGCCAACGCGGTCAGCACATTGTCCAGTGCCGACATATACATCAACAAATTATATTGTTGGAACACAATGGCGACCTTGTGTTTACGATAATTAGTGGCGCCGATCTTTTCAATATTTTCACCATCGAGAAAAATTTCTCCCGCCTGTGGTTTATCCAAACCAGCAATGAAAGCTAAGAAAGTCGTTTTGCCTGAGCCGGATGCGCCGACGATCGTATAAACTTTATCCGCAGTAAAGCTTAGATTAACATTCTCGTAAAGCGGTTTACCTGATTTACCATACCAATGAGTCAAATTTTTAACGGTTAACATAAGTTAAGCCTCCCTCTATTCGCCGATCAAGATATCCTTCGGCCGCAAACGTAAAATGCTGACAGCAGCTAAACAAACGGCCAGTGCAATGATCACTAAGCCCATACCGCCAAGTTTAATGACGGAGCTTGGCGTAATACTTGTATTTAACGTCTTCAAGGCTTTCTTATTAGCTGCACTAGTGGTAGCCTGATTAGTCATGCCCCCGCGCAGCGTGCCGCCAGTTTTACCAGCAGGCATATTACCGCCTCCAGGAGTGCCAGTTGGCGCGCCACTAGTCGAGCCCGTGTTGGAAACGGAAGTTGTTTGCTGCTGTGCCAACAACTGATTACCGACTTTATTACCGACAAAGCTACCCAGCAATAACGCCACCACCATTGCGCCGATCAAAATGGTAAATAGTTCCGCAAATAATTGACCAATAATATGCAGCTTAGACTCCCCTAGAGAAACCAAAACCCCGATCTCACGCTGACGATTACGCACGGATAAAATAATGATCAGACCGAGAATGATCGTTCCGGCAATCGCCACTAACCAAACGATTTTCTTAGCAAAAGCTTGCACGTTTTTCATCGGCTGGAGTAATTGCTGATAACTAGCATCATCAGAACTAACGGAAAATGAGCTATTTGCAATGATCTGTTTGATCTGCTTGGTGGTCGCTTTTTCCTTGGCTGAATTTTCTAAAGTATAGGTCACACTACTAGATTTACCAACAGTGCCGCTAATACTAGCCGGTAAAGTGTAGCTGGTATAGATCGTATTGCTGGGATCATTACCTGGCATTGAGGTACTACTGGTTTTGGCCTTATAGATCCCGACAACCTTTAATTTGATCTTTTTAGCACTGGAGGCCGTCGTTTTAACTGTGATCGTATCGCCGACCTTAACGCTGTTATCCGTGGCTAATTCTTTTTCAATAACCACGTTTTTCGTGTTGGCGTCACTGGCGGTAATGTTGCGCCCAGACACAAGTTTAGCCTGGTTACTAGTAAAAGCAGTGGTGTGTGCTGTACTAGATACCCCATTGATCGTGATATCACCAGAGCTAGCTGTCGTGCCACCGCCACCAGGACCACCACTGGGCATACTACTAGTTCCAGTGGTTGTGGAAACGGCATCAAAAGAGCTGGCATTGACCGATGCAGTGTTGGTGATGTTATAGTACGCCACCGTACTCAAACTGCCCGCCTTTTTAATCTTCGTGTTAGCCACAGTTGGGGTGGTCAAAGTTTTCGTTTTGGCCGTACTCGAGCGCATTTGCGAAAACATTTTATCCCGATTAGCTGCAACGGAGATTGTAGTCCCTGCTGATTTAGTGACGTTGTTAGTCGCTGTGATCGCCGCATTTTGAATAATAATACCTGATAATACAAAAACTAAAATGGCCGACATGATCAAAAGCATTAACAAACTCTGCCCTTTCTTATGAACCAAATAGAGTCGCGACCGTTTTAAATAATTCATTTTCTCATCTCCTTGCCTGATTAAGCCGTATTTTACGCAGTCTAACTTAAATGAAGGTTAAAACAAAAAAACGTACGCCCAAAGTTGATTGGGACGCGCGTTTTAGTGTAATGTTTGAAAACAAAAGCGGGATAGACAAAAGTTCCGGCCGCACTGCTGAGCCTGTTAGTCAGTTTCTAAAGCAACCCGCCGTTCATGCCAAGACCGAATAAGGTATAAGCCGACGATCCAAACTAAGGCTAACACCAATGCTACCAACGTATCCTGAGATAAGCACAAAACCACGCCGACAAATAACAAAAAGGCTAACACAAAGTAATCACCAAAGGGAAACAACGGCGACTTAAATTGACTTGTTTGCCCAGCCGCCGTGCGCTTAAACTTGATGTGCGCCACAATGATCGCACCCCAAATGAACAAGAAACAAGTCGTTGCAATACTAGAAACCAACGTGAAAACCACATCAGGAATCCATAAATTAAGTAGCACCACAATTGCAATGATCCCGGTTGAAAATAATAAGGCCGTCGCCGGCACGTGACTTTTAGATAAACGGCTTAATTTACGTAGCCGTGGATTTTTACTGTCATAAGTTAATGAAAATAACATTCGTCCGGTGCTAAACAACGAACTATTACAAGCGGAAGCCGCCGCGGTGATCACCACAAAATTAATGATGCCTGCCGCTGAACGGATCCCGACATTTTTAAAAACTTGAACGAACGGGCTTTGAGAGGCGGACAAATCATTCCACGGATAGATACACATAATCACCGTTAACGCGCCGACATAAAACAAAATGATCCGCAAAGGAATATCGTTGATCGCCTTTGGAATAACTTTTTTAGGATTTTCAGTTTCGGTAGCGGTAAGACCCACCATTTCGATCCCAATAAAACCAAAGACCACCATTTGAAACGATAAAATAAAGCCTTTGAGCCCGGTGGGAAAAAGACCGCCAAAATTAACTAAATTGCCAACACTGGCGTGACCTACCGGAGTATTGAAACCGACAATGACCATGAAAACACCAGCAACGATCAAAGCAATGATCGCAACAATTTTGATCAAGGCAAACCAAAACTCGACTTCGCCAAAAGCACCAACTGTGACCAAGTTGACCCCTAATAAAACCACTAAGATCACTAATCCTGGCAGCCACTGGGGTAAATTAGGAAACCAAAAATGCATGTATAATCCCACTGCAGTCACATCGGCCATGGCAATAGTGATCCAACAGATCCAATACGTCCAACCAGTGACAAAGCCCACCTTTTCACCTAAGTACCGTTTGATAAAATCAACAAACGAATTCAGTTTCAAATCAGATAACAATAACTCCCCTAAGGCCCGCATCAATAAAAAGCAGGCCAAGCCAGTCAATAAGTACGCAAAAATAATCGCTGGTCCAGCTAAGTGAATTGATTTACCGGCTCCTAAAAAAAGCCCAGTACCAATGGTGCCACCAATGGCAATTAATTGAACATGGCGACTTTTTAAATTCCGCTCTAATTCCTGTGGTGCATCAATTGATTTTTGGCTCATAATTTACTCCAATCACCTGTAATAGTTTTCGTCGCTTGCTTGATTAAGTATACCACCGGTATTAGCCGTTACTTAAGGTGAAGCCACTGAAACTTATTCAAATGAAAGTGAAATTAATTCACTTAGCCGTGACTGTAGGAAATATAACCTGTAAATAGAACTGCTACGCAACTAACCTACCAGTTAGGCTTCACTAGTTTACAACCTGGCAACCGAATTTAACCAGGCATTAAAAAAAGACCTGGTCACTAATGGCCAGGTCTACATATAACTTATTTATTCCGCAAACGTTCAACATCGCGAACGATCATTAATTCTTCATCAGTTGGCACTAACAAAACTTTCAATTTAGAATCGGCCGTGCTGATAACTTTTTCAACACCATGAACATTATTGCGTTCATCATCAATTTTAGCACCAAAATAACTTAATCCATCAATGATCCGTTTACGCATGATCACATCATTTTCGCCGACACCAGCGGTAAAGATCAAAGCATCGATCCCACCCATTTCGGCAACATAACTACCCACATATTTTTGAATGCGGTTAACAAAGATATCGATCCCTAATTGTGAACGCGGATTCGTATCCCGTGATTTTTCTAGATCACGCATGTCTGGTGATACACCGGAAATACCCAAGATCCCAGATTTATGATTTAAAATATCGATCATATCTTCTGGATCCGAAAGATGTAATTTTTGCATCAAAAAGGCAACCAAAGAAGCATCAATATCGCCAGAACGAGTAGCCATTGTGATCCCAGCTAACGGTGTAAAGCCCATTGACGTATCAACAGATTTACCGCCGTCAACCGCCGTGATCGAAGCGCCAGCGCCTAAATGTAAGGTAATCAATTTCAAATCTTCAATTGGTTTACCGAGAATTTCAGCGGCGCGCATCGACACGTACCGATGGCTGGTACCGTGGGCGCCATACTTACGAGCACCGTATTTTTCATAGTATTCATAAGGGATGCTGTACAAATAATTCACGGCCGGCATTGTTTGATGGAACGAAGTATCAAAAACCGCCACGCTTAGTGCATCAGGTAGTAACTTACGGAAGGCCTGAATTCCTTGTAATTCTGCCGGGTTATGCAATGGTGCATACTCAGCCAAATCGTCGATCTGTTGGGCAACTTTGTCCGTGATCACCGTTGATTCAGTGAATATTTCGCCACCGGCAACGACACGATGCCCAACACCAGTAATTTCAGTGATGTCAGTAACAATATTCAGTTCAGTCAGTTTCTTTAATAACATATCAACCGCCGCTGTTTGGTCGTTAATATCTAAGGTCGCCTTAAACCGTTCCTTTTCGTCGGGACCATATTTAGCCGTAAAAACTGAATCCTTTAAACCGACACGATCGACCATTCCTTCAGCGATAACGGTCTCGGCTGGCATCTCAAACAACTTCCATTTCAAACTTGAACTACCGGCGTTAATTGCAATTACTTTTGACATGACTAGCACTCCTCTGCTTCACAAATTGGCTTAACTTTGACGTTCCAAAATCGACTATTCTTTAAACGTTGAAAATAACTGAGCGCTGTGAATAAACCGCCAACTATTTTCCGTACCATATACAACTACCTTTGACACAATTAAGCTAGATTTTGCTGCTTCCACGCCACTAATTCAGCAGTGAAACGCCGGAAACCAGCTTGATCTTTCAACGAGGGCAACTCACCTAGTAGAACACGCTGCGCTTGTTTTGCCTGTCCCCCCTTATTCTGCAAAATCAGAATTGCCTTTTGCGCAGCTTCACTATGAAATAGCTCACGAGGCAAATTCAGTAGACCTTGCATATAAGTGGCCGAGGTCATCCATTTGGTCAAACTTTCGGCTTCGGCCGACTTAAAGATCATACTTGGTACGATAAAAAAGCCAAAACCACCAGCCGCGGTATAGCGCATGCTTTGCTCGATCAATAAATGATGGGCGTATGAATGACCAGTTGCTGCGTGGGTAGTAAAATCAGCTGCCCGCTCATCAACAGGATAGTAACCGATTGGTAGATCAGCAATACTAGCCGTTACCTGCGGCACCATTAGCTCACTAATCGCATCCTGATGAAACAATTCAACCTCCAAGCCTTGTAAACGAGCGCTGACACCGGCCAAAGCTAACATTGTATCATCATTATCGATCCCGTAAGCAGTCAAAGCTGGATCCGCTGCTGCCTGAAGTCGATTCAAAACCGTATAAAGTAAATTGCCTGTTCCTACAGTCAGATCGAGCAACGTTGCTTGTGTAGGTAAATCAGCTAAAGCTTCCAACAAATAAGCAACTAAAAAACCAATTGAATCCGGCGTCATTTGATGATTAGCCTGAATCAAATCCGTTCGCTCACCACGAATGATGGCCAACTGTACGGCCTGGCGAATTTCATCAGTTGTGAGCTGATTTAAATTAACCAATGCATACTGTTCACTTAATTGATCACGAACGGATTGATGCGGTAAACCACCTTCTACTTTGACACGTCCACCATCCAGAATATTCTCGCTGGTTTCGATCAAGGCATCCATATAGGACACGTCTAAATCTTCCTTCAACAATGCGGTTGTTGTATCAAGACGCTTATACAATTCACCAACATCTGTTTGTCCCATTTTTTCACCTCAAATTAAAATTGTTCACTTTACCATTCTAACCAAAAAGTACCGGTATTTCAAGCGCTTTCTTAGCCAACCAATTTCATGGTAACGGTCGTATTAATACCTTAGTGTTGGCTTTTAGCTTCACTTGGGCCTGCTTTTTATCTAAGTGGACTTGGCCTAAATTGAAAACATACCAAGTTTTATTTTCACCTTGAGCCTGACGCGCCTGAGCCAAGATGATCAAACTTTTCACCTGATAGCTTTCTTCAGCCAATTGCAGTGTACTGACTTGGCGGGCATAAACTTGAAGATAACCTTGGAGCAACAATAGTAATAAACTTAAGAATAAACAAGCTGATAATAATAAACTTGCTGGTCGTTGCTTCATTTGTTTACCTCCGCTGGTAAATAAAAATCACTTTGGTAACAGTGGCCACTTTGCATCGTTACTGTTAGCTGTACAAATGGCTTTTGATAAGTCAGCTTAGCCTGTGTAACACCATTTAACAGTGGCATATGACCATAAGTAGTTCCCATCAAACGAATCATCTGCTTGTAAGGCTCCACCCGATAATGTTTTTTCTTTGCCGGTTGATAAAAATAAACTTTGTTAGTGGTCACTTTTTCAAAGGTTGCGCCAGCAATAAAGGTGTCTAGCTGATGCGTCGCCAAATGCCACCGAATATCTTCTTCAATAAAAGTTTTGGTCACCACCTGGGGTATTGCTTGCAACTCAGTTTGCAATAAACTTAACGTGACCCCAAAAACGAGCAATGCTACCAATGTTTCTAGTAATGTAAATGCTGGTCGCACCTTACCACGTAATTTCAACATGCGCTGCTCCCTGACCGATATCGATCTGCTTAGCCTTTATTTGTACTGGATAAGTCCGGCCGTTAACTTTTAATTGTGTCAGTGGTTTGTCTTGCGCATGATGCTGGGCTGCGACCCACAGCACCTGCGTCTGATCAGTTGCTTGCCGCTGCTGTTGTAGTTTTAAAATAAACTGTTGGAAGGTGGTATTAAAAGTATAAAGTCCAAGCACGATCACCGTTAACGCGCAGATACTTTCGGCTAAAATAAAGGCTGGTCGCTTATTCATAAATTCCCCACCCCATTTGTGGTTTAATAACTGTCGTGTGCCCGAAGTAATGTGAATTAAACTGAATTTCTCGTGGTCCCATATGGCCTGGCGGATCAATAAAAATATCCTGTGTATCTACCACCATCCCTGCCGGTAACGCCAACGTCCGCGTTGCCACCCGTTGTTTGCCGACAAATGCACGAAAGGTAATCTGATCCGCATAAAATTGAATCTGGGTATGTTCTTGATTTAATAAAGCTCGTGCTTGCAGTTCGCGCCATTCTTGGTCAAAGCTATTAAAGAAAATTTGTTCAGTGTAATGCTGCCGCAGTGGTCCAAACTGGGTAAGCGGAATCAGGGCAAACCCAGCAACTAATCCTAAAACAACAACCGCTTCTAGCAGGGTAAATCCAGTGTGGCGCATCACTTGACGTCGCCAAGTTTCTGCGCCCGTTCGAATTGGCGTTCAGTCAAATAGCCATCCGTTTTTAGTTCCTGCAAAGTTGGCATTTTGCCGTCATGCTCATTTTGATAAAGTTGCTGTTGCGTTTCAATGGTCGTTCTAAAGGCATCGTCTCCTGTTGTCTGGGCCTTTTTACGTTGTGCACCGACATTAGGCAAAATAATTAGGATCAACAAAGTAATTATGAAAAGTACAACTACCATTTCAATTAACGTAAACGCTTTTTGTGGCTTAGCCCATACTTTTTTCGTCATCAATATAATCCCTCCATCATATGGTACATCGGTAGTAACAAACTTAAATACACGCCGATGATCAATAATGCGATCACGGCAAACAACAACGGCTGCACATAAGTCGCCAACTTAGCTAAGCTGGCCAGCATTTTCTGGTAAGTTAGGCGGGCGGTCATCAACAATTCATCACTGAGGTGGTCTAAAGAACGGCCTTTGCGAACAAATAAATTTAATTCTGCTGGCAATAAAGGTTGGTGACTGATAATCGTGCTTAAGGCAACTCCAGCCTCTAATTGTGGCTCCAACTGTTGGCCTAAACAGTAGAGCAAACTATTAGGTGCCAGTGTTTTTAATAAGCGACAGATTGCCTGTAGATCAAGGCCGCCCTTTAACAAAATTGCTAAATTAAACAGCAGATAATACTGATAATAATAGCGGTATGTTTTGCCTAGCAACGGTAAACGAATACGGGCCTGAGCTTTTTTCAGCGGATCATGCTGCCGGTAGACCTGTACCAGCCGCCCGATCAATAATAAAAATAGCCCCACTAATAAACCAATAAAGATCAGCCAGTAAAGTAGAACTTCATGATCTAAACTAAGCTGCCACTGGCGTAATTGTGGCCCGATCAAAAAACGTACAACGGCTAATAATCCGGCAACTAACCCTAACAACAATAATGGATAACGTAATAAGCGCTGGAGCTGCTGGCGTTGTTGAATTTTTTCAGCTAATAACCGGCCGATCTGCGTCAATGAATCGGTTAGATCACCATGCTCTTGCGTAATACGGATTTGGTTCACGATATCCTGATCAACGCCGATTGCTTGAAACCCGGTCGCTAAATCGGCCCCATTACGCAGTGCTTCACTTAATTGATCTAAACGCTGCGCATATTGCGGTAGCAAAACCTGCATAAATTGAATACTTTGCGCAATAGAGAATCCAGCTAATAATAAATCCGCCAATAAACTGAAAAAGTCCGCCTGAAAACGTGTCCCTTGCCTAGCCATGCTTAAAGGTCCGCGCAGTTGCGGCATTGATCTTACCCACCCCAACCGCTTGCGCCAAACTTGATTGCCACGTTGATTCATGATCAGTGCCTCCTTGTGTCGGGTCATAAAGGTCAAATAAAACGGCCGCACCAGTAGTGGTCGGTAACAGGCGTTGGTAACTGATGCCTGCTAAACAAGCATTAAGGGTGGCTGGGGCAACACTTAATTCGTTTAAACGCGTCACTACTTGTCTAGCTGTTCGGGCGTGCACCGTACTTAAAACTAAGTGCCCGCTTAACGCCGCCTGCGCCGCTACCTTAGCCGTCTGCTCATCCCGGATTTCACCAACGATCAAAATATCCGGTCGATGGCGCAAACCAACCTTTAATAGCTGAGCATAGGTCATTCCTGCAGCTTCATTGACTTGTAATTGTAAAAAATCAGGTTGAAAAACTTCGATGGGATCTTCAATGGTCATCACCATTTTCCCAGTACCCAATGTGGTCGCCAATTGATACAAAGTCGTGGTTTTACCGGAACCGGTGGGGCCGGCAAACACAACTAAACCACGCTGGCAGCACAACTGCGTCAATTGATCAAATTGCTGGGGAAACACATACTGAATCTGGGCGGCCTGGGTGTAAATAAAACGGATCACTAGGGACTCTTGGTTCTGAAAATTGCCAACAGTTGATAAGCGTAGAAAAATTGTCCGCCCGTCAAGTTCGATCTGCCGTGCGCCTAATTGCGGTCGGCGCGTTTCACTTAGCGCCATTTTAGCAGTAAATTTTAGATGGTTCAGCCACTCTTTGGCTTGTTCCACTGGCAAGGTGCGTAATAAAGTAATACCAGATGTGGTGCGCAACTGTAACTGATAGGAGCGCTGATAGGGTAAAAAATAAAGATCGCTGGCCTGCTGAGCCACACACTGTTGTAATAATTCAGTGACCATTTTAGCAACTGACAAAAACTCACCTCCATTTCGACTTGCTATTAATTAATATACGCAGCGCAAAGCGTATTTATTTGGACAAAAAAATACACCGCAATTATTTTGCGGTGTAGCGACTGACATTAGTAACAACTGACAAGCGTTTAGGCTTCAGTATTTTCTGGTAATTCACCAGCATAATAAACTTCAGAAACATCATCATCGTCTTCTAAAAGATCGATCATGCGTTCAAATTGTTCTGCTTTTTCTGGTGGAACTGGCGTTGTGTTTTCTGGGATCATCGTCAACTCAGCAGTGGCCAAAGTATAATCTTTAGCTTCTAAAGCATCGCGTACAGCGGCTAATTGCTTAGGATCAGTATAGATCTCAAAAGCATCGTCGCTTGTTTGCATGTCATCGCCGCCAGCTTCCAATACATCTTCCAGCATTTGGTCTTCATCTACATCTAAGCCTTCACGTTCGATCACGATCAAACCGCGCCGATCAAACATATAAGACACTGAACCAGCTGCACCCATAGTGCCACCATTACGGGTAAACGCAACACGCACGCTAGATGAGGTCCGGTTTTTATTATCGGTCAAGGCGTGAACTAGAACAGCAACGCCACCAGGACCATAACCTTCATAAGTTACTTCATCATAATTAGCTGTATCTGAGCTTGAGCCCTTATCAACAGCCCGTTTAACGTTATCTTTTGGCATATTAGCGGCCCGTGCTTTATCCATGATCAAGCGTAATTGGGGGTTAGATGAAGGATCAGGACCCCCAGCTTTTACAGCCATGTATAACTCGCGAGATATTTTTTGGAAAATTTTTCCACGCTTAGCATCCTGGGCGTTTTTACGGCCTTGGATATTATGCCATTTTGAATGTCCTGACATGTTATGTCCCTCTTTCCTTTATCTTAAAAATAATGTGGCGCTATTAAAAGACACCTAATATATAGTAGCAGATGCAGCAAGCGCAATCAAGCGCTTAGACGGCTTTTTTGCCGCGGCGCCGCCAAAATTTAATGAACAGCCAGGCCAACACAATTGCAGTCAATGCGCCACTTGCATCCAACAAAACATCTTGGAACAACGGCGTCCGACCGCCAGTCAAACTTTGGTGAAATTCGTCCAGTGCAGCGTAACCGGTGGCCGCTAACCAAACAACGATCATCGTCAGTCCTGTTTGCTTGATCCGGTTACGGTAACCCATATAGCCGCCTAGCCCCATTAAAAAGTAGCTGCCAAAATGCGCGCCTTTGCGAATAAAGAACTCGATAAATTTATAGTAGCCACTGCTGGCAATACTGACTTCTTGACCCACATATTTGAAGGAAATCCCGGACAGTTGCGCTTTAAATGGTTGATTGTGTAACCAATGCTCTAAAAACGGAACCGAGGTTTGTTGCTTATAAGTTTCTGATGAACTGATGAAAAGTAAGATCATGATTCCTAGTGACAGCACTAACCACCAATTATCGCGTGAAAAACGTTTAATACGACTCACATCCTTAGAAATTTAATGACTTCAATCTAATTTAGCATAACCCGCCATAAAAAGGTAATTTCACACAAAAAAATCGAGCTTTTGCGCTCGATTTTTAGTTTAGCTTTATTCAACGGTTACGGCTTTAGCTAAGTTACGGGGTTTATCCACATCATAGCCGCGATTTAGACTGGTATAATAAGCCAATAATTGTGTTGGTACCACACTTAATAACGGCGAGATCAACGCATCAACATCAGCTAAAATAATATTGTCGTCCTTATTTGCAACAGCTTCCATGGCGATCGTCAAGACGTGCGCGCCACGTGCACGTACTTCTTGAACATTACCGCGTGTATGGCTAACCACACGTTTATCAGTCATGATCGCTAAAACCGGCGTGCCTTCTTCAATCAGCGAAATTGTACCATGTTTTAATTCCGCGCCAGCAAAGCCTTCAGCTTGAACGTAAGAGATTTCCTTTAACTTCAATGCTGCTTCCAACGAAACCGCATAATCGTAGCCCCGACCAATATAAAATGCATTGCGCGTCGTTGCCAAATAATTTTGAGCCAACTGATTGATGAAATCTTTTTCATCAATGATTGTCTGCATCCCATTGGCCACTAACCCTAATTGTTTACGTGCATCAAAGGCGGTCGCAGCTGCCACACCGCGCTTTTCACCTAAGGCCTTCGCCAAGATCGTTTGTAAAGCGATCTGTGCCGTATATGCCTTAGTGGAGGCAACGGCGATCTCTGGGCCAGCGTTGAGCAACATGGTGTAAGTGGCTTCACGTGAAAGCGTTGAGCCTTGTGCGTTGGTCATGGTCAAACTTGGGTAGCCCCATTGATTGACCTTAACTAAAACTTGGCGGCTATCAGCGGTTTCACCACTTTGGGAAAGGAATAAGAAGAAGGGCTTTTTGGACAACAATGGTGTATTATAGCCAAACTCACTGGCCAAACCAACTTCAACTGGGATCCCAGCTAATTTTTCAAAAACAGCTTTAGCCGCTAAGCCGGCATTGTAACTCGTGCCGGCAGCCAAGATATACAGCCGATCCGCTTGGTCAAGCGCCTTTAATAAATCGACTTCGATCACTGGCTTACCGGATTCATCTAAATAATCTTGAACTAAACGCCGCAAAACGGCTGGTTGTTCATTGATCTCTTTTAACATATAAAATGGGAAAGGTCCCTTTTCGGTGTCACTGGCATCCATATCAACATGGTAGGACGCACGATTAACGGGTTCGCCCGCCACGGTTTCAATGGTCACATTTTCTTTAGTAACGGTCACCATTTCACCATCATGTAATTCAATAAAATCTTTAGTCTCGGCCAACATTGCCATTGCGTCAGAGCAAACAACATTAAAACCGTCACCTACTCCGATCAATAAAGGACTTTTATTTTTAGCAACATAAAGTTTATCGGCCTGTGTTCGATCGACTAATAAAAACGCATATGATCCATCCAACAAGGTCAATGTTTTCCGGAAAGCTTCCTTACCAGATAAATTTTCGGTGGCTGCAAAATGGGCGATCAGCTGAACGACAACTTCAGTATCTGTTTGGCTAACCAAATCAACGTCAGCTAAATATTGATCACGCAATTCCGCAAAGTTATTGATCACCCCATTATGAACCAAATAGAAGCGGCCATCTGTAGAAACATGGGGATGCGCATTAGTATCACTAGGCACCCCGTGTGTGGCCCACCGGGTATGCCCGATGCCCATTGTACCCGCTACCTCTGCGCCAATTTTAGCTTCAAGCGCCGCGATCCGGCCTTTGGTTTTGATCAAATAATCATGACCACTTTGATCATTGACGTAGATCCCGGCTGAATCATAACCACGATATTCTAATTTTTTAAGGCCGTTTAATAAAATCTCGACCGTATTTTTTTTACCAATGACACCAACAATTCCGCACATATACAACATCCTTCTCTCGTTTATTTTTGTTTGTATATGTTTCCAACTGCTTGAGTTAGGCTCTGTTGCAAGCTTACACTTGTTTTTAACCTAAACTCTGTAGAGTGCAGACCCTGGAGTCACCCGCCGATCGTCGATAAACTCCCTCCTCGTCAACCACTAAAAAGTGGCCCTGGCGCTATTCCGTTTTCAAAATTGGTATAGACTTCCTTTCAGGTTATTGTTATTGGAAACAGATATAAATATAGTTGATTATAAGCAGATTGTCAATAATTTCACTAATTAAATTTCCTTAAAAAAGTTTAATTGGTCCAAAAATAATCCCTTGCTTTCAGGCCAAATAAAAAGCGGCCGCAACGCGACCACTAAATATAGTGTCTACCTATTGACAATTTTCATTGCAAATCCTTAAACCATTATTTGATCCCGACGCGCTCCCGGACAACGGTGGCGATCCGTTCAACGTATTGATCCACTTTTTCTTGTGTTTCTGCTTCCGCCATGACCCGCAATAAAGGCTCCGTTCCACTAGGACGAACTAAAACGCGGCCTTCGCCATTCATCTCTTTTTCAACCGTATCGATCACCGATTTGATCTCAGGGTCCGCTAAAGCTTGTTTCTTATCGACCACTTTAATGTTAACTAGCCGTTGCGGGTAAGTCTTAACCGGTGCCGCCAGTTCGGACAACTTTTTACCAGTTTGCTTCATAACGTTCAATAACTGGATTCCCGTTAATAGGCCATCACCAGTGGTATTGTAATCAAATAAAACCACGTGGCCAGATTGTTCGCCACCTAGGTTATAACCTTGTTCGCGCATTTCTTCGACCACATAGCGATCACCAACTTTGGTTTGTTTCGACGTGAGATCAGCGGCCGCTAAGGCCTTATACAAACCAAGGTTACTCATCACTGTTGTGACCACCGTATCTTGCTTCAACCGGCCCCGGCTAGCAAAATATTGACCGAGAATGAACATAATTTTATCCCCGTCAATAATGTTGCCTAATTCATCGATGGCAATACAACGATCACCATCACCATCAAAGGCCAAACCGACCTGGGCCTGCTGCTCAACCACACTAGCAGCCAATTTTTCGGGATGAGTCGAACCAACCCCATCATTAATATTCGTCCCGTTTGGTTTCGTCGCGATCGTCGTGAAGTCAGCCTCTAGATCAGCAAACAACCGGTTAACGATCCCAGAAGTCGCACCGTTGGCAGCATCAATAACCACATTTACCCCAGAAAGATCTTCTTGTAAGGTTTGTTCTAAGAACTGAATGTATTTCAACATACCTTCTGGATAATCAGCCAGCGTCCCTAAACCCGTTGTCGCCGGCCGTGGCAGTTTATCTTCAGGTGCGTCCAACAAGGCTTCGATTTGGGCTTCTTGTTCGTCCAGTAATTTAAACCCATCCGGGCCAAAAAACTTGATGCCGTTATATTCTGCCGGATTATGGGAAGCGGTGATCTGAACCCCAGCTGCCGCCCCTTGGATCCGGGTCAAATAGGCCACTGCTGGCGTGGAAATAATGCCAAGATCTAAAACTTCGATGCCAACAGATAGCAAACCGGAGATCAATGATTGTTGTAATAATTGCCCGGAGATCCGTGTATCACGGGAAACCAAAACTAGTGGCTTCTTAGTTTTATTTTCTTGTGCTTGTGCTAGAACATAGCCACCAGTACGGCCCACTCGAAAAGCCAATTCTGGCGTTAATTCTTGATTAGCCACACCGCGCACACCATCTGTTCCAAAGTATTTACCCATGTTTAAATTCCTCATTTCCTATTCAAATATCAGTTGCTACTGGACGAGCTGCTGGCGCTTTCGCTACTACTATCAGCACTACTTGAGCTGTCACTTGAACTACTGGATTGTTGACTACTACTATCACTTGAACTGGCAGCATCACGACTGCTAGCGCTGCTGGATGCAGCCGACGAACTTTCTGTATCGCTATCACTGACAGTGATTTTGACCTTGACCGTCGCTGGATCAGCCGTCACACCATTACTGGTTGGTACCGTGATCGTTTTCGTGGTGGTACTAGAAATATCCGTCACCGACACATTTAAGGCTAAAGTAGAAATCTTATCAAGACTAGTTTGTGCACCTGTTAAGGTCACGTTATGCACGTCACTGGACAACTGATAAGTTTTGTCGCTATCGCCGCTACCGGTTTGCTTCAGACTGAGCGCCACCTTCTTAGTTGGCCGCATAACTGGGATCGTCACCTTAACCGTCTCTGGATCAAGCAGGGCGTTGACTGTGTTGCCATGTTTATCCAGCGCCTGTAAAGTGGTTTGCTGGGTAAGATCCGTGGTCAAGTTATTTTGGGCGTTCACATTAGCGACCACCGAGTTGATCGAATCGATCTCTGCCTTTGAGCCAGTGACTACCGCAGTGCTTTGGCTTAATTCAGGATCACCACTGGTATAGCCTTGCGCCAAATTAGCCTTGTTAAATTTCACTTGGATCGGAAAACGCTTGGCGGCCTTGACCTGAATATTAACTTTAATCGTGTTGGGCACGATCCGGTAACCTAATTCCTTATTCAAGCCCTCTTGCGTCAGCCGAACTGTATGTTTGCCAACGCCTAATTTTTCCAAATTTGCCATGATCTTGAAATTCTGCGTGTTGGCTGTTGCCGTTACTAAAGCACTAGGTCCTTCGATGTTGATCTTGACTTTCTCTGGATAACCGGTGATAAAATATTTATCTGTATCCGCGTTGATCTGCAACGGGACCTTTAAGGTGCGGCTTTTATTAGCCAACATTGTGGTACTGCTGGTTGTCGCTTCCCGGGTCGAATTGATCCGGTCAATATTAACGTAGCCAAATAACATAATGGCAAAAACCAGCGCGAGGATCCGGTAAACTAATGGGCTGTTGAAAAACTTATTGAAGCCATTCATTTGCGGGTCCCCCCTTTGATAATGCCGTCAATAAATTCTTGCACGCCATTTCGCTGTGGGGTTTCGGGTTTAACTAAGGCCCGCCGCAAATATTTCAAATAATCTTCTTGCGTCAATTCTTGCAGCATTTCACTATTCCGGGTGATCATCACGCCGCCAGTTTCTTCCGACACAACGATCGTCAACGCATCAGTGACTTCACTGATCCCGACTGCCGCACGGTGCCGCGTCCCATACTCTTTCGGAATCAAATTACTTTCCGAAAGGGGCAAGTAAGCAGCGGCCACGGCGACCTTACCATCTTGAATGATCACCGCCCCATCGTGCAGCGGCGTATTGGGAATGAAAATATTGATCAACAGTTCACCGGTCACATCGGCGTTTAAGTCGATCCCAGTTTCAATATAATCTTCTAAACCAGTGTTCATTTGGATCGTGATCAAAGCGCCGATGCGCCGCTTCGACATATATTGGATCGCCTTATCTAAAGCCGCGATCATCTGATTTTCTTTTTCATTTTGATTGCGATTGCGCGTAAAAATAGAGCCCCGGCCTAAATGTTCCAGACCGCGCCGAATTTCCGGCTGAAAAACGATCACACTGGCAATAACGCCCCAGTTAATGACTTGATCCATGATGTACGACACCGTGCGCAGGCCAATGCCCCAACTGATCAATTTGATCACCACAATGACGACGATCCCTTTGAGTAACTGAACAGCCTTGGTGCCGCGAACCAACATGATCAGTTTGTAAACAAAATACCAAACGACCAAAACATCAAGGACGTTGACAAAATTACTCCAGGTCAGCAAGTCACTCCAATTTAAAGACATGCAGCTACCCCCATTTTTGTAAACTCGCGTTTTATTATAGCACGAACAGCACTATCTTGCTGAGTGATTATTAGGTGCACTAATAGCAACCTTTTAGCGGCGCTGGCAATGTAGATCACACCCACCCAGGAAAATTCAGTCCAATTCGCAGCCACCAGCCAGTAAATTTGTTAAAATAGAGCTTAAGAACCTTTTGTGGAGGTGATTTCTATGGCCCAACGCTATCGTTGGTTCGTGCGCGGTGCATTTCTTTTGTTTTTTGTTTATCTTTATTTCTTCGCGGTTGCGCCATTTCGTTTTGTTTTGCTTAATACTTTTCTTGGTTATATCCCAATTGAAATCGCCTTTCACTATGATCAGCATCAACCACGTTCAGCATTATTTTTCTGGTTACTGGTCGTGTTTTGGCTGTTATTCTACCCTAACGCCCCTTATTTGTTAACTGATCTATTTCACTTGTCCTTGCTGCATCCCTATGATCCAGCTACTGGTTTGATCCGCTTTAGTTTACGGATGTGGCTCGCCTACACGAACTTAACGGTGGCCGCTCTTAGTTGCACTTTGCTAGGCTTTTGGAGCATGGAACACACTATCCAGGCGGTGATCGTCCGCCTGCGTTTTCCGGACACGACCTTGATCAAAACTAGTTTAGTGGTGCTGATCACCTTTTTGACTTCTGTCGGCATTTTTATCGGTCGCTTTTTACGGCTCCATTCGATCTATATTATTCTAGAACCGACAAAATTTATCCAACCATTATTGGATATGTGGCAGCCACGTATGCTAATTTTTGTTTTCTTGATGACCTTGATCCAATTGGTCACTTATGTCTGCCTACAACTCTTTAAACAAACAACGCCGAATGCACTGGAACTAGAAAAAAAGTCATCTGATCAAGGTTAACCTTGAATGATGGCTTTTTTGTTCGCTAGTTATGGTGGCCTGGCAGTGACTTTAATCCCCGGCAAGTAATGAATTTATTTTCATGCAAAAATTGCCAAGTTCGCCACCAACCGACCACCGCTAAACTATAGATCACCGGCAAAAATTGGATCATGTAGCGCGCCCGCCCACCTTCGAAGAAAAGCAAGAAAACTAATAGGCCGAAAAAGGTCATCCGTAAAACCCGACACAGAAAAGAACGTTCTAAAAAGCTAAAAACGACCCCGAGCATGATCAAGATCCATAAAACTTGGTCAATCGTTCGCTGGATCGTTAACCGCGACCCAAAATTATAGAAGAAGCTGCGCATAAACGCGTGCTTTTTTAAATTGGGTTTACTAAAAAAGTCGCCTTCATTTAGCCAACCAAGCGTTCCGTCACTGGTATTAGCGTAATTTTTAACCACTAAAAATTTTAGATAACCTAACACGCCGAATTTTCCGAAACGCTGGCGAATCCGTTTGAAGTTGGCCTTTTGTTGACTAGCCTGGGTTGGATATTGCGTACTGTAGAGAAAGTCCGCCTGTGAATAACCGCCAGTTGTCGCCTTATTCATCCCCATCATGATAAAGTGACTGGGTAATTCTTGGATCGCTGAATTGATCGGCACAAACGTTTGGTGCTTAAGCTTATTTTGCGCCAGCAATTGACAACCGCCAAAGAATATAACAAACAAACCCGCCGTCACCAATAATTTCTGCGGCTTGATTTTGACCTGCTTAGACCACAAGACGAGCCCGAGTTCAATCAAAAACGCCAGCACAATGATCAGTGCGTTAGGCTTTAGCCGGTAGGCACTCCAAGTGATCAGCCCTAACAGGCTAGCTTGCCCCATTAAATTAAAATTTATTTTAGCTTCCGTTTGCCACGATGCAAATAAATGATTCAGCAGCAAAATGATGCCTGCAATAAAAGGCAAGATCAAGGTATCTGTATAAACGATCACGATCCAAGGTGAAAGCAACAAAATCAACGGTAGCAAGACCCACCTAACCGTTCGTTTTAGTTGCTGGCGCAAAACAAAACTAATCAAAATAAGGGCAATATCTACTGCCAGTAAATTAATAACATCAAGTACAATTGTATAATTGGTCAGCCCGAAAAACTTTGTCGCTCGATAGACCAACCGCTCAAAAAATAACAGGCCTAGGTTGTTAGGATAATGAGAAAAATAATTATATAAGTAACTTTCGGCAGGAATCGAAGTACTCTGGGCACCCCATTTAACGATGCCTGTATCGAAGCCAGTTTCACCAGCTAAAGTATAGATCAGACTAATTTGGTAGACGCCAGTTAGGCCGATCAAAAGCCATTTTGATTTGAATACGCGCTTGATCGCTGACCACAGCACTTGCCCTTTAGCCGGTAAATACCGCTTGCCTACTACCAATAACCCATCAATCAGCAGCAAATAGACTATTCCCCAACCTAAAATTTGCCCATTTAAATTATTTGAAGCTAATGTACCGGCAAAAGTTAGAAAAAAGAATGCCAAAAGAATGCGATCGATCATTTTGCTTAATTTTATTTGCATAATTAACCTCATTTATTCCGTGAAAATGACTTAGGTCAATACTCCCTACGTCTAAACAGGTGCGTGACCAGCCGATCACCAACGCGCCAATCAAGTGTTAACAGGTGGCTTGCCCCAACGCGGGTCCAGCCAATAACCGCCAGAATATAGATCATTGGCAGTGCTTGGATCAAATACCGGGAACGGCCACCTTCAAACAATAGTAAAAACAATAAAGTGCCAAATAATGATAGCCGCAAGCTACGCGCAAAAACAGATGAATCTAACCAACTAAAAATAACCCCCAGCAGAATACCGATCCAAATAATTTGTGCAGCAACGAAATAAACGGCCTGCCGGGAACCATAGATAAAGAAAAATGAGCGAATGAAATGATGTTGCTTTAACGAAGGCTCACCTAACTGATTATCATTAGACCACCCAAGTGTCCCATCGCTACTATTGTTATAGTTCTTATGAATTAGAAATTTAATGTAGCCAACAACCCCAAAATGCTGTAAGCGCTGTTTGATCAAACGGAGATTAGCACGCTGTTGTGACTTAGGATCCGGATAACTGGAACTACGATTATAGTCAGCTCCAGAATAGCCGCCGCCAGTTTTGGGATTCATCCCCATTAAAACAAAATGACTAGGCAACATGGCTTTTTCCTGATTAACACTCACCAAAGTTTGTTGACTCAGAATAACTTGTTCCGTTAATTTTAGCCCACCAAAAGTCAGCCACGTGACTGCGAACAATATTAAAACTCGGCGGCTAAACAGCAATGCACGCCAATACTGTTTTTGCGGCGACCAAACCAAGCAATAGAGCAATTCAAGCACCACCGCAAGCACAAAAATAATTGCGCTAGGTTTCAAAATATAAGCAAAAAACGTGGCCCCACCAAACAGTAAACTGAACCCGATCAACTTTTTAAGTGGGTAAGCAGGCTGTTTGACCCGTTGTGCCCCGGTGTAAACTAGCAAGATCATGAGCGCGACAAACACTAAGACCGCCGTATCACTATAAAATACAACGATCCACGGTGCTAACAAGAAACACAATGGCAACAAGGACCAGTGCTGTTTTTTATGTAAATAAGTTTTCAAAGTCAAGCCGATCAAAAAAATGGCGGCATCGATCAAAACTAAATTAACGCCGTTTAATATCAATTTGAAATTAGCTAAACCTAAAGCTTGGGCCAGTAAAAAAAGTACCCGCTCAATAAATAATAACCCTAAGTTGTTGGGATTAACTGAAAAATAATAATCATTGTGCGCACCCATTGCCGTACTGAGCACGGTGCCGGCATCGTAGCCCACTTGAGTGGACAAACCGATCAGTAAGGCGATTTGATACCCACTAACCAGCAGAATTAAAAACCACGGCTGCTTAAGCCAAGCTAGCCACTTAATTAGCCGCGCCTGGGGCACACGCAGCCCAATCAAAATAAACGCAAGCACGAATACTGTGGTCAAAATCAGTCCAAACTGACGTGTATTAATTAGATTAGTAGAAACCATGGCGCCTACTAAAGTTAGGGCCACTAACCCTAAAATCATTCGATCAAGCACGTGCCTTATAAAGATTCCCATAATATTCCCCCATTAATTGCGTGCCAGTTCTGATCACCCGTACTTGATCAATTCAAGCTACGGGGGCGTTTTTTTCATCAGTTCGTAAATGCCGTTGCTCCGGCGCAAACGAATCCGTATAGCTTTCCTCTTCGATCGTGTACCGGGGCCGTTGCTTCACTTCAATAAAAATCTTACCCACATATTCACCGATCATGCTAGTACAGATCAATTGCACCCCACCTAACATCCAAATCGAAGTCATCAGTGAGGCCCAGCCAGAAACAACTAAGCCCCGACTAGTTTGGATCAAAGTATAGATGAATAACCCAATGCCCACGATCACCAACAAAATACCTAAATTCATGATCAAACGAATCGGTACCGTGGAAAACGACGTGATCCCATCAAACGCAAACTTGATCATTTTCCGCAGTGGATATTTAGAGGTGCCGGCGAATCGTTCTTTACGCGCATAATAGACCTTAGTTGCTGGAAATCCCACCAACGGAACGATCCCCCTTAAAAATAAATTACGTTCTTTAAAAGCTAATAAGCCTTTAACCGCGCGCTGACTTAACAAACGATAATCAGCTGAATTAGGCACCATATCGACCCCTAAACGGCGCATCAAACTATAAAAAGCCAACGCCGAGCGCCGCTTAAAAAAGGTATCCGTATCCCGATTATTGCGCACACCATAAACAACATCATAGCCAGCATAATAGGCAGCAACCATTTTAGGGATCGCGTTCACATCATCCTGAAGGTCCGCATCAATTGTGATCACCATATCGGCATGATCGGCGGCCACAGTCATACCGGCTAACAAAGCATCTTGATGACCAAAATTACGGCTAAATTTAATACCGGTGAGCCACGGCATTTTTTGACTATAAGTCGTGATCAGTGACCAAGTACGGTCATGACTACCATCATTAACAAAAAGTAGCCGACTTTCTTTGCTAATTTGCTGGGCCGCAATTAATTCTTGTAAAATCTTAGTTAATTGTTTGACCGTTTCAGGTAAAACTGCCTCTTCATTGTAGCAAGGCACAACCACGGTCAAGCGTTTATTGCTTTTACTTGTATCCACTTAGTAAAACGCCTCCAAACTGACTTCAATACCAACTACTGATCGCTATGAACGGGTTTTAGCGCGTAAGCCCACTGATAAGTGCGCTTAAAAAAGGCGAAAGTTTGATCGTAAACCAACGTCGCCAATAAGATAAAGGCTGGCAAAAACTGGATCAGGTAACGACTGCGCCCGCCTTCAAATAATAACAAGTACATAAAACCACCAATGATCATTAACCGCAGCACCTGCACGATTTTAGTTTGATCACGCCAACCAAAAGCAATCAAAACGAGCCAAATGAGCCACCAAATTTGGGCGATAAACCGAAAATCACCTAAATGCGTTCCGTATAAATAAACAAACTGTTGCAGTAAGCCAGTAAAACCAGTGCCGGTTGGCCGGGGATCTTCATTGATAAAGTGGCCTTCTTTGACCCACGCAAAAGTGCCGTCAGCGGTATTGTTACGCTGCTTCTTAAATAGGAAAGTAACGTAGCCTAACGCCCCTTTTTGTTTTAACCGTTTGATCAACAACTGTTTAGAATAAGCATTGCGGCCCTTTTTCGTTGGAATAACCGCCATTGCTAGGGCATCCTTAGGATTATAGCCCCCGTCGCCTGAAAGACCCATGGCGATAAAATGTAATGGTGGCACGGAACGCTGCGTATTAACCGGCAAATACGTTTGCTGATCTAAAATGTGTTTTTCACCTAGGTAACTGCCACCTAAAACCAGCGTTGCACATAAAATCAAGCCTAGCGCTCTGCGCCACTGTTGGGCCGAATAGCTTTGCCGCAATGAATACAGTAATTCAACTAAGCCAATCGCGATCACACCAACAATGGCCGATGGTTTCATAAAATAAGTCGTGGCCGCCAAGAAACCAAAACACACCGCGGCTAGCACCCGCACTGGCAGCTTAAACCGCCCATGAGCTAATACAACGTAACTCAGCAAATAGCCTGACACCAGCGGCAATACCCAAGTATCCGTATAAGGCACAATGATCATGGGGAAAATCACCAACCAACAGGCATGCAAGTACATCCCGGCCGCTAATTTTTTCTTATTGAGCACCGCAATACTTAAAATATTAAAACTGGCGGCCAGATCGACTAAAAACAAATTAACAAAATCAAAAAATAACCACGATTTAGTGCCAAAAACAGTCGCCAGAAAGTGTTGCAACAGTAGGATCAAAATATTGTTGTAATAAAGACTAAAATAAGATCTAATATCTGGACTAGTGGTGTCGGTCAAAGCTTGGTGAATTGCGCCTACATCAAAACCGATCGGCGGGTGAACGGCTAACACAAACGTAATTTGCCACAGCACGACAGCTGCTAATAACAAACCGGCAGTCCGCAACTTTTGCCCAATAAAAACTTGATACCCCCACGCTCGGACCTGGGGATAAGTGATCAGCGCAACGATCACCGCCACTGCAAAGATCACCAACATAGTCGTCCATAAGGTGGTGCCCGCCCCTGTGATCCAATTATCGCCAAGAATGATATTCGGTGACGTCACCGCAAATAATAAGGTTAAGAAAAACAACCCGTTAAATAAGCGGGTCAAAGTTTTATTACCAAGGTTAAATAGCGTGTTCGTCATAGCTTGTTTATCATTCCCAACTTATAAGTTACCTTTGCTCAGTTGCCGTTCAATCATCCTCAACCGTAATACAATACGACCGCGTCGGTGATTCACCAACCTCGATGCGGATCAATTGGGCTGACAGTTGCTCCATTTCTGGCGTGATCAAATTAAATAACCACACGGTCACATTTTCCACTGTGGGATTGATTTCTTTGAAGTAAGGTAACTTATTCAAGAATTTTCCGGAGAAACGATCTAAAACCTCTTTGATGGCTTGCTCAATATTCCGAAAAACGATCATTTTATCGTTTTTACTTTTAATTTCGCAAATAATCTCCCACGTATGCGTATGTTGTTTGCCTTCACCGGCTTCCCAGCGCATTGCGTGACTGGCATTCACATACGACTTGATTTTATAGGTGTGCATTAAAGTCATGGTACTTACCTCCTACGCTTTTTCAGATTCTTCCAGTCGGTTTTGACCACAGCACTTGCACCCTTCACTTCCTGATCAAACCGTTCTGAATTCCAGACCGAAGCTTCGGTCATCCCGTTGATCGTTCCCACAAAACGGATAAACGAACAGACAAAGTTGTACAGTGGCATTGTCAGCAGCACCCACCATTGTCGCCCATAAAACCTATTTTCTTTTGGAAAATCTCGGAGTAATACGCGTACACAAATAAAATTTAACCAACCTACCAGTACATATAAAATATAAATAGCAACATATGACATACCCATCATGATTGGTGAGTAACGAAAGAATAGTAACGCAATGCTGGCAAATAACCAAATCATTCTTGGAAAAAGGAAGGTATGATCGATCATTATACGCCGGATCAAAAAATCGCTAAAGAACTTATGCACAGCAATGTCTTGTGTATGGGCGTGCATCACCTCAAGCTCGCCCTTTTGCCAACGTTGCCGCTGTGTGTACAAATTGCCTAGACTCGGGATCGGTTCAATATAGAAAATGGCGGAAGCGCAAATTGATACCTTACGTTTTAACTTATCACGGATCTGAAAAGTCATATCGGTATCTTCACCGATAGTAGCGGTATCGTACATGAAGGTATTCAGCAACGCCTCTTTACGAAATGCAGAGAAGGCCCCGGACATCGTAAATAGTTGATTGTTTTTGGCTTCGATCGTCCGACCAGACAGAAAAGCTTGGGCATATTCAAAATATTCATTATGCTGCAATAGTTTTAAAGGCCACGGTTTTTTAGCCTTGATCATTTCCCATTTAGGTAAAATGGTACCGGTCAACGCCGCAACATCATAATCATTTTCAAATTGAAGCACAATATTCATCAAAGCATTTTTCTCTAGCACGCCATCGCTATCAATATTGATAATGTAAGTGCCAATACTGGCGTAGATCGCCGCATTTAAGGCCGAAGCTTTGCCGCGCTGTGTGTGGATCAACTGCATGTTCATGTCCGAAAATTCATTTTGCGCCCGTTCGAAGGCACCAAAGCTATCATCAGTGCTTTGATTATCAGCAAGGATCACTTGAATCAATTCAGTCGGATATGTTGAGTCATGAATCGAACGTATACAATTAAACAAGGTATCTTCTGAATTATAAACCGGCACCAGCAGAGAGATAAAGGGCATTTTGTCCGGCATGATCAATGTTTTTTTGTGTAACGCCTTAACCAACAAACGAATTCCGGAAATAAATGCTGGAATGATCTCAACCACGATCGGTATCAACGCCCAGGTCAACCAAAAGCCCATTTTAAAAAGCGTTAATTGTAACCAGTAAAACATCATGAGGTCATCCTTTCGTTACTTTGAAGCGCTGCTTAAGTCGGCGAACCCGGTTTCTAAAGCTGCGGTACAGGCCTTGGGAAAGCTGTGAGTAAGTAAACACCTCATAGTATAAAATGATTACTAGAATGTAAAAAATCAAACGGCCAACAATCGAGTGGGCTAAAAAGAACAGATCACCACTGCCAAAATGGACAATTGTAATGACTGACATCAAGCGAATAATGTTCGCCAAGTAGATCCAGACTGTCCCCACGATTGAAAAAAAGATCCGTTCAAAACCATTGTACATTGGCAAAAAAACAACCAGACTAATAAAAGCGGTTGTCTCGATCACACCTGAACATTCATAATCAATGGTCATCGTCACTGGTACAGTCGAGTTAGTGATACTGACCAGCCCGTAACGCCCCATCACAGTGCTCATGCCAGTCAGGTCCCCTAACCACCTTATCCCATTGAGTACTGCGTGGGTAAACAGCCAAACCCAGTATGGATCACTTAACGCAATTAATATAAAAAAAGCCCGCCACTGCCAACGATAAAATGAAAGGCCGAAAGCCGAGCTCTTTTTAAAATAGACAGGATGTATAACCAAACAACGATCCCGATCAATAAATAGATATTCATTTGGTTCTCCTTGCACTTTTTAATGTCAATTTTTTATTGCCAGTTAACTTAACCACCGTTACGCTGGCAATTACAAAACCAACCCCCGCTAATAAAACTGGCCCGGTACTCCCACCAGTAGTCTGTAATTTACCAGTCCATAAATTACTATTAGCCAAAGTAATGGTTTGCCCAGCCGTATTTGAAGTCCCACTTAACGCCGAAAACGGTACTGAACACTCCAATACATAGCCATTACCAGTAACTGCTTGGCCAGAACCATTATACTGCGTTAACTTTTTATTGGCGACGTAGGCATCATTGGTATAAGCCGTGTAGGCAGCCGTTTTTTCGTTATACACCCCTAAAGTGACCGCCTGTTTTTGACCAACACTTAAGGTAACGGTTGAATTATTGTTAAAATCAAGATCATAGATCACACCGCCAACATTTAATTGGTAACCACTAGCCTGAAAATCTGCGTAACCGCTAGTACCGCCGTTACCTAATTTCGGCATCATCGCAACATAGAAATAAATATTATCTTCATCGGCTAACAAACTGGCCTTTTTCAAATTATCACTATCACCAGTAATGTACATGTCCGACATGTCTTTATCGGCCCAATCGCTGAAATCACCATCAATGGTGATTCCTAAACTGCCTGCAGTATTATTATTAGCCGCCTGATCGGAGTCAGTAGTGGCTTGATCACTACTTGAACCAGCTAAAGCCTGACTAACCGCGTTAGCGCTAGAACTACTGCTTGTGGTACTACTAGAATTGCTAGTTGAATTAGCATTAGAATCACTGCCGGTCGTGCTTTCAACCGGTGCGGCACTTAAGGTTGCGGTAGCCTTTTGTAAACCAAGATCATAACAAGATAAGGTAATTGCTTGTGCAGAATTGGTTTGTTTAACTCCTAAAGTTGCCAACGAGACCTTAGCTGTCAAAACGGGTGACGTACCAGCAACGCTTTTAACTGCACTACCAACGTTACTGATCGTTTGCCAATTAGTACCGCCACCTCTAGCCGAAAGGGTCAGCGTACCATTTGTTTCTGATGTTGTCAGCGTAAAGTCTTTGCTCCCAATTGTGACTTGATAATCATTAGGGATGCTACTGGTGAGTGAACCCATATTAACTTGAAAATAAAGATAAGTGCCATCCGTTGTTATTTTGTAGGTCCCAGTTTTTGTGCCATCATAACCAAATGATGTCGCCGTCACGCCGCTCCAGTCGGGGGTGCCTAAAACTGCGGCCTGTACAGCACTTGTTGTCAGCGCAAAAATCAGCGCCCCAGCAAAAGTAAGTATGCTTAATAATAATTTTCGCATTTTAGCTCCCCCCCTAGCAAAGGAATCATTTAGTGGCCGGCATAAAAAATGAGTAAAACAGCAATTACTTTTAGGGCTAAGCCTAAAGACTGCAGCCGCAACGTTGGCAACTGCACTTACTCAAAGCAAACGATATGTTACAACCTTGATGGCTTATGCTTCATTTAGTCATATTGTGATGACCATAATTACAGCAAGCATAATAGCCAAGATTACCAGTCTAAAGCGATCTTTAGCTATAATAATGATGAAAAAAGCTTCAGAATTCACCTCGACTTGTGAACTCATCCCTTAGTTTATTATAACACGTCTACCAAGCCTATAAACAATATTATCATAATAAAAAAATTATCTTATTAATTGTTTTTTTATGAAAACGAAAGGGAAGTAAGCGCTAGCGTAGCGACTAACTTCCCGATCCCCCACCGTTCAACGATGGTACATCTTAAATTCAAGAAATTTATCATTATAAATACCGACCATGCGGTTACCTAGATCAGCATAAACTTGTAATTTATTGATAACAGAATCACTGGGGTAAAACTGTTTATCAGTAGCGACTGCTTTAGGCAACAAAGCTTTGGCGGCCTTATTTGGTGTGGCGTAACCTACATATTCAGCATTTTGTGCCGCGTTTTCTGGTTTTAACATGAAATTCAAAAAGGCGTAGATCGCTTTGTAGTGCTTGGCGGTTTTCGGGATCACTAAATTATCAAACCACAGGTTACTGCCTTCAGTGGGTACGACGTAATGTAAATGTGAATTATTGGCCATCATCTCTGCTGCTTCTCCGGACCAAGTAACCGCTACTGCTGCCTCATTTTGGGCCATGTACATTTTGATCTCATCGGCCACTACCGCCTTAACATTAGGCATCAAGCCCTCTAATTTCAACTTGGCCTGCTCCAACTGCGCCACATTTGTCGTATTGACTGAATGCCCTTGGGTGATCAAGGCCATCCCCATAATATCGCGGGCACTGTCGACTAACATAATATTATTGCGTAACTTAGGTGACCACAGATCACGCCAATGCTGAACAGCACTAGCCTTGACCATTTGATCGTTGTAAATAATACCTAAAGTCCCCCAAAAATACGGCACTGAATACCGATTACCTGGATCAAAGGATTGATCACGAAAATGGGGATCAATATGATTGAAACCGTGTAAACGTTTATAATTCAAAGGCACCAGTAAGTGAGCCTTATGCATTTTCTGGATCATATAGTCAGAAGGAACAGCTAGATCATAGTTGGTCCCACCCTGTTGGATCTTAGTGAACATGGCCTCATTACTGTCAAAGGTCTCGACCTGCACCTTGTAGCCCGTTTGCTTTTGAAATTTAGTCAACAACGCCGGATCAATATAATCGCCCCAGTTATACAAGGTCAAGGTTCCGCTACTGCTAGCGCCTTGCGACTTCTGTAACTGGCTACTACCTACCGCTAACAGCGCACAAAATGCAATAATGGCTAAGGCAAAACTGATTAAACGTTTCATTTGATCAACTTCGCCTCCATCCGATTACGGCGACGCTCTTTTTTTGAACTATTGTATTGTTCAATGAAATAATAACCACCGATCAGTAACAATGAGAACAGAAACATCAGCGCCGACAACGCGTTAACTTCAAGACTGATCCCTTGCCGCGCCCGCGCGTAGATCTCAACGGATAAGGTTTCAAAACCATTACCTGTGACGAAGAAAGTCACCGCAAAGTCATCCAGCGAATAAGTGAACGCCATGAAAAAACCGGTTAGGATCCCCGGTGTGATAAAGGGAAAAACAACCCGCGTCAGTACCTGCAAGTTAGTGGCACCTAAATCAGTGGCAGCATCGATCAACGAATGGTTCATTTCACTTAGCTTAGGTAATACCATCAACACCACGATCGGAATTGAAAAAGCAATATGGCTTAAAAGCACTGAGCTAAACCCTAAGCGCAAGCCGAGAAAAGTGAAGAAGATCAAAAAGCTGGCCCCAATGATCACATCCGGAGACACCATTAAAATATTATTCAACGATAAAATTGAATTCTTCAACCACACTTTTTTGATCCCGTAAATGGCCAACGCACCTAAGGTTCCGATGATCGTGGCTAACAGCGACGACAGTAAAGCGATCAATAACGTATCCAGTACGATCTCGATCATCCGCGTATCAGCAAATAATTCCGCATAATGTTGCCACGAAAAGCCAGTAAAATGAGTCATCGTGGTGCCGGCATTAAAAGAATAGAAAATCAAATAAAAAATCGGCGCATATAACAATAGGAACACCAACCACAAATAAACATTGCGCCAATCATACCACTTACGTTTCATTCGCGGTGGCCCCCTTTCTTCCGTCGTTCACCGGTGGCAAACATGATCACGACCATGGCCACGATCAAAACGACCCCGATCGTGGAACCCATCCCCCAATTTTGCGTCACTAAGAAATGCTCTTCGATCGCCGTCCCTAACGTAATGACCTTATTGCCACCGATCAAACGCGTCAACATAAATAAGGAAAGTGACGGAATGAAGACAGCCTGCACACCGGCTTTGACCCCATTTAAGGTCAAGGGAAAGACCACTTTACTAAAGGTTTGCCAATTCGTGGCGCCTAAATCACGGCTGGCGTTGATCAGTGATGGATTCAATTCATCAATAGCATTGAAGATCGGCAGGATCATAAACGGAATTTCAATATAGGCCGCCACAAAAATAAAGCTGGTTTTAGTGAATAAAAGCTGCTGTGAACCAAGGCCGATAAATTCTAGAAAATGATTAGCCGCCCCAGCCTGACTGAAAATACCGATGAAGGCGTACGCTTTCAACAATAAATTGATCCAAGTCGGCAAAATGATCAGCAATAACCATAATTGTTTGTGGCGCGTTTGACTGAGCCAATACGCCGTTGGGTAACTGATCAACAACGTGACCAAGGTAATAATAAACGCATACCAAATTGAGTTAAACGTCATCCGTAAATAAGTCCCCGAGCCAAAATAAGTCTGATAATTGCTTAAGGTCAGCTGGCCGTTGATATTAAAAAACGATTGGTAAACGATCAGTAACAGCGGCGCAATAACAAATAAAAGCAACCACAACACGTAGGGCACGCTATAGAACGCATTATACTTCTTCATGGTCATCGTCCTCGTAGCTTTCCAAACGAGCGTCAAAGTCTTCTTCCGACTCACCAAAGCGCATTACGTGAATATCTTCCGGTTCAAAATAGATCCCCACTTGCTGGCCGACGGTGGTTTTACGAACTGAATGGATCAACCATTCATTACCGGCGGCATCGTGGCTCATAATTTCATAAATATCACCGCGAAAAACTTGTGTATCCACCGTCACCGTCAATTTTCCTTTTTCAATTGATGTTAGGACTAGATCTTCCGGCCGTAAAACAACTTCCACCGGTTCGTTGATCCGCATGCCGGCATCCGAGCATTCAAACTGATGGCCTAAAATCTCCACTTGGTAGTCGGCTAACATCCGTCCCTTCACAATATTACTTTCTCCAATAAAATCAGCCACAAAATGATTGATTGGTTCATCGTAAATATCCACCGGATCACCCTGTTGTAAAATAGCGCCGTTATTCATCACAAAAATTTCGTCACTCATGGCTAGCGCTTCACCTTGATCATGCGTAACAAATAAAAAAGTGATCCCTAAGCGTTGTTGCAACTGCCGCAGTTCCACCTGCATCGCTGTCCGTAACTTAGCATCCAGCGCGGATAACGGCTCATCCAGTAACAAAACTTCCGGTTCATTGACGATCGCCCGGGCGATCGCCACGCGTTGCTGCTGGCCGCCGGACAATTCACTGATCTCCCGGTCTTCATAGCCGGATAGTTGCACCAATCGCAGTGCTTCTAAAACCTTTTCTTGAATGACCTTTTTTGCCGTTTTCTTCAAAACTAAGCCAAAAGCCACATTATCATAAACATTCAAATGGGGAAATAACGCATAATCCTGGAAAACAGTATTGATTTTCCGTTTGTTTGCAGGCAGATCATTGATTTTTTGCCCTTTAAATTCAATGGTACCGGCACTGGCATCCGTAAAACCAGCGAGGATCCGCAAAATCGTCGTCTTGCCACAGCCAGAAGGACCCAACAGCGTATAAAATTTCCCTTGTTCTAATTCAAAGTCAATTTGCTTCAACGCCAGCGTATCCCCGAAACGCTTGTTCACACCACTAAATTTGATAATTGTATTGGCCAACTTAATTGTCACGCTCCCTTGTATTTTAGCTGTTTTATTGGGATCGTTGGGCAAGTCCTTACCTGCTCAACTTGAGCTTCAGAATTCTAAAAATCAACGCATAATCTTAATTATCTTTGCGCCCCATGACCAGTTAACAACCTTACTGCTAACGCTGGGCTTAAGGCCTAAGATCAGCCCGTTCAAGTTGCAACGTCAGCCGCAATTAGCTGATCAATTTTTTCTGATCGGCTCCTAATTTTTCTAAAGATCATTTAAGCCTTGCACTGGTAAAATAAGTACTGTTACCACTTAAAAATAACTGGGCACAGCACCTTAAATTATAAGCCATCCCAGTTATTTTTTAAACCATTTGTTGGCTTGTGTCTAGATAATGAAAGAGGTTACAATATAACGTAAGATCAAGCGCGTGATTATTTAGTTAGTTCCAGAACTTTAGCAAAAAAGCGTTTTCCTGAAGGAGGAATTTTGCATGAACTATCAAGCCCTAGAATTACATTTAGAACAAGATCAAGTTCGCCCAACTTTCGTTCACCGGCAATTACCTGAGTTGGCGGCAAATCAAGTCAGCGTCAAAGTCGCTTATTCGACGATCAACTATAAGGACGCTTTAACGTTAAATCCGCGTAGTGGTGTTCTCCGCCAATATCCCCAGATCCCCGGGATCGACGCTGCCGGTACCGTGGTCGCTAGTACCAGTGCTGCCTTTGCCATTGGTCAAAAGGTGCTGCTGACCGGCTTTGACTTCGGGATCAGCTGGCCCGGCGGCTACGCTGAATACCTGACAGTACCGGCGGCCTGGCTAGTGCCGTTACCAACATTATTAACACTAGCCGCCGCCATGTGGTATGGCACCGCCGGCTTTACTGCTGCCTTATCCGTACAAACACTATTACAGGCCCAATTACCGCAAAACGCGCCGCTGCTGATCACCGGTGGTACTGGTGGCGTTGGTGGTTGGGCAACGGCGATGCTACATCAATTAGGTTATACGGAGCTGACTGTGGTCAGTCGCAATTCAGCAGCTGGTGATTACTTACGGCAGTTAGGCGCCAGTCATGTGATCAGCGCCAATGAACTAGCGGCGCAGCAACCAAAACCATTACAAAAGCAAAAATTTGCCGGCGCGATCGATGCTGTTGGTGGTTCGTTATTAGCCGCCATTTTACCGCAGATCAGCTACAACGGGGTCGTTGCCTTATCTGGCAATGCCGGCGGTAATCAACTGACCACCACCACGTTACCGTTTATTTTACGCAATATTCAACTGCAAGGCATTGATTCCGTCGCCTATCCCGCGACTAAACGGCGCGCCATCTGGCAACATTTGGCCACTGATTTCCAACCGGCTAATGCGGCCTTACTGCAACAAAATACGGTTACCTTCAGTCAACTGCCTAGTGCTTTAAGTCATTTTATCGGTACGCCTCATTATGGCCGGACTTTAGTTCAATTTTAACCGGTGACCTAAATTCATTTAGTAACCTGCCCCACAATCCATAATTAAACAGCGCCAGTAAAGGTAGCTTCACAGGCTACTTTTGCTGGCGCTGCTGGTTTGCCAAGAAATTTTGAATTTAAAAAATACCAAATGATCAAAATTCGCCCGCATTGCTAACTTAACGGAACAACGTTACCACTGCTGGTAGCGCCGTCTACCATTAGTCGACATCTTCGCCTAACAGTAAGGCATTTTCCGAATAATTGACGTACTGCCGTAATTTAGCCGCTAACGCCCACGAAATATAACCTTGCTCCAACATACTTTGAATCCCGCTGCGCTCGGCTGCAAGTGCTTTAAAGCGCAGGCCCCGCATAGCGCGATCATAATCCGCGCGCCGTGAATGTTGGCCGTTTTGTTCCCGATGCAAATGCTTGACCTGCTCGATACGATTGCGGTAGCTAACAATAATCTGGTAAATAATTTGGCGGTTGTAATGGGCGGCCTTAGCCTCCGGTTTTTTCAAATAAGCGGATAACGCCTTAATACCGCCTTTAGCCGTTTCTTTTTCGATCATTAACCGTTCACTATAGTACGGCCCATTAAAACGCACCCGAATAATTTTATAGCGCAGGTGACTGAACCAAGTCCCGATCCGATGGACGCGGGTAAAAAAGTTCGGGCGCTGTAATTTATGCGGTAGATTTTCCACGATTCGCATCCGGTTGCGTAACTGCTTTTGAAATTGTTGGTAGCTACGTTCCTGAATCGTACCTGCCTGCCAAAGTTGCGCTAATACGTCAGCTTCACCTTGCAGTGCCACCCGCCGCAAAGTTAGCTCCTCGTTGAGAAAAGGCGCCAAACGCTCCTCTGGCTGATAGGCGGCCTGCAAACGCCGCACCATTTCTTGATATTCGGTGATCAGATCATAGACGACCCGCTGATTTTCTGGACGACGTTCACTTTCTAAGCGGTTGATCGCCAAACGTAACGTGTAGATCCGCGCTTCACTTTCCGAAATCTTCGAATCACCGGTGGTCACTGCCGTGGTGTCCATACTACTATCAGCAGCGGGTTCCGTGCCCCGCGTCGCGATCGCAATATGACTGCGCGTCAGCAGCGGGATAAAGATCACGGCCATCAACAAACTTAAAATGATCACACCGGCCGCAATAAACAACATCAATGAGCGCTCGGGAAAGGCGGCCCCGGATGCTAAGGTGTAAGGCACAGACAAAACCCCAGCCATCGTGATCGCGCCACGCACACCAGTTAATCCTGACAGTAACGCCACGCCTAAACTAGGGCGTTGTTGCTGCCGATCCTTAATCCATTTGAAAGTGACGTTAACCAAGGTCCACAGTACGCGGATCAAGAAAATAACTAGCCAAACTAAAATAATATCGCCGATGGCCATCCACGTGTTGTCGCTGGGATTGCGGATCGTTTGGGTCATCGCCAGCGGTAACTCAATACCTAGGATCAAGAAGACAAGCCCGTTTAATAAATAGATTGCAATATCCCAAGTCCGTTCGGTGACAATTTTTAGTTCCGGCAAATAATCCATCAACGCCGGTTGGGAAAAATTATAGACGATCCCCGCACTGACCACCGCGATCACCCCTGAGGCGTGCAGCAATTCCTCAACAACTAAATAAATGATAAATGGGGTCACGATCTGCAAAACCGTGTGCAAAACGACATCATTGATCCCCTGCTGCAACATGAAGGTGCGAACCGCTTGAATGGCGGCCATCAGCACCATTCCCATCAAAGCCCCAACAATGGAAATATAAAAGAAATCACCAGCAGCCTGCTGCCACGAAAAAATACCGGTGACCGCCGCCGCGATCCCGTACTTAAAACCGATCAGCCCGCTGGCATCGTTGATCAAACTTTCGCCACTCACTAAATGCAATACGTTGCTAGGTAACTTTGCTTGCTGCGAGATCGATTGCACGGCCACTGGGTCAGTCGGTGAAATAATCGCCGCTAAGGCAATACTAGCGGCTAATGGCAAATCGGGCACCAAAAAATGAATAAACCAGCCACCAACAAACATCGTCACAAAAACTAGAAAAATGGCGTTCATAACGATGGGTCCCCGTAAGGCCCACAATTCACGCTTCGGAAAATGACGACCATCATTAAACAGCAACGGTGCAATGAATAAAAGCATAAACCAATCTGTACGCAACGGAATCGTGACTTTAAAAAGCAATGCTAATAATAAACCAGCCATAATTTGAATCAAACTGACTGGTAAAAAGGTTAAATAATGACTAATAACATTGGAAACGAGTACTACGCTGACTAACATAATTACCGCTTCTAATATGTTCATAGCAACAACTACTTTCTACTTAAATTTTGAATTAGTTTAAAAACGTACTAAATTGGGGGACATAACTATTCTTCTGCTCTGGAACTACTCGGTTTGGTTTTGATCTTTAGTGCTCTAAGTTCTTAGTACCTTAAGTTCTTAATGTTTTAAATTCTTAGTGCTTAAATACATACTGTGGCTTTTTGAACAATAAATGGTTAAAAAGTTAAGTAAAAGCAACCGTTTTAAGCATTTAACTAGATATAAAATAAGCGAATACCGTTAATTACAATTAGCCATATACAAAAAACGGTCAGTCTTGCGCTCCGTTAACGTTAGCTGGTAGTTTGATCACGACCACTTGACGTCACATCCGATTCATTGGCTGGCACATCATCCAAGTGGTCCTCACGTCCAACAGCGTAACCAGCGGCACACTCCTTTTGGCAAAAAAACAGCTGACCGCGCAAGTCAGCTGCTCATTTATGCAATCAAATCTTCGCCGATAATGCGGACTTCGGGTTCTAAGGCAACGCCAAATTGTTCAAAAACCACCGTCTGGACGTAACGGATCAAATCCATATAATCAGTTGCGGTTCCGTGGCCTAAATTGATCATAAAACCAGCGTGTTTCAACGACACTTGCACATCCCCGCTGATATGACCTTGTAGGCCCGCCTCATGAATCAATTTACCGGTAAAGTAACCGGTAGGCCGCTTAAAGACACTACCACAGGAAGGATATTCCAATGGTTGCTTAGCCGCGCGACGCGCATTAAAGTCCGCCATTTTGGCCTCGATCGCCGGTTGATTGCCTGGAGTCAAAGCAAAAGTCGCCGCCAAAACAATGCTGTGATTGTCTTGGATCACGCTGTGGCGGTAAGCAAATTTTAAAGCTGCACGATTCAGCTCACTGATCGTGCCATCCGGCAACAATACGGTAGCTGACTGCACAGCGTCACTGATCTCACCACCATAAGCACCAGCGTTCATAAACATTGCACCCCCGACACTGCCAGGAATGCCCGCCGCAAACTCAATGCCACTTAACGCCGCCTGCGCTGCCGCGATGGTGGTATCAATGATCTTAGCCCCAGCTTGCGCATAGACCTTGGTGCCCGACACCTTGATCTGCGCCATAGCCGTTAAAATGATCACCAGGCCACGAATGCCCCCGTCTTTAACGATCAGGTTACTGGCATTACCGATCACCGTTAGCGGTAACTGTTGTGCTTTGGCATAAGCAACTAAGGTCTGAACTTCGGCATTACTTTTAGGTAACGCGAGAATATCGGCTGGCCCACCAGTTTTGGTGTACGTATAATGGCGCAATGGTTCAGCTAATTTAATATTAATTTGTGGAAATAATTCGACCACATTAGGTTCTTTGTGCAACATGCAGGACGCATTCCCTTCCCGTTCTAATCTATTAATATTTTAGCATGAACCGGCTTTTTTTGATAGTCAGTGGGTTCAGCACCCTTTTGTTTCCCGTTATTTTTCTGTAGAATAGAAAGCGAGTCAAGTTGTTAAATAAGGAGCGGATATCGTGAAATTTATTTCGTGGAATGTTAATGGTTTACGCGCAGTGGTTAAAAAGAATTTTATGGAATTTTTCAAGGCGGAAGACGCGGATTTCTTCTGTATTCAAGAAACTAAGCTGCAAGCCGGCCAAATTGACCTAACTTTGCCTGGCTATTATCAATATTGGAATTATGCGCAACGTAAAGGCTATTCCGGCACAGCGATCTTCACTAAACATGAACCGCTAAACGTCACTTATGGTCTGGGCATTGCTGAACACGATCAAGAAGGCCGCCTGATCACGCTGGAATACCAAGATTTTTACCTGCTGACTTGCTACACCCCTAATTCACAAAACAAGTTAAAGCGCTTAGATTACCGGATGGCCTGGGAAGATGCTTTTCGCACTTACATCAGCACCTTAAATCAGAAAAAGCCAGTGATCTTCTGTGGTGATCTAAATGTTGCCCACGAGCCGATCGACTTGAAAAACGATAAAACTAATCATAAAAATGCCGGCTTTTCTGATGAAGAACGGGCTAAATTTAGTCAGATCTTAGCGGCTGGCTTCACTGATAGTTTCCGTTACTTTTATCCTGAGCAAGTCACTTATTCTTGGTGGAGCTATCGTTTTAATGCGCGCCAAAATAATGCTGGGTGGCGGATCGATTACTTTGTCACTTCAAACCAGTTGCAACCACAATTGGCTGACGCGGCGATCTTAACCAATGTCCTCGGTTCCGATCACTGTCCAGTAGCATTATTGACCAAGCCAGAATTACAAGCCTAGTCACTTTACAAACGGTCAGATTATTTCTATAATGGCAGCACAAATTAAACGTTTTAAATTAATTGGTTGGCGCTGAATTTTGGTTAGAACAAACGGTCCCCGCTTTCTTTCGTCCCTCAGCGCCGGCTTACCGAGATAATAAAGGCCCTTTAGAGCAGCTATAATTTGAATTGTTTTGCATCCCGCCGGCAAGTTTAAGGAAATAGGTGAAATTAATGAATTTTGTGGCAATGGATTTTGAAACGGCTAATGCCAAACGATACAGCGCCTGTTCGCTGGCGCTAACGGTGGTGCGTAACGATCAGATCGTCGATGAATTTTATTCATTGATCAAACCAGATACGCCCTTTTTCTGGCGTAACACGCAGATTCATGGGATCCACACCGCTGATGTTGCTGACGCGCCGGATTTTCCTACTTTGTGGCCGCACATCGCACCATTATTTCAGCGCGATCGTTTAGTTGTCGCGCACAATGCAAACTTTGACATCGGTGTGCTGCGCAGCAGTTTAGCGCATTATCAACTGCCAACGCCGCAGTATCTAGCCTTAGACACCGTTCGTACCAGTCGCCAATTCTATCCTGAATTCAGCGACCACAAACTGAACACGGTCTGTGCCGAACTGAACATTGCGTTGGAACACCATCATAATGCGCTGGACGATAGCCGCGCTTGCGCCAACATTTTGTTGCGTGAAGCCCAACAATTTGGTACTGAACGGTTAAAAGCATTTGTTAAAGTCATTGCCTGAATAACAGCACTGGCAGAGCACTTATTGTTGGCTAAAGACTAAGCTTTGATCCTCCACAATAATAGCGCCAGGCAAGGTAGTTTTGTACTACTTCGCCTGACGCTATTTGCGTACAGTAAATTTAAGGCTGGTGCCGCTTTTTAAATTAAATCGTGGCTTCAATCAGAATGATCGATCAATTGCGCCATGCGAATCAACGTTTGAAAGCCAGCCTGTGCATCATAAAAGCCGCGGGCCGTTTTACCTTCAACCTGAAAACCTAATTTTTGGTACAGCTGATAAGCACGTTGATTGCGCTGCTGCACCGTTAATTCTAAGCGCCGGATCACTGAATTCGCCTGGGCCCACGCCTGTACTTCTTCAATCAATGCGGTG
Source organism: Loigolactobacillus binensis (assembly GCF_005405165.1). Lineage (GTDB taxonomy): Bacteria > Bacillota > Bacilli > Lactobacillales > Lactobacillaceae > Loigolactobacillus > Loigolactobacillus binensis. Next base: position 66,110 of record NZ_BJDN01000007.1, read on the forward strand.
CCTAAACCGTAACCCCAAAATTCTTGTAAAAGCGCCACCCCAACTTCACCAATGTGCTGAATTTCGGGCGCCGCACTGGCGGCCACCCGCGCCATTCCCAGCAGCTCACCATCCAACACCGCCACCAACAGTAAATTATTAGGTGAATGGGCTAAGGCAGTCAACTGTGCCCCTTCAGCGGTAACTGAACTAGTCAAGTCCGTTTCATCAGTCAGCAAAAATGGCGTTTCCTGGCTGAGCTGGCGCATTAGTGTCAGTAATGGTTTCGCATCCGCCGGTTTAGCGGCACGAATCGTCACTTCTTCACTCATAACGCTTGTTCCAGTTGGGCAACTAAGGCCGTATAACGCGCCCCTTGTGGCTTAAAAACAAATTCCCGCTGCTCATTATCAGTGGCCGTTTTATTAATTTTGATCTGTAAATAATTCTCGGGCCACTCGGCTTCAATAAATTGCGGCCACTCAACAACACTGACGCCGGCACCATTAAAATATTCTTCCAACCCTAGTTCATCACCGCCACCATTTTCTAACCGGTAAACGTCCATATGGTATAGCGGTAAGCGCCCAGAAGTATACTCGCGGATCAACGTAAAAGTGGGACTTTTCACGTACTGCTGAATACCTAGCGCGGTAGCTAAACCTTTTGTAAACGTGGTTTTGCCAGCCCCAAGTTCTCCTTGTAACAACAGAACATCCCCCGGTTGTACTAACTGGCCCACCGCAGCACCGAGCCGCTGTGTGGCAGCATCACTGGTCACGCTATATTTAAACATTTCATCACACCCTTGCTGGATTAACTGCAACTGGATTTGGAAAAGCGCTTAGCTAAGCGGTACAACTGCTTTTTCAAACCCAGGCTGGCCGGATCAGATAGGCATGAAACTTTTCCAATCCGGCCTAGTTTCATTATAACAAAAAAGCACGACCTCACCAGGAGATCGTGCTTGCTTTTAAGCTTTAATCGATCAAAGTTTGTGCAGCCGTGATAATGGCCAATTTGTAGACATCTTCTTCACTGGCACCACGGGATAAGTCAGAAACTGGCTTATTTAAACCTTGGAGTACAGGACCGATGGCTTCAAAACCGCCAAAGCGCTGCGCAATTTTGTAACCAATATTCCCAGATTGTAATTCAGGGAAAACGAAAACGGTGGCGTTACCGGCAACTCGTGAATCAGGTGCCTTTTGTTGCGCAACTGCCGGAACAAAAGCAGCGTCAAACTGCAGTTCACCATCAATTTGATAAGCTGGTGCCGCGGCCTGAGCCAACTTAGTCGCCTCTTGCACTTTAGTGACCGCATCAGCCTTAGCTGAGCCTTTAGTGGAGAAGCTTAGCATTGCGACCCGCGGTTCAATATCGAACAATTCGGCCGTTTTAGCTGAAGAAACGGCGATCTGAGCCAATTCTTCCGCGCTAGGGTCAATATTGATCGCACAGTCGGAGAATAAGTAGCGTTGTTCCCCTTTTTGCATAATGAAAGCCCCACTAGTCCGGCTAACACCAGGCTTAGTTTTGATGATCTGCAAGGCTGGGCGAACAGTGTCCCCAGTTGGATGAACGGCCCCAGAAACCATGCCATCAGCCAAGCCAGTATAAACTAGCATCGTCCCAAAATAGTTGACATCGCGGAGCATTTTTTCTGCTTGTTCGGCAGTGTTTTTACCTTTACGCCGTTCAACGAAAGCGGTTACTAAGTCTTCAAAATTTGCCGCCGTTGCTGGGTTAATGATCTCTAAATCAGTTAAATCAAAATTATGGGCGGTGGCGACTTTTTCGATCTCCGCTGGGTCCCCTAAAACAATTGCGTGTAATAAGTTATCATGTTGCAACCGAGTTGCGGCACCTAAAACCCGGGCTTCAGCACCTTCGGGAAAAACGATCTTAATCTGTTTACCGGTAACTTTTGTAGTTAAACTTTCAAATAAATCCACAATCATGCCTCCAATTTTCACTTGATACTTCGATAATACAACGCTTACATAAAAAAAGACAGCAAAATTTTTTAAGCTGTTGTTGAATTTTCACTAACATGTGCCGGTAAACGCCAATCAATCGGGGTTTCACCAAATTTTTCCAAAGTAGCATTTGTTTTTGAAAAAGGTTTGGAACCAAAGAAGCCGTAACGTGCGGAAAAAGGACTGGGATGTGCAGCCGTCAAAACAACATTTTGATTTTCATCGATCAACGTTCGTTTGGCTTTAGCGGCATTGCCCCACAAAATAAAAACGACTTTGCCGCGTTGCGATAACTTTTCAATGGCCTTATCCGTCAGCTGTTCCCAGCCCTTACCTTTATGGGAAAATGCCTGCCCTTGCCGCACTGTCAAAACAGAATTCAGCAATAAAACGCCTTGGTCAGCCCACGCTTTTAAATAGCCATGTGCCACTGGCGCGATTCCCAGATCATCCTGTAATTCTTGATAAATGTTCTGCAATGACGGTGGTAGCCGCACACCCGGCCGCACCGCAAAGCTGACGCCGATCCCCTGATTCGGATTGTGGTAAGGATCCTGGCCTAGAATAACCACCTTGACCTTGCTGAACGGCGTCCATTCAAAGGCCGTGAAAATATGGTACATATCGGGATAAACCGTTTGCGTAGCGTATTCTTGTTTTAAAAATTGATGTAATTGCGCATAGTAAGCTTGCTGAAATTCCGGCGCTAAAATTGCTTGCCAATCGTTATGAATAATTGTTTTCATCGTCAACACCTCACTAATTAGTTTAGCGATTTTTTTACTAGATTGCCACCGCAAATTAAGCCGCCAGCGCAAACGATAACGGTTTCGCCTCACCCCTAAAATATGCTAAACTAAGATGAATAGAAACGGAGGCTGATTGCTTTGATCTCACTTATCGCATCCGATATGGATGGCACTTTATTAAATGAAAAAATGACCGTTCCCCCAGAAAACGTGGCGGCCATCAAAAAAGCGGCCCAGCAAGGGGTAAAATTTATTGTTGCCACTGGCCGGAGCTATGGCGAAGCAAAACCGTTGATCGAACAAGTTGGTATTACTGCACCGATCATCGCCATGAATGGTGCCCAAGTTTTTGATGAACAAGGCCAGGTGATCAGTACGGTCAGTATCAACAAAAACGTGGTCCGCAAAATTTTCCATTTACTGAAGGCTAAAGGCCTGTACTTTGAAGTGATGACCAGTTTGGGCACTGTTTCTGACAGTAAAATGCGCCGGATCCAAAACGTAGCTGCTTTATTGGTTGATATCCAAACCACCGATAGCTTTAAGATCGCCGTTTCATTGGCCTCGGCGCGTTTAGAATTAATGAATATCACCTATGTCGATTCCTACGAGCAATTACTAACCGATCCAAATGTCACTATTTTAAAAGTGATCGCCTTTAGTGCCGCCAAACAAAAGGCGTTACAACCAGTGACGGCTGAATTAAACCAATTAGGAAACTTGGCGATCACCTCCAGTTCCGCCAGCAATATTGAGATCAATCACATTAATGCGCAAAAAGGAATGGCCTTGGAGACCTACGCTAACAGCCTCAATATTCAAATGAGCCAAGTTATGGCGATCGGCGATAATTTAAACGATGCCTCCATGCTGCAGGTTGCGCAGGTTAGTTTTGCCATGGGTAACGCCACTGCTGAAATCAAAAAAATCGCCCGTTATGCCACCGACACCAACGTTAATCATGGTGTTGGTCAAGCAATCGAACGTGCATTGAAGGATAAATTAGCGTAACCTTGCGTATCAATAGCTTAGAAACTCAGACTAGGGGTACCCGACGCTAAAAAAAGAGGTGAGGCTGCTTGTTGCGTTTGTACATCAAACAACAATTGATGACGACTAAAGGCGTTCCGATCATTGTTCGTGATGCAAAAAATAATCCTTTGTATTTAATTACCGGCCGCTGGGGTTTGCGCCAAGACGCCTTTACTTTGTATACCATCGACGGCCGCTATGTGGCGGAGATCAAGCAAACCACGTTAGGCCTATTCCCCCGCTTCGATCTCTATTTAGGGCAAGAAAAAGTCGGCGCCGTCAAAAAAATGTACGGTGTCTGGCACCAATTTCAATTTGTCAGTGAATTAAATTGGATCATTATGGGCGATCTGATGAACCACCATTACAAAATCTACCACCGCACAGAAACCTTGCTGGTGCTCGATAAGGCGATCTTGGCCGACGGCGATTATTACGAGTTGGCCATCACCCACCCTGAGGATGCGCCGATCTGTTTACTGATCAGTTTGATTTTAGATCACTGGTCCGTTCGGCGCGATAAAACACCGGCCAAGCGCGGCGTGGCTAACCCAATTTATGATGTATAAAATCAGATTGACTAGCCCTGGCGCCGTTGATCGGTCATTTAAAGGACTGGCGGTTAGCTCATTTTGTTAGTGCCCTTTAAGTGGCCATTATTGTGTGTTCACAAATTTAAGCTTAGCAAATAAATCGCGCCAGTAAAAGTAGCTCTTTCACTACTTTTACTGGCGCGATTTTAGCTAGAAAACTAGGCTTATGTTGCACGGCAATTTCTGTTTTGGTCCAATTTCAGTCGCTCCACTTGGCTACTAACGCTCAAAATGCTGCTGGCCGGTTTATGGTTATTTCAAGCGCTGAAGCCGGTGCGACTTGCTGCTAAACTGTTAACTGCATATGTTCATAATCATGGCCGGCTAACTTGACCCGCCCAACAACTTGGTAGCCCATTTTGCTGTATAGCTTTTTAGCGTTGGGATTAGCTAGATCCACATTTAAACCGACCTTGGGTAGACCCTGCTGTCGCGCTACTGCTGGCACGGCGGCCAACAATTCACTACCAACGCCTTGGTGCTGATAAGCGCTGGCAACGGCTAAGGTATCTAGATACCATTCATTAGGGTAGGCTTCCTTGTCAGCAAATACTTTATCGTCGGCCGCCACCCCTAACTGCGGCAAAAACGGCTGCAGGGCATCATCAATGTGAGCTTCCGCCGTTTCCGGATAGCCAAACGCTACCCCGACTACTTTGCCGGCACGAACATTGACTAAGCCATGGCGGTAACTGTAACGATAATCTTCGGTTTGAAAAGCCTGCGCCAAAACCTTAAAGAAAGTTGCCTGATCGACATGATCTAAAAATGGCAATTCCATTTCTTCCAAAACAATGTTAATAATAGGTACCACTGCGGTGGCATCTGCTTTCTCCGCTGGTCGAATCATAAAATAACTTCCCTTCTAGACTGATTTAGGCCGGGTTTAAAAAAGCAGTCAGCTGCTTCAAACATGGGCGGCCTAGCTTTATTGTTAAGTGTTAAGCTAGCTCAACCTGCTACCAGTTAACACACTCTTTATAAAGTCTACGTTAACTCAATTATAGTGTCAAAAGGTAAGCCAATTTTTTAGTCCGCAGCCATGGTCAAAGTTATTTTTTTATGTTATATTTAATAACATGAATCCGTGTTATTAAATATAACATCATTTTTGGGAGGTCAATTATGCGGAAAAAAATATTTTGGTTTGCGCTGTTATGCACCACGCTTTTCAGCGCGTTACTAGTAAATGCAACGACCAGCCATGCAGCAGAAAAGACATATACTATCGGTACCGATATTACATACGCCCCATTCGATTTTCAAGGCAGCAATGGCCAATATACCGGGATCGACATTGATTTGATCAAGGCGATCGCTAAGGAAGAACATATGAAGATTCAGCTGAAACCAGTTGGTTTTAATGCAGCTGTGCAGGCCGTTGAAGCTAATCAAATGGACGGCGTCATCGCTGGTATGACGATCACCAATGCCCGTAAGCAGCAATTTGACTTCTCCGATCCTTATTACTACGCTGGTGAAGTCATGGCCGTCGCTAAGAACAGTAAAGTTAAATCATTAAGTGACCTACGCGGCAAAAAAGTAGCTTTAAAGGTTGGGACGCAAGGTGCGGCCTACGCTAAATCGCTACAAAAAAAATACGGCTTTAAGATCACTGAATTCGATCAATCCAATGATATGTATAATGATGTGATAACCGGCAACTCCGCCGCCGCTTTTGAAGACTATCCAGTTATGGCCTATGGTATTCAAAATGGCATCAAGTTGAAGATCGTCACCAAACCTGCGCAAGGTGGTAACTACGGTTTTGCCGTCAAAAAAGGTGAAAATCCTGAGCTTCTGGCTAAATTCAACAAAGGCTTAAAAGCCCTTAAGAAAAATGGCCAATACAACAAGATCATCGCTAAATATTTAGGTAAAAGCAGTGTGGCTAAAGCAACCGCAACCGCCCAAAAACAAGATAACAGTTTGTGGGGCCTAGTTAAACAAAATAAAAGTGCCTTAGGTAACGGCCTACTCCAAACACTGTACTTAACCATTATTTCTATTGTCTTAGCCACTATTTTCGGTGTGATCATCGGTTTAATGCAAGTCGTGCCCGCCAAATGGGCTAACTGGACTTCCAGCACCTTGATCTACATTTTCCGGGGAATGCCGCTACTGGTTTTGGCGTTGTTCATTTACATTGGTGTACCTAACTTGACCGGTAATAAGATCTCCGCCTTTGTCGCCGGGATCATCACCTTGACCCTAAATGAAGGTGCCTACACCGCCGCCTTTGTCAGTGGCGGGATCACTGCTGTCGATGGCGGTCAAATGGAAGCCGCCCGTAGTCTAGGCTTGCCCTATGGTAAAGCTATGCGCCGCGTGATTTTACCACAGGGGATCAAAATTATGATTCCGTCCTTTATCAATCAATTTATTATTACCTTAAAGGATACCTCGATCCTCTCCGTTATCGGTATTTTAGAATTGACCCAAACTGGGAAAATCATCATTGCTCGTAACTTACAAGGGTTCAAAGTTTGGACGATCGTTGCGATCATGTACATTGTGATCATTACCTTACTGACCTGGCTATCCAAAGCTGTTGAAAGGAGAATCAACAAATGAACGCTGTTGATAACAATCGTGTCGTCGTCACTGATCTGGTCAAAAACTATGGTAGTAATGAAGTCCTTAAAGGATTGAATTTAACCGTTAAAAATAATGAAGTGGTTTGTATGATCGGCCCTTCAGGCTCAGGCAAAAGTACCTTTTTACGTTGCCTAAACAAGCTAGAGGATCCCACCAAAGGTAAAGTCGTCGTCGATGGCTTCGATATTTCTGATAAGAAAACGAACATGAACAAAGTGCGTGAAAGTATCGGGATGGTTTTTCAGCACTTCAATCTTTTCCCTAACTTAACGGTTTTGGAAAACGTCATGTTGGCCCCCGTTGAGCTCAAAAAAGCGACTAAATCAGTCGCGGAGAAAGAAGCACGGCAGCTACTAGCCGAAGTAGGGTTAGCTGAAAAGGCCGATGCTAGCCCGGCTTCACTATCTGGGGGGCAGGAACAGCGGGTCGCCATCGCCCGCGCCTTGGCCATGCATCCCGATATTATGCTATTCGATGAACCGACCTCGGCTCTGGATCCCGAAATGGTTGGTGACGTCTTAGATGTTATGAAAAAGTTGGCTAAACAAGGGATGACCATGATCGTCGTCACCCACGAAATGGGCTTCGCCAAAGAAGTCGCGGATCGGGTAGTCTTTATGGCAGACGGTCACATCATGGAGGAAGGCGATCCGCAACAGATCTTTGATCACCCTCAGAATCCACGGACCCAAGACTTCTTACGCAAGGTTTTAAACGCTTAACCGACCAAAATAGCCTGTCTATTGAAAATCATTTCATTAGGCAGGCTATTTTTTTATCGCTATTTTCAATTAAAACTAGTTGTGCCTGGCTGCTTAATTAACCGGCAACCGTCACTTGATCACTAGTTTTTGGATCGCGGCATTGATCGCCGCACGGTCCTGCCCGGCCGCCAACAACGTTGCTGCCGTATAAGCCCCTTCGGTAAAGGCTGCGTCATAAATATAAATATTTTTTTCACCAAAAGCCGCCGCTAACTCAATGTTGCGCCGCGCACTACCAAAATCATAGAAAACTAATAATTCCCCGGCGGTATTTTTTTTAAAAGCGTGTTCAATTTGATCCATACTGGTACCGAGCGCACCAACGCTATTCCCGCCAGCCGCGGTGATCGCAACACTTGGCGCAATATTTTGTAATAACTTCGCTAACCCAGTTGCCATTTCCGGTACGTGGGCCACAACCACTACACCTAAACTCATTGACCTAATTCCTTTCCAACACCTGAATTTGATCCTTGCTCAGAATCGCTGCTCCCCTCTATTCTAGCAAAATTTGACCAGCGTTTCTCAATTATTTCGGTGGTTGCAAAAAAGACGGTCACAAAAATAAAACTTGCGCCGCCTTGTTGCCTATTTAACTAAGGTCGCCCGGTATGCTTCAGCTTTTTGCCGGTAATTAGGGAGTTCGGCCTCACTAGTACGAACAAAATGACCTGGCACCACTTCAACTAATTGACGCACTTGCTCATCACCTTCATGGGCGGCGGCGTCATAAAAAATCGGTTGCCGATTGCGTTCGTACTGCGGATCGGGTACCGGCACCGCCGATAACAAACTTTCCGTGTACGGATGCAGCGGATTAGCGTAAATTTCATCCGCAGTGGCGATCTCCATCAACCGACCATAATGGATCACACCGATCCGATCAGAAATATACTTCACCATCGACAGATCATGGGCAATAAATAAATAAGTCAGATTATGCTCGGCCTGCAGATCCTGCAATAAGTTGACCACTTGGGCTTGGATCGAAACGTCTAAGGCCGAGATCGGTTCGTCCGCGATAATAAAGCGCGGCTGTACCGCCAGCGCACGGGCAATGCCGATCCGCTGGCGTTGCCCACCAGAAAATTCATACGGGTAGCGGGTTGAATGATCCGCGTTTAAACCGACTACTTCTAGCAAATGAGCCACCTGCGCATCCCGGTCTTGATCATTTTTGGCCAGATGATGAATGTCGATTCCTTCAGCAATAATGTCCTTAACTTTCATCCGCGGATTTAACGATGCATACGGATCCTGAAAGATCATCTGCATCTCCCGGCGGAACTCCAACTGTTCTTTAGCCGACTTTAACTGCCGAATGTTTCGCCCGTTGAACAAGATCTCGCCTGCAGTAGGATTATATAAATGGATCACACTGCGGCCAACCGTGGTTTTACCGGAGCCAGATTCGCCGACTAAGCCAAAGGTCTCGCCTTCATAAATATCAAACGAAACGTCATCCACCGCTTTAACCTCATCAGGCTTACCCACATTAAAATACTGCTTTAAGTTTTTGATTTGTAATATCTTCTTACGTTCAACCAAGTTAATGCCCCCCTATTGATCTGTTGCCGGTGTATTCAATTTCACCGCCGGATTATTGGGCTGATCGAAGCCTTTAGCGATCATTTGCTGATAGATCGCCTGGCGCCGAACAATTTCCGGTGGTGGGGTTACTGTAGGTGCAGCGGGATGCAGTAGCCAAGTTGCAGCAGCGTGCGTTGCGGTCACTGGGAAAAACGGGGGTGCTTGTTGCGTGTCGATCTTCAACGCATAGGCATTTCGCGGCGCAAACGCATCCCCTTTAGGTGGATCTAATAGGTCCGGTGGCGTCCCAGGAATAGCGTACAGCCGATCGGCTTTAGTATCCAACGTTGGCATTGAATTGATCAACCCCCAGGTATACGGGTGCTTCGGGTCGTAAAAAATTTCGTCAACGGTACCGACCTCAATGATCTTACCAGCATACATAACCGCCACGCGATCAGCCATTCCCGCCACTACGCCAAGATCATGGGTGATAAAAATAATTGACGTGTCGATTTTTTGTTGCAATTCGGTCATTAAATTCAAGATCTGAGCCTGAATAGTCACATCAAGGGCAGTGGTCGGCTCATCGGCGATCAGAATTTTAGGGTAGTTCACTAAGGCCATGGCGATCACGATCCGCTGCCGCTGCCCGCCAGAAAATTGGTGCGGATAATCTTTCATTCGGGCGGCTGCATTTTGAATACCCACTAATTCTAAAACTTCTTTAGTCCGGGCGATCGCCTTTTCCTTGGACATACTTTTATGGATCCGTAAGGGTTCGGATACTTGCTTACCGATGGTCATCGTTGGATCAAGGGAGGTCATCGGGTCCTGAATGATCTCAGCAATACTATTCCCGTTGACCGTTGCCATTTCGTGGGCCGACGCCTTTAACAGGTCCTGGCCTTCAAACATGATCGTCCCACTGGCCACTTTGGCGTTACTATCCAGTAAGCCCATGATCGCTTTAGTTGTCACACTTTTACCCGAGCCGGTTTCACCGACGATTGCTAAGGTTTCCCCTTTGTGTAAGTCAAAACTAACCCCACGCACCGCCTGAACATCCCCGGCAAAGGTACCAAAATTAACGGTTAAATCTTTAACTTCTAAAATATTTTCCAATCTGGTTACCCCCTTGTCCGCGGATCGAATGCATCACGCAGTCCATCAGCCAATAAGTTGAAAGCGATCATAATGATCGAAAGAACTGCGGCTGGATACCACATTTGATAAGGCAAAAACCGAAATGTTTTGTAGCCATCATTCAGCAAGGTCCCTAATGAGGCGTTAGGTGCGCTGATCCCGATCCCGATAAAGCTAAGGAATGCTTCAAAGAAGATCGCCGTGGGAATCGTGAACATCAGCTGAATAATGATCGTGCTGGACAAATTCGGCAATAAATGTTTCAAGGCAATTTTTCTCGTTGACTCACCTAAAGTTCGCGCGGCTAAAATAAATTCCTGATCCTTCATTTTCAGCGTTTGTGCCCGGATCAACCGCGCCATGGTGATCCAGCCAGTGATGGCGATCGCCATACTGATTGAGAAGATCCCCGGTTTAAAAACAACGATCATTAAAATAACCACAACCAAATTAGGCACCGAGGAAATCACTTCTAGCACCCGCTGCATGATCGTATCCACACGGCCACCGTACCATCCAGAGATCATGCCGTAAGCAACACCGATCACTAAGTCAAAGAAGGTCGCCACAAAAGCAACCAGCAGTGAGATCCGGGTCCCAAATAAAATACGGGACAACAGATCACGACCAAGATAATCAGTTCCTAAAATATAGTACGTCCCTTTAGGAACCCCAGCTTGTTTATAGGCATCGACTACAGCGCCAGCAATATTGGCCTTGCCGTCAAAACCCCAGAAACCACCACCAATTTTTGGTGGCAAATTAGCGTAAGCAGCATTTTGTGCATTCGGATTCCGCGGTGAAAACCAGATCGAGCCCACCGCCAAAATAATGATCACAACTAAGACCCACAGCGAGATCACCGCCGCCTTGTTCTTCTTTAACCGGCGCCAAGCATCTTGAAGAAAGGTTAGCGAGGGCGCAGCGATCCGCTCACTATTCAGTTGTTCCGTTGCCTGCAGTGGTTCAAAGGCGTCTTTAGGTAATTGCATTTTTTCATCGGCCATTAGGCATTGACCTCGCTTCCACTAAGTCTGATCCGTGGATCGATAATGCCGTACAAAATATCCACGATCAAAATCACAACAACTAACATCAATGAATAAACCATGGTGACACCCATGATCGTTGGGTAATCATTGGTGGTAATTGATTTAACGAACTGTTCACCAATACCTGGGATCGAGAAAATATTCTCCACCACCATCGAACCAGTCATTAAATTAACCGCTAACGGTCCCGCCAACGTGATCACTGGGATCAAACTATTGCGCAGCGCATGGTGCCAAACCACGCCTGCCTGTGTCAGTCCTTTGGCGCGGGCTAACATAATATAATCACTGTTCAGTACATCGATCATTTCAGTGCGCATAAAGCGCGCAGTTTCCGCCAGTGGCATCATTGCCAAAGCGATCGTGGGTAGAATACTGGAACTAAAATTATCCCACAAGGCGATGGGAAACAGTTTAAGTTTAAAACCAAGAATATATTGCAATAATACGGCGAAGACAAAGTTAGGGATCGACATCCCTAAAATTGCCAGCAAAGTTGCTAAGGTATCCGCCCAAGTGTTTTTACGGATCGCCGCAATGGCACCTAACAAAATCCCTAAAATTGAGCCTACGATCATCGCCTGAATCCCTAACTGCAGTGACGGACCGATACGTGTGGCGATCAAATACGAAACTGGTTGACTGGAAAACTGAAAAGAAATTCCTAAATTTCCGTGGACCATACCAAAAATATAGATCAAATATTGCTGCCACACTGGCTTATTCAAGCCATACTGCACATTCATCATGTGAATTTGTGACGCACTCATTTTATCCTGATTTTGGTAAGGCGTGCCGGGCAGGAGTTTCATTAAGAAGAAGGTGATGGTGGCGATCAAAAACAGCGTCAGCAACATATATAGTACCCGCTTCAAAATATACTTACGCATGGGCAGATGCTCCTATCATATTGAAATAATTTAGCGAATACCGCACATTAAAGCTCAAAAAACAAGCACGGCCGGCCGATTAGCTGCACTCCCCTAACCTTGACCCAACCCCACTTGTTTTCGATGAGCTGCTTATTTAGCGATATAAGTTGTTTTGTAATCGTAACTTGCGCCAGTTTGATGATAAACGATCCCTTTAACTTTAGAATTAACTAAATGGAATTCGTTTTGTTGGTAGACCGGTGCAACTCCTTGTTCCGTCATCAAAGTATTTTCAGCATCAAGCAAGTTCTGCCAACGAGCATCTGGGTTAGCGGCATTGGCATTCTTAGAAGCAGATACATTCTTGTCGTAACTAGCATTACGCCATTTACCGTTGTTATAAGAATTGGTGCTAGTCAATAGATCCATAAAAGTAATTGGATCGCCAAAGTCACCATTCCAAGCGGTCATAACCATATCAAACTTACCATCGACTGAACGGGACAAACGGGTCTTAAATGGTAGGTTTTGGTTGGTCACTTTCAACCCCGGCAATTTTTCCATGCTATTTTGCATGTATTCCAAGATTTTCTTGGAAGAATCCTTATCATCACCCATTAATTCAACATTAAGTTTCTTAATGCCAACTTCCTTTTTACCTTCGGCCCATAACTTTTTAGCCTTTTTCATATTGTAAGCAACTGCGGCCTTTTCAGCAGCCCCCTGCGCTTCAGCCGAGAAGTCCTTACCATTCTTCGGATCATTAGCCAATCCTTCAGGAACGTAACCTTTAGCGGCGGTTGATCCATCAGATAAAACATCCTTAGCCAGTTTTTGGCGGTTGATCGTCAAAGAAATGGCTTGGCGGATCTTCTTGTTCTTGAAAGCCGGGATCTTCTTCTGGTTATATTCCAGATAGAAGGTCGAAGCCATCTTGCGGATCACTTTATCCTTATTATTGGCCGACTGCTTAGCCATTTCACTTGATAATGTGACGTCATCCAAGTCCCCACTTTGGTATAAGTTTAAGGCGGTTGACGGATCCTTCACCGTTTGGTACTGGATCTTATTCAACTTGACCTTGCGCTTATCCCAATAATCTTTATTTTTAACTAAGGTCCATTTTAAGTTCGTCCCGTTCCATTTGGTCAGCTTAAATGGCCCGTTATAAACTTGCTTAGCCGACGTGGTCCCGTATTCCGAGCCATACTTTTCAACCACTTTTTTGTTTTGCGGGAAGAAGGTTGGGTTGGCCATCAATAAATCAAAATAAGGAACAGGCTTTTCCATGGTTACCTGTAACGTATAATCATCAATGGCCTTGACCCCTAATTCACTAGGTTGCTTCTTACCATCAGCGATCGCAGCAGCATTTTTGATCCCCTCAAATAAAAAGGCGTATTGGGAACTTGTTTTGGGCGTCACTGTGCGTTGCCATGAATAAACAAAATCTTGAGCGGTTACTGGAGTACCGTTGCTCCATTTAGAGTGGCGCAAATGGAATGTATACTGCAAGCCATTATTTGTCGACTTAACCACTGACTTTGCCAAGGCCGGAACTGCCTTATTTTTACTGGTCAGGCGGTACAACCCCTCACCAGTATTATTCTGGATCGTTGCTGCATACAAGTCAGTTGTTTTAGAATTATCCATGCTGGTTAATTCTGTTGGTACCATCATCTTAAATGTTTGGTTTTTAGCTAAACTAGCTGCTTTGGCCGTACTAACACCACCCGCTAACGGCACGACCATCACCCCAGCTGCAGCAACCAAGCCGATTTTCTTAACTTGCTTCCACATCTAAATCCCCACCTTATTCATTTATTATGAATCCCAATGAAAAATCTTAACATTTTTTAACTTGTTGCCATTCTATATTAGAAAAAGATTAAAGTAAATATTTAGTTCTCATTATTGGTCAAAATCGCCAGTTTAATTAATTTTTGATTAAAAAATGATGATTTTTTACTAACTAAAAGGTTTTCAATATGATTAATTAGTGCTTTTTTAATGAAATTTTGCTCATAATCATTATTTAAGTTACATTCAATAATCGCCTATATGAGAATTATCTCATTATAATTCTTATTTAAGCAGTGCGCGTTGCTTAGCAAAATAATCCCCGTACCACTGTGCACCTTGATAGTGCCACTCAGTTTCTTGGGCGGTCACAATACCTTGGCGTTGCCAATTTTTTAGTGTTTGGACACACCACTGTAGATACCAAAACTGCTCATCCACTAATGGTAAGCAGTAAAAGGCACGCGCATTTTGCCAACAGAATTGCCGCAATTGTGCTAAGGTCACTTGCCCCAGCTGTTCACAAAATAGCAATAACCGAACCTGTAACAAGACGATTGCCCTACGATTAAGCGGTGGCATACTGGCCTGATGGCAGCACAGCGGGGTCCCTGCCAAATGGTGTCCCTTTAAATAACAGGCTTGCTGTAATTGCTGTAGCTCAGGCGCCGCCTGCCCTAATTTATAATATAATTGCCGACTTTCATTAAGTAAAGCGGCTACTGAAAGTGGTGGTCGCTGGGGTGGGGTTATGTGTTGTAATTGACTTAACGTGCTGACTTGAAAACTAGTTTGTTGCGGGTAGCCGCTGTGCGCGATGTGATGTAAAAGTCGCAACTCTGAGCGAGCAACCACCAAGTGCCATTGATACCAACCCCATTTAAGTGCATATTGTAAAAAGGCATGGTTACTTTGCCGCCACTGTTGCCGCTGATAGCGCTGGCCTAAAATCCAGATCACTTGGTAACCGATCTGGTGATAACCTTGCGTCCGCGCCTGCAAGCGCGGCACCGTGATCGGACTGCACTGAAACTCTAACGCGATTCGCCGGTGGCCAATACTGAGCAGTAGATCCGGCCGCTGTTGGATCGCCGGCAAGTAAACTTCATACGCAAAGGTAACTTGCCAGCGGCGGCACAACTGGCCCAACAACGCCTTGCCGGCCAGATGCTCGGCCGTTTCACCTTCCGTCGCCGCATGACACGCAGCCCCAGCAAAATGAGCAAAATGGGGTTGCATCGTCGTCCCTACTTTTAACATCACCGGTTGCTGACAAGCCGGACACGTGTAGGCTTGCTGTTGCAATTGGCGCAATTGTGGCCGAGAATATGTTAAGCAATTCAAATACTTTTGCTGAGCGTTTTGTGCGACTAACATTTTCATTTCACCTACTCATAACCCTGTTTAAAAATAAATTACGCACAAAGACACCAATTTGCTTTAATCTGTATTAAAATAGTTAATGAAGGGGTTATTCATAAACAAATTTGTTTAACCGTTTACTAGTTTAGAAAAATTGCCAGTCACGTTCACGTGGCCCGACCCGTACTTGAGCAAGTCAAGGATGGGCTTTTTTATTTTCAGCACAGGGAGGCCGATTTATGATTCGCTTTTTCGGGCAACCGAAGTATTCAATTACCCAAAATGCCTTAGGCTATGAACTTTTTATCCGTCAATCCGCTAAGGGGAATTGGATTTTTCCGAAAAACTTCAGTCAATTTACGGCACAACAACTTAAAAAATTATCAATTGCTTCAATTAAAGCGCTGCCTAAAGGTGTCGCGCTGGTTTCGATCAACTTAGATCAGGAGCAATTTATTAATCCTGACTTCATTCATAGCATGAAAGCAGTTCAGGCTGCGTGCTATCCGGTGGAGGTGGTGATCGAACTGACGGAACATCACCGCCACATCGCGCCTAATATGCTGGTTAGCGCGGCGCAAAAATATCAGGCAGCGAATTTATGGGTTTGTCTCGATGATGTCGGTACTGGCGATAACACCGTTGCAATGGCTAATTTATTGGATCCTTACGTAACTGAATACAAATTTGCACTACAGAACTTTAAGCGTGGTGCCAATTTTAGCTTTGTGATCAGCCCACAATTACAATTTTGGCGCCAATTTGCCCAGATCCACCATAAATTCTTCGCTATTGAAGGCTTTGAGACTGAAGCCGATCTGACTATTGGCGATCACTACCAGGCTGACGTTATGCAAGGTTATTATTTAGGTCGGCCCAAATTGATTACACTTGGAAACGATGCTATCTAATACATAAGGCTTAATTTTCGCAATGCTGTTTTGACTATTGTCTCCGCAGGCCTACTAATGATAAAATAAGTGTAATCGTTAACATACGATCAAATATATATCTGGGGTTGGGACATTATGAAAAAAGTATTAAGTTGGGGCATCATTACCTTAGCCACACTGTCATTAGCAGCCTGCGGCGACAACAACGCGGCCCAAAAAGATAGCTCGTCAGCGGCGGCTCGCTCATCCAGCCTAGCTAAGGTCAAACGTCTGCAACAAAAAAATGCACGTTTGCATAAAAAGGCCGTTGCGGCCAGCAAGGCTAAGGCTGCTAAGGCAAAGGCCGCCAGTAGCAGTAAAGCCGCTGTACAAGCAACTAACACCAGTCAGACAACCACAGCAACAAGCCAGCAAGCAACAACTGCAGCTAGCTCAACGTCAACTAGTCAATCCAGTCAAACGAATACGATGCAAAATTCACCGACAGATAGCACCAACAACAAAGTTAACAATCAGGCCAACGCAGGAACGACCGTTAACAATATTCAACAGGCAGTCGCTTTAGTCCAAGCTCAGGTAGGTAATGGTACTGCCAATGATCCAATCATTTGGACCACCATGACCGCTGGTAGTGGCGATCTGATCGACGATGGCGCTGGTCATCAATATTATTGGATCCGTGGTCAACATAAATCGGCTCAGGCAAATATGCAGGCGGTCGGTGCTGGTTCATACGATGGCCTTGATTATTATGTTTATCAGGATGGTCAGATCGTTGCCCGCCAATAAAATAAGCACTGAAAAAGGGCCGTTACCCGCGCAAGTCTGCGTTAGTAACGGCCCTTTTTACAAATAATTGTTGTTCCCCAATCACCGTTATCCTTGCTCCGGTGCCTTAGCCAACGCCAAGATTTCTTGGGCAACTTGGCGGTATGCGGCTAAAACGGCCCGCGGAAATCCCGTCACACTTTGTTGCGCTAAGCCAGGTGCAAACGGAATTTCAGTGGCCAGTAACTCAACCTGGGGTAATTCAGTCAAGCTAGCCAATTGATCGATCACAGCGCGTTGCTGCGCGGATTGCGGTGTTTCCGGTGGAACGATCCCAGTTAATAATAAGCGCTGCGGAATGGTGACATCATGCGTACTGATATCCGTCAGTAACTGGGCCGTGACTGCATATGCATCTTCTGTCGGAACAGTGACCACCATTAAATAGTTCGTTAAAACCACGCATAAAGGGACAAAATATTGATAATCATCAGCGAGATCTAACAAAATAAAATCCGTTGTTTGCCGGCGTAGATCAGCGATTCGTTGCTTTAATAATTCAAACGTGATCTTTAAATCAGTGGTCAACGCAACTTGTTTTGCCTTGGCCTCATTAGCTAAGTAGGCTTGGTTAACGTCGACCACCATTACAGAATAGCCAAGTAGATCCAAATTAGTTGCCAAGGCACGCGCAGCCGTTGTTTTGCCAACTTTGGCCTGCGGACTTGCAACCGTAATTATATAAGGTCGGTGCATGATGACTGGTCACTCCTTTTCCGAATACTAAGTACATTAATTGTAATCGTTTTCCAGACAAATGACTAGCATCCTGCCTATTTTCTCTTGGGATAATAAAAAAGAAGCTAGACGCTGAATGAACAGCATCTAACTTCTCTAAAATTAGCTGATTGACTATTTAACAGTAACTTCAGCGCCAGCTTCTTCAAGCTTAGCTTTAAGTTCGTTAGCTTCGTCTTCTGAAACGCCAGCTTTGATGACGTTAGGAGCACCGTCAACCATGTCTTTAGCATCTTTAAGACCAGCGCCTGTGATTTCACGGACAGCTTTGATGACTTTGATCTTTGATTGGCCAGCGCCAGTCAATTCAACGTCAAATTCAGTCTTAGCAGCTGCAGCGTCGCCGCCAGCAGCACCAGCAGCAGCTACAGGAGCAGCAGCGCTTACGCCAAATTCGTCTTCGATTGCTTTAACTAAGTCGTTTAATTCAAGAATAGTTGCATCTTTTAATTGTGCAACGATTGCATCTTTATCTAATGCCATTTTAAGTTCCTCCTAGAATAGGTAATTTATTATTATGCTTCAGCCTCTTCAGCTGGTTTTGCATCAGCAACAGCCTTAACTGCATACGCAACATTGCGCACTGGTGCTTGTAAGACAGAAAGTAACATTGAAAGTAAACCATCGCGGTCTGGCAACTTGGACAGATCGTTGATTTGGTCTAAGCTAGCAACTTTACCTTCGATCAGACCACCTTTAATTTCAAGGGCGTCTGCTGTTTCAGCAAATTTAGCCAAGATACGTGCAGGTGCAACGACATCTTCATTTGAAAAAGCAACGGCAGTTGGGCCAACAAATGTATCATCTAACCCTTCAAAGCCAGCTTTATCAGCGGCACGACGTAAAATCGTGTTTTTGATAACATGTAGTTCGACACCAGCTTCACGTAATTCCTTACGTAATTCTGTATCTTGCGCAACGGTCAAGCCACGGGAATCAACAATAACAGCAGATGCCGCATTCTTGAACTGATCAGTGACGCTATCAACAACTTTCGCTTTTTGTGCAATAACTGCTTCACTCACGAGAATCTCACCTCCTGTTAGAATCAGAGTGCGAACACTCTGTTGGTGGATTTCTCCTAATAAAAAAACGCTGTGTGCAAAGACACAACGCCGCAGAGAGTCTGTGTAAACCGTACAAACTTTCTCCTCGGCGGGCCGTTTAGCGGAACTAAACGTTTAAGGCAAAGCCACCTGAGTCTTAGGTAGAAATATAACCGAGAACCAGCATATCATGAATAAAGGTACCCGTCAAGCACGTTTATGCTTGAAATACTGTTTTTCAGAAAAATTGCGGATTAACCCACTGCGTTAGCGCAACTGTGATTGAAAAAGCAACTTGCGCTGTAACCTGAGCACTTTTTCAATCACGCTACAAAAAAACACAGTCAGCAAAACTGACTGTGTTTCCGCGCCGCTTAGAAAGAAGCAACGTCCACTTTAACACCAGGGCCAAAGGTTGAAGTAACCGTTAAGCTTTGGATATAAGTGCCTTTAGTTGAAGCTGGGCGAGCTTTAGCAATAGTATCTTGCATCGTCTGGAAGTTTTCAACTAATTTAGCGTCATCAAATGATACTTTACCGATTGGGGCGTGGATGATCCCAGCCTTGTCAACCCGGTAAGCCACTTGACCAGCTTTGATATCGTTAACAGCCTTAGTAACGTTCATTGTTACTGTCCCTGTCTTAGGGTTAGGCATTAAGCCTTTAGGACCTAAGACCCGGCCTAAACGACCAACTTGGGCCATCATTGGTGGTGTTGCAACGGCAACATCAAAGTCCAACCAGCCATCTTGGATTTTTTGCACTAAGTCTTCAGCACCGACAATGTCAGCACCAGCTGCTTTTGCTTCTTCGGCTTGTGGGCCTTGAGCAAAAACGATCACTTTTTGTGTTTTACCAGTACCGTTTGGCAAAACAACTGCCCCACGGATCTGTTGGTCTGCTTGTTTAGGGTCAACGTTTAAATTGTAAGCAACTTCAACCGTTGCGTCGAATTTTGCGAAATCAACTTTTTTTACTAAAGCGACCGCTTCGTCAACACTGTATTTTTTGTCAGCATCAACTTGTTTTAGCGCTGCTGCATACTTTTTACTTTTTTTAGCCATTTGTGTTTTTCCTCCTTGCAAATGTGGTCACAGGAATTAATTCCTCCCACTTGATTAGACAATTTTCATTGAAAATCCGTGCGCGCTTTAGCCTTCGACAGTGAAGCCCATTGAACGAGCAGTACCTTCAACCATGCGCATTGCAGCTTCAACGTCTGCAGCGTTTAGGTCTTGCATTTTAGTTTCAGCGATTTGACGTACTTGGTCGCTGGTTACAGTAGCAACTTTTTTCGTGTTCGGTTCGCCGGAACCATGTTCAACACCAGCAGCTTTTTTAAGTAAAACTGCAGCAGGTGGGGTCTTAGTTACGAAATCGAATGAACGATCTTCATAAACATTGATCACAACTGGAATCAACATGCCTGCTTGATCAGCAGTCCGCGCGTTGAATTCCTTAGTGAAGCCCATAATATTGATACCTGCTTGCCCTAATGCGGGGCCAACTGGTGGAGCTGGAGTTGCTTTACCGGCAGGAATTTGTAACTTAACGACATTTACGACATTTTTTGCCACGAGACAAAACCTCCTTAAGTCCGTGCTGTGGTAATTTGGCCAAGCTGATTTTGGCCTCCCACTTAACGCGACACCACTGTGCCACGGTGCGAAAATTCGCACCCAAGTAGTATAGCACGCTCCCCTGCGAGAAGCAAGGTCCATTTCAGGGCCACAATCCGCACCGCACTCCGCAGATAAAAAAGAAGCTACCTATATTATGTAGCTTCTCATCGTTCACTGGAAAAAACATCCGCCCGCCATAAGCGCTGATAGCTGGCGTGATCGATGCGGCCGTCAGCGGTGCGTGTCAGCAATACTCGCCGCGGCGAGTACAAATAAGTGCTGAGCCAAGTAGTTGCCTGTACGTCAACGGCCAACCAACAACTTAACTGCCGTTGTTGCATTAGTGGTAAGTCTAGTGGCAGCGGACAAACCAATTTTACCGGTGTTGTTGCTTTTAATAACGATGCTAAATACCCTTGGACTTGCTGCGCCTGTTGACTAGCCGACCACCGTTTGGGAACCACTAACAACAGCAGTGGATTGTCCAAATCAGTGGTCGGTTGGAATAAATTTGGGTGTGGCAAACGGATGGTTTGCTTCCATTGAATCACACCTTGTTGCGCTAAACGCCTGATTTGTCGTTTAGCCTTACGCAATGCTGGGCCAGTCGTACTAACAACCACCGTTAATTCGTTGGTGAAACTGATTGCCTGAAAGTAATGGCGCGGTATTTTAAAGGATCGGTTAAAATATGGCCACCGCATTCCTGCTCACCCCAATTATTTTTAAAGTTGGTCGACTTGATCGTAATCTAATTCCGTGCTTGTTTCCCGACCAAACATGTCGATATTAACTTTTAATTTCATCTTTTCGGCATCGACTTCAGTCACTTTACCAGATAGGCCTGAAAAGGCGCCATCAATGATGGTTACGGTATCGTCAACATTGAAGTCCGCATCGGCGTGCCGTGCACTCATTCCTAATTGACGTAAGATCCGTTCAACTTCTTCAGGCAAAAGTGGTGCTGGCTTACTACCGGCACCGTGGCTACCCACGAAACCAGTGACGCCAGGTGTATTCCGCACAATGAACCAAGTTTGATCGGTCATGATCAATTCGACTAAAACATAGCCCGGAAATTCCTTTTGCATGCTAACTTTTTCTTTACCATCTTTGATTTCCCGTTGTTCTTGTTCTGGTACGACCACGCGGAAAATATTATTTTCCATCCCCATTGATTGGGCCCGGGATTCTAAGTTACCTTTAACTTTATTTTCGTAGCCAGAATAAGTGTGCAAAACGTACCATTGTTTTTGTGCTGATTCGGTTTCCATTTTTTGTGCTCCTTTATGTCTGCAGTAAGTACCATCAAAAGTAAAAATGCCAAATAAAAAAACTCCGCGCCGCGAAGTTTTCGTCTCTGAACAAAGTATACCAGAAAAAGCATCTCGATACACGTTTATTATTTGAAAATAAATAGATTTAAGATCCACTGAATGCCGTTATCAACCAGTGCAAAGTAAGCGGCAAAAAGTAAGGATAACCACACAACCGTGCTGGTGTCATGACGTAATTCTTTACGCGTTGGCCAAGTAGTCGCACGCATTTCCTGGCGAACAGCGCCTAGGTAACGGAATAATTTCATTTAGATCACTTACCTCGTTTCTTGGTGAAGAGTTTCTTGATTACAATGTTTACAATATTTTTTTAAAGTTAACCGCTGTGTGTGTTGCGCATTAACGCGAACCGTGTAGTTACGTGCGCCACAAACCGAGCAGGCCAAACTGACTTTAACACTGGCCATGTTACGACTCCTTTAGACTGTTACTTTGCCAACGTAACTTTACGTTCATAACTTTAGCATGCGCAACTGCTGGCGTCAACTCAAGCGAATACTTGCGTCCGGATGATGGCGATCAACAGGGCCAGAATCTGCACGCCTTGAAAAAACATTAAATTTTGAATCGCCGTTTCAAACGTTGTCTCTTTTACTTGCTCCTTTCGGAAAGTACGAATATTTTTCAATATTGTGGGTAAAACTAACCAAACTAGCAAGCTTTCTGGTGGTAATACGCCTAACACAACGCTTAAGGTTACACAAACAAAGCAAAGATACAACAGCCAAGAATACAGAACCAGTGAACGCTTGATTCCCATATAATAAGGTAAGGTAAACCGTTTATTGCGAATATCTTGGGGCAGATCCGACATATTATCGGCAAACATGACGTTTCCTACAGTAAAGATATTCGGTAAACCAGCTAAAATGATCACGATGATCACTAGCAAATTACCGCTTAAATTAAAATTAGGCCAGTTAAAAAATAAACCCATGATCTTTTGGGGCAACACGTTGATATAGATCGTAATGAAGAAGACACCAAAGCCTTCCGCCACCCCTGACAGTAGCTCACCTAAAGGAAAGCGCGAAAACGGAATTGGCCCATAAGTATAAAAAATCGTGATAAAAATCCCAGCGCCACCCATGAATAGCAGCAATAAATTAGTCCGCCAAACCAGCACCACCCCTAATGTGCACGCTAATACTAAAAAAAACAGCATCAAATTAAGGGCGCGCCGTGGTGATAGGTGTTCACGACCGATAATATTATAAGTATCCCGATAATGCTTATCCACGGCCAGTTTATAGTCTTGGACATTGTTGAAGCCGGTCACAAAAAAGGCGATCGCCATCTGCGCAATAAAATAAAGCACCGAATTGATCCAGTTCACCTCTTGAAAATAATAAATTGAAAATAGGACCCCCAGAATAAACGGAATTGCGCTTGCGGTTTTCGCGTTCAACCGGATAAATTCTAAAAATAATTTAAACGTCATCGGTTTAAAAGTTGTTTCTTTTGTCATTGGTTATGCCCAGCTCCTTTATTTATACACTATTAGTTAGCCTAGACACTATTGTAAGCTAAATTAAGTGCCAGTCCAAGTCAACAATTTTTAGGCCAAAAGTATTTGTGAAATAGAGCAGCTAGCAACTACTAATTATCGCATCAGTAATTCTTAATCCACAGCCATTACTTGCGCTTTTAAGAACACGCTTTCTAAAGTCGCCATTTTTTGTGGGACTTAATTTGCATCACCAAAATTTAATGACTAGTTAAGGGACCAATTTTTAGCCTGCTTAGTCGCCTTTTTTATTTCATTTTGGTGCCGACTAGCCGTAAAAATAGGCCGCTTACAATTTTTGCGCTAAACTAAACATATTTGTTGGTATTTGATTCATTTAGGCAATGGACAAAGCGGTTACGGTTTTGTATAATCAAGTAGATATATCTTCGCAATTTATTTAATTGTGAAATTTTTATATACTGCAATTATTAAGGGGTGTTTTTATGGCTGAGAAAAATATTGTAGTTGTTGGGGCTGGCTTTGCCGGTGTTTCTGCTACAAGACGCTTAGCAAAACGATTCAAAAAGAATCATGACGTGCATATCACGCTCATTGACCGTCATTCCTACATGACTTATATGACCGAATTGCACGAAATTGCCACTGATCGAGTACCTGAAGAAGCTGTTCAATACGACCTGGGACGTTTATTTGCCCATAAAAAGAACGTTTCGATCGTAACGGACAGTGTCACCAAAGTCGATCATGACAAAAATGTTGTCACGACTGAACATGGCAGTTATAACTATGATTATTTGATTTTAGCAATGGGTGCTGAATCTAACGATTTCGGTACACCTGGCGTTAAGGATTATGGCTTCACGCTGTGGTCATTTGAAGACGCTGTCAAGATCAAAGAACATATCAAGGCAACCGTTGCGGCAGCTGCAGCTGAACATGATCCGGCCAAACGTAAAGCGATGTTGACCTTCGTTGTTGTCGGCGGTGGTTTTACTGGGGTTGAAACTGTTGGTGAAATGATCGACTGGCGACCAATCCTTGCTAAAGAAAACAAGATCGATCCTAGCGAGATCACTTTGATCTTAGACGAAGCCGTACCAACGATCTTAAACATGTTGGATCGGAAAGATGCTGATCTGGCACTTCGCTTCATGAAGAAAAAGGGCATCGACGTGCGGACCAGCGCTCCGATCACCGAAGTTGGCGATGGCTACATGACCTTGAAAGACGGTACGCACGTTCCAACTAACACGGTTATCTGGACTGCTGGCTTGAAAGCCAATACTGATACTAGTGATTTCGATATGGAACAAGGCCGTGCAGGTCGCTTGATCACCAACGAATTCATGCAATCGAAGCAATATCCAAATACCTATGTTGCTGGTGACCTTTCATTGAACACCAATGAAGGCGATCGTGGTACACCACAAATCGTTGAAGCTGCTGAACAAACTGGTGCAACTGCAGCTGAGCACATTGTTGCCACGGTTAACGGAACAACACCAAAACCTTTGAAGGCTAGCTATTCTGGGTTCGTTGTTTCCATTGGTTCACATTATAGTGTTGCCAATATTTTTGGTAGCATTCATTTAAGTGGTTGGTTTGGTACGTTGATGAAACACATGATCAACCTGCTTTACTTTGTCACTACTTTTGCTGGTTACTATATTTATCAATACAGTATGCACGAATTCTTCCGCAACCGTAACGGTCGGAACCCATTCTGGGGTCATATTTCCCGTTATGGTAACGTTTTGTGGAGTGTCCCGATGCGGATCTTCTACGCAGCAATGTGGTTAGTCGATTGCTGGACTAAGGTTCAAGGCAGTGGTTCTTGGTTTAACGGCAAATTGCGGTTACCATTTACCTGGCTCTACCCTAAAGTCACCACAAGTGCGGCTTCTGAAGGTGCTAAAACAGCTAAAAAAGCAGTCGAAACTGCAGCTTCAGCGACACCAAAGAATGAATTTTTCAGTTTATCATATGATTATGGTAAACAACCAATGATGATCTTCAAACATTTACCAAAATGGTACGAAAGCGTCACTAAATTCTTTATTCCTAACAAGCAAACTGCTTTGTTCATGCAAGAATTTATGACCATTGTTGAAATTGCTTTGGCACTATGTATCTTAGTTGGTCTCTTCACTTGGTTAGCTAATGCGATTACCATTGGTTTGGTAGTTGTCTTCTGTCTCTCCGGTATGTTCTACTGGGTCAACATGTGGATGCCATTCGTTGCTTTAGCGTTAATGAACGGTTCTGGTCGTGCCTTTGGCCTTGATTTCTGGGTTGTGCCGTGGTTACAAAAGCATTTGGGTCACTGGTGGTATGGCGATCTCAAATCAATCTACAGCAAATAGTTATTTAAAATTACAGTCGAATCTTTAACGGGGATGGTTCTGGGGTGAATTACCCAGAACCATTCTTTTTTAATCAATCAAATAGATGGGGTCAAGCCTGTGACTAAGAACAAATATTTTAAAATGATTCGTCCTTGGGATATCATTATTATCGTTTTATTGATAATTGGCTCCTTCACCCCTTTAATTATTTTTGCCATTCATGAACAGAACCAAGCAGCGGCACTTCAGCGATCACAAGCACAGGTGCGAACAGCAATTATTAGCCATAACGGCAAAAAGCTGTATACTATTAAATTAACTGATCATAAAGGTGTGACTAAATATCGTTACCAGGCCGCGGATGGTGATTACAATGATGTGGAGATCAAAGGTAGCCGTATCGCCATTGTGGACGCCAATTGTCAGGACCAGATTTGCGTGCGGCGGGGCTGGATCTCGAAGCCAGGACAAACCATCGTCTGTCTCCCCCACAAATTATTGATCGAAATCAAGACTAACCATGGTTCACAAACCCAAGGTGGAATGGTTACTGAATGAGTGAGGAGAAATTGATGGTTCAACCGAAAACTCAAAAGTACGTATATATTGCGTTGTTAGTTGCCCAAGGAGTGATTATTGGGTTGATCGAACGTATGATTCCTTTTCCGTTCGCTTTTGCACCAGGCGCAAAGTTGGGGTTAGCCAATTTAATTACTATCGTTGCCTTGTTTACGATGTCATTTCGTGATAGTTTTATGTTATTGTGGATGCGTTTAATTCTGACAACGTTATTAGGTGGGACTTTATCGACTTTTCTTTATTCTGCTGGTGGTGCAATTCTCAGCTACTTTGGCATGTTAGCGATCAAGCAATTAGGGCCTAAGCGTGTCAGTTTGATCGGGATCTCTGCAGCAGGCGGTGTTTTACACAATGTGGGCCAACTCTTGATCGCTAGTTTGATCGCACAAAGTTGGACTGTATTACTGTATTTACCGATTCTATCGTTCATCGGAATTCTTGCCGGTATCGCCATTGGGATCGCCGCCAACTATTTATTTGAACATGTCAGCACATTAAATTATCTAAAAACCAATTACGCACACCTACGAACGTTGAAGAAACGGCAACGACACGCTAAATATTTGCAAAAGGAGTCGCATTATGACAAAAATTAATGCAATGTGGCAACAATATCCCGAGCTTGCCCCGGAATTAAAAGCTACACTGACTTTAATGGAACAAAATATAAAAACTCATGATCCCAAGGTATCTGCGGCGATCATCGACATGATCCATTCCGGTGGCAAATTACTTCGCCCCGCTTATTGCTTATTATTTTCCCGCTTTCATGAAACCGAACGGAAGAAAATGATTGCGTTGGCGGCAGCCGTAGAAACGCTGCACACTGCGACTTTGATCCACGATGACATTGTGGATGACTCTGATCTTCGCCGCAACCAACCAACGATTCAGGCGCGGTTTGGTAAGGATACTGCTGTGTACGCAGGTGATTACCTCTTCGTTGTCTGCTTCAAACTACTGTCCCACTACACCAGTGGTTTACGGAGTATTCGTGCCAACACTCGGAGCATGGAGAAGATCCTCAACGGGGAAATCCGCCAAATGAACATGCGCTATAATTTAGCAATGCGCGTCGAGGATTACATCCTGCAGATCAAAGGTAAAACGGCACAACTTTTTGCTACGGCCTGCTTTATTGGTGCCTACGAAAGTGGCAACAGTCAATTATTCGCGCGCCAATGCGAAAAAATCGGCACGGCGATTGGCACAGCCTTTCAAGTTGTTGATGACATCCTTGACTACGCCCAAACTAGCCAAGTTTTAGGTAAGCCCGTTTTGGAAGACGTGCGCCAAGGTGTCTATTCAGCACCGTTGATTTTTGCGTTGCAACAACCAACGCCAGAATTACTGACTTTGTTGAAAAAGCGTTCCGCCATGACTGACGCTGACTGTGAACGTGTGCGTCAACTGGTGATTGCTGCAGGCGGTGTCACTACCGCACAGGAGTTAGCGGCCAAATATACCGATGAAGCCTTAAAAGCGATCGGTAAGTTACCTGCTGGCGAGGCCCGTGATGACCTGCAGCGGTTGACCAAGCAATTATTGACCCGTGAATACTAATTAAAAGGGATCGCGCCATTGAAGTGCTCTGCAAAAGCACCTCAATGTTGCGATCCCTTTTTGTTTTTCTAAACTGACCCACTAAAACATGTAGCCTAAGCGCGCCCTATTCCCAACTAAATTTAAAATCAATTTGATATTGATCCCGAACGGCGATCAGTGATGTCCGCACTGCTGGATTTAATGGCACACCATGTTGAGAACGTTCCAAGAAAGCTAAGTATTCTTTTTCACCACCAGTATAAATGCGTGCTTGACCTTGCGCTTTTTTTGAGGCACGCAACGCCCGCAAAATATTCCCAGCCGTTTTTTCAAAAGCAGCCACCTCCGTGAAAGCATTGATGTCGATTGCCATGAAGAAATGGCCTAAATGATAAGGTTGCTTCTTGCCGCTGGCATCAAGACCACTTAATTGATGCAAGAACCGCCCCCCTTGTAACGCGGCGGAAAGCACTTCAACCACTGTAGCATAATCATAGCCTTTATAACCGGCCAAATCTTCGCCAATGCCGCCAAGTGGTGCTAATGCGCAGGTTCCAGCCACTAACCCCTTTAAAGCAACATTCGGATCCGTGACCCCAGCTCCATGCGAATCGATCACCCAACCATAAGGCATGGTTTTATTGATCCGCGCATAATGTTCAATTTTACCGCGTTGGGTAATCGAAGTCGCCGCATCGATCATAAAGGGAAAAGCCTCATCAGTTGGGAAACCGATGGTCAACGGATTAGTCCCTAACATATTCTCGACCCCAAAAGTCGGTGCAATTGATGGTCGCGCATTAGTACCAGTGATCCCGATCATCCCATTTTTAGCGGCCATGATCGGATAGTAACCGGCGATCCCATAATGCGTTGAATTACGGACGGCTACCATGCCCATACCGTATGCTTTGGCTTTATCAATCGCCAGCTGCATGGCGCGCACACCGATCACATGGCCCATCCCATCGCCGCCGTCCAGTACCGCGGTAGTTTTAGTTTCCCGTATAACTTCGATCTGTGTATTAACATTTTGAATGCCGGCTTCGATACGATCAATATAAATTGGTTTAAAGCGACCTACCCCATGCGAATCGATCCCCCGTTTATCCGATTCGATCAGTACTTGCGCACAAATTTGGGCATCTGCAGTGGGCACTCCCACCGCTTCAAACCCTAAGATCATAAATTGCTGTAACTTCGTAAATGTTTCGTACTGGATATCTTGTGTCATTGTGTAACTTCCTTTCTCACATAGTGTAAGCGATTACAATTAACAGAATAGCATATCTCACCTGACGGAACAATTCTAAAACAAAAGCCATCATTATGACCAAAATAAAAAGCGCCCTGCTATTATAGTAAGGCGCTCATTATGCGTTTAATTTTTGCTCAAGTGACCCTTTAGAGCTACAAATAATGGTGGATATGCTATTTTAGCTTTAAAGCCTGTTGCCACAAAGGCCAGATCCGCGCTTCACCATACTGTTTAACACTATGGTACGCGTTTCGACTGAGTTGGCGCCAACGTTTTTGATTCACTAATGCCTTAGTCATCCCACTGGCTAAAGCATTGACGTCACCAGAAGCCACTAAATAACCGTTACTTCCATCGGTGATAATTTCCTTAGGCCCATAATTAATATCGTAGCTGACCACCGGCACCCCGTGCGCCAACGCCTCAACTAAGGCTAACGATTGACCATCACTTTCAGCCGGATAAACGAATAGCTGTGCCTGATCGTAAGTTTTAGCTAAATCTTGATGATACGGCACAAAAGTAATTACATTTTTCAAGTTGAGTTGCGTAACTTGTTGTTGTAATTTAGCGATCAAGGTGCCATAGCCGTGAATTTCCAAAGTCGTGTGTGGTAACCGCTGATGGACTTGACTAAACGCTTCGATCAACTGATTTAAGCGCTTCGTCTGATCGATCCGCCCTACAAAAATAATTTTGCCGGCTGTCCGCTCTGCCGCTGGTACTGGTGCCGCATTTAACGTGGTATCAGCCACCACAGCCGCAGAGATCGCCGTAATTGGCCGAAGTGGCTTATCGCCAAGCCAGCGCGTTAAATCGGCCGCCTGCTGCTTAGTCGCCGTGATCACGCCATCTAACTTAGCTAAATGGTCGTGTAACGCGTACACATAGGCGCCATTCATATTACTGAAAACTTGATCTTGTGGGTCATTAGCATGCGTGGTCGGTAACCAAACAAACTTACGCGCCGCCGTTTGCATATTGATCATTGGCCAGTCAGCCGCCAAAGGCCGATCAGCAATAAAGGTCCCCGGTGTCCGCCGATTTAATTCATCCAAGAAGAAGCGCATCAATTCATTTTCCGAATTAAACTGCCATTGCTGACCCCGATAATTTAGTAAACGAATCGCGGTCATATAATTTTGTTGCTCCTGGTCATGGGTGTAAAAGCGCTCAAACAAACGGCTACCATCTAAATTATAAATTAATTCAGTGATCAACTCACCATTTGGCGCAAAAAACTGATCAGCAGCTTTAAACCCCCGGGAATCGTAATAAGTTCGCTGAACAATATTCGTAAACGAATCAAAGTAATTGACGTAATATAAATGTCCAACGGTCCCTGGACTAAAATAAACGTCCGCCACCAAATGATCGCCTTCACGAACGTGACTAACATTAGCGCCAGGATCCACATTATAGGCTGGTGCTAAATTTAGATCTTGAATTTTTAAAACTTGCGGCGTCAGTTGCTCACTACCACGAAAAAAGTCATATAGATTGACCATATCCGTGGCTACTAAGCCAAAATGCTGACTATTTTGGTGCAGCAGCGCATCAAAATCGCGGGTGACGATTTTAGCAGCCACACCATGCCTTTTAAATAAAGCTAACCGTTTAAATTCGGCGTGTTCAACACCTGAATTTAAGGCCATTAAATACTGATTAACAAAATAAATCATTGGCGACCTGCTATGCAAAATATAGAGAAATGTAGTCAATCATTACGAATTGCTACATTTAGAAAGATTGCATATTTCCTTTCTTTATTTTACTTGCTGCCGTTAAGACGCTGGTATTCCGATAGGCCACCAGGGCGTAATCACATTGACCAACTAGGACAGCATCAGGGCAAAGCCTGCCCGTTAATTTTTTAATTATTTTAGATTAATGCTAATAAATTGGCCACGGCATTCTCATCGCGTTCAAGGGTGACGCCACAATGATAACAAACATATTCGTGATGCTTGGTTTTATGCGTGGCGTTACCCTGCAAGGTGAGCTTGTCGTTGCCGGACTTGATATGACCACAGGCCGAGCAACGTTGGGTTGACGGATAATGCTTATCAGCCAGCACCAACTCCTTGCCATACCATTCACACTTGTAGCGCAATATTTGGCGGAAATAGCCAAACATCGATCGTTGTAGGCCCTTTGAAGCCACATGCGCCATCTGCATTTTTTTAACTGATAGATCCTCAATGACGATTTTGTCATAATCAGTCACTAGCTGGGTCGTGAATTTCTGCATAATGTCGTGCTGGATGTTGGTCACCTTGCGATAATCCCGTTGCAACTTGGCTCTCATTGCCTGGTAATTATTGCTTTTAGTCGCCGTTTTGCCGTTCACGACCCGCTTGCGAGCTAACCGTTTCTGATAGAATTTGATCCGTTGATACAATCTTTGCAGCCGCTTAGGTAGCGTATTGACCACACCACCTGTGTAGTTCAGATGACCCACATTGACATCAACCGCCGAGCTTTCACCGGTTTTAGGCTTAGCCGCAACGGTAACTTCAAACGGCAAACTAGCCCAGTATTGGCCATTTTCACGGTAAACACTGACGACCTTGAGCGTGCCGGTTAAATTAACATGCTTGCTAAGGCGGATGTCATACCAAATTTTAGTCCCACGCGGCTTATCTAAACGTAACTTACCATTGACAAATTTAGCACGATCCGTTTTGAAGCCTTGTCGTGGCGCACGCTTGGATTTGAATCTCGGCTTGCCCCAATCAGGCAGGCTTTTATCAAAAAAATTCTGCCACGCTTTGCCTAAATCGGCGATCGCTAACTGCAAGGTTCGCGCCGACAATTCGTATTGCCAATCAGCTTTAGCGGCCACCAGCTCATTGCGCACCGAATAAGCGCTCGGTCGGGGATTACTATGCTCAATCGTGTGTAAGTCGTACATGTCGTTCCAAATTGCTAGGCCTTTATTCCAGCAATAACGGCGATAATCGCAGAGACTATCGAGGACTTTCGCCATATGCCGGTTGGGATAGAGTCTAACCTTTTGCGCCCGCAGCATTCGTTGCACCACCAATCAAACCAGCGTTGTTTTTTATTTCTTCCTACACACAGCATATCATCAGATTAAATAATAGTCATGCTGTTCAGCTTCATATTTACTTTTATGAATAGCGACTTACTTTGCTATTTATTTCTGCTTTATTACATATTTTTTCTAATGATTGTTTCCTCCTTTTTCCGCATAAAAAGTTTCTGCAGCAGTGATCAGTTGCTGCCAACCACGCCAAACTGCGGTTTCAGAATAACGCCGACTATCTTGGTAGGCTTGTTGACTATAGGCCTGTAATTTCTGCGGATCACTAAGTAACGTGTAAATTGCCTCAGCTAATGCGGTGACGTCATTGACCGGCACCAATAAACCATCCTGCTGATCACGAATGATCGCCTGGGGACCATACTTAATATCGTACGCAACTTGTGGTAATCCGTGCGCCTGCCCCTCCAATAAAGCCAAGGCAAAGCCTTCTGCACGGCTAGTCAGCACCGCCAATTGCGCCTGATTATAAACTTGCCCAACATTTTGGGTATAGTCGTGAAATTTAATGTACGCGCCAACGCCTAATTCTTCAACGAGTTGGCGCAATTTAGTCCCAGTGTCGCCATTGGCATAACCCCAGAAATCTAACGACACCTGCGGTAACTTGGCGTGCACTTGCTGAATAGCCTTGATCAACTGATCTTGCTGCTTTTCTTCAGATAAACGCGCCACCATAACTACTTTACCCGGTGTGCGGGTGGCCCAATGTGGATGCGGCGCCTGCAGCACAGCATCAGCGACCACCCCAACAGGAATGGTAAAAATTGGCGTTTTTTGTCCGTAGCGCGCACTAAAATCGGCCTTTTGCTGTTCAGTGGCGGTGATCACCCCATCCCACTGTGCTAAATTATTCAAGGCCAATTCGTAATTGTAATTTAGCGTTGCCTGTAGTGGATCAGTTGGATCATTAACGTGATTACTGTGCAAATGCAACACGCGAAACGGCCGTGTGTGCATGCGTAATGCTGACCAAGCCAGCTCATAAGTTCGATCAATGATAAACACATTTTTACCTGCATCGACGCGATTTAATTCGTCTAAGAAAAAGCGCATCATTGCTTCTTCACCAGCAAACGACCAATCATGCCCGTGATAATCCACAAAACGGTACAGTGAGTTTTTTAAGTTAGCCTGCTTATCCTGCATATGAAAAGTCTGATAAACCACTTTCCCCTGAGGATCAAAAACTTGTTCACTGGCAACTTGCCCGTCAGCAGTATAAAACTGCTCCAAGCCTTTAAATCCCCGGGTATCGTACCAATGTGTCGTCAATAATTTGCCATTTTGATCAAAGTACTGCACATTATTCAAGCGGGGATCGTTGGGCCCGATTGTATTGACCTGCATCAACAATTGCTGGCCTTGCCAGACCTTGTAATTATGGGTGTCAGCAACCACTTGGTAGTCAGCTGGTAAATTTAAAGCGTCGATGGTCAAACGCTGCGGTTTAAAGGCAGTTGAATGTTGAATAAAATCAAATAAATTGATTTGATCAGCTTCAGGAATACCCGCATCCTTTAAAGTTTCGTGTAAAGTCAATGAAAAAAAGCGGGTGACGATTTTAGCGGGAACCTTGTGATCTTTAAATAAAGCTAGCCGTTTCATTTCCGCATGTTCGATCCCCGATTTTTTCGGGTTAATACTTGTATTCACAAAATAAAACATGATTGCGCCAGCTCCTTCACCATAAATTTTTTTAAAAGACACTCTCTAGTATACCAAACTCACTTCAGCTTATAAAAAAAGTGGCCCAGCTGACTGCAAGCCCGCTGCCCCACTAATTAATTTTAGCCAAAAATACCTTGCCAAACGCCTTTGACCCAGTTAACAAATCGCTGCCACCAACCACTATTTTGGGCGTTTTTTAAAGCCCCGCCAACCTTATTCAAGGCTGAACCGATACTACTTTTAGCCTTATCCAGTTGATTCATGGTTGACTTATCCAAAACACCTGAAGTTGTTTGATACTTACCAGCCAAGTTGACCAATTGTTTGATGTTAGTTTGACTGATTTTACCTGATAAATTATTATCTTTGATCGCGTTATTGACAATTGTTGTGATCTGGGTGGTATTAGCAGTTTTACCTTGATTCTTCAAATCGGCCAATTGTTGCTTAATATCAGTTAAAGCATTGGCTAATTGTAATTTGATTTTCTTGGCATCCGCAGTATTCTCAGAACTACTTTGATCCGGATTGTCCTGTTCGTTTTGCTTAACGGCGTCCTGGGCCACTGAGTTAGTCGTTTCCAGCTCTTCTTGTCCCAGTGCCGCTCGATCAGGATCAATTGTCTCACCGTTAGTTTCAAAGGCTTTATACACGCCAGTCAAAGCACTTTCGCCGGTTACTGGTTTAACGCTGGCAACTTCAATGGTCGCATCGGTAATACCGGCAGTGATCAAGGGGTTCTTGTATTCATCCGCAGTGATCTGCGTAATATCTGCCGGTGTATCAATTTTAACCGTGATCCCATGGCCACTGGACTCACGCGTGACCAAAACAGAGGAGATCATAACACTAGTATCACCGGAACCAGAACCTAAATATTTGATCAGATCCTGCCCAGTGACGCTACTAGTGGTCACGTCGTTGCTATTAATATTCATAATGTTCATTGTTTGCTGGATCTGACTTTGATTCAGCCCGCCACCATAAATAAAAGTCGGCTTTCCCCAGCGTTCATTGACCACACTTTCACTGCTACTGCTACTATAAGTGTCAGCGTGCACCGCCACTAACCCGCTACCTAAAAATACGCCAGCTAAAGCAACAACGATCACAACTTGTCGTCTAAATTTCTGCCACCTTAATTTCATTATTGAAAACCCCTTAAATTTTTGACCGTAGCATCTGCGCTGCCCAACGATCATCAGTTTGATGTTAATCTAAGCTAGATCAAAGAAAACAATCATAACGCGAACCGCCTAATTTCCGGCCACCACATTGACCGCAAAGATAATTTTACGATCCAACCTAGCCCATTCATTTTAGCGAATTTTAACAGTAAAAGCGATTGCTTAGCGCAAACTTAAGCTTATATTTAGTTTTGCCGCAAAATAATTGCGCCCGTTCCCCACTTCGACGCTAATGTCGTTTATTTCAGCTTTTGCTTCACAGATGAAAATGCTAGAATGAAAGTATCTTAATAGAAAAAGGTGAGCGTATGAAAAACGGAACCAACATCATTACGTTAGACAACGGTTATCATTTGTGGACCCATACAGATGGTACTGGTGATATCCAACTTCTAACTCTCCATGGCGGCCCTGGTGGCAATCACGAATATTACGAAAACTTTGCGGAAAAGCTAGCGCCACTTGGTGTACGTGTTTCTATGTACGATCAGTTAGGTTCTTGGTACTCTGACCAGCCAGATTTTTCTGATCCCGCTATTCGTGATCAATTCTTAACTTACGATTATTACTTAGATGAAGTTGAAGAAGTGCGCCAAAAATTAGGCCTAGATCATTTTTATTTGATCGGTCAATCTTGGGGTGGCGCTTTGACTATGCTTTATGCCTTAAAGTACGGTCAACATTTAAAGGGCGCGATCATCTCCAGTATGGTCGATAATATTGATGAATATGTGGTCAATATCAACAAAATCCGTGAAACTGCCTTACCTGCTGATGCAGTTGCCTATATGAAGGATTGCGAAGCACGTAATGACTTAGATAACGAACGCTACCAAAGTTACGTTGATGTTTTAAACGCCGGCTACGTTGATCGCAAACAGCCGCCAGCAATTTCCCACTTAGTCAGCACCACGGCAACACCCGTGTACAACGATTTCCAAGGTAACAACGAATTTGTCGTCACTGGGAAATTAAAATCGTGGGATATTCGTGACCAAATCAAAAATATTAAGGTCCCTACACTGCTCACTTTTGGTGAACACGAAACGATGCCGTTAGCTACGGCAAAACGAATGGCCCAACAAATTCCTAACGCGCGCTTAGTCACAACACCTAACGGCGGCCATCATCATATGATCGACAATGCACCGGTTTACTTCGATCATTTAAGTCAATTTATCAAGGATGTCGAAGCGGGCACTTTTTAATTAAAAGCCACGTATTTCTGTCATTTACGCAGTAAAAATTACCTTAATCTTGAATAGGAGCCTGTCCGGCTTGCCGCGCCTTTTGCGGCTTAGCACGGAAGGACATCCGTTATGAAAATTGATTTTTTACGCAGTAAAAATTACCTTAATCTTGAATAGGAGGGCTACCTATGACTGAGCTGACCGTTTATCTTGTTCGTCACGGCCAAACTTATTTTAATCGCTACAACCGTATGCAGGGCTGGGCCGATTCGCCACTGACTGAACAAGGCATTCTAGACGCCGAAAAAGTAGGTCAGCGGCTAGCAAAGATCAAATTCAACCACGCTTACTGTAGCGATACTGGCCGTGCACGTAGTACTGCCCGCGTTATTTTGAAAGCTAATACTGTCAGTGGCTTAACTGAACCGGAAGATACCCCATTTTTCCGTGAAGAATTCTACGGTTATTTTGAAGGAATGAATTCACCGGAAGCGTGGTACATGACCGGCGCACCCCACGGCAGTAAAACTTATGCTGACATCATCAGCGATTACTCCATTGACGCTTCAAAAAACTTCATGAAGCAAGCTGATCCCTTTCACGATGCAGAAAATAGCACCGAATATTGGAATCGGTTATTATTAGGTTTCGATATGGTCCGCCGAGAAAATCCGGCTGGCACCAAGGTTTTGCTGGTAAGTCATGGCACCACGACCCGCAGTATCGTAGGCAAATTTGGTGCTGGTCAATACGACCTCACTGAAAGCCCGCGCAACGGGAGTGTGACCAAATTAATTTTACAAGCTAGTGAAATTAAAATCGCCTATTATAATCGCATTGATGAAGGGCCATTAGAATAATGTGAAAAGCCAATTGAACTGAACCCCATAAATTGGAGTAAATTTTAAGCAACTAACTGGTCGGAAAGATTTCGGTATTGAACCGGAGTTTTTCCGGCCAGTTTTGTTCTAATTCTTTTATTATTATAG
>NZ_BJDN01000008.1 GCF_005405165.1 Loigolactobacillus binensis
AGCCAGGATCAAACTCTCATATAAGATGAAAATTGATTGCTCAATTGATTTTGTTGCTAGCGAGTTATAATTCAAATTGAATTGACTTCGCAAATGTTTTGCTTTACCTAAAACCGGTCAGAAGACTGATCAAAAATAAAGACCCTACACATTTGATTTGTCGAAAATTTGTTCAGTTTTCAAAGGTCTACCGAGTTGCTTAACGCAACTTAATTAGTTTACCATGACTAACAAAACTTGTCAAGAACTTTTTGAATAAATATTCAATCGGTTAAAAGCAAATCAAGCTACATCTTGCTGTATCAAGCTTCCTGCTTGTATAAACATGCAGTCAGGAATGAATAACGCAACAAATGACAACTTTATTAGTTTATCAGGTGCCGCAATGCTTGTCAACAAAAAGTTTTAAAACTTTTCATCAGCGCCAAGGACGGTAACTGACAACAACAAATACTATATCAAGATTTCGCCGCAGCGTCAAGGAAAAACTTATTTTAAATTGGTATAAATATACTAATTTATTATCTGCTCCAGCCGATCAGTGGTTTAAGATTTAACCTAATTGAAACGTGGTACCCCGCTCATATCAATTTGCGCTAACATACCTTGTAGTGTTTGTGGATACTCAAAAGTATAGCCTTGCTTTTGCAACGCTGCCGTTTCAACGGCTAATTGCTTTGGCGTCAATTTGCCCCACTCAAACACGAAAAGTGAAACGTCTTGGCCACGGATCACAACATTACTAAGTTCACCTAAACGCAAACTAGTCACGTCTACTCCAAGCTGGTCCTTGAAGGCCGTTAAAATCGTGGCCAGCGGTGTTTGACCAGCAGTTTGCTCCGTTAGAAATAAGCGATAGCGCGCCGCCGTTTTAGTCACTAAAAATTTTGGTTCATCTTGGGTATCGATCAGCATGATTGTTCCCGCAATTTGTTTCATGATAACTCCCTTTCTACCTACACCAATATTACCTATTCTTTAACTAATTCATCAAGCGCAGTGGTGATCCATTCTGGTAACCGTTCCGCAATCGGCTTAAATCCAGTATGTTCATCACGGCTAGTCCAATAATACTTTCGTCGAAAATGCTCATTATCAGTTGATAACGGCGTCAACGTTCGCCGTGATAAACTGATTTTTTTTGAGAATTCATCAATGTCCAATACTTGAACTTGAATTTGCTGACCAACATGTAAAATTTGGTGAATATCTTTAACGTAACCGTGCTGACATTCTGAAATATGAATCAATCCCTGTGTTGTTTCATCTAAAGCGATGAAAGCACCATAAGGTTGAATACCAGTGACAGTTCCTTTGAGCACATCGCCAATATGATAAGTCAAAGTTGAATCCTCCTTTCTATATTTAATGCAATAATCTAACTTGACATTATAGCCAAGCATTGGGTCCCCTGCAAGTTGGCCCAATAAAAAAAGTGCAATCATTGCCAACACTACGGCAACAACTACACCATTTAAATTTATTATACACTAATCAATTAGTCAGCAATTGTCACTGACTCCATGACAACATCAGTCAGCGGTTTATCTTGCATATCCCGTTTGACCTGGCTAATTTTTTCAACAATATCTAAACCGGATAGAACCTGACCAAAAACAGTATGCCGGTGGTCTAACCAGGGAGTCCCGCCTTTTTCATAAGCAGTAATGATTTCTTCTGGATACCCAGCACCTTGCATTTGCTGCATCATATTCGCCGGTACTTCTTTATTGGTGACAATGAAGAACTGGCTGCCATTTGTATTAGGACCAGCGTTAGCCATTGACAAAGCACCATCCAAATTAAAGACTTCAGCTGAAAACTCGTCAGCAAAAGGACCCCCAAAGCTGCTTTCCCCACCAGCACCAATGCCAGTTGGATCGCCGCCTTGGATCATGAAATCAGGAATCACCCGGTGAAAAGTGACGCCGTTATAATAATCTTTCTTGGCCAAAGCAACAAAATTCTCTACCGTTTTAGGTGCCTGTTCGGGAAATAATTGAACCACGATCTCACCTAAGTTAGTTTTGATGGTTGCTTTAGGGCCGGTCACGTCATTTAAAGCTAATTGCGGATAACTCATTTTTTAACCTCCACCCTGTTTAGAATGCCCCTTTACCGGCAGTCTACAGGTGTTTTTAATTTTATCGTTCCTATTATAACATGAAGTTGCCATGGCTTCTGGCTAAATTCGCGATCACGCTTGTTCTCCACTATAACTTTGTGCTAGAGTAGCATTTATTAACATGATTACTATCTAAGGGGGAGACAGAACTTGTCTGAATCTGAACATATTTATGATATTACTGTGATCGGTGGGGGCCCCATCGGCATGTTTACCGCTTTTTATGCGGGTATGCGTCAGCTGGATACTTTGGTGGTAGAAAGTTTACCTGAGCTTGGCGGCCAAGTCAGTACGCTTTATCCAGAAAAAATTATCCGGGATATCGCCGGTTTCGCAGAAATCAAAGGCGCCGAGTTGATCACTGCCTTACACAAACAAATGACGATTTTTCCTGATTTCGCACCTACGATCGCTACCAATGAAGAAGTTACTACCATCGCTAAAGATGCTGATATTTTCACTTTAACTACTTCTAAAGGCCAATATAAAACGCGTAGTATCGTTGTCGCCATCGGTGGTGGCTCTTTTGCCCCACGTAAGTTGGCCATCGACTACGATCAAGCATTGGAAAATCAGCGTATTTTCTATTTTGTTAAAAATGTGGCCGCCTTTGCGGGCAAAACAGTAGCAATCGCTGGCGGTGGTGACTCGGCGATTGATTGGGCTTTGACACTTGAAAACGTTGCTAAAAAAGTTTACTTGATCCACCGGCGTGATCAATTTCGGGGCCTGGAATCAAGTGTGCAACGATTACAGCAAAGTCGTATCGAGTTAATGACGCCTTATTTGATCGATGGTGTAACTGATAGTGCTGCTGATCTAACTTTAGATTTGAAACAAGTTAAAGGTGATCAGCACGTTCAACTTGATGTCGATGCTTTATTAGTCAACTACGGTTTCACTGCAGATAGCCGTGCTTTACGCCAATGGGGTTTGCCGCTGGAACATCGTCTGCTAAAGGTCGACACCAACATGGAAACCAGCATCCCGGGAATTTATGGCCTTGGGGATTGCATCACCTATCCTGGCAAAGTTAAATTGATCGCTGCTGGTTTTGGCGAAGCCCCAACCGCGGTCAACGCCATCGCCCTTAATTTATACCCAGAACGCCGGCAACCATTACACAGCACCCAATTGGAGCATTGATATGACCCCTAATCAAACTGAATTATACAAAACAACCCTAAAATTATTGACACAGCGCGGGGTAAGCTTAGATGCGATCGCCGACTTAGTCATGTTTTTGCAAAAAGATTATATTGACCATTTAACATTAGCCGAATGTCGCGAAAGCGTGCAAGTCGTTTTACGTAAACGTGAAATTCAGAATGCAATTATTACGGGTATTCAATTAGATCTATTAGCAGAACAAAAGCAATTAATGTCGCCACTACAGGAAATTATCGAGTCTGATGAAGGACTTTATGGGATTGATGAAGTCATGGCTTTGAGTATCGTCAACGTTTACGGCTCGATCGGTTCAACTAATTACGGCTATATTGATAAGATCAAACCAGGTATTTTAGCTAAATTAAATGCTCATGAACCCGGAATCATCCATACCTTTCTCGATGATCTAGTGGGCGCAGTTGCTGCAGCGGCCGCAAGCCGTCTTGCTCATGCGCATCCAGAAGAAGATAGCTATTAACCTTATATTGTGTTACAACTCAGTATTCTTAAATGCGTTAGCACTAATTAATTAAAATCAGCCTAAAACTGGATCTGCGGCTTTAGGCTGATTTTTTAGAATTTGCTTTGCTTACCCGTCTTTTTTCGGTATACTGACTAGACTTAAACCAATTAACTTTAAAGGAGACGACTATGCCCCAATTAATTGATTTTATCTTACACATCGACGAACACTTAGTAATGATCGTCAACCAATTTGGTCACTCGACTTATTGGTTACTTTTTTTAATGATTTTTGTGGAAACCGGAGTGGTGATCCTGCCATTTTTACCTGGTGATTCATTACTATTTGCGGCCAGCGCTTTAGCGGCCAATCAGGCTTTTAACCTAAATATTTGGCTATTGTTAGTAGTATTCTTTGCCGCAGCAGTGATCGGCGACAGCTTAAATTATGAAATTGGTAAGCGGGTCGGTTTAGTCGCCAGCAATAACTCTTTTTTGGGCCGTTTCCTTGATCAAAAAAAATTGAATAAGGCCGAAGCATTTTTCAATAAACATGGTGGCAAAACGATTGCACTCGCGCGGTTTATGCCTTTTATTCGCACCTTTGCACCATTTATTTCTGGTGGCAGCCACATGAATTATCGTAAATTTATTCATTACAACGTTCTCGGCGGTCTGCTATGGGTGCTGTTATGTTGCACTGCCGGTTATTTTTTCGGTAACATTCCTGTCGTACAAGCTAATTTTTCTTTAGTCGTGTTAGGCATCATCGGTATTTCACTGCTTCCATTAGCCCTGACTTATCTTCGCGGTCGGCTTAATCACAAACCCAATTCGTTGTAATCCTCAAACCGTGCTTAGCAGCACGGCTTTTTATTTACCCACTGAGCACATTCTCATTGACCTACAATAATAAAACCACTAACGCTGACTAACTTCATTTTTTATTAAGTTAAAAATCTAGTCCCCATTGCCTAGCAATTGCAACCCGGCCCAACTCACGGCGAACATTGATATCGTCGAAATAAAAAAATAGCGCTACGCACGGCAATAACTGCCAGACGTAACGCTTATTTGATTTGATTCAAAGCATGGCGACC
The DNA here is from genome assembly GCF_005405165.1 of Loigolactobacillus binensis. Taxonomy (GTDB): domain Bacteria; phylum Bacillota; class Bacilli; order Lactobacillales; family Lactobacillaceae; genus Loigolactobacillus; species Loigolactobacillus binensis. The sequence continues at coordinate 4,858 of NZ_BJDN01000008.1, forward strand.
GATCAACCAGGCGACCAAAAGACAACCTTCAAATAAAAAAATGGCTAAAATAAAACAGTGCATGAAAAAAGTTTCTGGAAGCACAATGATGATCGGATCAGTGGCCGGATCAAATAACCAATCCTGATTACGGAAAAGTATTTGATGAAAGTCAGTGAAAAAGGTTTGAAAATTAGCTAACAATAATAGCAACAGCCCAAAGGGAATCGCCGCCATTACCGTGACGGGACGTTGTAATTGCCACAATAGCTTTTGCCGTCGCAACTGCCGCAAGAAATAAATACTTAAGGGTGTCGTCACTAACAAAACTAAATTATTGACTAAAACCAACTGCTTCACATCAGCAAAATGCTGCGCACCTGCGTATGAACTAGGAAAATCACTCATTTGTAAATGCTGGACCCACGGAAATAAAACGTAGCTGATCATTTGATGGTAATTATGCATTAGCCGGGGAACCGTCATCGGCACATCTTTTAAGATCTTTAACGCGTGAACATCTAGTCGGTACAACCAAGTTGAACAAAAGGTCAATAAAATCACCCAACTCAGCAAACACAAAAATAAACAGCTCCACCACAGCCCCCGTTTGAACCGATAAATAGCTAAACTTTCCATTGATCTAAGCTCGTTATTTCGTAAGTTGGCTTCACCGCAACCTTAGCAATATCCGCAGGTTTAGAATAGCCAGTGTAGACTAACAAGGTGTCAACACCAGTATTGATGCCGGCCATAATATCGGTATTATAATTATCACCAACCATGATGGCCTCAGATTTATCCAAACCAAAATGCGCCAGTGCTGCGTTTAGCATAATTGGCTCTGGTTTGCCGACATAAGTTGCTTTTTGCTGGGTGGCACGTTCAACTAATGCAATAACGGACCCGGCACCAGGAACCAAGCCACGTTCATTCGGCAAATTAGTATCCGCATTGGTCCCAATAAATTTGGCTCCCCGCTGAATCGCCAAGGTCGCTTTTTCAAATTTACGGTACGTCACATCCCAATCCAAACCAACCACCACATAGTCAGGCCGGTAGTCGTCAAAGGAAAAGCCTTGATTCAAAATAGCTTGCTTCAAACCAAGCTCACCGATCGCGTAGACTTTCTTACCTAAAGCTAACTGTTTCAAATAATCCGCTGTTGCCAAACCAGCTGTGTAAACATTTTCTGGTTTGATCAACATATCATAATTAGCAGTCAAATTACGCGCCACGGTTTCTGGTGTTTGCGTGGTATTATTTGTCAGTACTAAAAAAGGCAAACCAGCCGCTTGTAAGCGCGCGATAAACCGGGCTGCAGCCGGAATTTTTTCCTTGCCGCGATATAATGTTCCGTCTAAATCAATAAAATAAGTCTTGTATTTCTTCTGCATGCTAGTACTTAATCCCTTCACGATACACGCTTGTGCATTTCTTTGCTATTTCGTTACTTATTGGTTTTATTAGGGGCCGGTTTGTGCGTAACTGAAGTCGTCTTTTTAGCCACTACCTTTTGATTTCTGATCGTAAAATGTCGTTTCCGTGGTGTTGTTGTATTCGTTTCAGCACGAGTGCTTTTCTTTTTAATGGGTTCGACCCGATCATGCCGTTCACTAGTATGTGCCTGCGGGCGCCGCCGTGGTGTCCGGGGCCGCCGCCGCTTCACTGGATTACTTGATTCACGTTTAGGAGTCCCTATCCGCTGTAAAACAAAATAGGCACAACCAAAATTACAGTATTCATACAAATAATCTTGCAATGTCGTAATCAATTGATCCCGATGTGCCCGCTTATTGTTTTCAGCGTAAAAACCCTTTAACCGTAATTGCTCATACCCCCAGTCACCTACAATATAATCATATTTGGTTAAAATATCACTGAAACGAGCCGCTAATTTATCCTTATCAAAACCATCGTGATAATTAACGACTAGTTCATAAGGGTGGCCGTCAATGGTCAACATATTTGCTGACTCCATCAACACACGCTCAATTGCCGGCGCTTCTTCATCGGTTTGCACTGCCGCCGTGATCTCTGCTGCCAAATTAATCGTTGCCGGTTTCTCAGCTGCTTTCTTAGTCGTATGCTTATCCGTCTTCTTATCTGCGGTCATCTTTACACCTCACTTTAGCTGATTGTTTTTCAAATAAGTAGCTACGGCATTACGCAGGACACCAGGGAACAGAACTTCTGTTTCGCCAACAATTTCGATCGTCGGGAAAAATGGAAAATATAAATACGTATCCACCGCGGCCAAGGTATAAATACGCTCTGGATCCAGTGGCTGGCCACACCAATCCACCGTACGATCGCCAGAATGCCAACTTAGCCCCTGATAAACCATATCACCGAATATCCGCCCCCGAAAACCTAAGCCATGCAATTCAAAATGCCGTAAAAACAAACGCGCCTTTTCAATTTCCTGCACTAGTCGCCAAACATCGTAACCATGTAATTTGATTCGTAATAAATGCATACCGTGTGGCAAAGATTGGTGTAGATCATCAGCCGTCAGCACACCTTGTTTGAAGGGCGCCAAAAAAATACCGGTATTCAAAAATGCCACCTCAGTATGAGCAGCCTGCGCCACCGCCGCTAATGCCAAACGCATCTGTGGTGAATTACCAACTGGCTGTGCCGTTAAAGTGTGCGCCAACGTGGTGATTTTCTGCTTTTTCAACAATTGATGCCCCCGGCGGCGATAACCAGCAATCTCCGCAGCATCACCTGGTAATACCGGTAACTCACTGGTTTTAACTACTCGAGCCTGTTTAGTCAACACATGGTGCTGCGCGTCAAGCGTTAGACTGATATCACCAATATATTGCCCATAACGACCAGCAGCCGCCAATAATGACTGGTCAATCAGCAAACCGTTAATCAATAAGTGATGCGTATGGCTACCGATGATCACCGTTAATGCTGGATAATTTTTGGCCATCCACTTATCCACGTCTAAGCCTAAATGCGATAACAGCACTAAAACATCAGCTTTACCAGCCAATTCGGCTAGTAAACCTGGCAACACTTGCTGCACTAATTCAGGCTCCCAGCCATTTGGCCGATAAGTCGATAAGTAAGGTGCCGTTAAGCCAAATAAAGCGATCCGCGTTCCCGCAGCCGTCGTAATAATTTTCGTTCGTAACGCCCATTTAGGTTGTTGCCCGGTTTTAACATCATGTAAATTAGCCAAAACAACATCAAAATTAGCATCATCATATAAATGATTCAACTGATCCTGCGAATTGCTGATACCTTCATTGTTACCAATCGTTACGGCATCATAACCGATCTGATTGAACAAAGCTACGTTGGCCTGACCATCAGTGGCCTCAGTCAAGGGATGAACTCGGTCCATAGCATCGCCAATGTCTAAAGTCACAACGGTGGCGCCGGCCTGACGCCACCGCTTCTGCTCTGCCAATAACCAACGCCGAATTCGCGGCCAATGTTCCAAATGTGAATGTAAATCATTCGTGTGCAAAATATGAATGCTTTCCGTCATCGTTGCCGCTCCTTTATCACTATCTAACTTTAGCCTTTATTTTACGCTAATTAATCGGCTAATGTTAGCTTAGAGTGAAAAAGTGCTAGCGTCAAGTCAGTTAGACCGTCTGCCCATATTGTTGAAATAGACGTTTAACGGCCAAGACTTGGTCCGCTTGCAGTAATGGTAATAACTGTGGAAAAAGACTGTATTCTAAATATGCCAAAGTCATTTCTCCCGCCTGATACTTAACTAATGCCAAACGTAATAAATCGGCGACAACTTGCTGGTTTTGTGGCAATGCCCGCGTTACGATTGCTTCTTGAAATTTGACTAATGATTTTGCTGGTCCTGTCATACCGATCCCTCCCAAAACCTAATTGATTTAAGTTAATGATAATTGAGGGAACATTAAAAATCAATGTGATTACTAATAAAAAACTAATTTTTATTTTGCTGCGCTAATAACGCTTGTTTCCGCTGATAAATTTCAAAAACTTCTGCAACCGATAAAGGAGTTCCAAATGGTAACTTGTGGGTTAGTAAGTCTAGCTCAGGTGCATCCACACCTACATTGATATTTTCCGCCAAAGGCACACTGGAATGGTGAATATGTCCATGTAAATTGATTGTTTGTTTTACGATCCCTAGCATCAACGGATAGTGGGTCATGAAAAATTGAAAATGGTTTGCCTTGATCAAGACACCAACATCATGGAATAGGAATTTAGGCCGTTTTCCAGTTAATTGCGGATTATTTTTAGCTAAAAATTTAAATAATGCGCGATTGTCATGATTACCTTTGATGAAAACGATCTGGCCATTTAACTGTTGTAAAATAGCCAACACTTCCTGATTACTAGGATAGTTACTGGGGTGCATGGCGATATCACCAAGATGATAAACGGTATCACGTTCAGCCACCCGCTGATTCCAGGCCGTAATGATCGCTTGATCCATTTCTTCAACGGTAGCAAATAATCGTGGTGCAAAATCATTTTGACCTAATAATTGTTCATGAAAAAAATGTGTGTCTGCTGTAAAATATTGCATCTACTCACCCTTTAATACTTTTACTTCTAGCATAACCTTAATCAAGCAAAAAAGCTGGTCATAATACTTTTAAATGATAATAAATAACCATGTTATTGAATAAAAAAAGGTTAAAGCAAAATGACTTTTGCCTTAACCTTGATTTCTATGCATGACTGTCCAGGCTGGGTTCGAACCAGCGACCTACGGTTTAACAGACCGGTATTCTACCGCTGAACTACTGGACAATATTAACTGATCAACAACTATATTTATACCATGAATTGATTATTAATGCAAGAGATTTTTTAAAAATAGGATTAAATCACTATTTCAAAAACAAACAGTTGTATAAAAACACAATTCACTGCAACTGTCCAGGCTGGGTTCGAACCAGCGACCTACGGTTTAACAGACCGGTATTCTACCGCTGAACTACTGGACAATTAATAACTCAACGTATAAATTTATACCATATTTCTCTCATTGTTGTAAAGCTTTTTTTTAGTAAAAAATCAGTAAGTTGTTATTTTTATGAATTAAAATGCCGTCGCCATGCAATTCAGCCACAGTAATTTCTGTGAAATTTTATTTGTTAACTTTAATCTAAACAGAACCATTTAATTTAGCCGACATGATTTTCACGAATAATCGTGCGGTATTCTGCCTCGCTTTGGGTACCGACCTCTGGTAGCCATTCTTCCCAAGTTGTAAAATTTTCAGCTGGCATAGTAAAATGCTGATTTAAATATTGTTCATAGGCAACAACTGCTGTAGAACGTGGAATATTCAATTGAATGATGCGGACTTGTTTGATCATTTTTCGAATCGCCGCTAATTCCGCCCGACCATTCATCATCATATTACTAATATCCAAGTAGGTAGTGCCATCATTACGCGTAATTTCTTGAATCAAATCAATTGTGATCAATCTTGATCGCCTCTAGTTTAATTTTTAATTATTTCTCTGCCTGATTTTACTCCGGAAGCTTAATATCCAGGCCACGAATACAACTATATAGATCAATGTCGCTGAAGCCAGCAACTGTTTGCTCGTAGCATCGCAGGCGGCCTTCCTTTTGAAAGCCATTATGCCGTAAGACTTGTGCTGAAGCAATATTTTGCGGGAGCACATAGGCCTCTATACGCTGTAAATTCAGATGTTGAAAAGCATCCGCGACTAGAGCACGGACCAATTCAGTACCTAGCCCTTGACCCCAAGCCGTTGTCTGTAATTCATAGCCGATCTCAGCACGGCGCAATGCCCAATCAATTTCGTTGTAGCCACAAGTACCGATCAATTGTTGCCGCCACCAAATTCCGTAGCGAACTGCACTATCACCGGTAAAAGCCTGTGCAAATAGATCAACCATTTGTTTAGCCTCACCAATCGACTTCATCGGTGTAATATTCATGAACCGCGTCACTTGCGGGTCAGACCAAAGCGTTAACAACGTTGGTAAATCTTCTTGCTTCAGTGCCTTTAGTTTTAAGTGGACTGTCTGTAATTCTGCCGCTAATTGCATCGCTTCCGCCTCGCATTCAATGCTCTATTCTAAATTGTTTTGATTCGTTTGCCAAGCCCTGTGGCAATGAAAAAATGCACAAAAAAACTGAGAGTCCCGTTGCAAAACGACCTAAATACCTTTTTAAAAATCTTTAATCCGGGACCCTAAGATATGATTGCACAAAAATAACCACTGTCTGCGGAACAGTGGTTGGCATAAGAGAGAAAGAGAATTGATTTAAAGGTAATGATGAAATACCTTACAACATGAATATAACCGTTTAAATTGCTAATGTCAATGAATTTTTGAAACTGTTTTCATTTAGATTAAAATAAAAACGCCTACTGGGTGTGTGTAGACGTTTTTACCCGTATTAATCAAGTAACGATCAACCGGTTTTAACACATTGTGTTAGAGGAAATAAATAAATGGTTAATTAGAAGATAACATTTTGATGTGAATTTGTCTAGTCTATTTTTAATTAAAAGGTGATTTTTCTAATTAAATTCAAATTTAATGTTCAGTTAACCAAACCGTTTCCGCTTCACTGGCCAGTGGCGCCGTTAGCCTGAAAGTTTGTACAAACTTATACTGACGCAGTTGACGTAGACCTTTTTCTAAATCTGTAAATTGTTTAGCCGTCACTGTTGAAATATATGATCCAGTTACATATTTCCCTTGATATTCAACTTTTAGTGTCAATTTATCGGTTGTTGCTTTAATTGGATGATTAAACCCAACCTGAGTTATAGCTGTTTTAGCAACAGGAATCAACACAAAGATCAATACGCCACCGGTTTGCGGATCATCCTTTTCAATCAATTCACGTAAGTCAGTTTCATTAGTTACTACTAATTGCATCTTAAGCATCCCTTTTCTTTTGACTAATCAAAAGCATGTAGGCACTGTTTTAGCAAGGCAACAAATTGTTCACGTTGAATGTCTAAAAGAATTTCGGCATTGACCGGCTTACCAGTTAGCGAATAATAGTCGACGATTGTTTGACCACGAGTCAATGCACCTGTCGTTTCAATGTCTAAGTTACGTTTAACACTACTAAATAAACTTGGTTCGATCAACCAGGCAAGCGTACACGGATCATGAACCGGGGTGCCCTTAAATCCCCATTTTGGTTGTTTATAGTAGATATGATAAAAGTCTAATAATTCAGCAACGGCTTTAGCTACTGGGTTAGCAATCGCACGAAAAGCCGCAACATCTGCTGCTAAAATTTGTGCTTTATGGGTCACATCTAAACCAGCCATCACCAACGGAATTCCGGCGTCGATCACGATTTTAGCTGCCTCTGGATCAACAAACATATTGAATTCAACTTGGGGGGTCCAATTACCTAGCCCCATCGCACCACCCATAAAGACGATCTGATCAATTTTGACCTTTAATTCAGGATGAACAGATAAAAATAAGGCAGCATTGGTCATTGGCCCGGTAACAACTAAGGTAACTGGCGTTGAACTGGCGCGCAGTGTTTTAGCAATTAGTTCAACAGCCGGAATAGGTTGGGGGGCAAAACCCGGCTCTGGTAAGGTTGTGCCGTCTAAACCTGTTTCACCATGAACACTAGCCGCAACTTGTAGTTCCTGTAACAGTGGTTTTTGGTTGCCACCAGCTACCGGAATATCAGTCCGCCCTAATAGCGTTAGCATTCGTAAAACGTTATTCAAAGTTTTCTGCGGTGTTTGGTTACCAGCGGAAGCGGTGACCGCTAATAAATCAATTTTGGGTGAGGCAACCGCCATCATCAATGCAATTGCATCATCATGGCCGGGATCACAGTCTAAAATAATCTTTTTTGCCATTTTTATTGGTCCTCCTTTCAGCTAAACGTTTAGAGACTGCGGTAACATGGTCGTTGTGGTGCTTTAAGTACTTTCGGACCATCTGCATAACCTACGATCACCGTATTGACCACATTCAAAAATAAACCGTGTTCCACCACCCCAACTTGCTGATTCAAATAGCGGGCCAGCTGAAATGGATCGCCAATTTGGCCTAAATGAAGATCAATAACGTAATTTTTCGAATCAGTTAAGACCCTTTGGCCATCCTTTTCCCGAAAGGCCGGCTGTAAACTATCGGCGGCTAAGCGCTTAAACAGCTGTTGACTGCCATAAGGAATAACTTCTAATGGCAAAGGAAAACTACCCAGTTTAGGCGCCATTTTTGACTCATCTACGATCCACATGTTGCGTTTAGAATTAATGGCCACAATTTTTTCGAATAAATGTGCAGCGCCACCACCCTTGATTCCTTGGAAATTGGCATCAATTTGATCGGCTCCATCGATAGTCAGATCAATATGATCAACTTCATCAACTGCCTTGATCGGAATACCTAATTGCCGACCTTGCTCAGCGGTACGATCAGAAGTAGGTACCCCTACGATCTTCAAACCTTCGGCAGCAACGCGGCGGCCAAGAGCATCGACCATAAATTTAACCGTACTGCCAGTGCCTAAACCGACCACCATGCCATCATCAACATAAGTTGCGGCTAAATCGCCGACCATTTTTTTCAGTTCATCTTGTGTCATAATTTTCCCCTTTACTGTTGTGCGAATAAGGCCGTCAAACGATGCATAAACCGGTGCAAATAACCAGGCACATCAACGTTCACTGCAACATTAACGTTAGTTGTTGCCTGATTCAGCCGCTCAACGTCCCCCACTGTCCGGGCCGCAAATGGCGCTACCGTCTCAACCTTCATGTTTAAGCCGATAGTTTGGACTAAACTAGGATCAATTGCCACACCAACTGCTAAAGGATCATGCAGCGCACACCCATGTAATTGTGGATTTAAAGCCGCATACGCGTCGATATAATAGTCAACAATGTTGGCAAACGCCACACTGGCCTTGGTTCCCAGATCACGCCATAATTGCGTTTCCTGTTTAGTCAATAGGGTACGTAAAGTGACATCTAAGCCAACCATTGTCAAATCAAATTGACTGCGCAACACCTGATCTGCAGCGGCTGGATCCTGATTAATATTGGCTTCGCCAACTTCCGTAACGTTTCCAGGAACAGTTAGTGCCCCACCCATAAAGGTTACATTGCCAACCAAGGCCGTGATCTCAGGTGCTTTCTTCAAAGCTGCGGCCAGATTAGTCATTGGTCCAGTTGGCACAATGATCAGATCATCACCGTATTGGTGTGCAGATTCAATCAAAAAATCAACGGCCGTCGTGCTTTCAACGGCACGTTGTGCAGGTGGTAAAATGACTTCACCGATTCCGTTAACACCATGAATGTCTTTACTAACCTGCATCACATCAAAATGATCGGTTGTTGACGAATGCGGTAACCCTAAATAAACCGGAATATCAGTTCGCCCAAGTAATTCCAAAATTTGCAAACTATTCTGGCCTGCTTGTGTCGTAATCACATTTCCGTAAGTACTGGTGATCCCGATCAAATCAACTTCTTCACTCGCTAATGCATAAGCAATTGCCAGCGAATCATCGATCCCAGTATCAAGATCAAGGATCATTTTCTTTTGCGCCATTTTTATTCCCTCTTTCATTGCCCCCGACCTTAATTAAGCTTAATTCGGTACAGACGGCAATTTTTAACTGCCAAGCTATTCGTACTCACAAAAAGCATAGCATAGCCGCGCCGCTATTTCAATTTGCCAAGAAAGCGTTTTAATGGCCTATCAAAAAAAGAGTTAGCCACCATGGACTAACTCAAATACGCTAGTGCATCAACTTAACCTGTAATCGGTTTTCTTACGCTCAAATTGAAAGGCTATCTAAGAATACCTTGCAATTACGATTATCCCAATTACCAAACAAAGACCCCAACGATTCCAGCTGAAAGTAAGGAAACTAAGATCCCAGAAAGTAGCAAGTAGCCAACATTGGCTGAGATCAAATCATTCTTCTCCTTATCAACCAAGCCCTTGAAGGCCCCGATGATCATCCCCACGGTGGAGAAATTTGCAAATGAAGTCAAGAAAACGGTCAACATTGCCTTGAAATGAGGAGCATAATTATTGATGGAGCCAGTCACTTTACCCATAACAACAAATTCATTGGTCACTAATTTTGTTCCCATAAATTGGGCAAACTTAAAGGCGTCATCAACACTCAAACCAGTTAACCAGGCAAATGGGAACATAATGATGCCTAGAATATGTTCTAAAGTCAACCATGGATTGACCAACATTAAAATCTTATCGATCAAGGCAGCTAAGGCAACGAAGGCAATTACGTTTGCTGCAATGATCAAGATCAAGCGACCAGCACCTAGAATTGAGTCACCTAAGAAAGAGAAGAATGGTTCTTTTTTAGCGGGACCATCCGTTTCATTAGCTGCTGCGTTACTTCCAGTCATTCGTGCAATTGTATCTTCTTCTGGTGTGACCGTCAGTGGATTTAATAAATTAGTAACGATAATGGCATTGATAATATTGATCGGCACCGCAGTCAAAATATACTGCCCGGGCATCATTTGTGTATAAGAACCCAGAATCGAGGCGGTTACGCAACTCATTGACATCATTGCCAAAGTCAGATCACGTTCAGCCTTCATTTGTTTCAATTGTAAGCTAGAAACGGCTAAGGCTTCCGTATTACCTAAAAACATCATTTCAACCGCAAAAAATGATTCAAATTTTGGTTGTCCTGTGATCACCGCTAACCCGCGGCCGATCCATTTAATAATAAAAGGTAAAATTCCAATATAAGTTAAAATATCAAATAATGGCACAATTAGTAGAATAGGTAATAACGCACTAGTAACAAAGTCCATTTGTTTAACGTGGACCCAGCTGGAGAGGGCAAAGGCAATCCCCTGATAAGCCACGGCAACTAACCAGTTAAAGCCCTCGGCAGCGCCTTTGACAATGTCCGTACCAACTGAAAAACTAGTAAAGAACCAAGCTAAAACTAAATTTAAAACTAACATCAAAATAATCGAACGCCACTTGATATTGTGTCGATTCTTAGAAAACGCAAATGCAATTACAAGGAAGACAAAAATCCCGATAATATTGACAACTAAGTACATCCCATATCCTTCTTTCTTTTTATGTTGACTGTTGTCCTGGCCGGCCCTCCCTTCAAAGCTCCAACTTGAGCAGTAATCTGAAAATAGTATACTAGAAAAGCACAGGGAAAGACAGCACTTTTCCATCGTCAGTTGAGTTTACATTCAATTTGCAAATCGGCTATACTAGTCATATTAATCTTTTAGGAATGTGGTTTTCGACAATTGAAAAATTTAATTCATTGGTTTACATTACCGCTTTGTTTACTTTTTATATTCAGTTGTTTTTTATTTTTAAGTGGCTTCACAGTCGTTGGCCATCGCGGCGATCCACTGGAAGCACCAGAAGAAACTTTTCAAAGCTTTAATACTGCCTTTACGGATGGTGCCAGTTATGCGGAATTAGATCTGCGGGAAAGTAAGGATGGTACCTTAGTGATCGCTCACGACGCGAACCTCAAACGTATTTGTGGCGCAAACATCAGCATCAGTAAAACTGATTTTGCCCAACTGCACCAATTCAAACAAAGTAATGGTGAACCAGTTCATTCACTAGCCGAGTTATTTGCCTACTACCAAAAGCAGCCTAACGCACGCTTTATGCTGGAAACAAAAAAAAGCAAAAAAAATAAGCCCACTGATATGGAAGCCAAGGTAGCCGCATTAGTCAAACAATATCACATGGAAAAGCGCGTGTTGGTCCAGTCCTTTTCTGCGGCCAGTGTAGAAAGTTTTAGTCAATTATTGCCAACGGTACCGCGCTATTTGATTGCTAGCGACCTTCAAGACATTGATTTTGCTACTTTGCAGAACGTTACTGGTATTAATCTTGACGTGACCCTTTTAACGCCAACCATTTTGCAACAGTTTCACAGCCTAGGTAAAAAAGTTTTTGTGTGGAGTGATATGGATGAACAGGCCAGCGCACTAGCTAATCTAAGTTTGACCAATATTGATGGCATCGTCACCAATTATACCCAACTGGCCAGTACTTATGAACGTGGTAAACAAGGAACAACTTTGACCACTTTAACGGATACCAACGCCACCATTGATGCAACCCACAAAGTAACCAGCGTCATGAATCCTTATGTGACCACTAATGCCGCACCGGTCCTGCAAGCACAACGGACTTATCGTTTAACTGACTTAGTTTCTAGCACGCATAAAACTTATGCGGCCCTTGATCTGCACCGCTGGGTCAATACAGACTACCTTAACTTTGGCACGGATGCTTTGTTGGCGGCACCTTATTTGAACGGCACATTTGTCCTTAAGCCAAAGCGCGTCAGCTATCCCTTAGTTACTAGTCCTAGCCGACCACAACAAATAAGCGACTATTTACCAGCCAACACCGCAACAACGATCACAGCAGTTAAATTAGTCGCCGGTCGGCCATGGTTCGAGTTAAATCAATCCGGATGGTTGCCGGCCGAACAGGGTTTAACCACGCTGGCGGGGACCACTGCTAAAAAGACCTATCAACAATTACCAGCAGACGCCAGAATCAGTGCCATTCAATTACCTCAAGCTATCGCAACACCAAACAGCCAGCTAGTTAAACATAAGTTGCCACTATTTTGGCCGCGCCACCAAACGATCAGCCCGATTCATTTACAAGCTCATTTTAATCCGCAAAATGATTAATGCGGAACACAAAGCAGCAGCTTATTTAAAAAATATGAACAGAAATTTCCAGTATAAACTATACGGTTCCGCAAGATCATTGACCATATTCAACTTAGGAGGTTGATTTACATGCAAATTCGTCATGTCCAAGCAAATGATTTATCCACCTTGATCGCCATCGAAAAGGCTGGTTTCAGTCCGGCCAAAGCTGCCACCCCAGCTGCTTTTAAAAATCGAATTGCCAATATTAGTGATACTTTTCTGGTGGCCACAAAGCAAGATCAAGTCATCGGTTTTGTTAACGGCCCAGTGATCGCACAACTTTATTTAACTGATGACCTATTTACCACGACCCAAGCTAATCCGACCCAAGGCGGTTACCAAAGCATATTGGGCCTAGCCGTTGCGCCTGCTTGGCAACACCAGGGTGTGGCACAGCAGTTGCTTAAGGCCTTGGCCAGCCAAGCACAGCAACAACAGCGCCAAGCGGTCACGTTAACTTGCGAAAAGCGTCTGATCCCATTTTATGAAGCTAATGGTTTCCGCAACCATGGCCAGTCCGCTTCTACACATGGTGACGTTGTCTGGTATAATATGGTTCAGCCATTAAATTAATTGGCCACACAAATTTTGCTACCAAATAAGGAGGCATTGCTGTGGAAAATCCTGGTGCCCCAACGGCGCTAGTTGCTGCCGTTCAAGAGGCGATCCCCAATGCGGCTGTTCTGGCCCATATTACCACCCTGTTTAAAGTGCTTGGCGACAAAACTCGTGCCCGCATCTTGTATGCCCTATATGAATCAGAGTTATCGGTATCAGGTTTAGTCGCTGTTTTGGATATGTCACAGTCATCCGTTTCTCATCAATTACAAACTCTAAAACAAGCAGGCTTAGTAAAAAATCGCCGCGCCGGTAAAATGATTTATTATTCATTAGCTGATCATCATGTGATCAGCATTTTCAGTCAAGTTATTCAACATGTTAATGAAAAATAGCAGTGACCTTGCCAACAAGGTCGCTGCTATTTTTATGCTTCACCGTTCCATTCAGCCTTAAATTCCGTTAAAAAGGTCTGCATCACTTGTTGCCGTTGGGCCGCTAACTTTTTAGCACTGGCCGTATTCATACTATCTTGTAGTAACAGTAACTTTTCGTAAAAATGATTGATGACAGTACTTTGCTCCCGGTAAGCGGCCTTATCCATTTGCGTACGCGGTTTAATTGCTGGATCGTATAATTTTTCCCCAGTATGCCCACCATAATAGAAAGTACGGGCGATACCGATCGCACCAATGGCATCTAAGCGATCAGCATCCTGAACGATTTGGCCACTTAACGGCAATTGCTGCTTGTGAACTAAATTTTTGCTGAAGGAAAGCCGATCAATGATCAACCAGATTTCGGCTTGGTCAGTCGCCGACACTTGTTGGTGTGTCAAAAAATCACTGAGTGCCTGGCGCGCAACCGTAACATCAGTCACAACCTTATCATCGATCACATCATGTAATGTTGCTGCCATCAAGGGAATAAAGGCCGCTACTTGCTCTTGACGACATAAGGCGGTAGTTAAATGTACCACCCGCTGAATATGGTCACTACTGTGCCCACTATGATCTTGGCCAAGTACTTGCTGCATGTATGTCGTTGCCGCAGCCAATTGTTGTTGCTGAATATCGTTCATTCTTGCTCATGCTCCTTTAAATATTGATCACGTGTAAGCGCGTGTAGACACCCATCAACAAATTGATGGCGTAGTAAAAGGGTTTGATGTAATAACCCTTCTTGTTGCAATCCCACAGCTAACATAACCTTAGCAGAAGCCTGATTCTCCGGCTCATGTAAGGCGTAAAGCCGCTGCAAACTGGTCTGGTGAAATAACGTGGCCAGTAATGCGCTTAAGCTTTCTTGCATATACCCCTGATGTTGGTACGCTGGATTTAACACGTAGGTTAAGCCAGCTTTACGATTATTTTCATCCAAGTTAAGTAATTGCACCGCACCGATCAATTGATCATTGGCCCGTGAAGCGATCCCATATTGTCCAGCCGGTCGCGTCATAAAAAAATCTAGAAGTGCAGTTTTACTGTCTTCCAAGCTATAATTAACCGGAAAAATATAATGCGCGGTAGCTGGATCACTGGCATAGGTGAACATTGCCGCGTTATCGGCAAGTGTTACCGGCCGTAGCTTAACTCGCCTAGCAGTGATCACCGCATGTTCAAGTAACTCCCGCACTAAAATTCCCATCGTTCATGCCTCCTTTTCTCATCAAACAGGCATATTTTATTGCCTAATCAAGTAAATATGATACGCTGATAGTGTTTATTTTAACTTATTTGGAAGCAGGTGCATAACATGACAATTGATTGGGAAAAAGAAGTGCAACAGCGTACGCCAGAAATGTTGGCCGATCTCGCTGCTTTGATTGCCATTGATTCTTCACGTGATGATGAACATAAAACCGCCACCGCGCCTTTAGGCGAAGGTCCCCGGGACGCATTACTTAAAATGCTAGCCATCGGTGATCGGGACGGTTTTACCACTAAAAATGTTGCTAACTTAGCTGGACGAATCGAGTATGGTACCGGCACAGAAGCGCTAGGTCTATTTGCTCATATGGACGTTGTTCCCGCTGGTGAAGGCTGGACGACCGAACCCTTTAAATTAATTGAACAAGACGGCAAATTATTTGGCCGGGGAACTAGTGATGACAAAGGGCCTTCAATCGCCGCTTATTATGGCCTAAAAATCGTACGTGACCTAGGTCTACCACTACGCAAAAAAGTGCAATTGATTTTTGGCACCGATGAGGAATCTGATTGGACCGGCTTAAATCGTTATCAAGAAACCGAAAAAATGCCTGATTTTGGTTTTTCACCTGATGCTGAATTCCCGATCATCAATGGTGAAAAAGGCATCACTGATTTAACCATCAAGTTTCCCACTTTAACGCACACCACAACAGCGCCTTTAATACTGCAAAGCTTCACTGCCGGCTTACGTAGTAATATGGTACCACAAAATGCAACCGCAATTTTAACTGGTACTACTGATTTAAACGCTGCTTTTACTGCCTTTCTAGCAGCCAATCCAGTTAGTGGCCAACTTAAACAAACTGGTAAGCAAATAACCTTAACGGTAACCGGTAAAGTAGCCCATTCGATGGCACCAGAAGCGGGCATTAACGCCGCAACTTATCTAGCAGCCTTCTTAGCTGAACTCGATTTGGATCAGGCCGGTAAAGCCTACGCGACGATCATTAAGGCTCACCTTCATCAAGCCGATCGTGGGCAACATTTAAATATCGCTTATACTGATGAAATTATGGGTGAGTTAACGGCCAGCCCTGATCTATTCCATTATCAGGCTGGTCAAGTTCCTGACTTACTACTGAATGTCCGCTATCCAAAGGGAATCGATGCCCCAACGATCACCAAAAATATTCAGGCAACATTAGCGGCTTATCAGGTTGAGATCACTGCTAGTGCACATTCAATGACGCCGCATTATGTATCTCCCGAGGATCCATTGGTTGCAACATTACTTCGGGTTTTCGAAGAACGCACCGGCCAACCTGGTCACCAAGCAGTAGTCGGTGGTGGCACGTACGGTCGTTTGCTTAAACGTGGGGTTGCCTTTGGCGCTTTATTCGACGAAAATGCTAATGTTATGCATCAAGCAAATGAATATACCCCTAAGGCTGATTTTTTGAAAGCCACAGCTATTTACGCACAGGCTATTTACGAGCTAGCTAAATAAAAATTATTCCATATACTTTTCAATAATTGTAACTGATTTAAAAGCACCTATTTCTAGGTGTTTTTATTTTAAGCTAAATCATATAAAGATACTGAAAATCATTTTCTGACGTAACTTTTAATCCTGTCCCTAAATCGGCTATATCAGCTATAAATAACACTATCAGCCCAATCCAAAAAATACACATCCCTACCAGTTGGTCGAGATGCGTATTTTTTAATACGCTTAGTAAAACGTTTTCGAATAGTCCTAATTAATGCTGACCGCCACACTTACTTTTAGACGTTATAAAATGATCCTAAAAAGGTAACTGCGTTCCGTAAAACACAAGCAAGAATGCTGTGCACAAATAATTACACAATTCCGATCAAAAATCATTTTAAAACGACAAAAATGGCTCACCATAATTAACCCAACACCGATTATAATACGATCACTTTAATTGTGCGGCTACGGCAGCAATCAGTGGTGCCATCTGATCAACATCGTCGTCACATTCAAAGTAAGCACCATGGTAAATGGCCTGGACCTTTTCATCAATATCAGGATAGCGAACATCAAATTTTTGTGCCTGATAATGCCCATCTGTAGCCACGATAAAGACCACGCAGCCAGGAGCAATTTTATGCTTGCTAGTAAATGTCACTGGCAACGTAAAAGGTTCACCAGATTGCCGCTGCCGGCGATTTTTAATCGTTTTGACCACATCTTCAACAATTCCCTCAAAAGTCATGCTGAAACCTCACTTTTTTAAAATTTATCTATTTAACTGTAGAATGTCCAATCAAAAAACACGACCGCCAAATCGGCTGTCGTGCGCAGTGACCCGCTAACCTTGCCAGCCACAGTGTTGATGAATGTAGCACCGCTTACCGGCTGCAAATTCAAGTGGTGTCAGTTCAAATTTAAATCCACAATTAGCCGTATGTTGAATAGTCAATGGTAAATGCGGATTGCCTGTGTATTCACTGACCCAAGCGTAGTCTTGGCCATCAGCAGCATCTGCCAACACTTGTTGTGCATAATCTAAATCTTCAGCACTCATGGTGATCCCTCACTTTATATTTTGCCAATTACAATCATTACCTTTATCATACGCATTATCACCGCTAAAGTCATTAAATTATGCTGAAACTAGGCTAATAACAAAGCGAGCACACAGCAGATGATTCATGCTGCATGCTCGCTTTGTTTTGACTGTACTGTTGAAACAGACGCTAACAGTGATTGCTGAACACCGCTAGCATGATCCAAACCCAATATTAACGGGAGATCACTACTACCAGTAGCATCTCGCTGTCAATACTTTCCGAACTGTTGACGGGAGTGAGTTTAATGTCAACCAATTCACGATCTTCATCGCTAATGTCCTGTAGTACCTTATTCAGACGCTTTTCTAATTCTTGGGCATAGGTCATAAAAACCTTACTTTGATAATGCATTTACTTGCTTACTCCTTCTAATGATATTATGCTAAATAAGTGTCAATCAACGAAACAAAATCAATAATGATAGACCAGCATGAAACGTTCTAACAGAACTAGGGTTTGCTCAGTAAATTTTTGCTGCGCCGCCGCTAATTCTTCGGTAAAAAATTTTTCATGGACTTGACGCCAGTAAGCTAAGGTGCGGTTACCCTCACCTTCAGCAAAAGCATGATCGGCACTAACGTCACCAAACGGCATAACCGTCACGGCAATCGTTCGAATAATCGCCACTGCCTGTTGGTGACCATCTAAAATAACACTGTAATCGCCGACCTGCGGTAACGGCATATTCGTTAAACCGTATAACGCAAAATTTGATGCAGTAGCAGTTTTTTTGTGCTTAAGCACTAGGCTTGCTAAATCATCGGCCATTTGCGGTGTTGCCCCAAATGACCAAACATCAAAGCCGCTGTTAATCTCCGGATGTTCGTTGGTAAAGGCAGACCACATTTTAATTGCTGATTCATTTTCCATATTGCTGCTCCCTCATTCCTAATTCAATTATAGGAAATTAGAGCGGCTTTGACAAATATATCTAGAAATGAGGTCGATAGATTTGCTAAAATTTGAGCACTACCATCCGATGATGAGTGCTAACTACACACTAGATTGGCTGACGCAAACACCATTGAAAACGATCCACACCGCAATTGCCAGCCAACACACAATGACCGATTTTGCCCAGATCATTAGTCAAGCAATGCAATTGATCATGCATAACCAAGCGTTGATTTGGGGCATCGTACACCGTGCAAACCATCAATTTTGCGGCATCGCTAGTTTGACAGTTGAACAAACAGTTAACCAAGCAACTTTAAAATTTATTTATCAACCAACCAAATTAACAACCGCCGCCCGCGCCGAGATCATTGACTATCTGGCCGCTTTTACATTTGCCCAGCTTGAGCTTGATCATTTCATTATTAATTTAGACAGCATGGATGCTGAATTACGCCAACAATTACTTGATCAAGGCTATCAAGCCCAGTCACAGCCAACCAAGCTAATAAAAAACAAGTAACTTTTCAAAGTCACCTGTCAGCGGTTACAGAAAGATGCGTAAATTGCGTTTATTAATGACAATTGTTTCCGCTCGTGTTTGTTTATGGTGTTGCCGTAAAAGATGTTTCACTAACTTTTGCAACTTACCGTCGTCTGCCTTTAATTTTGCCAATACATCAGTATTGATCTTCAACACCAATTTTTCTTTGGTATTTGGTACTTCAACCGTGACCTGTGCCGTCTTCAAATCAGCTGGTTCGTATTTATGTTGTAGAAAATCCTGCCATGTCACAAGAAAGCCCCCTTTACTTTATTATAGACCATTTAACATAATAAAGGTTATGTTAACTTGATAATATTTAGTTTAGTCAATATTTTTTAATAAAAAATGGCTGTCATCAGCAGTTAGCTCAATTGCTGATGACCTGCCGGAACGGCCTAATTTAGGTTCATTTACTTAAAATGATTTGAATATTTTATCTAAAAAGTCGTCAGAATGGAGTCACTGTTATGTCAACTCAAGAAAAATTATTAACGCTTTTATTAGAACAACCGACTAAATACCTTTCAGGTGAGCAATTAGGTCAACAGTTAGGTATTTCACGCACCGCCGTTTGGAAAGCAATTCAGGCCTTAAAGACCGCGGGTTACCAATTAGAAACCAAACCGCACCAAGGTTATCGTTACCGACCAACTGATTTGTTAAGTGCGCCTGTAATTCGCCAAACTCTGAATGCGGCTTTAAAAACATTACCACTAAATATTTATCAACAATTACCTTCCACCAATCAAACGGCTAAAAAGGCAGCGGCCGATAATTTGGCCACGCCACAGGTATTCATTGCCGATCAACAAACTGCTGGCTACGGCCGTTACGGACGGACCTTTGTTTCGCCTGAACAAAAAGGGATCTATTTGTCCCTTTTACTTCAACCAACACAACCACTAGCTGATGTTGGTTTATTGACCACCGCCGTAGCCACCGCTGTTTTTCGAGCAATCAAAGACACTACAGGCATTGAAGTTGATATTAAGTGGGTCAATGATCTGTATTATCAAGGTAAAAAAATCTGCGGTATTTTGTCGGAAGCAATCACAGATTTTGAAAGCCAGCAAATCAGTCACCTTGTGATCGGAATCGGTTTAAATTTTGCTGCTTCCGCAACCATTCCCACTGCGTTGCAGGCTAAAGTGGGTGCTCTTTTTCAGGGGCAACCACCGTTGACACGCAACCAATTGATTGGTGCTATTCTAAATCAATTTTTCGATCTTTTTCAAACTTATCAAAATGGTGCCTTCTTAACCGAATATCGTGCGCACTCCCTATTACTGGGTCATCAAGTTAGCCTGCAGCAAGGTCAGCAAACCGTTATGGGCACAGTGACCGACATCAATAACAACGGTGAATTAGTACTGACCACTGCTACCGGTCCGCAAACCTTTAGTTCCGGTGAAGTCACAAAAGTTAATTTTTAAACCGGTCAAGTGTCAAAGTGGCAAGGGCTCTCCCGCACGTGTTAAGCTGAAAGCATGAAGTAACCTTAATCTAAAACAACCGCTAATCTGAGGAGGTAACGCCTATGACCACAACAGCTTTTACTGATTTAAAAACTTTACTCACTGAACTCGATCAAGGCCCGTTCGTCTCTCTTTATTTTCAAATGGCGCCGGCCCGCCAAGCCGCTAAAAATCGCTTGATCATCAAGCAACTTTATAAAACGGCGGCTAGTCAGTTTAGTGAGTCTTTCCCAGATCTAGCTTGGCAACCTTATGAACGTCAATTAACCCCATTACTGACCGATATTCCGTACTGGCAAGATGAATTGCCAACTAGCTTTGGAATCATTACCAGCGCGGCCCACACTACCTTGTTGCGGCTTGACACCGCGGTTGAACCACAAGCATGCGTCAGTAGTTGGCCTAATTTACTGCCACAAATTGCCGCCCAACAATTAGCCTATAATTTTGATTTATTATGTTTAAATCAGGATAGCTTTCAGCTCTATCAAGTTGAAGCCGGCAACGCTAATTTGATCACCTTACCAGAAACCGCACCGACCACGCTACAGCAAGCGTTAGGCACGGAGATCAGCGGTGGTGATCTTAACTTCCATGCGCACACTGGCGGTAATGGTGGTCACGTCAGTTATCACGGCCATAACACGATTGATGCTGAAAAAGAGATCGATCACCGTAATTACTATCAGGCCGTAGCAGACTATTTCCAGAAAGTAACGGCTAAACGCCAACGTGCACTGATTCTATTCGCCTTACCAGAAAATCAAAGTCTATTTCGCCAGTTGGCTAAAAATCCTTATTTAGCTGAGCATTTAACGCTTGAGCGATCACCACTTAATTTAAGTCAAAGTGAACTCACCGCGGCAATCAAACCACTACAAGCAAAGTGGCAGACTGAGTTGTTAGCGATCGTCAGTGAGCGTTATGAACTTGCGATCAATCAAAAATTGATCACTGCTGACCACGAAGAACTGCGGACTGCTGCCCTAGCCGGTCAAATCGATACCTTATTGATTAATCAAACCCAATTAACGGCTCCTGTTGCGGATTGGCTGTTGGAAATCTGTGATCAAACCTTGCGTTACCAAGGACGAGTTCGAATTTTCCCGGCGGCTGATTATCCTGCCACCGAAGCAATAACAGCAATTAAGCGTTATCGCTAAATTTTAAATCTGATCGTCTAACGTCAAATCGTTAGGCGTTTTTTTAGTTTAAGTAATTCTTAATATCGCTTAATTTCCCCTTAGATTACGCTGCATCGCTGGGAAGTCTTTCAATTTGATTACGATTCCCAACTTTTCGGCGCAAATAAAATTCAATCTGTTATAATACCTAAGAGTATTTAGATTTTTAAGGTGGGATGATGTTGAAAGACCATAGATCTAGAACTGATCAGCGCCAACAAAAAAAGCCTGATGGGTTCTTTCCGCGGTTAGGTCACATATTGGGCCAAATATGGCATTACATAAAACGGCGGCTGAGTTTTCCAGACGTCACACTAAAAGAAACAGCCACGACCAAGGAAGCAATTATATATTACTTTGATATTAGTATTAGTGTCATTCGTAGTCTATTGCTCCATTTATTGGCATTTGGTTTAGTTGTCGGCGCACTAGGTCTAGGACTAGGACTGGGTTACTTTGCTTCACTGATCAGTCACGACAACATTCCGAGTTATACAACTATGAAAAATGAGATCAATAGTGGCTATGAAGCTTCTAATCTCTACTTTGCCAATAATGTACGGCTAGGATCGATGCGCACTAATTTAGTCAGTGAATCTGTTTCGATCAATCAAATTTCGCCTAACCTGACAAAGGCGATCACTTCAACTGAAGACCAGTATTTCTATCAGCATAAAGGAATTGTACCTAAGTCAGTCTTTCGGGCACTTTTATCCAGCTTAACAGGCATTGGGGCCGCAACCGGTGGCTCGACACTAACGCAGCAATTAGTCAAAATGCAGATCTTAAACTCGGAAACGACCTTTAAACGTAAGGCGACTGAAATTTTATTGGCTTTGCGTGTTGATAAATACTTTTCGAAAACTGAGATCTTACAGGCTTATTTAAATGCTGCAACTTTTGGCCGTAACAATAAAGGCCAAAATGTGGCGGGTGTGCAACAAGCAGCAGAAGGCTTATTCGGTGTTCCAGCAAGCCAAGTTAATTTAGCTCAGGCTGCCTTTATTGCTGGTTTACCGCAAAGTCCTTCAGTTTATACACCCTATACCAATACCGGCAGGTTGAAGAAAAATATTACTTACGGTTTAGAGCGTAAAGATACGGTACTCTTCCGGATGTACCGTGATAATAAAATTAGTTATCACGCTTATCAAGCCGCTAAAAAATATGACTTAACCAAGGACTTTTTACCTCGAGCTAAGAATTCTCAGCAAAGTATTAAATATGGTTATGTTTATAACTTACTGACTTCTCAGGCAGAGACCATTATCAAAAAACAATTGTACCAAGCCGATGGTTTGTCGGCTAAAAAGGTCAATAAAGACGGCGCCCTTTCAGAACAGTACGATCAACAGGCAGAGCAATTGTTGGCCAACCGTGGTTACCATATTTACAGTACGATCAATAAGCCAATCTACAATGCCATGCAACAAGTTGTTAAACAACAGGGTTCAACTTTGGGGCAAACTTATTACGATACAACCACTGATGCCAATGGTAACACCGTCAAAGTCAAAGAACCTGTACAAAACGGAAGTGTCTTACTGAATAACAAAACTGGAGCTATTCTTGGTTTTATCGGCGGGCGTAATTACTCTAGTAGTCAATTAAATCATGCGTTTGACACCATGCGCTCACCAGGATCATCTATCAAACCTTTGGCTGTTTATGCACCTGCCATCGAGCGCAAACTTATTGGGTCCGAAACTAAATTGGCTGATTTCAAAGTCAACTTTAACGGTTATAAACCAACTGACTATGGTTCAACCATCCAAAACCGTTTCATCAATGCACGTGAGGCCTTAAAGGAATCGTATAATATTCCGGCCATTAATCTCTATAATCAAGTTCGTAAACAAGGCTCTGTCAAACCTTATCTAGAAAAAATGGGGATTACGACTTTGACCAGTAATGATTATAAAAACCTAGGTTTGGCTCTAGGCGGAACAGACTATGGGCTTACTGTTGCCGATGAAGCCAGTGCCTACTCTACCCTTTCCAACAACGGTAACCATACTGATTCATATGTGATCAATAAAATTACGGATGCCAATGGTAAGGTTATTTATCAACATAAAGCTAAAACAACCAAAGTTTATTCGGCCGCAACAGCTTACATTACATCAAACATGATGCATTCTGTTGTAACCAGTGGGACAGCTAGCCAAATTCCTAGCCAAACCTTGTTTGACACCACTAATTTGGTCGGCAAAACTGGGACCTCAAATGATAACCGGGATAGTTGGTTTGTAGGTAGTACCCCAACGGTCACCTTAGCCACTTGGACTGGTTATGATAACTACAACGGTTCTTCATATAATTTAACCGATTCATCCAGTGAGATCACCAATCAATTTTGGTCTAACTTAGCTAACGCTGTTTATACAGCCGATAGCAAAGTAATGGGCACTACCAAAACACGTAAAAAGCCTAGTGGCGTCACCACGGCTTCTGTCGTCAAAGCGACTGGCCAACTACCTGGCAGTTTGACGGTCAGTGGTTCTTCCGTTTCTGCTAGTGGAACGTTGGTTAAATCTTACTATAATGGCTGGCAACCAACTACTACCAAGGAAAAATTCGGGATCGGTGGTACTGCGGCTAATTACGCGACTTTCTGGAAGAATTATTTAAGTGGTAATAATGCCGATGGTGCACTTTATGGTGGCGAAGTTACTTCTAGTACTAGTAGCACCACTTCTACTGAATAAAATAGCAAAAAAATAAACCTCAGAATGAGGTTTATTTTTTTTGTCATTATTTGGTGGTTCCCCGTTCGACAATCCCATAAGGTAAGAGAATTGTTTGGTTATCAACGTCTTCTTTATTCATCATCTTAGTCAGAAGCCGCATTGCCACAGCCCCAATATCGTACAAAGGTTGGGTAATTGAGCTCATCTTGGGCCGTGAAATTTCGGTTAACTTGGAGTCATTGCTAGTGATCAGTTCAAAATCATCCGGAATATTGACGCCGTCATCACCAGCACCGTTCAGCAACCCAATGGCCAATTCATCATCACCAATAACGGCAGCAGTTGCGCCGGCAGCTTTGACCCGATCCCAAATCGCTTCACCAGCTTTATAGCTATACTCAGTTTCAAACACTAAATTAGGATCATAAGCAATTTTAGCCTGCGTCAAAGCCTTCTTGTACCCTTTCAACCGATATTGACCATTGATCGGTTCACTTAAACTCCCTGTGACAAAAGCGATCTTTTGATTACCGTGACGCACTAAGGTACTAGTAGCTTCTTCAATTGCTTCAACATAGTCAATATTGACACTCGCCACTTGTTCATCAGCATCAACAGAACCAGCTAAAACGATCGGCGTTTTTGAACGGGCAAATTCAGCGCGAATACTGTCAGTGATCTGATTACCCATGAAAATAACCCCATCAACCTGTTTAGCCAATAATGTATTCAGCACTTGAATTTCTTTTTGACCGTTTTCATCTGAATTCGCCAAAATAATGTTGTATTTATACATGGTCGCTACGTCATCGATCCCGCGTGCTAATGACGAAAAATAAATATTCGTCACATCAGGAATGATCACGCCAACAGTTGTGGTTTTTTTGCTGGCCAAACCGCGGGCGACTGCATTAGGTCGGTAATCTAAACGATCGATCACTTCTAACACTTTTTTTCTAGTCGCTGGTTTGACGTTAGGGTTACCGTTCACAACACGTGAGACGGTTGCCATCGAGACGCTGGCCTCACGCGCAACGTCATAAATTGTGATGGTCTGTTTGTCCATTATTAAATTCCTCGCTTTGTTTTCATTAATTTTCATAGAATTACCTTTTCTAATTTAACAAAGTTTGTAAATAAATGCAAGCGTTTTAAATGCTTTTTTCATAAAACTTACATAAGAGTTTTCATAATATAAGTCAAGTGTAATTGAAAATTTTATCGCAACTAATTATGCTATACTAAAATGGAATCAAGAAAGGATGATTACTTTAATGAGTCATTTACAAAATCTACAAAACTGGTTAGCAACTAATCATTATGACGTTGCCTATATCAGTAATCCTACTAATGTTGCTTATTTCTCTGGTTTCTTTGCTGATCCTGAAGAACGAATTCAAGCGCTGTTAGTTTTTCCTGATCAAGCACCATTTTATTTTGGTCCCCAACTTGAAGTCGAAGCAGTTAAGGCCAGCGGCTGGACCTATCCGGCTTACGGTTACCTTGATCATGAAGATGCCTTCGCATTGATTGCGGCCCAAGTCAAAGCACGGCAGGCACAACCAAAAAATTGGGCAATTGAAAAAGATGATCTTTCCTTTGGACGCTATGAAGTTTTGCAACAAGCCTTTCCAGATGCTGCTTTCCCTGGTGACGCAAGTCGGTTTATTGAACAGGCCAAATTATTTAAAACGCCTGATGAAATTGCCGAAATGGTTGCCGCTGGTAAAGAAGCCGACTATGCTTTTGAAGTTGGTTTTAAGGCCATTCAGGCTGGCCGAACTGAACAAGAAGTCGTCGCGGAAATTGAATATGCCTTAATGAAACGCGGCGTCATGCAAATGAGTTTTGATACTATTGTCCAGGCCGGTGCTGATGCTGCTGACCCTCACGAGGGCCCTAAAGCTACTAAAATTCAACCTAATCAATTAATCCTTTTTGATTTAGGAACTGTCCACAATGGTTATATGAGTGACGCAACCCGAACAGTTGCTTTTGGTCAACCTGATGATAAAGCTTTGGACATTCACAAGGTTTGTCTAGAAGCACAATTAACGGCACAAGCAGCAGCTAAGCCTGGCTTAACCGCTGCTGAACTCGACCACATTGCTCGACACGTGATCGACAAAGCGGGTTATGGGGAATATTTCATCCACCGTTTAGGTCATGGTATTGGAACTTCCACACACGAGTTTCCTTCAATTATGGAAGGTAACAACATGGAATTACAACCTGGTATGTGCTTCTCCATTGAACCGGGGATCTATATTCCTGGCGTGGCCGGTGTCCGCATTGAAGATTGTATTCACATCACCGCAACTGGTAATGAACCCTTTACTCATACGCCTAAAGAGCTGCAATACATCAAAAACTAATGGCATCAAAAATGCCCCAGCCATAATGGCCGGGGCATTTTTAACACCTAATTTATTCATCCGTAGCATTGCTATCAGCACTTGTTGGTGCTTCACTAGCAGCAGGTGCCTCGCTAGTTGGTTCATCCGCGTTCTTTGCCTCCGCAAAAGCACTTTGACCTTCAAGATTGATATCAGCATAGTCCGCAGTATCATTAACATGACTGTGCAGATCAGCTGCCTCATCTTTGGCTTCAGCAGCCGTTGCTTTCACTTGATCAGCCGCACTGGAAGCCGTTTCGCTTAAATCGTCAAAGGTATCACCGGCAATATCAGTAAACTCATCTGCGGTTTCATCCGCAAAATCTGCATAATCAGCTGCTTTATCACGAAATTCGTTAACTTTACGTGCCAAATTGTCTTTTAATTCATCACTAGATTCTGGGGCTAACAAACGAGTTGCTGCAAACGCAGCCGCACCACCTAGTAAGAATCCAAATAGAAAATGTCCTTTTGCCATTATAAATCGCTCCCTTGTTGTGTTTTATCATTAGAATCAGTTGCTTTATTTTGGCGCCGCTTCCGATAGAAACGAAACGCACTAGCACCAAAGCGACTAAGCGCTGAGGCCTTAGCTGTTGTTACACCAGCATCGTTTATTTTATCCACTAAGTTATGACTTGCCTCATTAAGGTCAGAAACACTGGCCCCTAGATCACCTGCTGCTTGGAATACCGGATCTAAATTAGCAACCTTGCCATTAACGTCATCTAATAAAACGTTAGCCTTCGTCAGTAGACCTTCTACTTCCTTTGATAAATTGTCCACATCTTCCGTCACAACCGTTACTGTTCGTGTTGCCTCATTAACTGTTGTTTGAATTTCAGTCATCACTTTAGTTACGCGCCGCAAAAGCATGACCAACGCAACCACTAAAATTAGAAAAGCGACGGCGGCAATTAGCCCAGCAATTTCACCACCAGTCATAGCATAGCCTCCTCTATTATTTAATCAGTGAGCTAAGAACAGCTCACCCTAATGTGCAGGGGTCAGCAAACCTGATCATGCAAGCACATCTAATGTTTTTAGGATAGCATCATTTAGCGCTTTCTTCAACGATTGTCCATGTAATTTGGCATCTTTAAGTTTTTTTTGCTACACTAAGACCAGAATATTAGAAATTAGGTGGAGATTTTGGCGGTGGAACAATTAATGACGGTCACTGGTTCCGTGACTAAACAAACCAATATTTTGACGCGCTTTGTACAAAACATTCAGTGGGAAACAATTTTAGGTAAAATAGTGGCTGTGACCATTGAACTTTTGCTGTTAAGTCTTCTTTTCTGGGTCATTAATCGCATCACACGGTTCGTTTTAGAACGCAGCTTTAATAATTACAAGACTAAACAAAACTTAAGTGAAGGTCGCGCAAAAACAATCTATACCCTGATCTTAAATAGTTTCAAATACTTAATTTTCTTCTTTTACTTATACGCTATTTTAAGCATTTTAGGGGTCCCAGTAGGCACATTGATTGCAAGTGCTGGGATTTTGAGTGTAGCGCTTGGCCTGGGCGCACAAAGTCTTGTTAAGGATTTTTTATCCGGTTTTTTCATCTTACTGGAACAACAATTAGATGTCGGCGATCATATTAAGGTTGGCACAATTGAAGGTACAGTAATGGCAGTAGGTTTGCGGACAACGCAGGTCAAAAGCTTTGATGGTACATTGAACTTTATTCCAAATAGCAACATCAATATTGTTAGCAATCTTTCCCGAAGCAATATGCGCGTTCAAATCGATGTTCGCCTTTTCCCAGATACGGATTCTGAAAAGGTTCAGAAGGTACTAACGGAAGTTAATGAAAAATTAACGCCACAATACCCTGAAATTAAATCCGGCCCGGATGTATTCGGCTTAGTTGATCTAGGCAATGGTAATTTTGCCGTTCGGGTCCTACTTTACACTAAAAATGGTGCGCAAGGCCGGATTCAAAGTGATTTTTTGGCTGCTTATATTGCTGCTTTAAGTGATCAAGGCATTAAGTTACCGACAACTCCTCTACTGACCAATGGTTAATTAGAGTAGGCGATCACCTAATGTGATGGCCTTTTCGTGTCATAACGAATGATTGTCAAATTGATATTTACGCTCTACAATAGACTTAGTAGTTCTTCTAATTAGATCAGAAAAAGGAGTTCGCTATGACTGAATTCATGCAACCACAATTACAATTAGCCGATGGACATACTATGCCCCAGTTAGGCTTTGGTGTTTACAAATTAAATACACCAGAAACAATGACTACAGCAATCAAGGCTGCTTATCAGGCTGGATACCGCTTATTTGATACTGCACAAGCTTATGGTAACGAAGCAGCACTAGGTACCGCGTTTCAACAACTAGCTCTCCCCCGTAAAAACCTATTTATTACCACTAAGGTTGCCGAGGTTAATCAAGGTTACGACAATACGTTACGTTCAGTAGAAGCTTCACTTAAGCGTTTACAAACAGATCATCTCGATCTTTTATTGGTTCACTGGCCGATTCATTCACAATTTTTTGCCACTTGGCGGGCTTTTGAACGCCTAAAGGCCGAAAAAATTGTCACCAGCATCGGTGTTTCCAATTATCACCAAACACATCTGGATTATTTAGCCACCCAGGCCAATGAACAGCCAGTTGTTAATCAAATTGAAAACCATCCTTATTTATCGCAAGAACCATTATTAGCGTATGACCGTAAGCACAATATCGTCAACCAGGCCTGGAGTCCTTTAGGTCGTGGTGCTGTTTTACAAGATCCCGCTTTAGCGGCTATTGCGCAGCAACACCAGCGTTCTGTTGCGCAAATCATTTTACGTTGGCATCTACAACGAGGCTTAGCTTTGATTCCTAAATCGCAAAATCCACAACGAATCAAGGAAAATGCGGCAATTTTTGATTTCAAATTATCGGCCGATGATATGACTGCTATTGCTCGGCTCAATCGTCGGCAACGTACTGGCGACGATCCTGAAGTGGTGTATGAAATTGAACACCAATATCATTAAATTTATTTGGAATAAGGAGATCTTTAGACATGGCTGCAGCTAATCTTGGCTACACTTTCCCAATAAAAGTCACCAAACGGGCTGGTCGTTTTTTTATTGCTTTTTTGACGATTCCCCAACTTAGCGCCTCTGGTGAAATTTACGCCGAGGCTGAATACTATGCTTATCGGGTTTTGGCCGACTATTTACTATCGCTTAAAGATCAACCAACAAAAATTCAAGCACTGACACAAACAACAACCACCGCAACAGTTGATCAGCATTCTTTTCTGAGTATCATTCAGGTGCCACTCAATTTAGATCCCCATAAAATGCAAGTTCAATTCACCCTGCCCCACGATGCACCGGAGCACGCGCATAGTGAGATCAATAAAATCAAAGAATTGATCGCCGAAAATCAAAAAAAATAACCCGCATACAATCAAAAAAAACTCACCGAAAATCGTGAGTTTTTTTTGATTATTCAATTTACTGGTGAATCCTAAAACTTCTATTCTAAATTTGTTGTAAGGCTTGATCAAGGTCAGCGATCAGGTCATCCACGTTCTCGATCCCAATTGACAACCGAATCAAATCAGGGGTGATCCCCGTTTGTTTCAGTTCTTCGGCATTTAGCTGGGCATGGGTCGTTGATGCAGGATGAATGATCAACGAATGCGCGTCGCCAACGTTGGCCAGCAACGAGAACAGTTCCAGGTGTTCGATCAAGGCCTTGCCTGCTGCTTCGCCGCCTTTTAAGCCAATGGTGAAGATCGAACCGGCGCCTTTAGGGAAGTATTTATCGGCTAGAGCATGATAAGGACTGTCGGCCAGTTCTGGATAGTTGACCCAGGCCACCTTTGGATGTTCGTTTAAATAGTTGACGATCTTGCGGGTGTTACTGACATGGCGTTCAACCCGCAAGGACAAGCTTTCAAGGCCTTGAATCAACAGGAAGGAGTTGAAGGGGCTGATGGTCCCACCAAGATCACGTAAGGATTGCGCCCGCACTTTAGTGGTGAAAGCAGCAGGGGCCACTTCATTCCAGACCAACCCGTTATATTGCGGATCAGGCGTGGTGAAACTTGGATAACGGCCACTAGCCGCATAGTCAAACTGACCATTTTCAACGATCACCCCACCCATGGTCGTGCCGTGGCCGCCGATGAATTTAGTTGCGGAATGGACCACAACGTCGACACCATGATCTAAAGGCTGAATCAAATACGGGGTTCCAAACGTATTGTCAGCGATCAGGATCAGCCCATGTTTATGGGCGATCGCCGCAACGGCCTCAATGTCGATTAAATTGATACCAGAGTTACCGATGGTTTCGATGTATAAGGCCTTGGTATGTTCGTTGATCGCCGTTTCAAAGTTAGTGGGGTCATCAGGCGATACAAAATGAGTGGTGATGCCTAATTTCTTCAACGTGACGCTGAACAGATCGTAGGTGCCACCGTAAAGGGTGCTTGCCGAAACGATTTCGTCACCAGCATCCGCCACATTGAGGATCGCGGCGGTGATCGCCGCGGAGCCAGTTGCCAAAGCGACGCCGGCTGTACCATTTTCCAAAGCGGCGACCCGCTTTTCAAAAACGTCGGTGGTCGGGTTGGTCAGGCGCGTGTAGATATTGCCGGCGTCGGTCAAGGCAAAACGGCCGGCTGCTTGTGCGGCGTCTTTAAAGACGTAGGAAGTCGTTTGATAGATCGGTACCGCACGGGCACCAGTTTCGTCAACCGTTTGACCAGCCGTAACTTGCAGTGTTTCAAAGTTTAATTTTTTTGTCATTTTATGACCCTCTTTTTAATTTTATTAAAGTTGTTGCAACCAATTAGCGACAATTTGTTGTCCCGAAGCATGCCACCGTTCAAGTACGCGTGAATTTGCATCGTTACCATAAAAATAATTTTCTGGCAACGTGATCGGAATACCATTGGCCAAATCGCGTTGATACTCTTGAGCTAAAGTATTTTGTGCGTACTCAGGATGACCCGTGATAAAGGTCTGCCGCTGATCGCGACTTTGGATGATCACTGGACCAACGTTCACGTCATCTACTAATAGATTTAGATCAGCCTGAGCGCGAATATCACTAGACTGTAAAGTGGTGTGCCGAGAATGTGGCATATAAAAATGATGCGGCAAATGGGCTAATAAGGAACTGCCAGCGGTAGTGTGATGTTCAAAAATACCGAAAACTTTCGGTCGTACCGCATATTTTTCAATTCCATACTGAGCGTATAAAGCAGCTTGAGCAGCCCAACAAATAAATAGATTTTGGCGAACATGCTGTTGTGCCCAATCGAGAATTTCCGTAAACTCTGGCCAATAATCAACATCAGCGTAATCTAAGGTTTCTACCGGTGCCCCAGTAATAATCAAACCATCATAATCATTTGTTGCAATTTCCGGCAAGGTGGCATAACTAGTTTTCAAATACGGTAACACATGTGATTTGAAGTGATGCGTCCGTGGATACAAAAATGTTAACGTTAAGTTTTCTGGTAACCCAGCAAATAAATCTAATAATTGTCCTTCGGTTTCTAATTTGTTGGGCATTAGATTTAATACAACCAAATCGATTGTTTTCTGTGTGCTAGTGCCTAATTGATTAAAGACCAAGCGTTTACTCGATTCGTGCTTTACGGACATCAAAGAACCACCTCCCAAATTATTTTTACATAAACCATAAAAAAAGCTTTCGTCCCCAAACGTATTTAAACGTTTAGGGACGAAAGCTTTCGCGTTACCACCCTGATTTACATTGATTTCACAATTCAATGTCTTTATAAGTACATCAAAACTGACTATACTTTGCAAAATATCGCTTGCCAACGGATCAATAGCGCTACCGCCACAGATCAAGCTCCAAGACCATCTTCGATCAAGTTAACTAACTTCCTCTCACCTCACGAAGCTCGCTAAATAGATAACCTGACTTACTCTTCTCTTCATTGCTTATCATTATTTTCTAACTTGGTATTCATGTTAACACCATCTTTTTATCACGTCAAGCCCAAGTTATTAATAAACCTTAATAATCAGTCTAGACTACTGGGATAAAATTGCAGTTATCCGGGATTTAGCTATAATAGAAAGTAACTAAATATTTTTAATTACTGCGAAGTAAGTCGCTATACAAGTATTAATGGCCCCAACACCGCAGCAATCTAAAAATAATTGTTTCAGCAATTAACAGGAGGCCCTCATGTCAGAAAATGATGAACCTACACGTAGCGGACGTAAACATTTAAGAAAAAATCATCCGTTACTGAAAATCATCTTACTCGTCCTTTCAATTATTATTTTTTTAACCGGAATTTTTGCTTATAAGCTTTATTCTCATGCTGGGGACACGATCACCGGGATGCATGCTTCGATCGGTAAGGCT
Source organism: Loigolactobacillus binensis (assembly GCF_005405165.1). GTDB lineage: Bacteria > Bacillota > Bacilli > Lactobacillales > Lactobacillaceae > Loigolactobacillus > Loigolactobacillus binensis. The sequence goes on from NZ_BJDN01000008.1 coordinate 37,925, forward strand.
TCAAGTAAAATCCAGCAAAAGAAATCCTTTTCAATTTTACTTCTCGGGGCTGATACCGGAGCCGATGGCCGAAAATACAAAGGCAATTCCGATACGATCATTGTAGCCACCGTTAATCCCAATAAGAATCGAGTTAAGTTGGTCAGCATTCCCCGCGATACTTTGGCCGAATTAATTGGGGCTAAACCAAGAAATATGCAAAAAATCAATGCGGCCTACAACTATGGTGGCACTAAAATGGCAGCACGAAGCGTCAGTCGCCTACTCAATGTACCCATTGATTATTACATGACCATTAACATGGGGGCTTTAAAAACTATTGTTAATGATGTCGGTGGTATTGATGTTAATATTCCTTTTTCTTTTACCAGTGTATGGACTGGCGGTCAGAAATTTAAAAAAGGTGTCCACCATTTAAATGGCACTCAAGCCTTAGCTTACTCACGAATGCGCCATGAAGATCCGCGTGGCGATTACGGCCGCCAAATGCGCCAACAACAAGTTATCCGCGCCGTTTTAAAAAAGGCAACACAACCTAAGATACTCTTAAAATATAAAAAGATCACTCAAGATTTGGCCGAAAATCTGCGCACCGATCTTACTTTTTCTGATTTGAAAACATTAGCTTTAGATTACCGTCATGCGGCTGGCAACATTAAATCGGATCAGTTACAAGGCCAAGATGCTTGGATCAATCAATCTTCCTATCAGATCGCTTCAACCAAAGAATTAAACCGCGTTTCCAGTAAAATCCGTCGTGAACTTGGCCTGACCAGTGAAAAGGTTGATAATGCAGAAGTTTATCAAAACGAATTAAATCCCTATTTTGACGGTACCAATAATCAAATTTTTAACGTTAGTAGCGATTTCACCACAACAATTGCTCAATAATTGGGAATACAAAAAAGCCTTGCGTAATCAAAACGCAAGGCTTTTACTTTAAAGTTTAATAGTTGATGTGTACACCAAATGATGGTTCAAAGTAGCTTGAGATCGTTGCAATTTTAACGGTCTCACCTGGCTCTGGTGCATTAACATACTGATTATTACCAATATATAAGGCAACATGATAGGTTGCGCCTGCACTACCCCAGAATACTAAGTCGCCGGCTTGTAATTGACTAATTGAAACCTTAGTTCCAGCACTTTCTTGTGCAGTTGTAACACGGCCGATCGAAACACCAGCCTTAGCTAAGGCCCACTGCGTCAAACCAGAGCAGTCGAAACCAACACCAGCTGTTTCGCCGCCCCAGACATAAGCAACGCCAATTTGTGATTCAGCAGCAGAGATCGCAGCCTGAGCACCAGTACCATAACTTGTACTTGTGCTGGCAGAACTACTCGTTGATGAACTAGTATTCGCGGTCGTTGTTTGTGCTGATGATGCCGCTGTGTTACTAGTAGATGCCTGACTAGTGGCAGCCGTACTTGTTTGTTGAACGGTTGCTTGACTAGCAGTAGCAGCATTGGCGCTAGCCGTAGCGGCTGACTTAGCAGCAGCGGTTGAAGCAGCATTTGCACTAGCCGTAGCAGCTGACTTGGCAGCAGCCGCCGAAGCAGCATTCGCGCTGGCGGTAGCAGCGGATTGGGCAGCAGCAGTTGAGGCAGCGTTCGCGCTGGCGGTAGCAGCCGACTGATTAGCCGCATTGGCACTGGCTGTGGCAGCTGACTTAGCGGCAGCAGTTGAAGCAGCATTCGCACTAGCTGTGGCAGCAGATTGGGCAGCAGCCTGAGCAGCGGCAGCGGAAGCAGCATTGGCGCTAGCCGTGGCAGCCGACTTAGCAGCAGCTTGGCTAGCAGCATTCGCACTAGCTGTGGCAGCGGATTGGGCAGCAGTTTGCTGAGCAACCTTAACTTGGGCTACAGATGCAGCAGCGGCAGAAGCAGCATTGGCGCTAGCTGTAGCGGCCGATTTAGCAGCGGCAGTTGAAGCAGCGTTGGCACTAGCCGTATCCGTGCTGGTAGCCGTACTAGCAGCACTAACTGGTGTTGTAGCAGCCGTACTAGTAGCTTGCAAATTAGTGCTTGCAACTGGTGTCAAACCAGCCAAGCTAGTATTGTTGTATGCAACATAGGCACTTGGTACCCAAGCGTTGGTGCCAATCTGATACCAAGTAATATTACCAACTTGAACCTTATTAGTAGTGGTTTTGGTTTGACCATAAACCATGTATTGGCCACTTGCCTGACCACTTGTTGGTGACGTCCAAATAGTAATGGCACCATCTTTATAATTACCAGTTACCGTATCACTAGTCTTAGCGGCAACCTTTTCAGTTGCGGCAGCTTTGAAATATTTAGCGGGTACCCATTCATCGTTACCGATTTGATACCATTTTTCACCATAAACTTGTTTAGTTGCTTGAATTTTAACTGATTGACCTTTAGTTAAATAGCGGGTTGGTTGCTGACCAGTCGACGGATTGTCCCAAACAGTAGTTGCACCACTTTGATAAGTAACTTCAGCCGTTTGCGCAGCCTGTGCTTGTTGAGCCCCTGCTAAAGTGGCACCGGCTAAACCGACAACACCAGCAGCCAAGTATGTAGATAAATGACTTTTAGACTTTGATTTCGCTTTTGACATATAACAGCCTCCTTGTTATGCCTAGATTAGGATAGTGCGTTTCGTCACTATATGATCTAAACTGGGAACAACTTGGGTCCCCGAACTTTCGAACTTTAGTATACCGTACTTTAATAAAAATTTACAGTATTTATCGCTTTATACTGAATTTGTAATCTATTTGTGATGAAAAAAGTCATGAAAGAGCCATTGTTAGCAGCCAATTTGAAAAAGCGATGACTGCACAATGAAAAAGCCAAATAAGCTTGGATGCACATTTTTAGTTTTACTGTTACCAATAAAGAAAGTGCGTTATAATGATGAAAGTTGATTTATACGGTAAAAACTTGCTACAGGAGCGTGATAACGTCAATGACGCCGATCAAGGAAGATTATTTAAAAATTATTTTTGAGCTAGGCGGCGCAAAAAAGGAAGTCTCAAATAAACAGATTTCATTAGCCTTAGGAATTGCCGCTGGCTCAGTCACCGAGATGGTCAACAAACTTAAAAAAGAAAAATTGGTGACACATAGGCCTTATCATGATATTGCTTTGACAAAGGCTGGATTAGATCAAGCAATTTTACTGATCCGCAAACATCGCCTCTGGGAAACTTTTCTTGCTACTGATTTGGCTTTTGCCCTGGCAGATGTTCATCCTGAAGCTGAGGTTTTAGAACATGTGACTAGCCCTAAATTGCTAGCTCGGCTCGATAAATTTCTTAATTATCCAAAACATTGTCCTCATGGTGGCGTCATTCCTGATCAAGACGGTCACTTTCAAGAAGAAAGCTATACCGTCTTAGCACAAATTCCTGATGGTCAAACGGTGACGATTGAACGTTTCATTGATGATCACGATCTATTGACCTATTTAGCGGATATCCAGCTAGCTTTAGAAACACAAGTCATTGTGATCAAGCATGAACCCTTTGACGGTCCAATCAGTGTTGCCACTCCTGCTGGCCAAGAATTTAATATTAGCTTTAAGGCCGCCCACAATATTTTCGTCACTGATGAAAATGGCGCCTCACTAGAGCAAAATAAAAAAGCGTGAGTATCACGCTTTTTTATTTTACAATGATTTTTCAACGACATGGCGTTCAAATGGATCTGAACTAATTCCTTCTTCAAGAATCTTCTTGCACCATTCTTTAGCGGAGAACAAAGAGTGATCACGGTAATTACCACAACTCGTGATGTCGGTACCCTGAACATCATCCCACGTTGTTGGACCAGCAATGAATTCCAACGAGCCCTTCAAAGCAGCAGCAACATCTTCTGGCTTATGGCGACCCCATAAGATCAAATGGAAGCCTGTCCGACAACCAAATGGTGAACAGTCGATCACACCGTCTAAACGGTCACGCAACAAACCAGCCAGCATATGTTCGATCGTATGTAACCCAGCAGTTGGAATCGCATTTTCGTTAGGTTGAACTAACCGCAGATCGTAGTTCTGAATTTCATCACCTTTAGCACCAGATTCCGTTGTAATTAAGCGAACATAGGGTGCTTTTACTTTAGTATGGTCTAAAGTAAAACTTTCAACTTTTGCCATTTCCGATTCCTCCAATTAATTAATTGCGTAAAAATGCGCTAAATCCATTGTACTGCTAACCAGACCTTTTGGAAAATTACTAATTTAATTATTGCTTGAACGCGCTTAAAAAATCAGCACGGCCATAAACAATACTTTTAGAAAATAAGCGCCTAAATTTGTTGCATCAAGGCCGCTACTGCCCGTCCTCGCTGACTATAATGTGCTCGCTGAAGCGCCGGTAACTCGGCCAAAGTAGCACCTAACTCCGGAATATACACTAAGCGATCAAACCCGCCACTTAACTGCCCTTGCTCTTGTAGGGCCACCTGAGCTGTCAGGCTTCCATGGGCGCGTACTAGGCGGTGCCCGATTTGAAGGACTAAATAACTGTGCAACGTGATTTGACGCTGTGGATTATCACGCAGCCGCGCCAGCAAATAGGTATTGGCCGCTACTGCTTGTCGCGCTAAAGTACGGCCAGTATAAACACCAAATTCATTGGGAAAGGCAGCTAAATCAATTCCGGAATCATCACCTAGTACTGGTAATGACGTTAAAACCGCTACCTGAGCAGCCTTACTGGTTGCATTTTGCCAATAATCGCCACCTTCAAGCCCAAAAGGTATTGGTGCTAGTTGACTAGTGTAGCCCTGCAAGGAAATCGAATACTGGGCAAATAGTTGCTGCAACTCCGCCAATTTTCCCGCATTATGTGACGCCAGCAAAATCGGTTGCTCAAGCATCTGGCAGCAACTCCTTCACTAAATAAAAAGAGCCAGTGACCACAATTAGATCTTGACTTGACGTCTGCTGTCGTGCAAGATGTAACGCCTGCTTGGGTTCAGGTTGAACTTTGATGATCAATTGCGGCGCTAACTGATGACAGACGGCCGCCAATTCAGCGGCCGGCAAAGCCCGCTGCGGATTATTAGGTGTTGTGATCACAACTTGCTGGGCTTGAGGTAGTAACAAAGTCAACATTTGCTGGTAATTCTTATCGCGCAACATCCCCAAAACCAAAGTCAAGCAGCGTTGAGGTCGTAAGCGCCGTAAAGTTGCTGTTAAAGCCTGAACACCATCGGGATTATGAGCACCATCAAGCAAAACCATGGGATGCTGACCAATCACTTGCAAACGACCAGGTAGAACGACCTTAGTCAAAGCCTGTCGGATAACTGCAGGCGCTAAAGTTATTTGTTGCTGCAAGGCAGCCACCGCGGTTAAAACAGTTACTAAATTAGCCACTTGAAATTCCCCTGCCAAACTTAATTTAAGGTGGTGCCAATCAAATAATTCACACTTCAAACTGACCGTGATACCCGTCAAACTAAAACCTTCGATTTGCGTCGTCAAATGTTGTGCCTGCCACCAAGTAGCGTGATTTTGCTGTGCGGCTTGCTGTAAAACGTGCTCTGCTGCGGTAGCTTGCTGTGGGTAACTCACTACCGGTACCGTTGGCCGCATAATTTTGCTTTTGGTGGTAGCAATCGCCGTTAGCGTATTACCCAACAAGGCCATATGATCATACGCAATTTTGGTGAAAATAACTAAATTAGGCCGTTCCAAAGCATTGGTAGCATCAAATTCGCCACCTAAACCAGTTTCGATCACTGCCCAATCAATCTGTTGTCGGCGAAAATACACCATCGCCAATACAAAATACCATTCAAATTCAGACAAAGCTGCTGGCTGTAATTTTAGTTGTGCTAAAGCCTGCTTAACTTGGACAAAGACCGCTAAAAAATCAGCAGCAGGCAACGCCCGACCATCAATCGTAATTTGTTCCAATGGACCACGTAAGGAGGGGCTCATAAACGCTCCGCTACGGTACCCGGCTGTAGTCAAAATAGTCCGTAACATTTGCGTAGTTGAGCCCTTGCCGTTAGTCCCTGCAATATGAATAATTTTAAACGTTTCTTCAGGATGGTCTAATTGAGCTAAAACCTGGCGTAACAAACCGACACGATCGCCGATTTCGTAAAGCATTCCTTGGGTCATTTCTGCCTGCGCGGCTTGAACCTGTGCTTGTATTGTCATCAGCGTAACCGCCGCTCAAATTCGGCGATTCGCCCTGGATCATTTAGATCGCCGGTAAACCGAGTTGTCACCGTTTGACTACCTGTTTTTTGGATTCCCCGCATCTCCATACACATGTGGCGGGCCTGTAATTCGACAGCGATTCCCTTAGGTTGCAAAATTCGCTGCAGTTCATCAACTAACTGCGAAGTCAGTCGTTCCTGAACATTAGGTTTGTGCGCGACATAATCGACTAAACGCGCAATTTTACTCAAACCAATGATCTGACCACCAGCCGGTAAATAAGCAATATGGGCAGTTCCAAAAAACGGTAATAAGTGATGCTCACACATGGAGTAGAAGGGAATATCCTTAACGACCACCATTTCCGTTTGGCTGTCGGTTTGAAATAACTTATAGTTAGTAAATTCAGGTTCCTGTAACGAGCTGAAAACTTCAGCATACATTCGGGCAACCCGTTCTGGTGTTTCCAATAAACCAGCGCGTTGCGGATCTTCACCGACAGCAATCAAGATTTGTCTAACGGCCGCTGCGATTTGTTGTTTCTGTTCATCATTCATAAACGCTCATCCTTAATTTTGGTTACCCGCTGAGCGGCTGGTAACGCCTGTAATAATTTTTTGACTTGTTGTCTTTTTTCCCCGGTCGTTATTTCTAGTAATGGCACTAATACAAAAGCGCGCCGGGCCATTTCTGGGTGCGGCAGAGTCAATTCAGCTGTTTGACTAACCACATCATCGTACCACAAAATATCCAAGTCGATCGTGCGCGGTCCCCAATGAACTAAGCGCCGGCGCTTTTGAGCCTGTTCAATGGTGTGAATCCGTTGCAATAATGCTAACGCCGTTAACTCGGTTTCCAAATAAACCGCACAATTATAAAAATCATCTTGGACTACCCCACCAACTGGTGCCGTTTCATAAATACTGGAAATACGCACGACCTGAATCTGCGGATCGGCCTGTAAAGCCGTAATGGCCTGCTGTAGCTGAACCTGACGATTTCCAATATTGGACCCAATACTTAAATAAGCCTGATGCATCAACGGCTCACCTGCACTTCAATTTCAACATTGTCAAAAATGCCGGCGATCGGCACACTATATTTGCGTACGCGTAATTGAACTTTTTCCACCAAATGATACTGCGCCAAAATAGTTTGGCTGATTTGATTTGCCAAACTTTCAATTAATTGATATTGCCGCGTTTTGGCAATCTCAGTGATCGTTGTGTAAACTTCAGCATAACTCACAGTTTGGCTTAATTTATCTTGAGTTCCCAACGTTTCGATTGGTACCGTCAACGCAACGTCAATTTCCAGGCGCTGCCCTAACCGATTTTCTTCTGGTAAAACCCCATTGTAAGTATAGACCTGAATATTATTAATTTTGATCAATCCCATTATTATCCCCCTAACAGCTGAAACTGCGCTTGATTTTATCAATAATACCTAGAGTATAACGCGTTTCAGCAATATCGTGGGCCCGCATAAAATTAACATCCAGTCCAACCGAATTAGCAAAAATCGCCATAGTGGGAACCAAGCGTTCTTCAACTGGTAAATTTAGTAGGGTGCCAATAAACCCCTTACGCGATGGCGCGATCAGGGTTGCGACGCCTAGATCATTAAATCGATCCAATTCCCGTAATAACGTATACTCCTGCTCATAATTTTTACCATAAACTGAGCCCAAACCAACATCGATCATAATTTGTTGCTGTTGGATTCCATACTGCCCAGCAAAATCAATAGCTGTCGCAAAGTAATCGTGAATGTTTTGCACTAAATCACTATAATGATCACCAATCTGTGTGTGCATGATCACTAATCCTGCATCGACTGCAGCGATGGCTTCTAGGATTCGCGGATCATCTTGCAACGCGTGCACATTGTTAATAATATCCGCACCAGCCGCCAATACCCCTTGAACGACTTCATATTTATAAGTATCGACTGCGATCGGTATGTCGATCACCGGCCGAATTGCTTTTAGAACTGGGATCACCCGCGCTAATTCTTCGACCGCAGTTAACTCCTGGTAACCTTTACGGGTTGACTGCCCACCTAATTCTAAAACGTCCGCACCTTGGGCCACCATTTCCTGTGCTCGCTTAATTGCCGCAGCTGGGGTAAAATACCGGCCACCATCGTAAAATGAATCATCTGTAATATTTAAAATTCCGTAGACCTGAGTTTTATCTTGGGTAGCCAGGCGATAATGCCGTGCCTGGAATAAATGACTTTGCTGTAGGCTGACGGCAACAGCACGTAAAGCAGCTAGATAATCAGTCGTCTCAACAATGGTTGGTACCCATTTATCCAAGTTCAATAAACTATATTTGTCGACGATCAGTGTTTGCGCAGATAAATAAGTGATCTGCAAGGCGCGATTGATCTGCTGTGCCGCCGACGTTTTTGGTAGATCCTCATCCGCCGCTAACAAGATCAAAGTTGGTTTAAATAATTGCGCTGGTAAGGTTGTCGTTGCCAGCGATTGTTGTGTAAGTCGCACACTTCTCCCCCCAATTATTAAATTGATTAGCCCAATCTTACCCAGAAAAAACGGAAGCGTCAATAAAATATCCTAATACACCTTATGGTAACAAAAAAAGGAGCAAAAACTGCTCCTTAAAAGTCATGTTACACTTCTGCATCACGTTTTTTAAAATACGTGGTCATGGCGTAGATACCCTTTTCGATTGCGCCAACATGGGGTGCCAAATGTTCTGAATGTAGTTGGTAAGGTTGATCCACGCCTAACCAAAACATGGTCCCATGAATTTTAGAAATCAAAAAGCCAAAATCTTCACCCGTCATGGCAGGTTCCGTCTCAACATATTCAATTGCCGGATCAGCCTGCATCGTCTGAATGAAAGCCGCTGTCGTTTTAGGATCATTTTCTACTGGGTAGTAGCCGCCTTGATGTAAGTCAAGGGCGACTTGGCAATCATAACTTAATGCAATACCTTCCGCAATGGTCCGTACACGTTGTTGGATATGTTGATTCATTACCTGAGTCAACGCCCGAATCGTGCCATCAATTTGAGCACTACCACTGATTACATTGCCGATCGTGCCGGCATGAAATTGGCCTAAAGTGACCACACCGCTTTCAATTGGATCAACATTGCGGCTAACAATGGTTTGAATTTGATTAACGAATTGCGCACCAGCCACCACCATATCGTTGGCTAGATGGGGATACGCCGCGTGACCGCTTTTACCGCTGAAATGAGCATGGATCTCACAAGTCCCAGCAAATAAAGTTCCTTGGCGACAACCAATCGCACCAGTGGGTAATTGGGGATTAATGTGTAAACCATAAAATTCATCTGGCCGCCACTCATCTAAGGCACCCATTTCGTAAAGACGTTTACCGCCGCTGGCATTCTCCTCAGCCGGTTGGAATAGGAATAACAAATTATTTTTCGGTTGCTGCTGAGCAAAATAATCCAGTAGACCTAAAGCAACCGTCATATGGATATCATGACCACAAGCGTGCATCATCCCCGGATGTTTAGACGCAAATGGTAATCCTGTTTGTTCTTGAACCGGCAATGCGTCAATATCAGTTCGCCAGCCTAGCGTTTTGTGCGGTGCACGACCACTGACCAAAACTAAAGTTGCGGTTGCAATCTTTTTGACAGTCAACCAAGTCTGCGGCAATTTTGTAATCACACTTAACAAATAAGCCTGCGTTTCAAACTCTTGTAACCCAATCTCTGGAATCTGGTGTAAATCTTGATAAATTTTTGTTAGTTCATCCGTTGTCATTGTCATTTAATAGCCTCGGCTTATAACTGACGCAAAGCATCAAGAATTTCCGTTTTACTACGCGTTTTATCATCAATATCCTTGATCTTACGGGCAGGAACGCCGGCAACAACAGTATGTGGGTCAACATCTTTTGTAACGATCGCACCTGCCGCAACAACGGCGCCTTTACCGATTCGAACGCCTTCAAGAACAACCGCATTGGCACCGATCAAAACATCATCTTCAACCACAACTGGTTGCGCTGAAGGTGGTTCAACTACACCGGCTAATACTGCACCAGCACCGATATGGGCATTTTTACCCACCGTTGCGCGGCCGCCGAGAACGGCGCCCATGTCGATCATTGATCCTTCACCGATCACCGCACCAATATTGATTACTGCGCCCATCATAACCACCGCGTTATCATGGATCTCAACTTGATCACGAATAAAAGCGCCGGGTTCAATTCGCGCGTTAAATTGCTTTAAATCAACCATTGGTACTGCTGAATTACGCGCTGCGTTTTCAACATGGTATTCACTGATTGCTTTTTGATTTGCAGTCAGGAAGGGAGCTACGTCTGCCCAATCACCAAATAATACACCACTATGGGCCTCAAAAAAGGTTTGAATCGAACTAGGAATCGTCAATTGATCTAAGTGCCCCTTCACATAAACCTTAACTGGGGTCTTCTTCTTTGCCTCACTAATGAAACGGATGATTTCTTTTGCATCCAAATCACGCACGCACCTCTCCATAATTTATCATTTTTCACTCTCATTTAGCGGATAAACCTGATCAAAATTATGGGCTAAGTAATTCATACTTTTCATAATTTCCCGCCGCGTCACAATGCCCGTAAAATCACCTTCGTGACTAACTACCGGTAGAAACGGATTATCCACTAATAAATGTAATATTAACTCAATATCGTATGGGTTTTCAACCGTTGGAACGTTTTTTTCGCAAACATCGCCGACACAAAGCTGATTTAATTGACTTAAATCAAAGTCATCACGGCCTAGCATGGTTTCCGTGATCATCGGTAACGAAATTAAACCAATAAATTTTGAATCATTGGCTAAAACCGGAATTTTGGCGTAGCGTACCTTGGTCAGCACTAAAAACGCATGATTTAAATTATTATCCACTTGCACATTAGCAACTTTTTCAGCTGGAATTAAAAAGTGAGCTTTATTTTGTAATAGTATGTCCACAATTGGTTGACTGATCAATACAGCATCCCCCTTTTCAGAGTCGTTTAAGTCGTTTATTTCTGGTTAAGCCAGTCACGCCATACTTTTTCCAAGTGACGTAAAGCATTTCCACGATGGCTGACTTGATTTTTTTCTGCTTCAGTTAATTCAGCTAAACTTTTATTCAATGCAGGCACTAAGAACAATGGATCGTAACCAAACCCATTATCCCCCCGCGGTATGCCTAGAATAACCCCCTTAACTTCTCCTTCGACTACTAGATCTTTGGTTGGTTGGTTCGGTTTAGCAAAAACTAAAGTGGTGTGAAAAGTAGCATTCCGCTTTTCTTGTGGCACACCGGATAATTCAAATAAAAGTTTGGCGTTGTTGGCCGCATCGTTATGGTCCCCAGCGTAGCGCGCCGAATAAATTCCCGGCCGCCCATGTAAGGCCGCAACCTGCAGGCCCGAATCATCAGCCAGAACGGGGAGATTCAATATTTGTGCAATCTTATCGGCCTTAAGCCGGGCATTTTCTTCAAAGGTTTTACCCGTTTCCTCAATTTCTGGTAAATCAGGAAAATCTTTAAGGGTTTTGACCCGAAGCCTATCCGCCGCAAACATAGCCTGAAATTCCCGCGCCTTACCTGCATTACGAGTGGCGATCACCACCGTATTGCTAATGTCGCTGGTATCGTAAGGATGTTGTAATTTATCAAATTGGTAGCGCTGTGCAGTGATCAATTGTTCAATTCCTTTAGTGCCTAAATATAACAATTCATTGAGCTGACTACCAGAAAAAGTCGCTTCTTCACCAGTTCCCTGCAGCTCAATAAATTCACCTTGGCCAGTCATCACAATATTCATATCCACTGCCGCATGTTGATCTTCAGCGGCATCTAGATCCAACACCGGACCAATTTCTGGTAAAATACCCACACTGATCGCGGCCAAATCGTCTTTCAAAGGATTCTCCGGCAAAACTTGCGCGGTCACTAAATTAGTTAAAGCCAACTTCAAAGCAAAAAAAGCACCGGTAATACTTGCTGTACGGGTGCCACCATCGGCCTGGATCACGTCACAATCAGCAACTAATGACCGGGGGCCTAACTTATCCAAATCCACCACTGCCCGTAAAGCACGACCAATTAAGCGCTGAATTTCAATTGTGCGGCCTGTTTGGCGCCCTTTTGTGGCTTCGCGCCGCGTTCGTTCCTTGGTCGCTCGTGGTAACATACTGTATTCAGCACTGATCCAGCCTTTATCTGTCCCGCGTAAAAACGGTGGTTGGCTATTTTCAACACTAACATTACAAATAACTTTGGTTGCCCCTAAGGTCACTAAAACGGAGCCTTCTGGGTTTTTTAAGTAGTTAGCAGTAAATTCGAAGGGACGTAATTCAGCGTTATCCCGATTGTTATTTCTTTGCATGCTTAACCTCACTATTTTTAATTAAATCCGCTAATTCAACATGGCGCACATCTAAATTCTTCAACTCCAACCAATCACCAGCAATTTGTTGAAACATGGCTGGATTGCCAGTGGTATAAAATTCATGTTGGGGCTGCCGCACCGGCGCCGTTAATTGATCAAAGTTTAAAATTGCTGAGACTTGATTAACTGTTTCCGCTCCGGAATCAATCAAAGTCACCTGATCACCAATTCGATTTTGAATCAAGTGGCGGATCAATGGATAATGTGTACAGCCTAAAATTAAGGTGTCAATACCAGTGTTATCAAAGGCATTTAACGATTCAGCCACTACTTTTTTAGCAACTGCAGATTTATATTCATTACTTTCCACCAAGGGCACAAACTTCGGGCAAGCGACGCCAGTAACCTTGACCTGTGGTACCTGCTGGTGGATGGCCCGGGGATAAGCCTGACTTTTGATCGTACCAATAGTACCGATCACACCAATATTTCTATTTTGAGTTGCTTTAATGGCCGCCTGGCTACCAGCCACGATCACACCGATCACAGGAATGGCTAAAGCCGCCTGAATTTCTGGTAAGGCCGCAGCAGTCGCTGTATTGCAGGCAATCACAATCATTTTAACATTTTTACTGAGCAAAAAATTAGTCATCTGCCAAGTAAATGTTTTGACCTGGGCCGCTGGTCGTGGTCCATAAGGATTACGCGCTGTATCACCAATAAAAATAACTTGCTCATTTGGTAATTGCCGTAACGCCTCTTTCACCACCGTCAGGCCACCCACGCCTGAATCCATATAGCCGATACCTTGTTTTACACTCACCATTTATTCCTTCCTCTTTCTGCGTAAAATAGTTAATCACCTAAACTCACAGGCTGGTTGAGACTACCGCCATAACTACTTAACTAAAACTGACTTGATCCGCAAATTGCTGACCTACATATGATTTTCACCTTTTTTATAATTAAGTTCAAGTAAATCGACAGCGTTATCTAATTTTTAATAATTATTTGCCGGATGCCCACTAGGCTAATTATTTTTGCTATAATGAGAGGGAAGAAAAATGAGGTGATCAGGCTTATGCCAGAGAATCATTATGAAAGTTTATTACGGGCAGTGTCTAAGCCGGAAACATTAGGCTACGAGTTACTCCGCGATATTTTGCTACCTGATCTATTGGGCCAAGAAGCTCCGGGTATCTTATATTGGGCTGGTAAGGATCTTGCTCGTCGCTTACCTTTAAGTCAGTTGGCAGATCTACCAACTTTTTTTACCCAATTTAATTTTGGCGATTTAACCCTTAGTCAACAAGTTAAAAATCGTTATATTTATCAACTAAGTGGCCCGCAGATCGAACGACGACAAAAGGCCTTCAGTAACGCTGATTTTCAATTAGAAACTGGTTTTGTTGCTCAACAAATTCAGCAATTGACCCAAACAATCGCCGAAGGACAACTTGAATTCGATCATAATCAAATTACGATCATCATCCAAACCGACCATACTGATGTTCCTCTAGAAAATAGTCATGAGCAGCCCATTCAGCTACATCATTTTGGTGATGCTGATGAAGCAACGCCGCCTAAAGAAGACACAGCGGCACCAACATCCGAAGTTGGCCCCACACCAGTCGCTGACTTAATGCCAAAGCGGACGCAACGTCATAAACGTAGCTGGTTTGGCCGCAATTAGAGATCAGATCACTCATCAGAGTTGATCTGTTTTTTTATTATCTAAAGATAAATCACAACAGCAATGCTAAGACTATCCTTAACGTGAAACAATTATAATATAACTAAAAGACCGCAGCAAAAAAATTGCCGCGGTCTTTTATATCACTAAACTAGTCAAATTCATTATGAATTAAGCAGTGTATTGTTTTAATACTTGATCTAACTGATCCTTGCTATGGTAGCCGACAAGTGTTTCAACCACTTCACCATCTTTTTTCAATAAAAGAGTTGGGATACTCATGATACCAAAGCTTTGGGCCGTTGCTGGGTTAGCATCAACGTCCATTTTAGTGAATTTAACTTCACCGTCATAATCTTCCGCTAATTGTTCAACAACAGGCGATTGCATCCGACAAGGACCACACCAAGTTGCCCAAAAATCAGTTAAAACAACGCCCGTACCAGTTTCTTGTTTAAAATCTTGATCAGTAATCGCTTGTACCATTATTACTACCCCCTCTGATTTATGTTTAATTCTAGCAGAAAACGACTTGAACAACAAACAAACTGCTTACTTAAAATTAGTCTAACGTCATCCATTAACCACTGATCATTTAAAAGTAACTACAGTTGCACCGTCTCCACCAGCATTAGCCGGCGCAAATTCATATTTCTTAACTTGCCGATTAGTCTTTAAATAATTAGTAATCCCTTGGCGGAGCGCACCTGTTCCTTTACCATGAACAATAGTTACTTGACCATAACCTGCTAATAAAGCAGAATCAATATATTGATCGACATCTGCTAAAGCATCCTCGTAGCGCTCACCACGTAAATCAAGCGTTGAACTAACGTGGTTACCTATATGAACAGTTGCAAATTGCCGCTGCGGCTTTTCTTCCGGCACACCCTTAGTTTTTTCTAGATCGGTGACGGCTACCTTCATTTTGAGAATCCCCAATTGAACTTCCCAGTGCTTTTTATCTAATTGATTAAGCAAAACACCATGTTGTCCGTACGTGGTGACGATCACGTCATCCCCGACTTTTAGCGCTTGGCGTCTTTTTTCATGTTGTAAGACCTTATTCTTAGCTAAAGACTTCTCTTGTTTTAAGTCAGCTAAGCCAGTTTTGGCCGCAATCAACTCATGCTCTTTAACGGTTTGTTGGTGGTGCTTTTGCATCTGTCGCAAGTCATTAATAATGCGCTCGCTTTCTTTTTGTGCGTGCGCCACGATCTGATTAGCCTGATCCTTAGCCTTATCTAACTGTTGTTCCCGAGCAGTGACAAACTCAGTACTGGCGCTAGCCAATTCGTCATGTAATGTGGTGGCTGCGGCCAATAATTTTTTGGCCTTTTGGCGTTCATTTTCCGCTGCCTTACGTTGTGCTTCCAGGTCACTGATCATATTATTCAGATCCTGGCTATCAGCAGTGATCAGACCTTCTGCCTGTGCAACGATGGTCGCGCTTAGGCCTAACCGAGCCGCAATTTCAAAAGCATTTGACCGTCCTGGAATACCAATCAACAACCGATAAGTTGGTTGTAAGGTTTGGACATCGAATTCCATGCTAGCATTGATGGTTCCCGGCCGATTATAACCATAAGCTTTTAATTCTGGATAATGCGTTGTCGCCAATACATAACTGTTCGTTGTGCCTAACTGGTCCAAAATTGCGATTGCTAAAGCAGCCCCCTCTTGAGGATCAGTACCGGCGCCAAGTTCATCGATCAAAATTAAGCTATGATCGTCGACTTGAGCCAAGATCGACACAATATTTGCCATATGGCCGGAAAAAGTACTCAAATTCTGCTCGATTGATTGTTCATCACCAATATCAGCAAAAATGTTGTCAAAAACGCCAACCTGACTTTCTTCAGCCACCGGAATAAATAACCCCGCCTGGGCCATCAATTGCAAAATACCCACAGTTTTTAACGTGATCGTTTTCCCACCAGTGTTTGGACCGGTAATGATCATCGCCCGATAATCTTTGCCTAAAATAATATCGTTGGCAACTACTTTAGCCGGA
Source organism: Loigolactobacillus binensis (assembly GCF_005405165.1). Classification (GTDB taxonomy): domain Bacteria; phylum Bacillota; class Bacilli; order Lactobacillales; family Lactobacillaceae; genus Loigolactobacillus; species Loigolactobacillus binensis. Next base: position 54,162 of record NZ_BJDN01000008.1, read on the forward strand.
TCGATCAACGGATGACGTGCTTGCCGTAAATACACCTCATTGTTCAAATTCAATAGCGGCTCCGTGGCCTTTATTGCCTTAGCATACCGTGCCTTAGCATTAATAAAGTCAAGCCGTCCTAAAATCGTCGCGTTAGCTGTAATTTCATTTTGATACGGCGCGATCGCCGCAGATAATTCAGCTAAAACCCGTTGAATTTCCTGTTGTTCTTCCAATTGGCGCTGGCGTAAACGATTATTCAGCGCCATCACACTTTGTGGTTCAATGAATAACGTTAAGCCACTAGCACTCTGATCGTGAACAACACCACCAAAATGACTACGATATTCTTGTTTAACTGGGATCACATAGCGATCATTCCGGATAGTGATAATTGGATCACTTAAATATTTAGCGCTGTTGCCACGTGTATATCCCGTCATTTTCGCGCGAATATCGCCTTCCAATTGATGGATACCATTCCGAATTCCCTTTAACTTAACGGAAGCATCATCGGTAACGTGACCATCTTCTTCCAAAGACAAACGCAACCGTTTAGTTAATTCAGGTAGTGTGACTAACTGAGCTTGGATTTGATCAACTTGCCGCAAAGTGATCTCTTCATCGGCAAATTCGACAAAAAATTGTTCCACTGCATTGGCGGCTCGCAGCACCCGACCAATTTCCGCTAATTCACTACCATTTAAAGTCCCGCCAATAGCTAGACGCTGCATATGCGCAGCAACGCTAGTCAGTTTAGGAATCGGAATCGGACCCTTCAACCGCAAAATATCGGCGCCGTCCTTTGTTTCATCTAATTGTTGCTGAATCTGCGTACTGTCAGTCAATGGTTTTAGCGCTTCAATCTGTGTTTGTCCCATCGCCGACACAATATACTGTTGTAATGCTTGTTTGATTTTAGCAAACTCTAAAATCGCTAAAATTTTTGAATTCAAAGTAGGCCTCCTTGCTCGTACCTAGTTAAAACGTAAAAAGAAGATAGCCTGCCAGCAGCCTATCTTCCACTAAAATGTGTCGCAAAGGGTATTTTCTCCTGATAACCACCATTTCCAAGTAGCGGTTGCAAGCCACTAATTGCTAGTTAAGATATCAACCCGATTGAACAAATTAAGTCTTACCCTAAGATTAACTTAAATTGCCTGTAACCACCAATGAATTGCTGGAATGGGAGTAAATCGGACCATCCCCTGTGCTAATAATGAGTGTTTTAATAATGATTGAATCCCAGCACCTGGAATTAAAGCTAATACGGTCAACAATAGAAAAATACCGACATAGACAGTGAGTAATGACAAAACCCCACCACCGATCGTGCTTTGTCGCTGTGGCAGCGGATAAAAAGTCAGCCGCTGCAATAAAACCGCGACGAACCGCGTCACTAGCCAACCAAAAAATAAAATCAACATAAAGGCGATCGCGGCGTAAAAAGCATTATCTAATTCTAAACCAACTTTGTGACTAAAGAAAGTAAATTGACTGGCTTCGGTGGCTGACTGATAAGGAATCAATAGCGTCAATTTTGGTGCTGTATGTAAATAGCCTAGTCGAGCAATAATAAATGCAATCAAATAACCAAGCGTATAAACGCCCTGCATGACTAAGCCTCTTCGCGTACCTGCATAATAAGCATAGGCTAAAAAGATTATAATTATAAATGATAACATTAGTTTCCTCTTCGCTTTTGTTCGAAATTAATTCTGTGCCGCTAATTGTTGTTTAAGCTGCTCATTTTCTTTTTCCAAGCGTTCGAGCTTGGTTTGCAATCTTAACTGATCGGAAACGGTATTAATTGCTAATAAAACCGCGGCCTGCTCATCATCTAGGGTCGTTGCTAATGACTTAATCTGCGTTAACTCGTCATTAACTAACTGGGTCACTGCCTGAATATGTGCATCAGAAGCATTCCCGATAATAATGTAAGTTTTACCGTCGATCACAACCTTAAAGCGTCGTTTCTGCTCTGCCATCTAACGCCCCTCCTTTTTAAATTTTAATTGGCTTGACTTCATTAAAGTAATTCAACGCATTTTATTTTAGCATGAAAAAACACAAATAAACAGCGCTTTAAGAAAATGTTAGAATCCCATTGCCTGTTGTTAAGCAAAAAGGATCGATACAAATTTTCATTTGCATCGATCCTCGTTAAAACTTAATTCTGGTCGTCATCGGCTAAGAAGGTATTGAGTACTTCTTCAACCATATCCCATTCAGCATCGGATTCAATTGGATAAAGGTCGCCTTCAGCGGGATCACCTTTGTCATTAGTCTTGTACGAAAAAGCTTGGATATCCACGTCTTCGTCTTCCGGAGTACCTGCTGGATATAATAAAACGTAGGACTTGCCATAATCTTCAGAATCAAACGTAAAAAGGATCTCGTATAATTCCTCGTTACCATTTTCATCTACCAAAGTAATTTGTCGTTCGTCCTCATTTTGAGGCATTTGTTTATCAGCCATGTCAATCTCCTTAAGGTTAATCTTGGCCCGTAAAGCATCCCTCATAGTCGGCAATCTACCGTTCCTTAACGATTGGCCTCACGATCCAGAAAATTCTGTAAAATCATTACTGCTGCTAGTTTATCAATTACTTTCTTGCGCTTTTTACGTGACGTATTAGCTTGACTGATCAGCATCCGCTCCGCTTCAACGGTAGTTAAACGCTCATCAATAAATTGAACTGGCAAACCAAAAGTTGCTGTCAGCAAACGCCCATATGCTTGCGAAGCTTCTGCTCGTGGACCCAAAGAATTATCCATATTTTTCGGTAAGCCAACCACAAAATCGGTCACACTATATTCAGTCACTAATTCTTTGACCCGCTTAATTCCAAATTCTTCGGCAGCTTCGTTGATCCGAATGATCTCAACGCCTTGAGCCGTCCAACCCAGTAAGTCGCTAACCGCGACACCTACTGTTTTCGAACCGACATCTAAGCCTAGGTAACGCTTCATGGGCGATCCTTTTTCAAGTAATTCCGTACTAACTCTTCAATGATTTCGTCACGTTCGTGCTTGCGAATCAGGTTACGCGCATCATTATAACGCGGGATGTATGCTGGGTCACCAGATAATAAGTAGCCCACGATCTGATTAATTGGATTGTATCCTTTTTCTTCTAATGCTTGATAAACCGTTTCTAAGGTCTGATGTACGTTTTTAGGCTGTTCGCGCCCAAAATCGAAACTAACCGTTTTATCTAATGAACTCACCTCAAACACCTCACCCTTCTCACAAATCTCTCATACCAGTACTATTTATCGTTTTTATCAAGAATACCTGTCTTGACTTCAATCTACATTCTACTAGAAAAGCCGTGGAGATACAATTTTATTTTCCTTGCAGGAAGGTTTGTGCAGCTTGCAAGGCGTCCGCTAAACCAGCTGGATTTTTACCACCGGCCTGCGCCATATCAGGACGACCGCCACCACCGCCACCAACTTTAGGGGCAATTGCTTTGATCAGATCACCTGCTTTGATACCTTTAGTAATACCCGCTTTAGTGACAGCAGCAATTAAATTAACTTTTGACCCAACGATCGTACCTAAAACCAAAACGTCAGAAACGGTCTGCTGTTTCCAATCATCAGCCAATTGGCGTAGTTGATTCATGTCAGCCACCTTCACTTGTTCGGCTACTAGAGTAACGTCATTAATGGTCTGCACATTTTGGAAAATATTAGCAGCTTGTTGCTGTGCAGCCTTAGCCTGTAAGCTTTCGATTTGCTTATTAGCCTGTTTAACTTGATCCTGCAGTTGTTCAACTTTAGTCACCACATTTTGTAACTGTGCAGTTTTAACCAAATCGGCTGTTTCTTGTAACCACGTTTCCCGTTGTTCCAAATAAGCGAAGGCATCTTTACCGGTAACTGCTTCGACCCGCCGAACACCAGCACCGATTCCAGTTTCACCTGTAAACTTAAATAGACCTAATTCGGCTGTGTTACTGGCGTGAGTGCCACCGTCAAATTCTTTGGAATAATCACCAATGGAAACGACCCGCACTTCTTTACCATACTTTTCAGTAAAAATAGCGATCGCGCCCATTTTTTTCGCCGTTTCAATGTCAGTAACTACCCAACTGATCGGTAAGGCTGCCCAAATTTTAGCATTAACGATCTGTTCGATCCGCTTTAGTTCTTCTGGACTAGTTTGTCCTGCATGTGTAAAGTCAAACCGTAAATAATTAGGTTCAACTAATGAACCAGCCTGATGAACGTGTTCACCTAGAACATCCCGCAAGGCCTGATCCAACAAATGAGTCGCCGTATGATTACGCGAAACCGCCTGACGGAAAGCTGGATCAACTTTTAGTTGATAGGTTTGCCCCTTGACTAAAGGCGCCAAAACGTTGACCGTATGCAAATTCTGTCCATTAGGGGCATGTTGGACATCAGTCACTTCAGCAACAGATTTGCCAGTAGCATCTAAAATCAAACCATGGTCGGCAACTTGACCCCCCATTTCCGCATAAAATGGCGTTTCATCAAAGATCAATTGCGCCTCACCTGTGCGGACCTGATCAACTAACTGATCGGCAACCACTACTAACTCAAGCTTAGCCGCAGTCTTCTCTAAATGATCCCAGCCAATGAATTTACTTGGAACTTTAACGTCCAGCAACAGACCACTTTGAACACCCATACCGTTGTCTTGATTCCGGGCAGCCCGAGCACGTGCTTTTTGTTGTTGCATTTCGGCATTGAAGCCAGCCTCATCCACTGCTAAACCTTCATCCGCTGCATATTCTTTAGTCAAGTCAAAGGGAAAACCAAATGTATCGAATAACATAAAGACAGTTTTACCGGATAACGTTTTTTTAGCAGCCTGTCTAGCCAATTTAATTTGCTTATCCAATAATTTCAACCCGTCGGTCAGCGTATTGTTGAAACGATCTTCTTCTGACTTGATAATCTTAGCAATATAATCCTTTTGCGCTAATATTTCGGGATAATAACTTTCCATAATTTGGCCCACCACTGGAACCAACTGGTACAAGAAGGCCTGATCGATGCCTAATTTTTTACCATGTACCGTCGCGCGCCGAATTAAACGTCGTAAAACATAACCACGCCCTTCATTAGAAGGAAGCGCCCCATCACCGATCGCAAAAGTAACTGCCCGTGCATGGTCTGCAATCACTTTGAAAGAAACATCGCTGGTTTTATTTACACCATAATGTTTGCCGGCACTCATTTTCTCAGTTGCTTGAATAAGTGGCATAAATAAATCAGTTTCAAAATTGGTTTTAGTCTCTTGAACAACCGAAACCAACCGTTCCAACCCCATACCAGTATCAATATTTTTATGCGGTAATGGCTCATAAGTGCCATCCGGTTTGTGGTTAAATTCAGAAAAAACAATATTCCAGATCTCTAAATAGCGTTCATTTTCGCCGCCAGGATAATTTTGTGGATCATCTACCGCCACGTTATTGAACTTTTGTCCCCGGTCATAGAAAATTTCGGAATCGGGACCACTGGGACCTTCACCAATATCCCAAAAGTTATCTTCATCTTCTAAAATATGATCGGCCTGCACCCCAGTTTTAAGCCAAAGTTCCTTTGCCACTTTGTCTTCTGGATAAACAGTTATATAAAGCTTTGCCGGATCAAACGCCATCCATTTAGAACTTGTCATAAATTCCCAAGCCCACGGAATTGCTTCTTTTTTGAAATAATCCCCTACGGAAAAATTACCAAGCATTTCAAATAGCGTTTGGTGACGTGCCGTTTTACCAACATTTTCAATATCATTAGTTCGAATACTTTTTTGAGAGCTAGTCAAACGCGGATTTTCAGGTACAACACGGCCCTCAAAGTACTTTTTCATTGTCGCAACGCCAGAATTGATCCATAACAAGCTGGGATCATCGACTGGAACTAAAGATGCGGATGGCTCGATTGAATGGCCTTTTGATTTAAAGAAATCAAGGTACATCTGCCGAATTTGACTACTGGATAGTTTTTTCATAAGAACCTCTTTCTTGGATACATGATATAAAAGACCATATAAAAACACCGTTGCTTTTCAAGGACGCCTTAGCGCGGTACCACCTTGATTGCAACGATGTCATCGTTCCCTCTCAAACTCGATAACGCCGAGTCAGCGAATACGACAGGGAGCATCACTAATAGTTATGTCGCTATGCTCACAGTCAAGGCATAACTTCCTGGAGACACGCTACCATCAGGACATATCCGGTCTAGATTGATTTTCTGCAATTATTATAATCATCTGACGTAAAACTGTCAACTGACCCTATGCGTTATTAACGGTGATCTTCGCGATTCTTTTGTCGCTGTTGCCGCATATCTTCGCGCTGCTTGATCCGCCGTTTTTGCCGTTCATCCTTTTGGATCGCCGCACGAATTCGTTTCTTGTAACCTGGTTTATGCTGTTTTTTCTGCTTTTTGACCAGCCCAACCATAGTTGGTTCAAGCGCCTGCTTTGTTTTTTCTCGTTTTGCACGGCGATTACGATCGTAGCCCGTGACAAGTTCACCATTTTTGAATTGTTTAGGGGCAAACTTAATACCTAATTTTTCCAGTTCGGAAATTTCTTTTTCTTGGCCTGGTTCGTACAAGGTAATAGCGATCCCTGAAAGACCGTTACGACCCGTACGGCCAACACGGTGAATAAAGAATTCCTGGTCGGCTGGTAATTCAGTGTTGATAACGTGAGAGATACCGGCAATATCAATTCCGCGTGCCGCTAGATCAGTGGCGACAACATATTGAAAATCTAAGTTTTGAATTTGACGCATGGTTTTTTTACGATCACGTGGTGACAAACTACCAGAAATTTTGGCCACTTTTAGCCCTTGTTGGCCTAAATAAGTCGCAATTTCATCCACGCGTTTTTTAGTATTAGCAAAAATCAAGGCCAAATACGGGTTACAACTTTTAGCCAGTTGATAAATCAACTGATTTTTATCTTTACCTTGCGTGGAAACCAACCAGTTACTGATCGTGGGACTGATCACTGTAGCCGTTGGAATTTCTTCAATAAGTGGGGCATTCATGTACTTACGTAAAAATGGCTCCAATTTTTGCGGAATCGTTGCGGAGAAAACCAGCATTTGCAAATCAGCCGGGAAAGTCGCCGCAATTTTATCAATATCGTTTAAGAAACCCATATCCAACGTCATATCAGCCTCATCAACAACAAACGTTTTGGCGGTGAAACTCTTCAATGCCTGATTCGCAATCAGGTCACGGATACGACCTGGTGTACCGATCACGATCTGGGGTTGGTGATGATGTAACTTTTCAATTTGCCGTTGTTTATCGGTACCACCAACATAATTTTGCATGTGGATCGGGTCAGGACTAAATTGAGCGATCTGCTCGGCTGCTTGATAGATCTGCTCCGCTAACTCCCGACTAGGTGCCGTGATCACGACTTGCACTTCATGATCCTTTTCTCGTAATTGATTAAAAATCGGCAATAAGAAAGCATGGGTTTTACCACTACCAGTTTGTGACTGACCAACCACACTCTTTCCCGTTGCAATCAAAGGAATAATTTTTTCTTGAACTGGCGTTGGTTGATAAAAATGAATCGCTGCTAACGCCTGTAAAATGTAGGGCTTCAATTTGAAGTCTTTAAATGTGCTCATAACTACCTCTTCTATTTATTATTTTGGGCGATTTGATCAAGTTCATGAATAATTGTCTGTACTTCCGCATCACTGTAAGCCCGCGCACCGCTTGCTAGAGGATGCCCGCCACCATCATGGGCTTTAGCCAACTCATTGATAATGGGGCCCTTAGAACGTAAGTGTACACGATAATTGTCTGGTGCTTGCTCCACTAGCACACTCCAAACTGTAACCGCCGCAATTTTACCAGGTAACGAAACCACCGCATGCGCCTGAGCAACACTGACCTTCAAAGCAGCCAAAGTAGCGGTTGACAATACAACGTAGGCAGCCCCACTAGGTAGAATCGTCATATGCTCGAGTACATAAGCAGATAACCGTGCCTGTTCTGGTGTTAACGTATCTAAATTGCGATTGATCAAGCTAGCATCAAAATCCGCCTTGATCAATTCAGCAGCAACATTCAAGGTATGCGGACTAGTGTTGGCAAACATGAAACGACCAGTATCACCGACCAGTCCAGCGTACAATAAACGTGCTGCAGCCGTTGACAATTGTAATTCAGCCGTACTTGCCTGCAGATCAAAAATTAATTCAGAAGTACTGGAAGCCGCAGCAGCGACTAATTGAATATCACCATAAGCATCGTCGTTAGGATGATGGTCAATTTTAATCAGTTTTTGACCTTGATCAAAACGCTGGTCGTCAATTCTTGGTCTATTTGCCGTATCGGTAACGATCACCAAGGCTTGCTGATAAGTCGCATCACTGACCACTTGCATTTTAGCTAGCCAGTCAAGACCTTCAGGATCAGTACCAACTACGTAAACCTTTTTCTCCGGAAAACTAGCACGAATAATTTCTGCTAAACCAACTTGAGAACCTAAAGCGTCTGGATCTGCTTTTTCATGACGATGAATAATAATCGTGTTAAAGGCCTTGATCTGACCAATAATTTGTTGCTGTAAGTCTAATTTTTGCATACCTATTCTCCTCGCTGTCCTTCTAATAATTGGCAAATCACGATGGCTTTAGCAACTAATCCGCTAGGTTGCTGAATATTTACATCTAATTTAGCTGAGTGGCGGCCACTTTCCATAATTACCGGCATAATCGTTAATTCAGTATCTACTTGAATTAAACGTAAATAATGTAGATCAACTTGATCAATTGTTGACGGCCGGCCTAATATCGTCACTAACAAGCGCTGGCAAGCATTAACCACCAATTCGCTTAATACACCAAAAGAAATCGTTCCTAATTGATTTACCATTTGTGGTGTGACCACTAACCGATATGCGGCCGTTTCCGTTTTTTGTAAACGCCCGATCACTTGATCATAAAAAGTGTCATGTTGAATGGCCACATAATGATTATCTAAAGTTGCCATGACGTCCTGCCGACCGATCACGCCTACCAAGTGTAAGCGTTTATCGACAACAGGAAGCAACTCATACCCATCATAAACCATCATATGACTAACACTAGCCAAACTAGTTGTTTCATTAGCAGTTGCCGGTGTGACCGTCATTATTTTATCTAATGTAGTTTGATCACTATAGTCCAGAATATCTTTATTAGTGATCATACCCACTAACTGTAAATTTTGAGTGACCACCGGAAAACGAGTATGCTTACTGCTGCGATTTAAATTTTTATAATCAGCCACCGTTTGCCGACTGAATAAATAACTGGTCTGGCCTAAAGTAATATAAGCATCTGTAACGGTAGCAATTTTGTGCTTAATAGTCTGATCAGTTAGCGCCTGATTGATCAGCGTCGCAACGGTATAGGTATCAAATGGCGTCATCAAAACCGGTAAGGTCTTCTGTTCAGCCAAGGCAATAATTTCAGAAGTAGTTCCTAAGCCGCCGGTAATCAATACTGCAGCTCCATGGGTCAATGCTAAGCGTTGAATTTCCTCCCGATTACCAACAATGACCAACGAATTTGGCGTAATGTAGGAAACCATGTGCTCACCCGTCATTGCGCCAATCAAAAAACGCTGCAATACTTTGTTTAACCCGGCCTTACCGCCGAGCACTACCCCATTGATAACTTGCAACAAAGCTTGGTAGGTCAGGGTGGCCAACTGAGCTGGTGGCACTTGATCGATTCGGACCGTACCTACCCGCTCAATAGTCGAAACCAGCCCACGATTTTCTGCTGCTTTAATGGCTTGATAAGCAGTGCCTTCACTGATCGCTAACTGACGTGCCAAGCCGCGAACTGAAATTCGCGAACCAATCCTTAGCGCCTTGATGTACTGTACACCCTGCTCTCGCTTCGCTGCCATCATGCTACCTCCGTAAGTTGGCCTTCTGCGCCCATAATCGAACTCAAGTATACCGGTTTTCCAGCGGAATTACAAAGCACCTATAAGAAGCTTATTTCGGTTGTGAAGGCTTAAACAGCGGCAAACTAATTTCTTCAAATGACAATGGATCTAAAGTGGTGATGGTAATACCCAGTAACCGGATACCTTGATTTAAATCGCCAAAATCATCCCACAATTGTTGTGCATAATAATAAATTGTACTGGCAGCGGCAACGTAATCACTTAAGGTCAGCCGCTTAGTCACCGTTTCAAAGTCACTATTGCGCACCTTCAAAACAATCGTTTTACCATGCTTTTGCGCCTTAGCCAAGTTGGCCGCTACACCACGGGCCAACCCACGCAATTGCGCACTGACCTGGTCATCGGTTCGCAATGGCCGACCAAAGGTTTCCTCACGTCCCACCGATTTACGCTGACGCTGATATTCAACCGGTCGTAAATCAACGCCGTGTACATGGCGGTAAAGCCGATCACCCATTTTGCCAAAGCGTTGGATCAGTTCTAGTTCATCAAGCTTTTGTAGATCGGCACCTGTATAAATATCTAATTCATGCAGTTTAGGCACGGTCTTTTTACCGACACCATGAAACTTTTCAATTGGTAGATCACGTAAAAAGGTTAATGCCTGTTCTGGCATAATCACAGTTGTCCCGGCTGGTTTTCGGTAATCAGAAGCCATTTTAGCTAAAAATTTATTATAGGAAACGCCAGTTGAACTGGTTAATCGTGTTACTTGCTTGATTTCTGCCTGAATTTGCCGCGCTAATAAAACTGAACTAGCAAGATCAATTTTATTAGCCGTTACATCTAAATAAGCTTCGTCCAAGGCCACATATTCAATCACATCCGTATATTGTTTAAAAATGGCGTGAACTTGTCCCGAAACTCGCCGGTAAAGATCAAAATCTGGGCGTTTAAAAATGGCCTTAGGACAAAGCTCCAGTGCCTTTTGTGCGGCCATTGCGGAATGAACACCGAATTGTCGGGCCGCGTAATTCGCGGTGGTCACCACCCCTTTACCGCCATTATCACTGGGATCACGGGCAATAATCAATGGTTTGCCAATAAATTCAGGATGTTCACGTTCTTCGATCGATGCATAAAAAGCATCCATATCGACATGAATAATTTTACGCGTAAGATCATTAGTTAAGGGAATTTGTAAAATACCTAAATTTGTGTCCACAATGATAACCTCCATCCCTTTTCGTATTTACTAAGTTCTTTATTGTACTGCAAGGTTTACTTATTAGGCTAGTATTTATTACAGACCACAAAAAAGCTGGAGCATTTACTCCAGCTTAGAATCTGCTAACACTATTTATCTGGTGTGGCTTGCATTGGATTATAGATCCAATAACGGCCATCACGTTGTAATAATTTATCCGCTGCCACCGGCCCCATCGAACCACTTGGATAATTAGGAAAATCAGTTGGTTTAGTCTCCGCCCAAACTTTCTCTACGACATCAGCAAATTTCCAAGTCTGTGATAATTCATCCCAGTGCGTAAAATTAGTTGAATCGCCATTTAGGGCGTCCAACAGTAAACGTTCATACGCTTCTGGGTTATTCCCAGCGGCTGCTGCACTGTGCCGAAAATCAAGGTCAACTGGGCGCGTTTCAAAACCTTGCCCCAGGCGTTTGGCATTGACTCGTAAACCAAAACCTTCCGTTGGTTCAACATAGATGGTCAACACATTATCGCTTAGTTTATCTTCGTCGCTGATCGTTTCAAAAATATTCATTGGTAACTGTTTAAAAACAACATCAACTCTTGTTTCCTTTTTAGCTAATCGTTTACCTGTCCGCACATAAAATGGCACACCGGCCCAACGATAATTTTCAAATTCCATTTTACCAGCAACAAAAGTTTCTACATTAGATTCACTGTTGACCTGTGTAGCCTCACGATAACTTTCCAAGCGCGTACCGTCAACTGTCGCAGCAGCATATTGACCACGAACAAAATTACGCCGTGCTTCCTCCGGTGTATCAATGTGCAGACTACGCAGAACTTTGATTTTTTCCCGCCGAATATCCGCTGCAGAAAAAGACACTGGCGGCTCCATCGCTAATAAGGTCGCAATCTGGGAAATATGATTCTGCACCATATCGCGCATCGCCCCAGCAGATTCATAATACCCAGCCCGCTCTTCCACACCTAGGGCTTCGCTTAAAGTTATCTGGATGTTGTCAATATAACGATTATTCCACAAGGATTCAATAATATTATTGCCAAACCGAATTGCCGAAATATTCTGAACCATTTCCTTGCCTAAGTAATGATCAATACGGTAAATTTGATTTTCAGTGAAAGAAGACCGAATTTGTTCATTTAGTTCTTCTGCGCTGTTGTAGTCGTGACCAAATGGTTTCTCGATAATCAAACGGTTAAAACCAGCAGTGGTTAGTATGTTTTCTGTTTTCAAATGTTTAGCAATGGTACCAAAGAAATTCGGGGACATAGCCATATAAAAAATACGGTTATTTTGCAAATCATATTTTTGATCTAACTTTTCGGCTAAGTTCTCCAAGACAACATAATGTTCAGAGTTAGTGACATCATGGGCTTGATAATAAAAATGATCAGTAAAAGCAGCAATTTGATCCGTTGGTGCTTGAATACTGCTTAGAGAATCGCTGATGACCTGATGATAATAATCATCTGTCCACGGCCGTCGAGCAGTGCCAATCACCGCAAAATGTTGGTCTAAATAGCCCTTCTGATAAAGCCTAAATAACGACGGATATAATTTACGCCGAGCTAAATCGCCGGAGCCGCCAAAGATAATAAATAAAGCTACTTTTTCGTTCTGCATGCCTGACACCACTTCCGTTATTTTTTAACTCTTTCTAATTGTACCTATTCACTGGATTAACAGCAAGCCAAGTAGCCGAAAAATTTGTATAAAAAAAGTAGTCGCGAAGACTACTTTTTCAATTAACTATTCAGTTTCAACACCTTTGCCATCCCATTCACGAATTAAAATTTCTTTTAATTCACTAATTAATGGTTCCTTTGGATTGGCTGGTGTACATTGATCCTCATAAGATAATTCAGCTAATTCATCGACAGTACGATCAAAATGATCTTTTTCAACCTTGTTTGCCTTTAAGCTCAAAGTAACATCGACTGAATGTGCTAAATCAATAAAGGCCTTAACCAAAGCTTCTTTAAGCTCTTCGTCAGTATTGCCTTTCAACCCGATATAACGTGCGATATCAGCATAGTCTTCTAAGGCTGTAAAGTGAGTATACCGTGGCCACATAGCAATCTTAGTCGGAACCGTTGCATTGTAACGAACCACCTGAGGATAAGTGATAGCAATAGCTAAACCGTGAGGGAGATTGAATTCCCCACCTGTCTTATGAGCAATAGAGTGGTTGATCCCAAGATAGGCACTGGCAAAGGACATACCAGCCATCGTCGCCGCATTATGCATCTTTTGCCGTGCTTCGCGATCCCCTTCATAAGAAGCTTTCAAATTACTAAAAGCAATCTTCAAGGCTTGCAATGCCCAGCCACGGGTATATTCAGAAGCCATAACGGAAACGTATGCTTCGGTGGCATGGGTAATAACGTCTAAGCCAGTCCAAGCTGTAGTCCGCTTTGGTACGGTTTCAACGAATTGTGAATCGACAATGGCAATATCTGGTTGCATTGCGTAGTCCGTGATTGGATACTTAATATGCGTTTTATTATCGGTGATAACCGCATAAGGTGTTACTTCGGAACCAGTCCCTGAAGTAGTTGGAATTGCAATATATTTAGCTTTGTTTGGTACTGGTACTTTGTACGTCCGCTTACGAATATCCAAGAATTTCTGTTTAGCACCAAAGAATGAAGTTTCAGGATGTTCAAACATCAACCACATAAATTTACCAGCATCCATTGCAGAACCACCACCTAAAGCAATGATGGTATCTGGTTTAAAGGCATCCATCCGCGCAACACCTTTGTTAACTGTGTCGATTGAAGGGTTAGGTTCAACTTCAGAGAAGACTTCAACTTCAACTTCATTAGTCCGTTTACGCAGAACATCAAGTACGCGATCTGAGTAGCCGAACTCAACCATACCTGGATCACATACTAAGAAGACACGTTTAATCCCTTGCATAGTTTCCAAGTAGCGTACGGAGTTGCGTTCGAAGTAAACTTTTGGGGGCAATTTTACCCATTGCATCGTATTACGGCGCTTCGCAACAGTTTTAATGTTGATCAGATCCATATCAGAAACGTTGTGTGAAATTGAGTTCTTACCATAAGAACCAGTACCTAACGTCAATGATGGCCGTAAGTTGTTGTAGATGTTACCTAAACCACCTAACGCAGTTGGTGAATTAACTAAAATCCGGCAAGCTAACATTTCCATACCAAATTTTTTAACTAATTCATCATCACGGGTATGGATGGCTGCAGTATGTCCTAAGCCACCAAATTCAAGTAATTCCTTAGCCCGAGCAAAAGCATCTTCATGGCCTTTAGATTTGTACAGTGACAAAACTGGTGATAATTTTTCACGTGATAATGGGTATTTAGGCCCAACACCATCAATTTCAGCAATCAATAATTTAGTGTCTTTAGGTACATCAATACCAGCTAATTTAGCGATTTCATAAGCTGATTTACCAGCAATTGGACCTTTGACCCCACCGCGTTTAGCATCAAACATGGCATCGCCTAAAGCATTCAATTCATTTTTCTTAACAAAGTAACAATTCCAATATTTAAATTCAGCCTTAACTTCAGCATAAACATCTTCATCGACAATGCCACTATTTTCAGCGGCACAAATCATCCCATTATCAAAAGTTTTTGACAAAACAATGTCATTAACTGCCTGTTTAATGTTAGCTGTCTTTTCAATATAAGTTGGGCCATTACCAGGGCCAACCCCTAAAGCCGGGTTACCACTTGAATAAGCGGCCTTAACCATGCCTGGACCACCAGTAGCTAAGATAGTTGCAATATTAGGATGTTTCATCAACGCACCAGTTGCTTCAATACTTGGATCAGCAATCCATTGAATACAATCAGCAGGTGCTCCAGCCTTAACTGCCGCCTCTAATAAGATTTGGGCAGTCCGAACACAGGCTTTTTGAGCTTGGGGATGAAAACCAAAGATAATCGTGTTCCGACCCTTTAATGAAATCAATGATTTGAAAACAACCGTTGAAGTTGGGTTAGTAACTGGTGTAACCCCGCAAATAACCCCTAATGGTTCTGCAATTTTAATCAGTTGTTCTTCGTCATCATCATCGATGATCCCAACTGTTTTGTCATGACGAATACTATTCCAAACATACTCACTAGCATAAATATTTTTAATTGCTTTATCTTCAACGACGCCACGGTGAGTTTCCGCAACGGCCATTTTAGCTAATTCCATATGATGATCCAATGCGGCGATCGCCATTGCTTCACAAATTTTATCAACTTGCTCTTGTGTAAGAGTGGACATAGTAGCTAAAGATTTTTGAGACTTCTTAACCAGTCCATCAATTACAGTTTCAACAGAGACGCTTTTGTCAGCGGCATTGTCATCGGTTTTTGTCTGTTTAAGCATATCGCATTTCTCCATTTCCAAGGTTTAATTTATTGTTATTTATTTCACAAACATATAGTAACGCTAAATTAAAAATTTGTAAAGTACTTTTTTCACAAATAAAAAATTTTATTTTAACCGCTTTCATATACTGCCAATATGACTTTTCTTGAAAATATAAAGCTTTTCCAAAAAACTTTTTTGTGAACTTTTTAATAATCAATCGACAAAGCTTAAAAAAATTTTGAAATGCGCATTTCGAACTACACCGTAAGCATATCATGAAAGCGCTAACATTTTAAGCCGAACAAAAGATTAAATTTCTGACTTATAAAAGCATACAAAAAAAATACTACCAAAACCAACTCGGTAGTATTTCCTAATTGCTTATTTTCCTGTTTTATCGTCATTGGCGCTATCTGCGGCCTCACTATCCGTGATATGATTAGCCTCTTCCGCAGATTCAACACCTGAACTACTATCAGTACCTGCATCATCTTGTGTCGTTGTGGGTGCAGTCGCGCCTTTTTTAACAACACGACCAATGGCACGCAAATCAAAAGTTAGATAAACGCCTTCAATATCTAGTTCAACGGTTTGGGCCTGCTGATCGATTCGATTGATCACACCGTGCAAACCACCAATAGTTACGATCGTATCACCAGGCTGCATGCCGCCCATCATTTCTTTTTTCTTTTCTTGTGCTTTACGTTGGGGCCGAATCATCATGAAGTACATGAGACCAAACAAAACAACAATCATTAAAATCGAAGTTAAACCACTACCGCTTGCAGCAGCAAGTACTAAATCACTCATTAATATAGACACCTCAATCATTATTATAAACTACCTTACAAGCGTACCAGACTTATCTACAGACTTCCAGCAAAAACTAGAAATTACGGGCATTTTTTTGATTAAAACCATAACTTTCAAAAAAGGCTTCCCGAAATTCTAATAAGTTATCATCCATAATAGCTTGGCGTACTTGTTGCATCAAATGTAGCAAGAAATATAGGTTATGATAACTAGTCAAGTGAATCCCAAAAATTTCATTGGCCTTGATCAAATGTCGAATATAAGCCCGACTGTAATTGCGACAAGCATAACAGTCACAATTATCGTCTAACGGGCCAAAATCATGAGCGTATTTAGCATTTTTGACCACTAAACGGCCATGACTAGTCATCACAGTACCATTACGCGCAATCCGGGTAGGTAAGACACAATCGAACATGTCAATTCCCCGGATTGCTCCATCGATCAAAGCATCAGCGGAACCGACACCCATCAAGTAACGAGGCTTATTTTCCGGCAATAATGGTGTGGTAAAATCGAGCACATGATTCATTTCTGCCTTCGACTCACCTACAGATAAACCACCGATCGAATAGCCTGGAAAATCTAAACCAACTAAATCCCGCGCGCTTTGTTCGCGTAAATCTTTAAAGCCGGCACCTTGAACAATACCAAATAGGCCTTGTGTAGCAGGATTGCGATGCGCCTTTAAGCCACGTTCTGCCCAACGACTAGTACGGGCCACTGATTTTTTCACATAATCATAACTTTCGAAAAACGGCGGACATTCGTCCAAGCTCATCATAATATCTGGGCCTAGATCGTTTTCGATCTGCATCGCTTTTTCCGGTGATAAAAACATTTTAGCCCCATTTAAATGATTCTTAAAATGGACACCTTCTTCAGTGATATCGCGCATTTTGGCTAGTGAAAAGACTTGGAATCCACCAGAATCAGTCAAAACTCCCTTATTCCAGTTCATAAACTTGTGCAGACCGCCAGCTTCTTTTACGATTTCTTCACCAGGGCGCAACCACATATGATAGGTATTAGCAAGAATTATATTGGCACCCATTTTATCTAACTCTTCTGGGGCCATGGTTTTGACGCTGGCGTTAGTCCCTACTGGCATAAACATTGGTGTGGGAAACGTTCCGTGCGGCGTAATGATCTCGCCTAAACGTGCACCTGTGTGCTTTTCTTTTTTGATCAGATGGTACTTAATTGCAGGTTCCATAAAGTACTCCTTACATTGTATTTATGTTTTGTTCGTGATTCAGAAGATAACTGTCATATTTTAACACGCTCGGTAAAAAGCGCAAGTCAACCATAAAATTACTGAAAAATTCAATAACTTACCCCACCGATACCAAGCAAACAGTCCATTTATTATGCTTTTTTCATTAACCTCAATATTTGCTTGATATTTGTTATAAATAATGTTGTTTTACTTCAATTCGACGTTTTCGGTTTCGATCTTATAGATTAATCGATCTTAGTTTCAAAGGCTGTCGCTATTTGGAAGTTTTTCTACTTTTAATGACCAGTTGGCAGAATACTTACGCTGTAGATTTTAGCGCCAACATTGACCTTATAGTAGCTGCCACCAAATAGATAATTCTGACACTGCTTAATGTCGCAAACTTTTCAGAACGCTGACACTCTTAAAAACGTAAAAAAACAAGCAGCTACCCAATACGGGTAATCTGCTTGATCAAAAACTAATGGTTCTATATTTTTTCTCGTTAATAGTTACCACTTTATAAACTATCAACAGGATTTGATAGAGAGTCAAACTAATCTTCGTGTTTCTTTTTCCATGCCATCAATGGTGTTAGCAAAGTTAATAAAGCTAGACCGATAGTTGAAGTTGTGGTACCACTAGCCGCGCCAGTTTGCGGTAATTTCACTGCGCCTACTTTCAGCGCATTATTAACCTTGCCGGCAGACCGTTTGTTGGATACTGTTGGCTTTGCTACCGCTTGTGTCACCTGCATCGGTTGATCAGCTGTACGTGTCACGTTATTACTCAATTGTTCCGGTGCAACGGGTACCGTACGATCACTATTACCAGTCGCCACATTTAGCGTTGTCTGGTCGCCATTGCCAGTTGGCACATTCGTTGTTGTTTGGTCGCTATTACCATTTGGCACATTCGTTGTTTCCCCACCATTACCGGGTGTTGTAACTACATTAGCGCGGTAAACCAATGTGATGATCGTCGCAGTAGTGTTAATCCGACCAGTCAAGGCTGCAGAATCCGCTGCCAAACCAACATAGGTATAGCCCTTGATAGTTTGTGGCGTAATTTGATAGCCATTGCCGATATGGCCAATTTTGACTAAATTATTAATAATTGTTTGTCCGTTCTCGTCAACATACCGGACGATCACACTACCTTGTTGATTATCCGATGGTGTTTGGCCGCCATGGTAAACAAAGGTGATCGTTTGCGGAGCAGCCGTCAAACTGCCAGTGTAGTTATTCTGGGACTTTGTTGTATCCAGCGTATAGCCTTTGGCCGTTAAATCAGCTGCCGTCACGTTATACCCATTACCTACAACACCACTTAACGTTTGCGCTGGTTTCAACACATTGCCGTTTTCATCGACATAGTTTACGGTCAAGGCGCCTGCTTTTTCATTGTCAGCTGGTGTTTGGCCACCTTGATAAACAAAAGTGATCGTCTGTGGGTCAGTTGTTAGACTGCCAGTGTAGTTATTCTGGGACTTTGTTGTATCCAACGTGTAACCTTGCGCCGTTAAATCGGCTGCCGTCACGTTATACCCATTACCTACAACACCACTTAACGTTTGCGCTGGTTTCAACACATTGCCGTTTTCATCGACATAGTTTACGGTCAAGGCGCCTGCTTTTTCATTGTCAGCTGGTGTTTGGCCACCTTGATAGACAAAGGTAATCGTCTGCGGGTCAGTTGTCAGACTGCCAGTGTAGTTATTCTGGGACTTTGTTGTATCCAACGTGTAACCTTGGGCCGTTAAATCGGCTGCTGTCACGTTATACCCATTGCCCACAACACCACTTAACGTTTGCGCCGGTTTCAGCACATTGCCGTTCTCATCGACGTAGTTCACAGTCAGCTTACCGGCTGATGTGTTATCTGCTGGTGTTTGACCACCTTGATAAACAAAAGTGATCGTCTGTGGGTCAGTTGTCAGACTGCCAGTGTAGTTATTCTGGGACTTCGTCGTATCTAGCGTATAGCCCTTGGCCGTTAAATCAGCTGCCGTCACACTATAACTATTACCCACATAACCGTCTAACGTTTGCGCTGGTTTCAACACATTGCCGTTTTCATCAACGTACTTCACAGTCAATGTCCCGGCCTTTGCATTATCTGGTACTTCACCAGTCTCATAAATGACCGTTAGATTTTCATCATAGTCTGCCACCTGTGCGGTCGGTACGCTACCCAGAACTTGAGCACTGATTATTGCTTGATCGGCATGATAATCATCTAAAATCGGCGTTACCACTTCACCATACATGCTCTGCGCTGTCGCATAGCTAGCACCAGTCACTTTATCAGTTACCGTCTTCCAATAAGCAGTCTGTACCTGTTGAGTTGGCGCGATGGCAGTGCCACCGTTAACCACATAATTAATTGTTCGTGTACTGGTGATAGTCCCATAAACGATTTGGTGAGTTAAATGGACAACTAAATCGTCGCTGTCATCTGCAGTTAACGTATAGGCCAAATTGGTCGACTGACCATTAGCGTAAATGTAACCTGCTGGCACGCCAGTCAAATCTGCAATATAGGTTCCCGTCTCACCAACTAAACCAGCTGCAACTTTGTCCGTTTTAACCGTCACACCGGTGGTATCATCGACGTAGGTAACCGAGGCATCTACCGGTGTATCCTTGATTAATTCATACTGCACAGTATCACCATCAAAGTAGTACTGCGATACTTTATTTAACTCCGCCGGCAAATTAGGATCATCGCTATCGTAATTAGCAGTAGAATTAATCACCGTCATCTTCAAATTACCATCAGCATCAGTGACTAAATGGTACCCGTCTGGGATCAATGCTTTGTCAGTTGTGCTTAGCCCAGCCAACGTGGTCGGTAAACTATCCGCTAATCCAGTAGTTGCATTATATTTTGGTGTGGCCTTTGTCGTTAACGTTGACTGATTATCGGTCAACGTTTGAGTTAAATCTGCTAAATTGATCACTTGATCATCACCGTTAGCGTCTACATAATGATATTGCGCGCCTACCGTTGATGTACCGGTAATTGCAATTGAAGTAGCTTTTGTATTTATGCTGGCTGTTGAACTATCAGCAAAATAATAAGTCTGTAAATAACCAATCCGATTACCTTGAGCAATAAAGTTCGCTACAGTACCGCTTAGCTTGATTGCTCCAGTAGTATTAACTGACGCAATATCGCCAACCTCAATGATCACTGAACGGATTGTTGACCAATCAGTTACCTGATCCGCGGTCACATAGCCTGTAGTATTAGGTGCAGTCTCACCAGTTGTCGGTGTATACACACTGGTGCTATATAGCACAGTAGCGTTTAACGGATCGCCTGTGCCAGTCGCAGTGGTGAAGTTGCTTGGCACCGTGATCGGTCCAGTCAACTGATAGGTGTAGGTTGAGCCTTGATCATCGCCAACTTCTGGTAAATTGACGGCAATCGCCGTGTCTGTCACAGCAGCGCCAGCCGTATTGACCAATGAAGTATAAAAATCTAATTCGGAATCACCATTTTTATCGGCGGTACCCGTTGGAACTATGTCTACATCTTGATTGCCTTTGGCCGCTGCCGTTGCGTAGGTACCGGCAGCCGTGGTAATTTTCCACGTTTTGATACCTTCAGACATCAAAACTGCATTAGTGTCCCCATCGGTCAACGAAGCATCAGTAACCTTAGTCGTGTTCTTAATAACGACATCCGGCGATGTGATATAGAACTCATAGTCATAATTACCTGGCAACGCATCAGCCTTATTAATCACATTAATTCCCCAAGTATTAGTTCCTTCTGAAGTATCAATGTACAGTCCGGTCCCGCTATAATCTATTTTGACCCCAGTACGGCCATCAGCAGTCGTATAAGTTGTCACTTTAGCACCTGCGGCTAAATCACTTGCTGGAATATTAATTGCTTCGATCGACACTGCTTTGGGCAAAACAAAATACAAAGTAGCGTTATAAAGCCTGTCTGTCGTCTGTCCAGAGTTACCATTCATTTGAAGTGCGATATACCCAGAATCTTTTCCTGGATCCTGGGACCCCTGGTATGCATATGCGATTGCCATTCCTGTTGGCGCAACAACGGTTTCGGTGAACGCTGATCCGTAATCTGTGTCACTGCTACTGCTAGGAAATGAAATCTTCGTCCCAAATTCCAGTTGATCACCGACAGTAACGGCACTACCATCATCATAAGTTGCTGACAATGTTCCGATTAGGTGCATAGCATAGCTAATCGTATCCGCCCCAGCAGCTAAATAATTAGGAGTTAAGACAATTTTGCGAATTGCTGCTGCACTAGTAGCAGTTATTGTTGTTCCAGCAGCAGCCGTTCCGGTTTCAGTCGTTCCGTCGGCCAAGGTCAGTACATAACCATAACTGGTCGTACCTGGTAAGTAGGACGCAGTTGTTTCACTTTCCGGAGGCAACACTAAACCAGTTGCGTCAATACCATCGGGAATATCTAAGCTGATTTGAGCATCAGTCACCGCCAACGCTGACTGATTATCAAAGCGATAGTTATTGATGTATTGTGGATCATTGGTCGGATCCGAATCCAGTAATAATACCTTTTTCGTAGCGTCAATAGCAGTACTGTTACCATTACTACTAGTATAGAGTGATTCAGCTGCTGGAATATCATCACCAGTCCCCAGTAACACTTCACTCCAAGTGCCGCCCGTACCAGTTAACTGCGTACCATTTGCCAAGTTTTGCACAAAAGTAGCTGGACCGGCGGCAGTCAAGGTCTGTGTTGCAGCCGTTTGGGTCACAGCATAACTACCGACCAAATAATAGCCATCTACCTTGGTCGTGTCAATTTGCCCGGTACCGGCAGCGACCGTGATTACAATATCTGCCCCAGCTCCAGCCTGTGTGATCGTGGTTCCAGCAGCCAGATTACTCATTTGATTCGTAGCTGCACTGTCCAAGGTAAATCCGGCAGGAACAGGAATCGTGATCGTTGTACCCCCAGCATTTAAGGCCGAATTAACTCTTGGCGTTGCTGCATCGTTTTGCAGGCCAACCGAATTGTTAACTTTAAAGGTGTAAACATAATTTGTATCTGGAACGACATCAGCAACGGGTACGGAACCATTAACCGCAGTTCCCACTGGATTGGTTCGCGTCACGGCAGTCATATTCACTGCTGGTGAAATATTCTGCGTAATCGTCGCTGTTGTTGCAACCACTCCATTGATGGTCGCACTGATAGTCAATATCTTTGAATTAAGCTCATCCGCTTGAATTACCGGAGTTTGCGAATTTTGAACCAGACCTAATGTGATCACTTGTGTATAGATACCACTATTATTCATCGTATCGGTAATAGTATATGAACCATCTGCATTCTGAGTTTTCGTGGTTGTCCCAAGCTCATTTGGTAATAATGGAACATTTTTCAAAATTAAGGAAGACGCATCAGTTGGTACCGTGATTTTGATTACATCGCCAGCGTTGGCAGTCATGTTAGCAGTAATCGTCATTTCATTGCCAGTTATACCGTAACCAACTGTTGGCGTTGAAGAAGTCAGTGTGACTGTCGAGGCAGTGGCCGCCGCCATTGTTGCATCGGCCGTTGCACGCATCTGTGGTCGTACTGTAGTTGCGTTATTAGTAGCCGCAGACGTTACGGCAGGATCAGTAGCCGTCGCAGTGACCGTTGGTGATGTATTTAGTTCAGTAGTAAGCTTGCCACTAGTTGCTGCTGCATTGACATTGGTCGTGTTACTATTATCAGCCGCGGTTGTATCATTAACAGCATTAGTGGCTGCACTAGTTGCTGCAGTTGAACTACTAACAGTCGTACCAGCGGCCATGTTCGTAACAGAACTTGTACTACTATTAGCCGTACTGGCTGGCGCACTCGTATTAGTGGTAGTGGTGGCACTAGTCGCCGCAGCTAAACTACTAGTAGTCGTAGCAGCGGTAACGTTTGTAGCAGAACTTGTACTACTATTAATTGCACTGGCTGGCGCGCTTGTATTAGTGGCCACACTGGTCGTCGCAGTTGAACTAGCTGCAGTCGTGCTATTGGCGTTGGTACCACTATTAGCCGTACTTGCACCGACCGCGGCAGTACTACTTGCTTGGCTAGCATTAGTAGCAGTGCCAGTACTCGTACTGGCCGTACTAGCCGCTACGCTTGTACTGGCCGACGAAGCACTGGCGGCCGTACTTGTGCTGTTGGCCTTTAATGTGACCGCCTGATCAGTCAGTTGGCTAGTACTGGAAGTAACACTGGCGGTATCACTATCAGCACTAACTGTTGCGGTCGTATCCGTTGCCGCATTAGCGGTTACATTACTACTTAACAAAACTGCACTGAACGTTGCCAACGTAATACCGGCGAATAGCCAATTTTTTCCTGCCTTATACATTTTATAGTGCTGTTTAGTCTCACTTGTTGCATTTACTAAGCTACGTTTTCTCATTGAAACGCCACCTGCCCCCATCATTAATTCATTGATCACTCGCCATCACAAATTTTATTACTGGCATTAAATCATAAAGTGTCAGGCTCAAGTTGTAGTGACCATAACATCACGATTATTAGCATTTTTGCTAATAATTTACCATTCAAATCTGCAGTGTTTATTTTTATTTAATCCTATTATCTATTCTAACTTAAAAACAGATTAAATTTTAACTAACTTTCCACTATTTTTTTTATATTTTTTGACTTTTTTTAAAGTAAAATTCATTTTCAAGTGATTCTATTGCCAATAATTGAAATTTAAGCGCATACAAATTTCAATTTAACTGACTAACCGATAGTTCTGGTCGTCTCGAAATTTGCTTCATAAGCCGGCTGTATTTTTACCCCATTCTAATCGGCAAGTAAATAAACTTCTAAATTATAGTGATCACCAGCACTATAATTAGCTTCTCCGCCATTATTCACCATTTTTTATGAGCAATTATTATTTCGGCAGAATACTAGTGTGGCGTGCAACTCATATAAGTTCAACGTTAATGCTTATAAAAGCTATTCGCTACTTGCAAATAAATGATTGTTCAAGTATTTCTTCATTAGTTTGTGATATTTTCGCTTACTTGATGTTCAATAGATTTAAGTAGTAACTTGCTTAACACTATTTGTGACACCCTGCGTCATTTAATTACGTTTAACAAAAATTTTACGTGAGTCCACACAACACTAAAAAAGCGACGAGCAGCTACTCATCGCTTTTTTGGTCTTATTTAATAAACATCGCATCGCCGAAACTAAAGAAGCGATAACGCTCATCAATTGCATGTTGATAGGCATTTAAAATATTGTCCCGCCCAGTAAAGGCAGCGACTAACATCACTAAGGTTGACTTAGGTAAATGGAAATTCGTGATGAAAGCATCAACGACTTGCCACTTATAACCCGGCTTAATGAAAATATCCGTCCAACCACTGTCAGGCTTGATCTCACCATTAAATTTAGTGCCAATTGTTTCCAATGTCCGAATTGAAGTTGTTCCAGTAGCAATGATTCGCCCACCGTTTTTACGAACTTCATTCAACTCCTCAGCCGCTTCTGGTGTCAGCCGATAAAATTCACTATGCATCTTATGATCATCAATATCATCTTCGTCGACTGGCCGGAAAGTACCCAAACCAACGTGTAAAGTCAAATAAATTAATTTTACACCCTTGGCTTCAGCCTTAGCCAATAACTCCTTGGTCCAGTGCAAACCGGCCGTTGGTGCCGCCGCCGAACCATTTTCCTTAGCGTAAACCGTTTGGTACATTTCTGGATCGTCTAATTTTTCTTTGATGTAAGGTGGTAACGGGGTCTCGCCTAACTGCTCCAAGATCTCCATAAAGATACCATCATAATGGAATTCGATCATCCGACCGCCATGTTCTAATTCTTCAGTAACAGTCGCCTTTAATTGACCATCACCAAAAACAACCTCAGTCCCAACTTTGGCCCGCCGTGCCGGCTTCATCAAGGTCTCCCATTTGTCGCCTTCGGTATTATTTAATAGTAAAACTTCTTCATGGCCACCAGTGTCAGGCTTAACCCCATATAAACGCGCTGGCATCACACGCGTATTATTCATAACGACCGCATCACCGGCGTGTAATTCATCTAAAATATCGTAGAAATGCTTATCTTGCAATGCGCCAGTTTTATGATCCAAAACTAACATTCGCGAAGCATCCCGCTCTTTTAGCGGTGTTTGTGCAATTAATTCATGTGGTAAATCATAGTCAAAATCTGATAAAGACAATCCCATTTTTGGTCAGGTTCCTTTCTACTTCACAATTAAGGTGGACTAATTAGCCTAGTGCGCTAATTGGTCTTTGATGTTACGGACGATAACCATTCTTGTGGCAAAAACCATACCGCAAGAAACATGGTTCTACTTCACTATTAAGGTAGACCCAATTAGCTAAACACACCAATTGATTTTTTATTTTTTAGCAAATGGTATCCCTAAATGCGCATATGCTTGCGGCGTTACGACACGGCCGCGTGGAGTGCGCTTAAGAAAACCAATTTGTAATAAGTAAGGTTCGTACATTTCTTCGATCGTATCGGTTTCTTCACCGACATTGGCGGCGATCGTGCTTAAACCAACTGGGCCACCGTTATAATAATCGATCATTGCCCGCAGCAACTTTTGATCGACATAATCTAAGCCCCGGCCGTCCACTTGCAATAAACGCAACGCCTTTTCAACGATCGGTAAATCGATGGCCGATTGTTCAGCGACTTGGGCAAAATCACGGATCCGTTTCAATAACCGGTTGGCCACTCGTGGCGTCCCCCGGGAACGTCGGGCAATTTCGTGCGCCCCTTCAGTGACGATGGTGGTATCAAAAATTGCGGCCGAGCGCTCAACGATATCGGTTAGATCCTGTTCATTGTAATAGGCCATGTGCGCCACAATACCAAAACGATCACGTAATGGTGCCGACAATAAGCCTGCCCGCGTTGTCGCCCCAATCAAGGTAAACGGTGGCAACGGAAAATGTACAGGATGTGCCGTTGGTCCTTGCCCGATCACAATATCGACAAAAAAGTCCTCCATTGCTGAGTAAAGCATTTCTTCAACGATTTTAGGTAAACGATGAATTTCATCGATGAACAAGACATCGCCCGGCTGCAATTCGTTTAAAATCGCCACCAAATCACCGGGACGTTCAATTGCAGGGCCACTAGTTGTCCGAATATTAACTTGTAATTCATTGGCGATCACCATCGCTAACGTGGTCTTACCTAAGCCAGGTGGTCCGTAAAGTAACACGTGATCCAAGGATTCTTCACGCTTTTGTGCAGCAGTAATATAAACTTGTAACTCGCTTTTAACTTTATCTTGACCGATATATTGACGCAGATACTGTGGTCGCAATGATTTTTCCATTCCGGCTTCACCTGCATCTGCCGTTTCGGGTGAAATTACACGATCATCTGCCATTGATACGCCTCCCATCCATAAGATTTCTCAATCAAATTTCGCTAAATTTAGATATAACTGCTAACGTTTCATTAATAAACGTAACGCTTCACTTAAATAAGCATCCGTACTATCCGCAGTGAATTCTTTTAATGCCGGTCTGATCCGCTTGATCTCAGTTGCTTTATAGCCTAAAGCTTGCAAAGCGGCCAAGCTTTCAGTCAAATAATCATTGCCTTCATCAGCTGGTAATTCGATTTGTTGTTGACCAGCCAACGTCCCCGTCGTTGCGAGATCACCGAGCTTACCCTTGAGATCCAACGCAATTTGCTGGGCCGTTTTCTTACCGACACCAGGAAACTTAGTTAAATAGCCGATATCATCGCCTTGAATAGCGTTGATCAACCCAGCGTGGTCGTTATTTGCTAAAATCGCCAATGCAGACTTCGGTCCGATTCCGGAAACCTTTAATAATTTTTCGAATAGTTGCTTTTCAGCTAGGCTAGTAAAACCAAACAAAGTCATATCGTTATCCCGAATCGCTTGAAAAACATAGACCTTCTGTGGCTTCGTCGTGGACACCTGTAAACGAAACGGATTAGCTAGTTGCAATTTGTAGCCAACTCCAGCCACTTCTAGCACAATATAAAACGGACTAACGTAGGTCACCAGACCGACTAAGTATTCATACATCTCTTTCACGACTCCAAATCATTTCAAATGAGTACATCTGTTCGTATTGTACCATACTTGGCCAGCACCAGTTGCAGAAAAAATACTGCGCACAACCAGCTCAACAAAAATAGATTATACCACTCCCAAGAATCTACGCGCAGAAAAATAAGCTCAAACCGATAACAACCAGTTCAAACTTACTTGATCAGTTAAATAAAGATCAATTCAAAAATAGCTCATCGCCAGCTAAGAACTGACTAACAACACTAAGCGGTAAGCCCATCACATTATAATAATCACCGGCAATCGCTTTGATCAACAAGCCGCCATAGCCTTGAATACCATAGGCACCGGCTTTATCGCGGTACTCACCGGTCGATAAGTAGCGCTCAATTTGATGCGGTGTCAGTGGTAAAAAAGTCACATCGGTACGCACGACTTGCTGCAAAACAGGTTGCTGGGGCCGTTTCAACCAGACAGCCGTATAAACTTGATGGGTCTGATCCTGCAGTAAATTTAGGGTTGTCCGCGCCGCTGCCAGTGACTTAGGTTTACCAAAAATCTGCTCACGAAAACTGACCACCGTATCTGCACTTAAAACCGTTGCTGTAGGCTGCTGCGCAAAGACTGCATTCCCTTTACGTGCCGCTAATGTTTGAACGTGTTGTGCCGGCGTTAACGGTTCAGTGATGTGCTCGGAAACTTGTGCCGGAATACTCACAAAATCAGTGGTGATTTGCTGCAATAATTCCTGTCGCCGCGGTGAACTAGATGCAAGGATCAAACTCATGCCATTTCCCCCCGTAAACTTGTATGACTTTCCTGAATCCGCCGGAACATTTTCTCCAAGTCTTTACCACTGAAATGAACCAGCACCGGCCGACCATGGGGGCAGTTAAATGGATTCTCGCATTCCGGCAAACGCTGCAATAAAGCCTTAGCCTGCTGATCATCCAAATGATGATTTGCTTTGATCGCCCGTTTACAGCTCATCATAATCGCCGTCTGCTCGCGGAATTTAGCGACGGTGATTTTTTGATCGTTTAAAATATAATCGATCATTTCACGAATCGTATCTTCTTCCTGACCAGCTTTAAACCAAGTTGGATGGCTGCGCACCACGAAACTATTTTGCCCAAAGGCTTCTAAATTCAAACCCAGTTGTTGCAGTAATTCCGCGTGATCGCGCAATCGAATGGCGTCACTAGCGGGGTAATCCAGTACCAGTGGCACTAACAGGCTTTGTTGATCTGTGCTGACCTTGCCGATCTCTTTGCGATAATATTCATAATTGACCCGCTCCTGAGCCGCGTGCTGATCAACAATATAAAACCCATCTTCACCCTGAGCTAGCAAATAAGTGCCGTGCATTTGCCCAATATAGTCTAAATGAGGAAAACGTTGAACTGGTGGCGCTGGCTGTTCCAACGGCGTCACCGCTGCCGTTGTTCCTAGCGCCGGACCGACCTGTTCGTTTTGGTACTTCGTATCCCACGCTGCTAAATCAGCCGAATCAGCAAAATTAGTGACTGTTTCGGTGGTGGCAATTGCTGGCTCACTGGCTAACTGTTCAGCAATTTGGGCTGTTGATTCTGGTTCAGCTGCTGTACTGGCCTCAGTTGTCGCCGAGTATGTTTGCGGCCATTTGGTGCTTGCCGCATTTAACGCTATTTGCAGTTGATCTGCTTTAGGTGTTGATCGTGAATTTAAATTCTCGTTGGCATCGGGAATCAAATTTTCACTGGCGATCCGCGCGTAAATTGTTTTGCGAATCAACTCGCCAAGCTCATCTTCCTTACTTAAGCGCACCTCTTGCTTGGCCGGATGAACGTTGACATCAACTAGTAACGGATCCATCTCAATGGCTAAAACGATCAACGGAAAACGGCCAACCATTAACTTAGAACCATAGCCGGCAATGATTGCCTTATTTAACTGGAAATTTTTGATGTAGCGGCCATTGATCAGCACCGTAATGTAACGCCGTGATGAACGGGTCAATTCCGGTAAAGAAATAAAGCCATGTAAGCGAAAATCAAGGTCTTCGGCAGTGAGCGCCAACATTTTTTTAGCATTATTAACACCATAAATGCCGGCGATCGTTTGCTGCAATTGGCCGTTGCCAGCGGTGCGCACTAGCATATTACCACTATGACTTAAAGAGAAGGCCACTTCGGGATGACTTAGGGCCAGCCGATTGACGATATCCCCAATATTCGCCAGTTCTGTGTTCGGTGATTTAATATATTTCAGTCGTGCTGGTGTATTAAAAAACAGATCACTGACAGTGACCGTCGTTCCTTGACGAACAGCGCTGGCTTTTTCTTCAACCAACTTACCACCGCGAAAGTGAACCCGCCGCCCAACCTCATTGCCGGTAGAAGTTTCTAGGATCATATCGGCAACAGACGCAATACTAGGTAAGGCTTCACCACGAAAACCAAGTGAGCGCACTTTGAATAAGTCCGCACGGTCATGGATCTTACTTGTCGCGTGGCGCTTAAAGGCATTCAACACATCCTCAGCAGCGATGCCGTCCCCATTATCAATCACTTGAATTTCTTTTAAACCGGCTTCCGCAACCATAATATCAATTTGGGTACTGTGCGCATCTAATGCGTTTTCAACTAATTCTTTAACGACTGAAGCCGGCCGCTCAATCACTTCACCAGCAGCGATCTGATTGGCCAATACTTCAGCTAATTCATGGATCTTCGCCATCGAGTTAACTCCTTTCTACTTCACAGTTAAGGTCGTTTATAACCGCTTTTGCCACTTGTACAGTGTATTCATGACCTCCATCGGCGTCATGCTCATCAAATTCAATTCTTTAAGTTCATCTAACACTTTCAGTTCAGACTTAGAAACATTGCTTTCTTGGTAATCAAATAAGGCCAATTGCTCATCCGTTTCACTAGGTACTGGTGTTTCGGCAACTTGTTCTACGGGTGCTGCCGTACTTGCAGCCGTTACTTCAGCAGTAGTTGGTGCTGCAACTGTTGCTGCCTTACTTTGGGTCTCAAGACCAGCTAAAATCGTCGTTGCTCGTGAAAGCAAACTATCCGGCAATCCTGCTAGTTTTGCCACATGAATTCCGTAAGACTTGTCGGCGGCACCGGTCATCATTTTATGCAAAAAAACTAACGTCCCGTTTTCTTCCACTGCCCCGACATGCACATTACGTAAATGCGGTAAATCGGTGTCTAAAGCGGTTAACTCATGATAATGGGTCGAGAACAATGTTTTAGCGTGAACATGATCATGAAGATACTCGATGATTGCTTGGGCTAAAGCCATGCCGTCATAGGTTGCTGTTCCGCGACCAATCTCATCAAATAGAATCAAGCTATTCTCCGTTGCGTGCGCTAAGGCGGTGTTAGATTCCATCATTTCGACCATAAACGTACTTTGACCGGAAATCAAATCATCCGCCGCGCCGATTCGAGTAAAAATTTGATCAAAAATCGGCAAGGTGGCTTTAGTCGCAGGAATAAAACAGCCGATCTGTGCCATGATCACGGTTAAGGCCAATTGCCGCATATAAGTACTTTTCCCGGACATATTCGGTCCAGTGATCAATAAAATGGTATTGTCCTTGTTCATCTGCACATCATTGGGAATATACTTCTGCTCGCCTAACACTTTTTCAACAACTGGATGACGGCCTGCAACAATTTCCAAATCATGATTTTTAGTCAAAGTCGGCCGCACATAATGATAAGTTTCGCTAACTACAGCAAAGCTTTGAAGCACATCTAGTGCAGCAACACCTTTGGCGAGCCGTTGCAACCGATGGATCTGTTGCTTCACTTGCTCACGCACAGCGGTAAATAAATCGTATTCCAAGGCCGTTGATTTCTCCTGTGCTTCCAAGATCAAGGTTTCTTTTTCCTTTAATTCCGGCGTACTGAACCGCTCAGCATTGGTTAAAGTTTGCTTGCGCTCGTAACGATCTTCAGGTAAAGCGGCTAAATTAGCTTTAGTGACTTCAATGTAATAACCAAATACGCGATTAAAGCCAATTTTTAAGGTATGGATACCAGTGGCCGTACGCTCCTTGGCCTGTAACTCCGCGATCCATTGCTTACCGTTTGTCATTGCATCCCGATAATCGTCTAGTTGCTGATTATAATGCGGTTTGATCACATTCCCATCTTTGATCGATAAAGGTGGCTCGTCATTGACCGCCTGAGTGATCAAATCAGCTACATCGCTCACCGGATCAAGATGATCGATCACATCATCAAATGTGCCGTCATTAATGTCAGTTAAGATCGCCTTTAATTTCGGAATCTGTAACAATGAAGTCTTCAACTGGATCAAATCACGACCATTGACATTGCCAAAAGCAACCCGCCCGGCTAAACGTTCCAGATCATACACTTTAGTCAATTCATCTTGCAAACTGGAACGCTCAAAGAAATGATCCATTAGGCTGGCTACTTTGTCTTGCCGTTGCTTGATCTGTGCGCCATTGATCAACGGTCGATCTAGCCATTGTTTCAACAAACGCCCACCCATAGCTGTTTTAGTCGAATCCAACAGCCATAATAAAGTACCACTACGTTGGCCAGTACGGATCGAAGTGGTTAATTCCAAGTTATTTTTTGCGTAATGATCCATTTTTAGAAATTCAGAAGGCTCATACTCTTCCGCAACTTGTAAATGAGCTAAACTACGCTTCTGCGTCACTGTTAAATACATTAATAACTGTTCAACCACTTTAACTTCAGTCAAATCAGCTAATCCTTGCGTAACAAAAGATAACTCCGCTCGTGCATCAACCTGATCCTGATACGAAATCAACACGCCTAATTTAGTCAAATTAGTTAAAATTTGTGGTGCAACATCATGATTAGCAACTAATTCTTTAGTCCGTAGGCTCATCACTTCATTGATCACCGCATCGGTACCGGTCAAGCGACTGACCTTTAATTCACCAGTCGATAAATCGGTGTAGGCAAACCCGTATTGTCCCTTTTTAACTTCTACCAAAGCAGTCAAGTAATTATTGCTTTTAGCCGTTGCCGCTTTTTGCTCCATGATCGTCCCTGGTGTCACCAACTGGATCACTTCACGCTTGACCATACCGACTGCTGTTCGGGGATCTTCAACTTGCTCACAAATTGCGACTTTATAGCCTTTATCAACTAAAATATCAATATAGTTTTGGGCCGCATGATGGGGTACGCCGCACATTGGAATCGGATCCGTGGCACTTTTATTGCGTGCCGTCAAAGTTAATTCTAATAATTGTGCGCCTTTGATTGCATCGTCATAAAACAACTCATAAAAATCACCGATCCGGTAAAATAAAAACGCATCAGGATAATTCTTCTTGATTGCGTTATATTGGGCCATCATCGGTGTTTCTTTAGTCTTTTGTGGCACGTTAACTTCTTCCTTTCTACTTCACAAACATCGGTCTACCGTTTTGGCACCAACTGATCAATCTGTCGTTGAAGTTCACCAGTGACCATTTCCAAGGTAGCATTAGCGTCAAATAAAGCATCGCGATAGGCAACCGTTAACGGCTGTTGATCTAAAGTCGCTTTTAACCGATCCGCCTGTTGCTCAGCTTGTACTGTAGCTTTAGGCTTATGGTAATGTTGATCATTGACGATCGACTTTTGCGCCTGTTCCAGATTCTGTTGTAATTGCTTTAACGATTGATTATGCTTCACTTGTCGCGCAATGACTTGGTAGTGTTGCACCGTTTCATCATTTTGCAGTAATTGACATAGCTTAGCCAATGCCGCTTGACTGTTTGCATCTAACTTAGCTTTTGTTGCCATCTACTCACCTCAAGCATCAAAATCAAAGGGGTTGTCTGCGTTGATTTTAACGGGCTCAATTTTGCGTGCCCGACCAGTTGTTTCATCTAGGTCAACAAAACAGCCACCAAGCACACCACGTCCATCTTCTTTAACTTCATAACGGGTTGGTAATTGGGTTAAAAAGCGTTCAATACTTTTTTCTGGCTTGACTCCTAAAATCGCGTCATAGGCCCCGGTCATCCCCGCATCAGTCAAATAGGCCGTCCCCTGTGGTAGAACCCGAGCATCATTGGTTTGCACGTGGGTATGGGTCCCAACAACTGCAGAAACCTGGCCGTCTAAATACCAGGCCAAAGCTTCTTTTTCCGCAGTAGTTTCGGCGTGAAAATCGATAAAGACTAAATCGGTTTGGCGATGAATTTCGGCTAATAATTCATCTGCTTTATAAAAAGGATTATCCAACGACTGTGCCATTAGCGCATTTCCCTGTAAATTGATCACCGCTAGCTTCAACTGGTTGACCTGAACATAAACATAACCATGACCTGGCGTCGTTTTAACCGGAAAATTAGCCGGCCGCACCAATTTTTTAGCAGTATCAATAAAATCATAAATATCGCGATTATCCCAAACATGATTGCCCATCGTGATCACATC
The DNA here is from genome assembly GCF_005405165.1 of Loigolactobacillus binensis. Classification (GTDB taxonomy): domain Bacteria; phylum Bacillota; class Bacilli; order Lactobacillales; family Lactobacillaceae; genus Loigolactobacillus; species Loigolactobacillus binensis. Next base: position 88,185 of record NZ_BJDN01000008.1, read on the forward strand.
AGCACCAGCTTGTAAGAACTCCTTATAGATCTTACCAGTAATACCCCGACCACCAGCCGCATTTTCGCCATTAACAATAGTCACTTGTGGCCGATAACGCCCCTTTAACTGGGGTAAATAAGTTGCCAGCATATCGCGACCGCGTGAACCCATAACGTCCCCAACAAATAAAATCCGCATGTGTCTCCTCTTTTCCAGAAAGTTAGCTATATTGTACCATTTTTCGCTTGATCGACCAAAAAAAGGTTGTTGTGACTAAGCCACACCAACCTCACTGGTTATTTCTTCAGATGATAACTGTATGTTGCCAAAATAATATTTTCACGACTAGCCAAAGCAGCCCGTAAACGGAAACTAGTCTGATTATGCAAAATATTTTGCCACGGCTTCTTAGGTACAAATTGCGGCACCAAAATCGTAGTTGTGTAATTACGTTCCTTGGCGTTTTTAGCAATAATATCCGCAAAGCGCAAAACTGGCCGCGCAATTGAACGATAAGATGAATGAATATCAACGAAACGAATATCTGGAAAATCAGCCTTGAATTCTGATTCTGTTTCGCGTTCTTTACCGGGATTTTCATCCATAGAAACGTGCATTGCAATCACATAATCCCCAATCGAGCGTGCATAGTTCAACGCACCGGCAGTAACCTGAGTAACGTTACTGACCAAGACGATCACAGTGCTACCATCATAATCATGAAAATTAACTTGTTCGATCAAACGTAATTGCGCCGCCACTTTTTTATAGTGATCATGAATCTTGTAGAACACAAAGATCATGATCGGCATGATAATAAAGTATGGCCAAACGCCGCCCATATGATACATTAACAGGAATATAAAAATTGCAAATGAAATCAAAGCACCGGTAAAATTGGCAATACTACGGCCGATCCAGCCTTTGGAACGTTCGTGCCACCATTTACGGATCATCCCACTTTGTGACAACGTAAACGGTACAAAAACACCTGTTGCGTACAACGGAATCAAACGTTCCGTACTCCCATTAAATATAAAAATCAAAACAATCGAGCCTAAGGCAAGGGTCAAGATCCCGTTAGAATAGCCTAAACGGTCGCCACGGTCCATATACATATGTGGCATAAACTTATCTTTAGCCAAATTATAGGCCAAGATCGGAAACGCCGAAAATCCTGTATTAGCAGCTAAAGCCAAAATCAAGGCCGTCGAGAATTGAAGGATATAATAAACTGTCCCTTTACCAAAAATATGTTGTCCTAATTGGGCCAAAATCGTAACTTTTTGGTGTGGTAATATGCCAAAATACCAACTTAAAAACGTTATTCCGGCAAAGAAGAAGCCTAAAAGTAAACCTACAATTGCCAAAGTTTCCGCAGCGTTTTTAGCTTTAGGCTTTTTAAAAAACGGAACGGCATTACTGATGGCCTCAACCCCAGTCAATGAAGAAGAGCCGGAAGAAAAGGCACGTAAAATTAAACCGATCGTCACACCAGGTACTGCTGCACCCACCAAGGAAGTCGCATGAAAGGCGCGTGCGCCCATAGCAATTTCTACAAAACCGGTAATGATCATGATCGTAAGTATGATCACGAAAAGATAAACTGGTACCATTAAAAATGATGCCGAATCCCGCATTCCCCGCAAATTAACGGCTGTGATCAAAACGACGATCAAAATTGCGATTCCAACCTGATGACCATAAAGTGCCGGAATTGCTGAAGTAATGGCCTCAGTCCCAGATGATACAGAAACGGCCACAGTTAACATATAATCGACTAATAGTGATCCCCCGGCAATGAGCCCTGGATACATGCCCAAGTTTTCGCTGGAGACAACGTAAGCACCACCGCCTTGTGGATAGGCGTGAATGATCTGTCGATAAGACAAAATCAGCGATAAGAGTAGGATCAAAACAAAGGCCGCAATTGGCAATGAGTACCACATGGCCACCGCAGAAAAAGCGACCAATGCGGTGATGATCTGTTCTGGTCCATAAGCGACAGATGACAGCGCATCCGAAGATAATAACGCTAACGCCTTTAGTTTACCTAATTGTTGACCACCTTCATCAGAGGATTTAAGTGGTTTTCCAATAAAGAAACGTTTTAAATGTTGCATGATAAAATACTCCTTTTCGTGAACGTGTAAAAAGGTAAACGATGCCTAGGGCAAGCTTTTTCAACACGTTTACGCCGAATTGACCCACAATTCAGCGTTCACGACTCCAAATCATTTTATTTCTTTTTTAATTACGACAGAAGTCATTCTACGCCATTTCCGTAGATGATTCTACCTAATTCTAAAATATGTCAAAAAAATCGTTTTATTTTTTAAAGGATAAAATATGTAAAAAAAACGCTCAACTTAATGAGCGTTCTTTAAAGTTGATTCAGTTAGCCTACATCATACCGCCCATACCAGGGGCCATACCACCAGCACCAGCTGCACCGGCACCAGCATCACTACCCTTTGGTTCTGGTTTGTCAGCAACAACTGCTTCAGTTGTTAATAACAAGGAAGAAACAGACGCCGCATTTTGTAATGCTGAGCGTGTGACCTTAGTTGGATCAATGATCCCAGCGTCGATCATGTTTTCCCACTTACCAGTAGCAGCATTATAACCGATTTCTGGGTCTAATGACTTCAAGTGTTCAACAATAACAGAACCTTCAACACCAGCATTTTCAGCAATCTGACGAACAGGTTCTTCTAATGCACGTAAAACGATGTTGATCCCAGTCTGAACGTCGCCTTCTTCTTCAAGCTTAGCAACTGCTTTGATAACGTTAACTAAAGCAGTCCCACCACCAGCGACATAACCTTCTTCAACCGCAGCACGGGTTGCGTTCAAGGCGTCTTCAATCCGATACTTCTGTTCTTTTAGTTCGGTTTCAGTAGCAGCACCAACCCGGACAACCGCAACGCCACCAGCTAATTTAGCCAAGCGTTCTTGTAATTTTTCACGATCAAAATCAGAAGTTGTGTCCGCAATTTGGGCTTTGATTTCTGCAACTCGTTGGGCAATTGTGTCTTTGTTACCAGCACCTTCAACTAAAGTTGTATTATCCTTAGTAATGGTAACCTTACCTGCTTGGCCTAATTGTTCGATATCTGTATCTTTCAATTCTAAGCCAAGATCAGAAGTGATCACGGTTGCACCAGTTAAAGCAGCAATATCTTCCAATTGTGCCTTACGCCGATCACCAAAACCAGGTGCCTTAACAGCAACGACGTTGAATGTGCCCCGGATCTTGTTCAAAACAAGAGTTGGCAAAGCTTCACCATCAACATCATCAGCAATGATCAACAAAGCCTTACCTTGTTCAACGATCTTTTGTAGTAATGGCAAGATTTCTTGAATGTTAGAGATCTTTTTATCCGTTACTAAAATATAAGGGTTGTCCAAGTCAGCTTCCATTTTGTCATTGTCAGTAACCATATATTGTGACAAATAACCGCGATCGAATTGCATCCCTTCAACAACATCTAAAGAAGTATCGATCCCTTTTGATTCTTCAATGGTAATAACACCATCATTACCAACCTTTTCCATAGCGTCAGCAATCAACTTGCCAACTTCTTGGTTAGATGAAGAAACAGCGGCGATTTGAGCAATATCATTTTTGCCGTCAACTTTATGGGAGATCTTGTGTAATTCGTCAACCGCGGCCGTAGTTGCCTTTTCGATCCCATCACGGATACCAACTGGGTTAGCACCGGCAGTCACGTTCTTCATACCTTCGCGCACAATTGCTTGGGTCAAAACAGTGGCAGTGGTCGTCCCATCACCAGCATTATCGTTAGTTTTTGAAGCTACTTCAGAAACTAATTTAGCCCCCATATTTTCGAAATGGTCTTCTAATTCGATATCTTTTGCAATTGTGACCCCGTCGTTAGTGATCGTTGGTGAACCATATGATTTTTCCAAAACAACGTTCCGACCTTTAGGGCCTAAAGTCGTTTTAACCGTATCTGCCAACTTGTCTACACCACGAAGCATTGCTGAACGTGCGTCTTCAGAGAATTTTAATTCTTTAGCCATTTTATTATTTCACCTCATAATTGATTTTTTTAGGAAGAGTGTTAAAAAAGACGTTCAGATTATGGAGTATAGCCTAGCTTAGTCATAAGATACACGCAGTGGATCGTTGCTAAGCGTAGCTATACGCAATAATCTGTCTTTTTTAACACGTTTACGCTAATCTAGAACAATAGCTCTAAATTAATCGACAATAGCAATTAAATCTTTTTCATGTAAAACAAGATAATCGTTGCCTTCATAGCTAACGTTGGTTCCCGCATATTTATCAAACATAACTGTATCATCAACTTTAACGGTTAATGGTTGAACATCGCCGTGATGATTAGCTAGACCTGGGCCTGCGGCAACAACTTTACCGGTTGTTGGTTTTTCTTTAGCGTTAGAAGCTAAAACAATACCACCAACGGTTTTTTCTTCTTCATCTGCAACTGCAACAATGACACGATCGCCTAATGGTTTTAACACGTGTAATCCCTCCGTTTTACAATAATCAATTTTTAGCACTCTTAGCATCTAAGTGCTAATCACAATATTCATAATACCATGTTCGTTTCGGAATGCAAGTTTTATGTCCAAAAAAATACACTTACCTTTTCTTTTATTCCGAAAAACGCTAATCTAATAACAAGATACTTTATGCAAAGGAGTACATTATGTCTCTGAAAAAAAACGTTGTTGCCACCTTAAGCACCTACCTGATTATTTTTTTATTTCCGGCGTTATTAAATTTGTTTTTTCATCTTGGCAGCCAAATCTATTGGATTCAAACCGTTGATTATATTATTGGTGCACTAGTACTGACTTATTTTTATTGGCGTACCCGCGAACGGCCCGCTTTGGAGCAAAAAAAAGTTGCCAGTCGCCAAATCATCGGCTTAGGCCTATTAGGTGTTGTTGCTGCTTTAATCGCCCAATTTGTGGCCAATTTAATTGATCTATTTTTATTTCATTCAATTCCTAGTTCGGCTAACACCACCACAATTTTAACGATCATCAAAAGTTATCCCTTCTATATTTTGGCAACAGTGATCGCGGCCCCGATCATGGAAGAGCTTGTCTTTCGGCGGACAATTTTTGGTTCACTAGTTCCTTTTACCGGTCAAGTTGGCGCGGCACTGATTGCCAGTGTTATGTTTGCCATGGCTCACAGTGACGGTCATTTATTAGTTTATACTGCTATCGGTTTAGTTTTCTGTTACCTTTATCAAAAAACGGGCCGAATTCAGACTTCGATCCTTAGCCATATGTTGATGAATGCGATGGTAATTGGTATTAGCTTATGGCGTTGAACTTAAATCAGGCTTAATTTAACCTGAATTTACGCCGAACTATTGCGACACATTATTAAAAAATCGCATCAATAAAATAAGCTTCACCGAATAAGGCTAAAGAACCATTTCACTTTAAAAGGGCTATAAAAATCGGGTATATTAAGCTAAATCCAACGCTCGCCACAGAATTTATTAAGACTAACGTGAATGCCGACAGACAAAAAGTACTGTATTGATCAGTATAATAATTGGATTGAAAAGTAAACAAAAGCCCCTGAAATCGTAAATTCAAGGCTCGTCTAAGTCACGAGCTAATCATTACGATTTCAGGAGCTTTTTAATTTATTATAAAAAGTGCTACAAACCCTATATTACAGGCGTTCGTTTAATTCTTTGCCTAACTTTTCAAAGCCGGGTTTGCCTAATAATGCGAACATGTTCTTCTTGTAAGCTTCAACCCCAGGTTGGTTAAATGGATTAATACCATTCAAATAACCAGAGATAGCAACCGCACGTTCGAAGAAGTAGATCAAGTAGCCTAAAGTAAAGGCATCTTGTTCTGGAATGTGGACACTCATTACCGGTACACCGCCATCATTATGCGCTAAAACAACCCCTTGGTAAGCTTTAGTGTTAACAAAATCAATGGACTTGCCTTGTAAATAAGCTAAACCATCTAGATCACCATCTTCGACGGGAACAGTTAAGTCGTGGTTTGGTTTGTCAACTTTGACAACTGTTTCCATCAAGTTACGCCGACCTTCTTGAATATACTGACCCAATGAATGCAAATCAGTCGTGAAATTAGCTGAAGATGGGTAGATTCCCTTTTGATCCTTACCTTCAGATTCACCCATCAATTGCTTCCACCATTCGGAGAAATATTGCAAGGTTGGTTCGTAGTTTTCTAATAATTCAGTTGTGTAACCTTTACGGTACAAAATATTACGTAAAGCAGCATACTTGTAAGCATCATTTTTAGTGACATCAGCATCGCCATAAGCATCTTCAGCTGCAGCAGCACCTTGCAGCATTTGGTCAATATTGCCGCCGGCAACCGCGATTGGCAATAAACCAACTGGTGTCAAAACAGTGAAACGGCCACCGGTACCATCAGGGATAATGAAGCTTTCATACCCTTCGGCGTCGGCCTCTTGCTTCAAAGCGCCGTTAGCTTTATCAGTTGTGGCATAGATCCGACCTTTAGCACCAGCCTCACCATATTTAGCAACCAACTTTTCTTTAAAGACCCGAAAAGCAATTGAAGGTTCCGTTGTTGTACCGGACTTAGAAATAACGTTGATCGAGAAATCACGGTCACCGATCAAGGCCAACAAATCATGGAGGTAAGTGGAACTGATCGAGTTGCCAGCAAAGAATACTTGTGGGGCTTTGCGATCTGGTGCCATATTGTAAAATGTGCTGCTCAAGAAATCAATCGCCGCACGTGCACCTAAATATGAGCCGCCAATACCGATAGCGACAAATACTTCAGAATCGTTTTGAATTTTTTTAGCTGCGGCTTTGATCCGAGCAAATTCAGCCTTATCGTAATCATGTGGTAAGCTTACCCAGTCGAGCATTTCTGATCCCACACCAGTGCCCTCAACCAATTGTTTATGTGCTGCAGTGACCATTGGTTGAATTTCGTTTAATTCGTTATCATGGACAAACTGACTAACGGCGGAATCATCGAATGTAATATGTGCCATTAAAAATAGCCTCCCTTAATATAGTAACTACCAGAAATAACTTTAGCCGCTTTGCCAATAAATTGCAAGCAAGTTTATGGGCTGAAAGGGCTTTAAAAAGTGGACAATAAAAAAACTGCTAGCGTTTTTGCCAACAGTTTTTCTATGCTTTATTAAGCTTTCATATAACCAAGTAAGATCCCGCCACCAATAACGAACAGGCAGCCAACCACTACATAGATCATTTCACGCTTGGTTTTCTTTTCTCCAAGCAAGAAAATACTACCTAGTGTAGAGATAATAATCCCTGTTTGTGACAATGAATAAGAAACCGCTAAGCCGACTTTGGGAATCGAAAGGAACATAAAAATATTTCCAGCACCCCAAAGTAAGCCAGTAATGATATTTTTAATTGTTGCAACATTGCGAACATCTTTACCCATTGCCATAATGATCGCACCGATCAACATCCCAATAGCTTGTGGTAAGATCACCGCAATTGCGTTAACTTGACCCCAATCAACAACGATCGTATAACCAACATAACCGATGGTCGAAATCAATAGGATCCGTAAGCCACGACTTAATTCTGAACTCTCTTCCTTAACCACCCGACTAGCCGGATCATTACGGGACGTCAAAGTTGCCCCAACGATCAAAATAATTAGTGCTAAAACACCAAGACTGACCTCCCGACCAGTTTGCCACTCGTGAAATAGCAATGCGCCCGCTAACGTATTACCAACAAGTTGCATCCCAGTGGACATCGGTACCGTTCGGGAAACCCCCATTACTTGCATAGACTGGAATTGTTGACCTTGACCAACGCTCCACAATAAACCAGAAGCGATCCCGACAAGGAATACCTTTACATTTAATACAGGATGGTAAGCAAAGTAGGCTCCCAACGCAAAAACTAACGCCCCGATGGTCATCCCTAGTGTCTGTTGATGTGCAGTACCACCAAGCTTACCACTTACTAAACCGATACTGCCCCAACAAACGGCTGGGATCAGCGCAATTAAAATACTCACGAAATTTCCCTCAATTCTCTCTTAATTTACGAAAACCAATTTTACCGGTTACAAACTAGGGATGCAACCTTTTTTTACTTTGGCAGATTGCAAGAAATAACTTGAACAAATTTAGTAACGCAGATTACGCAAAAAGATCTCAATCGGTGTTCGCCAATTTAAACATTTGAGTGGTCGGGAATTCAAATACCAGTTAATTTGAATCAATTCATCATCGGTAATCTCATCAATCGGTTGACCTTTGGGAATGAAGCGGCGTAGTACTCGGTTGCGATTTTCATTACTGCCTCGTTCATGTGGCGAATAAGCGTGCGCAAAGTACAGCGGAACACCGGCCTGTTCTTCAATCAAATTGTAGTTGGCGAATTCTTTCCCATGGTCAACAGTAAGGGTCTTGAGATTATCTCCTAAC